>NZ_JBQUYO010000007.1:0-291336 GCF_056314325.1 Acidovorax sp. DMC1 | reverse complement strand
AGCAGCGCCTAAGCACCATCACAAACCACCCAGAGAGCCTGAACACTTTTGCACTCAGGTCTCAGTAGCGAAGCCCTCGACTATAGCACGCCTCACACCACAGAGCAGGGAAAACCCGAAGAACTTTGCAAAAACCCGCTCCGCTGATCAGCCGCGCGCACCCGCCACAGCCGCCTCCAGCGCATCGATGAACAGGAAGGCCACATCGCAGCCTGTCTGGTCAAAGATCTCCTGGAAGCAGGTTGGGCTGGTGACATTGATCTCCGTGACGCAATCGCCGATCACATCCACGCCAGCCAACAGCAAACCGCGGGATTGCAGCACCGGCCCCAATGCTTCACCAATCTCACGATCCCGTGCAGACAGAGGGCGCGCCACGCCCTTGCCGCCCGCAGCCAGGTTGCCCCGCACTTCGCTGCCTTGGGGAATGCGCGCCAGGCAGAAGGGCACCGGCTTGCCTCCAATAATGAGAACCCGCTTGTCGCCATCAACGATCTCGGGCAGAAACTTTTGCACCATCACGCTCTGTGCGCCGTGGCGGTTCAGTGTTTCGGTGATGCTGCCCAGGTTGAGGCCATCCGGGCCCACGCGAAAGATTCCCATGCCGCCCATGCCATCCAGGGGTTTGAGGATGATGTCCTGGTGCTCCGCATGAAAACGGCGAATGTCTTCCGCATCCCGGGTGACCAGCGTAGGCCCGATGAACTGCGGGAACTCCATGATGGCCAGCTTTTCCGGGTGGTCCCGCAGGGCGCTGGGCTTGTTGAACACGCGCGCGCCGTCGCGCTCTGCCTGCTCCAGCAAGTGGGTCGCGTAGAAGTACTCGCTGTCGAAGGGCGGGTCCTTGCGCATGAGCACCGCGTCAAAGTCGGCCAACGCTGCGCTGCGCTGCGACTGGGCCTCGTACCAGTGGGTGGCATCGCCTGTCAGCCGGATGTCCTGCACCCGCGCGGTGACCTTGCTGCCGCGCTGCCAGGTGATGTGCTGCGGTTCGCAGACCGTGAGGGTGTGCCCACGCCGCTGTGCCTCGCGCATCATGGCGAAGGTGGTGTCCTTGTAGATCTTGAAGCTTTGCAGCGGGTCGGCGATGAAGAGCAGTTTCATGGTGTCGGGTCAAGAAAGGGGGAGCCTATGGGCCCAGGCAGCCAAGGCGGCTTACGCGCCGTTGGCCTGCGAACGCCTGTACTGTTGCACAAATAGCGCAATGCTGCCGGCCACCACTCCCCAGAAGGCCGAGCCCACCCCAACAATGACCACACCGCTGAGGGTGACGAGGAAGGTGATGAGTGCCGCCTCACGGTGCGACTCGTCCCGCAGCGCCGCCGCCAGACCGTTGCCGATGGTGCCCAGCAAGGCCAAACCCGCGATGGCCACCACCAGTTCCTTGGGAAAGGCGGTGAGCAGCCCCGTGATGACCGCACCAAACAGGCCGATCGCCACATAGATGGCGCCGCATGCCACTGCGGCCGTGTAGCGCCGGTTGCGATCGGCGTGCGCCTCGGGGCCCATGCACATTGCAGCGGTGATGGCACTGAAGTTGAGCGCAAACGCGCCAAAAGGCGCCAGCACCAGGGTGGCCAGACCCGTGAGCGTGATGAGCCGCGAAATGGGCAGGTCGTAGCCCGACGCTCGGATGACCGCCACACCGGGTAGGTTTTGCGAAGCCATGGTCACCACAAACAAAGGAATCGCCAGGCTGACGGCGGCAGCCACGCTGAACTGGGGCGCGGTGAAAACCGGCAGGGCCAACTCCAGCTGCACCGCCGACCAGGCCATCTGCCCTTGGGCGGCCACAAACACCACGGCCGCTGCGAGGGTGATGACCACCGCATACCGCGCAGCCAGACGGCGGCTCACCAGATAGACCATCAACATCAGCAGCACCAAAGGCAGCGCCGTCTGGGCTGCCGCAAACGCCTGCAGGCCGAAGCGGGCCAGCACGCCAGCCAGCAAGGCAGCGGCGATTTCCATGGGGATGCGGTTCATCACGCGTTCAAACCAGCCGGTGACGCCCGCCAGGGTGATGAACAAGGCGCTGATCATGAAGGCGCCGATGGCCTCGCCCATGCTGAAGCCGCCCGCCAAACCAGCCGTGGCCAGCACGGCGGCGCCCGGTGTGGACCAGGCCACCATGACGGGCTGGCGCAGGATCAGCGAGGGTACCAGCGAACACAGCCCCATGCCCAGACCCAGCGCCCACATCCAGGACGTGATCTGCGCGGGCGTGGCGCCAAACGCCTGAGCGGCCTGGAACACGATGGCCACCGAGCTGGTAAAGCCCACCAGCACCGCCACGAAGCCCGCCACTGCCGTGGAAAGGCTCAGGTCTTTGAAAAATTGCATGGGCGCGATTCTGTCACCGCGCGCATCAGGCAATGAGACAGACGGGCAGCTCGCCGCGATCACTACATTATTGATAGCATTTCAGGCAATCAGCACTAGCGCTACCAAGCAAAAATCGCCTTCAACTGCCTCGCAGTACCTGCAGGGGGCCTGGAGAGCCCCTGCGGTCAGATCTCGATCTTGGAGCCCAGCTCGACCACCGCGTTATTGGGAAGGTGCAGGAAGTCGGCTGCACCGCTGGCGTTGTGGTGCATCTGGGCGAACAGCTTTTCGCGCCAGGGCGCCATGCCGCTGCCGATGGTGGGGATGACGGTGTCGCGCGACAGGAAATAGCTGGTGGTCATGGGCTCCAGCTCACAGCCTCGCCCGCGCAGCAGCTCCAGCGCACGGGGCAGGTCGGGGTCGTTCTTGAAGCCGTAGTGCACCACCACCTGCCAGCAATCGTGCCCCAGCGACTCGACCTGCAGCCGCTTGTCTAGGCCAATCCAGGGTGTCTCATGGTTGTGCACGGTGACAAACAGGTTCTGCTGGTGCAGCACCTTGTTGTGCTTGAGGTTGTGCAGCAAGGCATTGGGCACCGCGCCGGTTTCGGCCGTCAGGAAGACGGCCGTGCCATCCACCCGTGTGGGCGGGCTGATGAAGATCGATTCCAGAAAGTCCTTGAGGTCGATGGCATCGGCGCGCAGCTTGTCGTTGAGCAGGCGGCGTCCTTCCTTCCAGGTCATCATCAGCGAGAACACGATGCCGCCGATCATCAGCGGGAACCAGCCGCCCTGGAACAGCTTGAGCAGGTTGGAGGCGAAGAACGCCAGGTCCACCACAAAGAAGCAGCCCGTGGCCGCAACGCACAGCGCCAGCGGGTACCGCCAGCCGTAGCGGATGACAAAGAAGGTCAGCGTGGTGGTGATCAGCATGTCCAGCGTCACCGCGATACCGTAGGCTGCGGCCAGATTGCTCGACGAGCGGAACATGACCACCGCCAGCACGATAGCCACGAACAGCCCCCAGTTGACCAGCGGCATGTAGATCTGGCCCGTGTCGCGCACGCTGGTGTGCTGGATGTTCAGGCGCGGCAGGTAGCCGAGCTGGATGACCTGCTTGGTCACGCTGAACGCACCGGTGATCAGCGCCTGCGAAGCAATCACAGTGGCCATGGTGGCCAGGATCACCAAAGGCACCAGCGCCCAGTCGGGTGCCATCAGATAAAACGGGTTCTTGACGGCCTCGGGCTCGGCCAGCAGCAGCGCGCCCTGGCCAAAATAATTGAGGGTGAGGGAGGGCATGGCCACACCAAACCAGGCCATGCGGATCGGGCGCTTGCCGAAATGGCCCAGGTCGGCATACAAGGCCTCGGCGCCCGTCACGCACAGCACCACCGCGCCCAGAATGATGAAGCTGGTGCCCGGGTTGGCCCACATGAAGCCCAGCGCGTGGTGCGGGCTCAGCGCCCACAAGATCTCCGGGTGCCCCACGATGTGCGACACGCCCAGCAACGCGATGGTGACGAACCACACCAGCGTGATGGGGCCAAAAAACTTGCCAATGCCGCCCGTGCCGCGCTTTTGCACGGCAAACAGGCAAAACAGCACCACCAGCGTGATCGGGATCACGTAGTGCTTGAAGTGCTCGGACACCACCTCCAGCCCCTCCACCGCCGACAGCACCGAGATGGCCGGAGTGATGACGCCATCGCCATAAAACAGCGAAGTGCCAAAAATGCCCACGCCCAGCAGCACGCTGCGCAACTGGGGCTTGTCTTTGACGGCCTGGGAGGCCAGGGCCAGCATGGCGATGAGGCCGCCCTCGCCGTGGTTGTCGGCGCGCAGCACCAGCACCACGTACTTCAGGGAGACGATGACCGTGAGGGTCCAGAAAAAGATGGAGAGGATGCCGTAGACGTTCGTAGGCGTGAAAGGCACATGGCCGGACCCGAACACCTCCTTGACGGCATACAGCACGCTGGTGCCGATATCGCCATACACAACACCGATGGCGCCCAGCGTGAGCGCTGCGAGCGATGACTTGGAGCTTTGCACTGACCACCCCCGGGCGCTCGGCCTGACGGGGTTCCGTTACTTTTGGGAACGCTATTGTGCGCCTGAGCCAGATCAAGCGATTGGAGGCGAAACCCCATGTTGCAATGCAGCAACTCGCCCTTGGCAACCGGGCTCGGGCATGGCATGCGGGGCGGCCGCCCTCCCCCACCCGCCCGCTGCACAGCCTCCGCCCAGGAGGCAAAGGCGCTGAAACCCGACGCCCTCAGGGCCCGCAAAGGGCCCCAAAGACCCTGGCTTTTAGTCGTACACCTCGGCGTCCGGATTGGTGGCCTCCAGCTCATAGCTGGCCGCCAGCATCGCCAGCCGGGCCACCACGCCATACATATAGAAGCGGTTGGGTGCGCTCACACCCGGGCGCACGCCAGGCTGGGGCATGTGGGTGCTGTGCTCAAAGGCCAGGGGCACAAAGCTCGCGCCGGGGGCGTTGAGGTTTTCGTCCACACCGCGCTCGGCATGCATGCGGTAGAAGCCGCCCACCACGTAGCGGTCCATCATGTAGACCACGGGCTCGGCCACGGCGTCGTTCACGCGCTCCTGCGTCAGCACGCCTTCCTGGATGATGACCTCGCTCACGGGCTGGCCGTCCTTGATCACGGCCATCTTGTTGCGGGTCTTGCGGTTGACGGCGTCCAGCTCCTTGGCGTCGCGCACGGTCATGATGCCCATACCGTAGGTGCCGTTGTTGGCCTTGACGATCACGAAGGGCTTTTCGTTGATGCCGTATTCCTTGTACTTGCGGCGCACCTTGGTCAGCAGCGCATCCACACTGGTCTGCAGCTGGTCCATGCCCGTGCCTTCGGCAAAGTCCACCTCGCCGCACTGGCTGTACATGGGGTTGACCAGCCAGGGGTCGATGCCCAGCATCTTGCCAAAGCGCTTGGCCACCTCTTCGTAGTTCTTGAAGTGGGTGCTCTTCTTGCGCACGCTCCAGCCGGCGTGCAGCGGGGGCAGCAGGTACTGCTCGTGGATGTCCTCCAGAATACCGGGCGCGCCTGCAGTCAGGTCGTTGTTCAGCAAGATGGTGCAGGGATCAAAGTCCTTGAGCCCCAGCCGGCGCTTGGTGCGCACCACGGGCTCCAGGGTCACGGTGTCGCCGTTGGGCAGCTCGATCAGCGTGGACTTCTTGATCTCGGGGCTGATGGAGCCCACGCGCACGTTCAGGCCCGCCATGTTAAAGATGCGCTGCAGCTGCACCACGTTGGACAGGTAGAACGTGTTGCGCGTGTGGTTCTCCGGAATGATCAGCAGGTTGCGCGCTTCGGGGCAGATCTTCTCGATGGCGGCCATCGCAGCCTGCACGGCCAGCGGCAGCATCTCCTTGGTCAGGTTGTTCCAGCCGCCCGGGAAGAGGTTGGTGTCAACCGGCGCCAGCTTGAAGCCTGCATTGCGGATGTCTACCGACGTATAGAACGGCGGCGTGTGCTCCATCCACTCCAGCCGGAACCAGCGTTCGATGGCAGGCATCGAGTCGAGAATGCGCTGTTCGAGTTCGTTGATCGGCCCGCTGAGGGCCGTGATGAGATGCGGAACCATGGAAAGCCCTCGGGAAGCGATTGCAGTGAATTGTAGGATGTGGGGTCAGGCTGGGTTTTCGCAAGCCACCCCATGGTGGTACCACGGCCCGGCCCCTACCGGCGCCAGAACGCCGGGGTCAGCAAGGCCATAAAGCTCAATATCTCCAGCCGGCCCAGCAGCATGGCCAGGGTGCACACCCAGATCTGGAAATCGGTCAGCACCGCATAGTTGGACGCTGGCCCCACGCTGCCCAGGCCCGGGCCCGCACAGTTGACGCTGGCCAGCACCACCGAGAACGCCGTCACCGGGTCCAGATCCGTCAGCAGCATGACCATGCTCAGCCCAAAGACCGTGCCGCCATAGACCAGCATGAAGGCCAGCACCGAGAAGATCACCCGGTTGTCCACCACGGCATCGCCCAGCTGCACCGGCTGCACGGCGCGCGGGTGCACCAGGCGGTTCATCTCGCGGCGCGCCTGCTTGACGAGGATCAGCATGCGGACCATCTTGATGCCCCCGCCCGTCGAGCCCGCACTGGTGGCCACACCCGACAGCAGCAGCATGAACACGGGCGCAAACACGGGCCATGCCAGGTAGTCCACCGTGGCAAAGCCGGTGGTGGTGGCCAGCGACACCAGATTGAACATGCCATGGCGCAACGCGTCCAGCGGCCCATACACGCCCTTGGCCCACAACAGCAGCGCCACCAGCAGACCGCCGCCAATCAGCGTCACCAGCGTGGCCCGCAGCTCCGGGTCGCGCCAGAATCCGCCCCACTGGCCCTTGCGAATGGCGACGAAGTACAGCGCAAAATTGCAGCTGGCCACCAGCATGAAGAAGATACAAATCGCCTCCAGCAGCGGCGACTGGAAGTAGCCAAAGCTCAGGTCGTGCGATGACAGCCCGCCCAGGCTCACGGTGGTGAACATGTGCATCAACGCATCGAGCGGCGCCATGCCCCCGGCCCAGTAGGCCAGGCCACACAGCGTGGAAAACAGCGCATACACCCCCCACAGCCCCTTGGCCGTGCCGGTCATGCGCGGCGTGAGCTTGGTGTCCTTCAGCGGCCCCGCCGCCTCGGCCTTGAACAGCTGGCTGCCGCCCACGCCCAGCAGCGGCAACACAGCCACGGCCAGGATCAGGATGCCCATGCCGCCCATCCACTGCAAAAAGGTGCGCCACACATTCACCGACACCGGCAGTGCATCCAGGCCCGCCAGCACGGTGGAGCCCGTGGTCGTCAGGCCCGACACCGCCTCGAAGTAGGCATGCGTGAACGACAGCGGGTGCCCGGTGTGGTGCCCGGCCAGCATCAGCGGCAGCGCGGCCGACAGGGGCAACAGCGCCCACACCAGCGAGACCAGCATCACGCCATGGCGCGGTTGCAGCTCCTGCCGAAAGAGCCGCAGCCGCCACCACAGCCACGCGCCGGCCAGCATCGTGGCTGCGATGGACAGCGGGTACACAAACCAGACGCCATCACGCGTCCACAGCGACACCGCCAGCGGCAGGCCCATGGACAGCGAGAAGATCATCAACAGAATGCCCAGCACACGCAGAACGGGAAACATGTCCGTCATGGAGGTCTCGCGCAGCTCGGTGCCGGGTCAGAAAAAAGTTGCGCTCACACGGAAGAGCTTTTCCACGTCGCGCACCAGCCGCTTGTTGGGCAGGAAAAACACCACATGGTCGTTGCTCTCGATCACCGTGGCGCTGCGCGGAATGATGACCTCGGGCTCGCGCAGATCGGCAGCCGCTGCCCCCTCCGTTTCCGACGCGTCGGGCAGACCGCGCACGATCAGGCCAATGTGCACATCGCGCGGCAGTTGCAGATCGCTGACCTTGCGGCCGACCACGCGCGAGCTTTTGCGGTCGCCACGCGCCACGATCTCCAGCGCCTCGGCCACGCCCCGGCGCAGGCTGTGCACTGCCTGCACGTCGCCCTGGCGCACATAGGCCAGCAGCTCACCCAACATGGCCTGCGCGGGTGACAGCGCGATGTCGATCTGCGTGCCGTGCATCAGATCGGCATAGCTGCGCCGGTTGATGAGGGCCAGCACCCGGCTTGCGCCCATGCGCTTGGCCAGCAGGCAGGACATGATGTTGTCCTCGTCGTCGTCGGTGAGCGCGAGGAACAGGTCCACCTCCTCGATGCCTTCGTCACCCAGCAGGTCTTCGTCGGTGGTGTCGCCCTGCAGCACCAGCACCTCAGGCGGCAGGGCCGACGCCAGCTCCACGCAGCGGTCCGCATGGTCCTCAATGATCTTGATGTGAAAGCGCCCGCCCGCCTGGCTGAGCTGCCGCGCCAGCCGCAGGCCCACGCGGCCGCCGCCCGCAATCATGATGCGGCGCACGGGCTGGGGCTGTTGGGAGGCTGGGCGGTGCAGGGCGGCCAGCACGTTGGCAATGTGCTCGTGCGCGGCCAGCACGAACACTTCGTCCCCCGGCTCGATGCGCGTGCTGCCGTCGCAGGCGATGAAACGGTCGGGCTCGTCCGGGAAGCGTCGGTAGATCGCCACCATGCGCATCGCCAGCTCCGGCGCACTCTCGCGCAGCGCGCCGATGGAGTGCCCGACCATGGGAGCCCCCACACGCGCCCGCACCGACACCAGGCAAGCGCGCCCCCCGGCAAATTCGCGCACCTGCATGGCCTCGGGGTACTCGATGAGCTTGCCGATGTAGCGGGTTAGCGATTCTTCAGGGCAGATGATGCGGTCCACCGCAAACCCCTCGGGGCCCACCAGCCGCTCATGGGCCTCGAAGCCTGTAGACCGCACCCGCGCAATGCGCTTGGGGATGTTGAACAGCAGCTGCGCGATCTTGCAGCACACCAGGTTGGTCTCGTCCTGCGCGGCGCAGGCGATCAGCAGGTCGGTGTCCTCGGCCCCCGCCTCGGCCAGCACGGCGGGCTCGATGCCGTTGCCCACCACTCCGCGCAGGTCAAACCGCGATTCCAGGTCGCGCAGGCGTGCGGCATCGGTGTCGATGACGGTGATGTCGTTGCGCTCGGACACCAGGCTGTCTGCCACGCTCTGGCCCACGCGGCCGGCGCCGAGGATGATGATTTTCATGTGAAATTGGCCGCAAGCGCTAGTCGAACATGCGCCATTAGCTATTGTTTCAAGAGCACATCAGGCCCGCACCTCGCCCTCGCCCAGCACCACGTACTTGAGCGAAGTGAGGCCTTCAATGCCCACCGGGCCGCGCGCGTGGAACTTGTCGGTGCTGATGCCGATTTCGGCCCCCAGGCCGTACTCGAAGCCGTCGGCAAACCGCGTGCTCGCGTTCACCATCACGCTGGCCGAATCCACCTCGCGCAGGAAGCGCTGGGCGTGCACATGGTTCGTTGTCAGGATGGCGTCGGTGTGGTGGCTCGAATAGTGGTTGATGTGCGCAATGGCCTCATCCACGCCCGCCACCACCTTGACGCTGATGATCGGAGCCAGGTATTCCTCGCTCCAGTCCTGCTCGGTCGCGGCTACCAATTTGGCACCCGCCACCGATTGCAAGATGGCCAGCGATTCAGGGCAGCCACGCATCTCCACGCCCTTGGCGGCATACACCGCGCCGATCTTTGGCAAAAACTCAGCCGCCACGCCGCGCGCCACCAGCAGGCCTTCGCTCGCGTTGCAGGGGCTGTACTTGTTGGTCTTGGCGTTGTCGGCCACCTTCACGGCCATGGCGATGTCGCAGGGGTCGTCCACATAGGTGTGGCAATTGCCGTCCAGGTGCTTGATCACAGGCACCTTGGCATCGCGGCTGATGCGCTCGATCAGGCCCTTGCCGCCACGCGGGATGATCACGTCCACAAACTGCGGCATCGTGATGAGCTGGCCCACGGCCTCGCGGTCGGTGGTCTGCACCAGTTGCACCGCGTCTTGCGGCAGTCCGGCCTCGGCCAGCGCCTGCTGCACCAGCTTGGCCAGCGCCTTGTTCGAATCAATCGCCTCGGAGCCACCACGCAAGATGCAGGCGTTGCCGCTCTTGATCGACAGAGATGCGGCTTCGATGGTGACGTTGGGACGGCTCTCGTAAATCATGCCGAACACGCCAATCGGTACGCGCATCTGTCCCACGCGGATGCCGCTGGGCTGCTGCTTCATGCCGAGGATCTCGCCAATGATGTCGGGCATGGCGGCCAGCTGCTCGCAGCCCTCGGCACAAGTCTCCAGCACTTTGGGGGTGAGCTTGAGCCGGTCCACCATCGGGCCCGCCAGCCCATTGGCCACGGCACGCTCCAGGTCTTTGGCGTTGTCGATCTGGAGCTGGGCCACGTTCTCGCGCAGCAACCGGGCCAGCGCCTTGAGCGCTTTGTTTTTGATAGCTGCTGGCGCTTTGGCCATCAGCGCAGAGGCCGTTTTGGCCTGGAGACCGAGAGAGTGCGTGTATTCAGCGACGTTGAGGGCGTTCATCCGGCGATTTTGCCGCACTTGGCTTTACCCTTGCGGACTTGCCCTACTCGCACATCCCTGGCCATGACCACCACCGCCCCCGCCCAGCTCGCCACCCTGACCGAAGCCCTGCAGGGCTTTGAACGCGGCGACCACACCGCCGCCACCTTCAGTACCCTGGCCCGCCAGCAAACCACCCTACTCGCAGCCCTGCCCCCGCGCTACAGCGAAGTGCTGCTGAACCTGCTGGACCGGCTGGAATCGAGCGCGCTGTTTTCAGAGGAAAGCTGCTCGTTCAGCCAGAAGGATTTGGTGGCGAATTTGCAGATGTGGGTAGAGAAGGCGCGGGGGGTGGTGACTGAATCAGATAGAGCCTAGCTGAATACTCACTCCCAAAATGAGCGATCCCGCGAGATTGCTGCCAGGCACCAAGGCGTCCCACCGACATCCAGCGCCAAAACCAGCAAGCCTCCAGCCGAGAGTAGCCAATCGCCGAAGGCCATCATGATCGCGCCCACAACAAGCACGGTCCCCACCAGCGGCGCTCCAGATGTGCGTCTGTATCCCTCCATTCGACCGTTTGTCCGGAGCGAATAGGACCATGGGCGAATGAAAGCCAAGTAAAGATTCAACGCAGCTACTGCGCCAGCCAGTCCCAGGACCGTGAATGGCCACACGCCACCTTTATCAAATCCAGACGACACGAGGCCGCAAAGCAACGAACCGACAGCCAGAGCAACGGGTAAAAGCAGAAGAGCAACAAGCGACGCGTTTCTAATCAGCAATCGAAAACGCATGGCTTTGCTCTCGAGGTCCTTTGGTGAGAGAAGTCAACCCATCAGCGCGCCGCCTGCGTCAACCGGCACACCTGCAACGCCAGCCTTTGCAGCGCCTGCCAGCCGTCCTGCGGCCAGTCGGGCTGCTTGAGGCCTTTGACGATGCCATCCACCGTGTGGGCCGACTGCAGCAGGCGCACCAGGGCGGCGTCGCTGGCCTTGGGTAGGATGCGTTCAAACAGCCGCTCCTTGGGGCCCCAGATGCGGTTTTCGCGCAAGGCCATGGGCAGGGGGCGGCCGGCGTTCATGGCGTCTTTCACGCGCTTGAGGGCCCGGATGTCTTCGGCCAGCGCCCAGTGCACCAGCACTTCGGCCTCGCCCTCGGCCTGCAGGCCGTCGAGCATGCGCTGAACGCGGGCCGTCTGCCCGGCGAGCACCGATTCGGACAACTTGAACACGTCATAGCGCGCCACGTTGAGCACGGCGGCTTCGACCTGGGCTTGCGTCAGTTCACCCGCCGGGTGCAGCAGGGCCAGCTTTTGAATCTCCTGGTGCGCGGCCAGCAGGTTGCCTTCCACGCGGTCGGCAAAAAACTGCAGGGTGCGCTGGCCTTCTTCGCCCGCCACCACGCGCTGGCCTTGCTGGGCCAGTCGCTGGGCAATCCACTGCGGCAGCTGGCCGCGCTCGATGGGGTCGATCTGGATGGAGGTGCCGCTGCCCTCCAGTGCGGCAAACCAGGCGCCGGTCTTGGTGGCTTTATCGAGGCGCGGCAGCATGACCATGGTGAGGGTGCTGTCGTTGCCCCGGGCTGATTCAGCGATCTGCTGCAGCGCCACGCTGCCGTCCTTGCCCGGCTTGCCGGAGGGGATGCGGATCTCGACGATCTGCTTGTCGGCAAACAGGCTGAGCGAGCCACCAGCTGCCAGCACCGCACTCCAGTCAAAGTGGGCGCCCGCCACGGTGTAGCTGCTGCGTTCGGTGTAGCCCTGGGCGCGGGCCGTGGCGCGGATGGCGTCGGCCGCCTCCTGCTGCAGCAAGGGCTCGTCGCCATGCAGGACGTACAGCGGCGACAGGCCCCGTTGAAGATGCTGAGAGAGTTGGGCCAAGGCGACTTGCATGCGGCAAAGTTTATCGCCTGGGCAGACCCGGCATTGCGCAAATTGCCAGCGGATGCCCTCACAGTGCACAAGGGAGGCCACGAACCGATCAGCTGCAGCGCTGTTCATTGCCGCCCAAAGCCCGGAGAATTCCCCCGGGCGCCCGCGCCCTTCCCCCTCACTGCCATATCCCAGAAAGTCAGATTGCCATGCCCCCCACCGCCCTGCGCAGCGCCCAGCCCACCAGCCTGATCGGCGCCCCTACCGACATCGGCGCAGGTGCACGTGGCGCCTCCATGGGGCCCGAGGCCTTGCGTGTGGCGGGCCTGCAGGCAGCGCTGGAGTCCCACGGGCTGCAGGTGTTTGACCGGGGCAACCTCAGCGGCCCGGCCAACCCGTGGCAGCCGCCGATGGACGGCTACCGCCACCTGCCCGAGGTGGTGGAGTGGAACCAGCGTGTGTTCGACGCGGTGTATGCCGAGCTGCAGCTGGGCCACCTGCCCATCCTGCTGGGGGGCGACCACTGCCTGGGCCTGGGCAGCATCAGCGCCGTGGCCCGCCATTGCGCGGAGGTGGGCAAGAAGCTGCGGGTGCTATGGCTGGATGCCCATGCCGACTTCAACACCAGTGCCCTGACGCCCAGCGGCAATGTGCATGGCATGCCGGTGGCCTGCCTGTGCGGGTTTGGCCCTGAAGCACTGACCGGGCTGGCCCGCATGCCGGGTGGCGGCCCGGCGCTGCACCCGTCACAGATCCGGCAGATTGGCATCCGCAGCGTGGACGCAGGCGAAAAGCGCTTTGTGCACGAGCAGGGCCTGGAGGTGTTCGACATGCGCTACATCGACGAGGTGGGCATGCGCCAGACCATGCAGCAGGCCCTGGCCGGGCTGGATGCACACACCCACCTGCATGTGAGTTTTGATGTGGATTTTCTGGACCCCGACATTGCCCCTGGGGTGGGCACCACCGTGCCCGGCGGCCCCACCTACCGCGAGGCGCAGCTGTGCATGGAGATGATTGCCGACAGCGGGCGCCTGGCCTCGCTGGACATTGTGGAGCTCAACCCCGCGCTGGATGTGCGCAACCGTACCGCCGTGCTGGCGGTGGACCTGGTGGAGTCGCTGTTTGGCAAGAGCACGCTGATGCGCGTGCCCTCGCACGGCCAGGGGCCAACGCTGAGCGCCTGAGCGCCTGAGCACCTGAGCGCGCAGACGCTCAGAGCAGCTCTTAGCGCTTGGCAGCGGCCAGACGGCGCATGAGCTGCTGCACCAGATCGGTCCGCATGTCGCGGTAGAGCAGCGCCTCTTCGGCCTCCTTGGCCAGCGCAATGGTTTCGTTGTAGCTGATGTCGCGCTGCTGCAGCAGCTCGGCGTCAGGAATCAGCTCCACGCCCGTGGGCGTGCGCAGGCGGAACTTGATGCGCAGGCGCAGCTGCAGCTCGCGCACCTGGCCCGACGCGTTGAGGCCCACCACCACGCGCTCCTGCTGCTCCTGCAGCAGGTCGAAAATGGCCTCTGCCGTCGGCATGCTGGCCGGGTCGCGCAGCACCTTGAGCTGGCTGCCCGACCCGTCGAGCGTGCGCTGCAGCTCCCGCGCCAGCGGCGAACTGGCTGGTGCCACGATGTAGAGTGAGCCAAACCCGAACTCCGGCACGCCACGCAGCCGGAATCCGCAGGCCGACAACAGGGCCACCGGGGCCAGGCTGAGCAGGGTGCGTTTGTTCATGGGGTCAGACCACCACGTTCACCAGACGGCCCGGCACCACGATCACGCGCTTGGGCGCCGCACCGGCGGCCTGGGCCACGAAGGCCTCGCTGGCCAGCGCAATGCGTTCGATCTCGGCCTTGTCGGCCTGGGCGGGCACGTGGATGGAGCCACGCAGCTTGCCGTTGACCTGCAGCATGAGCTCGATCTCGTCCTGCACCAGGGCGCCAGCATCCACCTGCGGCCAGGGCGCATCGAGCAGATCGCCCAGCGCACCGGCGTAGCCCAGCCCCGTCCACAGGCTGTGGGCGATGTGGGGCGTGGCGGGGTAGAGGCAACGCAGCAGGATGCCAAAGCCTTCGATCAGCGCCACCTGGGCACCGGCCGAGTCGGTGGCCTTGAAGTCCTCCAGCGCGTTGATCATCTTCATCGCGCCGGAGACCACGGTGTTGTACTGCATGCGCTGGTAGTCGTAATCCACCTGCTTGAGCACGTTGTGGATTTCCAGGCGCAGGGCCTTGGCCTCTTTGCCAAATTGCACGTCCTGCAGGCTGCTGGCGCCCGCGACGCTGGCCATGGCGGCATCGCGGTCGATCGCCGAGAGCTTGAGACCGAAGTTCCAGACGCGGCGCAGGAAGCGGTAGCTGCCCTCCACCGCCGCGTCGTTCCATTCCAGCGTGGCTTCGGGCGGGGCGGTGAACATCGTGTACAGGCGGGCCGTGTCGGCGCCGTACTTCTCGATCAGGTCCTGCGGGTCCACGCCGTTGTTCTTGGACTTGGACATGGTGCCCACGCCCTCGTAATCGATGGGCGTGCCCACGGGCAGCATGCCGTCGCCGCTGGTGGCTTCGTTCTTCAGCTTGGCGCCGATGATCTTGCCGCCTTCGTCGAGCACATGCTCCACATCGTGCGGCCAGAAGTAGTCCTTGCCACCCTTGGCGGTGCGACGGCTGTAGATGTGGTTGAGCACCATGCCCTGCGTGAGCAGCTTGGTGAAGGGCTCATTGACCTTGACCAGGCCCAGGTCGCGCATGACCTTGGTCCAGAAGCGGGCGTACAGCAGGTGCAGGATGGCGTGTTCAATGCCGCCGATGTACTGGTCCATCGGCATCCAGTAATCCGCACCGCCGGCCACCATGGCGTCGGCGTTCTTCGGGTCGCAGTACCGCATGAAGTACCACGAGCTGTCCACGAAGGTGTCCATGGTGTCCGTCTCGCGGCGGGCAGGCTTGCCGCAGACGGGGCAAGTCACGCCCGCGTGGAAGCCTTCGTGCTTGTGCAGCGGGTTGCCCGAGCCGTCGGGGATGCAGTCTTGCGGCAGCACCACGGGCAAGTCCTTTTCGGGCACGGGCACGGCGCCGTGCTCGTCGCAGTGGATGATCGGAATCGGTGTGCCCCAGTAGCGCTGGCGGCTCACACCCCAGTCGCGCAGGCGCCAGGTGGTCTTCTTCTCACCCAGGCCCTTTTGCTCCAGCGCATGGGCCACGGCGTTCACGGCTTCCTTGTACGACAGGCCGCTGAAGCTGTCGGAGTTGATGGTCACGCCGCGCTGCTTGTCGCCGTACCAGTCCTGCCACTGGTGGTAGTTGAACGTTTCGCCGTCCACCAGCACCACCTGCTTGATCTCGATGCCGTACTTCAGTGCAAACGCAAAGTCGCGCTCGTCGTGCGCGGGCACGCCCATCACGGCGCCGTCGCCATAGCCCATCAGCACGTAATTGCCGACCCACACCTGCACCTTTTCGTCGGTGAGCGGATGGGTCACGTACAGGCCTGTGGGCACGCCCTTCTTCTCTTGCGTGGCCAGCTCAGCCTCTGTGGTACCGCCGGTCTTGCATTCTTCAATGAAGGCTGCCAGCGCCGGGTTGCTCTTGGCGGCATGGGCGGCCAGCGGGTGCTCGGGCGCCACGGCGCAGAAGGTCACGCCCATGATGGTGTCGGCGCGCGTGGTGAACACGTACATCTTGCCATCGCCGATCAGTGCGCCGTCTTCGCCAGCGATGTCGTGCGTGAACGCAAAGCGCACGCCTTCGCTCTTGCCGATCCAGTTTTCCTGCATCAGCTTGACGCGCTCGGGCCAGCCGGGCAGCTTGTCGCCGGTCACAAAGCCCAGCAGCTCTTCGGCGTAGTCGGTGATCTTGAGGTAGTAGCCGGGGATCTCACGCTTCTCGACCACCGCACCGGTGCGCCAGCCCTTGCCGTCAATCACCTGCTCGTTGGCCAGCACGGTCTGGTCCACCGGGTCCCAGTTCACCACCTGGGTCTTGCGGTAGGCGATGCCCTTTTCCAGCATCTTCAGGAACAGCCACTGGTTCCACTTGTAGTACTCAGGGTCGCAGGTGGCGACTTCGCGGCTCCAGTCGATGGCCAGGCCCATGGCCTGCATCTGCTTTTTCATGTACGCGATGTTTTCGTACGTCCACTTGGCCGGTGGCACGCCGTTTTTCAGCGCCGCGTTTTCGGCGGGCAGGCCGAAGGCGTCCCAGCCCATGGGCATCAACACGTTGTAGCCGTTCATGCGCAGATAGCGCGTGAGCATGTCGTTGATGGTGTAGTTGCGCACGTGGCCCATGTGCAGCTTGCCGCTGGGGTAGGGCAGCATGGAGCAGGCGTAAAACTTCTTCTTGCTCGTGTCTTCCGTCACGCGGTAAGCGTCGGTGCCGGTCCAGTGGTCGTGCGCCGCGCGTTCGACGTCTTGGGGAGAGTATTTGTCTTGCATGGGGGCTCGGGGGTGAGAGAAGAGTGCAGCCGCAGGGCCGCGCTGCAGGGATTTTAGGCGGTCAGGGGCTCGCGCTGGCGGCCCAGCCGTCCGGGCGCGTCAGCGGGACGGAGCGAGGGGTGCAGGCGACACCGCGTTCGCCGCGGGTTCAGCCACAAATCCGATGCGCTGCAGCCCGGCCAGGTGGGCCGCGCCCATGACTTCGACCACGCGGCCATAGGGCACGGCTGCGTCGGCGCGCAGTTGCACCTCGGTGTCGGGGCGCTCTGCGCCAATGCGGCGCAGGCGCTCGGCCAGCGCGGTTTGCGACAGGGGTTGGTCATCGAGAAAGGCCTGGCCCGAGGCATCGACCACCAGGGTGACGAATTGCGGCGCTGTGCCGGGCGTGGCGCCTTCGGTGCGCGGCAGGTCCAGCCGGATGGAGCTGGCCAGGAGCGGCGCCGTGAGGATGAAGATCACCACCAGCACCAGCATCACGTCCACCAGCGGCGTCATGTTGATGTCGCTCATGGGCTGAGGCCCGGCGGTGCGTTCGAGTCTTCCGAAGGCCATGGCGCGGTCAAGCTTTCTGAAGCTCAGGGCCGAGGATCGGCGGGGACAGATGTGTCGATGACCAGTTCTCGTAGGTCGCGCGCAAACCCTTCCAAGTCAGCCTCAATGCGCCCGAGCAGGCGGCCAAACACGTTATAGGCCAGCACGGCCGGGATCGCCACGGCCAGCCCGGCCGCCGTCATGACCAGGGCCTCGCCCACAGGGCCGGAGACGCGGTCAATGGTGATCTGCCCCGCGCCCGCCATGGCGGTGAGCGCGTGGTAGATGCCCCACACAGTCCCCAGCAGCCCTACGAACGGCGCCGTGGAGCCCACCGTGGCCAGCAGCACCTGACCAAACTGCAGGCGCCCCAGCACATCGTGCAGGGCGTCGCGCAGCACGCGGGTGAGCCGCTGTGACAGGCTGCCGGCTGTAGCCAGCGTGGGCGGAGTAACGTTGTCGTGATTTGCTATTGAATTTGCAGCAACCACCAAAGGAAGCACTAGCGCATCCCGGTCAAAAGACTGCAAACGCTGCTGCGCAAGGGCCAGCGAGGGCGCCTGCCAGAACGCAGCCGTGCAGCGGGCCACGTCGGCACTGGCGCGCCGCATGAGCCGCAGCTTCCACACAATCACCACCCAGCTCGCCACCGACATGGCCAGCAAGACCAGTGCCGCACTTTGAGTGACGGCATCGCCCTGGCGCCACCAGTGGAGCGCGTCCATGGGGTCGGCGGATCAGTGCAAGCCCAGCACGTCGAACATATCGAACATGCCAGTCTTGTGGGCCGCCAGGAAACGCACGGCGCGCAAGGCGCCCTGCGCATACGTGGCGCGGCTGGAGGACTTGTGCGTGATCTCGATGCGCTCGCCGATACCGGCAAACAGCACGGTGTGGTCACCCACGATGTCGCCGCCCCGGATGGCCGCAAAGCCTATGCTGGAAGGGTCGCGCTCGCCCGTCACACCCTCGCGGGCGTACACGGCACAGTCCTTGAGATCGCGTCCCAGAGCTTCGGCAATCACCTCGCCCATCTTGAGCGCAGTGCCCGAGGGTGCATCGACCTTGTGGCGGTGGTGGGCTTCGATGATTTCGATGTCGTACCCCGTGGCCATGGCCTTGGCGGCCATTTGCAGCAGCTTGAGCGTGACGTTCACGCCCACGCTCATGTTGGGCGAGAACATGATGGCGGTGCGCTGTGCGTAGGCGTCGAGTTCGGCCTTTTGCGCATCGGTGAAGCCGGTGGTGCCGATGACGGCCTTCACGCCCAGCTGGCTGCACACGGCCAGGTGGGCCAGCGTGCCTTCGGGGCGGGTGAAGTCGATGAGCACCTCGGCGTTCTTGAGGCCTGCCGCCACATCGGCCGTGATGGCCACGCCGCTGGCATAGCCTAGAAAGGCGGTGGCGTCAGAGCCAACGGAGGGGCTGGCGGCGACGTCCAGCGCACCAGCCAGCACGCAGTCGTCGCTGGCGCGGATGGCTTCGATCAGCATGCGGCCCATGCGGCCCGAAGCCCCGGCAACGGCTACACGAAGGGGAGATGCCGCGGGAGCCGCAGGCGAGGAAGTCGCGGTCATGAAAAGGTCCTGTTCAATGAAAGGGCAGCCAGCGCACCGGGCTCACTGCCAGGGCCGCAAGGGTCAGCGCGCAGGCGCTTCGAGCGGCGGGTAACTGGTGGTGGCGGGCAATGCCGGGGTCGTGGCCGCTGCGGGCGCGGGGCGCTCCTTGACCGGGTATTTGGCCAGTTGCTCCGGAGTGGCCTCCAGCACCGGCACCTTGCCCTTGGCGTTGTCGCGCGCCCCCAGGGTGGCGACGAATTCGGTCTCGGTCGGCATTTCATCGCCTTCGGAGCGCTCCAGGGCATCACCCTTGAAGAACACGGTCAGCTTGCGGGTCTGGACCTCTTCGCCGGGGCGTTTGAGCGTGAACACGTACTCCCAGCGGTCTGCATGGAACAAGCTGGTGACCAGCGGCGTCCCGAGAATCTCGCGCACCTGCTGGCGGCTCATGCCGGGCTGCAGGGCTTCGACCTGTTCGCGGGACACGAAATTGCCCTGCACCACGTCCACCCGGTAGGGTTTGACGATGTTGGCGATGCGGCTGCTGGCGCCATCCAGACTGCCGCAACCGGTCAGGGCGGCCATGCTGGCACCGATCAACACAACCAGGCCCAGACGGGCGCTGTAACGGGCTTGGACGGGCATGGGTAAAAGGCCAAAGGATATGATCGTCCCATTGTAGCGGCAGCCCCTCCAGACCCTGGGCCGGTTGCCCGCCCCCCGAAAGAGCCAGCCATGACCAATATCGACGAACTCAAAAGCACGGGACTCAAGGCCACACTGCCCCGCCTGAAGATTCTGGAGATTTTCCAGAAGGGCGCGCAGCGCCACATGACGGCCGAAGACGTGTTCCGCGTGCTGCTGGAGGAGCGGTCGGACATCGGTCTGGCCACCGTGTACCGGGTGCTCACGCAGTTCGAGCAGGCCGGCATCTTGATCCGCAGCAACTTCGAAAGCGGCAAGGCGGTGTACGAGCTCAATGAAGGGCAGCACCACGACCACTTCATCTGCACTTCGTGTGGCAAGGTGGAAGAGTTTTACGACCCCGAGATCGAGAAGCGGCAGCATGCCGTGGCCAAGGCCAAGGGCTGGCTGGTGCAGGACCACACGATGGCGCTGTACGGACAGTGCGCGGACTGCGCGAAGAAATGACATCCCCCTGAGCCGCCTTCGGCGTCTTCCCCCAAGAGGGGGACGCTCCCAGCGCGGCGGGGCGGCCCTTGCGCGGGAGCCTTGGCATGGGCCGCGCCAGTTTCGTCGGCCTGAGCGCCGCTAGCCGCCGGTATCGCGCTCCATGGCGCGGCGATGGCGTTCGACAAACTCTTGGTAGGTGTCGATGCCGCGCAGCTGCAGGATGGTGTTGCGCACGGCAGCCTCGACCAGCACGGCGATGTTGCGGCCAGCGACCACCTGGATCACCACCTTGAGCACTGGCACGCCCAGTACGTCCTGCGTGAGCGGCTCGTAGGGGAGACGCTCGTAGTCGCGCTCCAGCGTCTCCTTGCGCACCAGGTGCACGATGAGCTTGAGGCGCATCTTGCGGCGCACGGCCGTCTCGCCAAAGATGGCGCGGATATCGAGCAGACCGATGCCGCGCACTTCCAGCAGGTTCTGCAGCAACTCGGGGCACTTGCCCTCGATGGTGGTCTGGTTGATGCGGAACAGATCCACCGCATCGTCGGCCACCAGGCCGTTGCCGCGCGAGATCAGCTCCAGGCCCAGCTCGCTCTTGCCCAGGCCCGACTCGCCGGTGATCATCACGCCCAGGCCCAGAATATCCATGAACACGCCGTGCATGGTGGTGCGGTCGGCAAAGTGCTTGGACAGGTAAGCGCGCAGCACGTCGATGACAAACGCCGACGACTCGTGCGTGGAGAACATAGGTATCTGCGCGCGCTCGCACATCGATACCAGCGCATCGGGTGCGGTCTGGTTGTCGGCCAGCACGAGCACCGGTGGTTCCAGCGTCACGATGCGGGCAATGCGGCGCTTGCAATCGTCGGGGGAGGCGTTGCTCAAGTACGCAATCTCGCGCTCGCCCAGAATCTGGACCCGGTAGGGGTGGATGTAGTTGAGGTAGCCGACCAAGTCGGCGCCGGAACGCGCGGAACGCACGGCCACTTCGTCAAAGCGGCGCTCGGAGGCCCCCAAGCCCGCCACCCACTCCCACTTCAGCAGGCCACGGAATTCTTCGAAAAGGACGTCGGCACTGACAACATTGGGCTTCACGGCGGTTCAGTCAGTGCAAAGGCGGTGTAGGGGATGTGTGTGCCAGGGCTCAGGCAGCCTGCGTGGACTGCCAGCCTGCAATCATGCCGTGCAGTTCCGTGGCATCGGTGCAGGCCTTAAGCTTCTCGCGCAAGGCCGAGTCACTGAGCAGCTCGGCGATTTCGGACAGGATTTCCAGGTGCTTCTGGGTGGCCGCCTCGGGCACCAGCAGAAAGATCAGCAGACCCACCGGCAGCTCGTCCGGCGCATCGAACCCGATGGGGTTGAGCAGCTGGAACACGGCCGCCATCGGCGCCTTGAGGCCCTTGATGCGTCCGTGGGGAATGGCTACGCCATGGCCGAGCCCGGTGGAACCCAGGCGTTCACGGGCAAACAGACTGTCGGTGATCAGCGCCCGGGAGAGGCCGTGCTGGCTCTCGAACAGCAGACCCGCTTCTTCAAAAGCACGCTTCTTGCTGGTGGCGTCCACGCTCACAAGCACTTGAGCGGAGGGCAGGATGGAGGCGAGTCGGTTCATGGTCAAGAGTAACAATTATGCACATATTGGCGAAAACCCTGAGCGCGGCGCGTCAGGCAACAAAAAAACCGCCCGGGTAGGGGCGGCTGCTGTGCCAGGCTCAGGGCTGGCGCATCAAGCGTGCAGTTCGCGCTTGGCGGCTTCGTGGTGATGGTCTTGCAAACGGTCCTTGTGGCGCACGACCTGACGGTCCATCTTATCGACCAGTTCGTCCACGGCCGCATACAGGTCGGCGTGGGAGCTTTCGGCAAACAGGTCGCTGCCCTTGACGTGGATGTTGCATTCCGCTCGCTGTCTCTTTTCCTTTTCCTTTTGCTTCTCTACCGTCAGCAGTACCTTGACATCGACAACTTGGTCAAAATGGCGGGTGATCCGGTCCAGCTTGGTGGTGACGTAGTTGCGCAAGGCGGGAGTAACTTCGAGGTGGTGACCGCTGATCGTCAAGTTCATAAATAAGTCTCCTGTGGCTCTCGGTGGAAAAACGCCGTCCTGGATCAGAGGAGCGGCTCGGCGAACTTGGATGCATCTGTTGTTGACGTCGTGGGTTCACTATGCCCCCGCCCTCCCCGAAATGCAATCCCATACCGCCGCAGGCCGCTGGGTTATGCCCGGCAAGGTGCCAAGCGCCCGAAAAGCGCGCACAATGGGCGGATTGAATGGGCTGGCCAACGTGAGCGCAAGCGCGTCCCTCTTCACCGAGCCGACGGTGTCGCGCCATGCAGCGTGAGACGCCCCACCACCAGCATCGACAGCAGGCTGGCACTGATGCCCACCAGCGCCGCCACCCAGTAGTTCTGCACCAGCCCCTGCGCATCGCGGCTGATGAGGACCCCGCCCACAAAAGACGCCACCCCCATCGCCGCCGATTGCACCGATGCGTTCAGCGTCATGAAGGTTCCCCGCAAGGGCGCATGCGCCGCCGAGGCGATGATGGCCATGCCAGGAATCATGCGGCCACTGACAAAGGTGAACATCAGGGTGGACACCACCAACACTCCCCACAACGGCAAGCCCTGCACCAGCGTGATGCCCAGAATGCACGGCAGCCCAGCGAGGGCCAGCCACCGGAAGGTGGGCACCTTGCCATGCCGGTCGGTCATGCGTCCGAACAGGCGCGCCGTGAACAAGGTCACCACCCCGCCGCACAGGTACACCAGCGGCACCTGATCGGCGCGCACTCCCGCATTGGTCTGCATGTAGATGGTGATGTAAGGGATGACGGTAAAACCCGTAAACATCAGCAACGCCGAGAACAGGAACGCCCACCGGTGGTTGCCATCCGCAAGCACCTGCCGGATACCGCCCAGCACTGACCGCCCGCTGGCGGCCTGAACATGCCCCGTCATGGTCGGCAACGTGCGGGCCGCCTGCACAGCCAACACCCCCACCATGGCGGCAATGCCGATGAACGGCAGGTGCCAGCCCCCGTACTGCGCCAGAATCAGCCCCAGGGGCACGCCCGCCACCGTGGAGACGGAAAACGACGTCATCACAATACCCATGGCACGCCCGCGCCGCTCAAAGGGCACCACGTCCGCCACGATGGTCTGCGACAGAGCAGACAGCACGCCGCCAAAAGTGCCCGCAAGAATGCGCGCCACCATCAGCGTGCCATAGGTAGGCGCAAGGCCGCAGGCCAGCGTCGCCAGCCCGAACAGGCCATAGAGCACCAGCAGCAGCCGCTTACGCCCAAAGCGGTCGATGTAGGTGGAGGCCAGCAGGCCCGATGCCCCCGCCGACAGCGTGTAGGCCGACACCAGCAAGCCAAACTGCGCGTCCGTGATCGCAAACAGCTGCGTGAGCTGCGGGCCCAGCGGCATCATGATCATGAAGTCCAGGATGTGTGTGAACTGGATGCCGGCCAGCGTCAGCAGCAGCCACAGTTCACGGCGGGGAGAAAGCTCAGGGGTGGAAGAAGACACAGCAAGCGGCCATCAAGGCCTGGTCAGGTTCAGGGCCGCCCAGTGTGCCGCAAGCCTGCGTGGGGCGCGTGACCAGCTGCTCAGAGGGCCTGCGAAAACCGCCGGGCTCCAGACCGGCGCGTAAAATCTACCGGCTGCGCCTAGGCCCTGCCTGCCGCATGCACCTCCCCCCACGTTCTTCGGATTGCCCGCAGCGGACACCCACCGCCCACACCGACACCATGACCCAGCCCAGCTCCACCGCCCTGCACACTTCGGCCCTGACTTCGCTGCCCCTGCTGGCACGCGGCAAGGTGCGCGACAACTACGCCGTGGGCGACGACCGCATCCTGATGGTGGCCAGCGACCGCCTGTCGGCCTTCGACGTGATCATGGGCGAACCCATTCCAGGCAAGGGCGAGCTGCTCACCCAGATGGCCCTGTTCTGGTTCGACAAGCTTGGCCACATCTGCCCCAACCACCTCACCGGCGACGCCCCCGAGAGCGTGGTGAGCCCCGAAGAAGCCCCCCAGATCCGTGGCCGCTCGATGCTCGTGAAGCGCCTGCAGCCCATCCCGGTCGAAGCCGTGGTGCGCGGCTACCTGGCCGGCAGCGGCTGGAAGGAGTATCAGGAGTCTCGCTCGGTCTGCGGCGTGCCCCTGCCCGAAGGCCTTACCAACGCCGCCAAGCTGCACGAGCCCATCTACACGCCCGCCGCCAAGGCCGCCATGGGCGAGCACGATGAAAACATCACGTTCGAGCGCACGGTGGAGATGATTGGCCTTCAGCTCGCCACGCGCATCCGCGACCTGAGTATTGCCATCTACAAGGCGGCGGCCGAGATCGCCCTGGCCAAGGGCATGATCATTGCCGACACCAAATTTGAGTTCGGCCTGGCCCCTGACGGCACGCTGGTGCTGATGGACGAAGTGCTCACGCCCGACAGCTCCCGCTACTGGCCGGTGGAAGGTTATGCCGAAGCCCTGGCCAAGGGCGAGAACCCCCCTAGCTACGACAAGCAGTTTGTGCGGGATTGGCTGGAGCAGGCCCAGGTCAACGGCAAGCCCTGGGACAAGACAGCGCCCTCGCCCCGCCTGCCCCAGGCAGTGATCGAGAAGACAGCCGCAAAGTACCGCGAGGCGCTGGAGCGGCTGACAAGCTGATTAGAGCCATCACCCACGTCGGTTCACGAAAGAAAAGGCCCCTAACGGGCCTTTTTCTTTGGGGGGATGGGCCCTCAGCTCAGCACCACACTGGATAACCGTCGGCGGTACGTGGCCACCACCGGGTCTTCGGGCGGGATCTGGCCCTCGGCGACCTTGGGCTTGGGGGCCTCGATCAGTTCGAGGATGGCAACATAGGTCTTGCGGGCGATCTCTTCGCTCCAGGCCTTGTCGCGCATGAGGATTTCGAGCAGCTCGTCCATGGCGTCGGTCCAGCGCTGCTGGGTGATGAGCCAGCGGGCGCGGGCATAGCGGGTGTCGAAATCCCGCTTATTGGCCGCGATTTTTGCTTCAAATCCGGCCTCAGCGGCTGCGTCGTATGCGCCAGACGCTACAAAATCCAGAGCATCCATCCAGGCCTTGAGGGCGCCCAGCTTGCGCGACATGGCGGCCTTGGCGATCACGGGCGCAAACGCCACCTTCGCATCGTCCTCGCGCCCTAGCTGCAGCAGCAGCTTGACGTAGTCAAAGCGCGCGTCATCGTTGGCGGGGTCGGTCACAACGGCATGCTGCAGTTTCTCCAGCGCAGTGCCGGTGTCGCCTTCTGCCAGGGCTTCCTGCGCCTCTTCTTCCTCGGCCTCGGCCACCATTTCTTCGGCGGTGGGTACATGCTTGTCGAGGAAGGCACGCACCTGGCCTTCCGGCAAGGCGCCCATGAATCCGTCTACAGGCTGGCCATTCATCAACAGCACACAGGTGGGGATGCTGCGGATGCCGAACATGCCCGCCAGCTGCTGCTCCTGGTCGGAGTCGATCTTGGCGAGCTTGAAGCGGCCCGCGTATTCCGTCTCCAGTTTCTCCAGCACCGGCCCCAGGGACTTGCAGGGGCCACACCAGGGCGCCCAGAAGTCCACCAGCACGGGCACATTCATCGAGGCGGCAACCACCTCGGCTTCAAAGTTCTCTACGGTGACGTCAATCATGATGTGTGGGGCTTAGAGTGGAGCGGTTTCCGCGCTATTTTGGCCCATCGAAACAGCCCCACACCTGCGAGGGGGGCGCAAAAAGTAAAATCGCGGGTTCCACCTACAGCGGCTGGGCAGACAAAGCCTGCCCGCCAGCACCCTCCACACCATGAAACCCATCCAGATCGGCGTGGTCATGGGTTCCAGCAGCGACTGGGACACCATGCAGCATGCAGTGCAAATCCTTGAACAGTTCGGCATCGCGCACGAGGCCCGCGTGGTGTCGGCACACCGCATGCCCGATGACATGTTTGCCTACGCCGAGGCCGCCGCCAGCCGGGGGCTGAAGGCCATCATCGCCGGGGCCGGCGGCGCCGCCCACCTGCCCGGCATGATTGCTGCCAAGACCCCTGTGCCCGTGCTGGGCGTGCCCGTGGCCAGCCGCCACCTGCAGGGTGTGGACTCGCTGCACAGCATTGTGCAAATGCCCAAGGGCATCCCGGTGGCGACGTTTGCCATCGGCACCGCTGGTGCGGCCAACGCGGCCCTGTTTGCCGTGGCCCTGCTGGCCAACGAGAGCCCCGAACTGCGCCAGCGCCTGGAAGCCTTCCGCGCCGAGCAGACGGAAGTGGCCCGCAACATGACCCTGCCGCCCGCCGCATGACCGCCAGTGACCTGAAGCCTTTGCTCCCTGGTGCAACCCTGGGCGTGCTGGGCGGCGGCCAGTTGGGCCGCATGTTCGTGCACCAGGCGCAGGCCATGGGCTACTTTACGGCCGTGCTTGATGCCGACCCGACCAGTCCCGCCGGGTTGGTGAGCCACCACCACATCCAGACGGGCTACGAAGACCCGCAGGGCCTGGCCGAGCTGGCCCGCCTGTCGGATGCGGTAACCACCGAGTTCGAGAACGTACCCGCCGCTGCACTGGCCGCCCTGGCCACGCAACGCCCCGTGTCGCCCGCCGCCAGCGCCGTGTCGGTAGCGCAAGACCGTGCGCGCGAGAAGGCGCACTTTGTGGCCTGCGGCGTGCCTTGTGCACCGTATGCGGTGATCGAAACGGCAGAACAACTGGCGGCTGTGGCCCCTAGCCTGTTGCCCGGCATCCTCAAGACCGCCCGCATGGGCTACGACGGCAAGGGCCAGGTGCGCGTGAAGACGCCCGCCGAGCTGGCCGCCGCGTGGGAGTCTGTCGGCAAGGTGCCTTGCGTGCTGGAGAAGATGCTGCCGCTGCAGCTGGAATGCTCCGTGATCGTCGCGCGCGGTGCCGATGGGGCGATGGTGCACCTGCCCGTGCAGCGCAACCTGCACCGCGACGGCATCCTTGCCGTGACCGAGGTTTATGAAGGAAATCTGCCGCAAGCGCTAGTGGATCAAGCGGTGAATGCTGCGAAATCTGTAGCAGAAGGCCTACAGTACGTGGGCGTGCTGTGCGTGGAGTTCTTCGTGCTGCAGGACGGCAGCCTCGTGGTCAACGAGATCGCCCCGCGCCCGCACAACAGCGGCCACTACAGCCAGAACGCCTGCGACGTGTCGCAGTTCGAGTTGCAGGTGCGCACCATGGCCCGCCTGCCGCTGACGCAGCCGCGCCAGCACAGCGCCGCCGTCATGCTGAACCTGCTGGGCGACTTGTGGTTTGCCCACGGCGAGGCGGCGCAGACCCCGCCCTGGGCCCAGGTATTGGCCCTGCCCGGCACCCACCTGCACCTGTACGGCAAGCGCGACGCCAAGCGCGGCCGCAAGATGGGGCACCTGAACATCACCGCCGCCTCCCCTGAGGCGGCGCGCGCCACGGCCCTGCAGGCCGCAGCGCTGCTGGGCATCGAGCCCTTCTGAGCCGGGCTGTTTCCATGATCCTTGACGGCAACGACCCCCAGGCCATCGCCGCCGCGGCACGCGCGGTGCGCAGCGGCGCCCTGCTCGGCCTGCCCACCGAAACGGTGTATGGCCTCGCGGCCGATGCCAGCAGTGATACCGCCGTGGCGCAGATCTTTGCCGCCAAGGGGCGGCCCAGCGACCACCCGCTGATCGTGCATGTGGCCAATGCCGAGGGCATTGCGCACTTCGCCAGCCGAGTGCCCGACTTTGCGCAAAAGCTGGTCGATGCCTTCTGGCCCGGCCCGCTCACGCTCATCCTGCCGCGCCTTCCTGGCGTGGCCACCGCCGCCACCGGCGGGCAGGACAGCGTGGGGCTGCGCTGCCCCGCACACCCCGTAGCCCACGCCCTGCTGCTGGCCTGCGCGGCCCCCAGCGATGGCGACGAAGCCGGTGGCCCGCCCGTCTGGGGCGTGGCGGCCCCCAGCGCCAATCGTTTTGGCCGCGTGAGCCCCACCACCGCCCAGCACGTGCAGGACGAGCTGGGCGACGACCTGCTGGTGCTGGACGGCGGGCCCTGCGACGTGGGCATTGAAAGCACCATCGTGGACTGCACGCGCGGTGTGCCAGTGCTGCTGCGGCCCGGCGCCATCACCCGGGCTCAGATTGCAGCGGCCTGCGGCATCGCCCCCCTGTCCAAGGAAGACCTGCCCACGGCCACGCCCCGCGCCTCGGGCACGCTGGAAGCCCACTACGCGCCCAGCGCCAAAGTGCGGCTGATGGATGCCAAGGCGCTGCAGACAAGCCTGGATGTGCTGGGGGCCGACGCGGCCCACATCGCGGTCTACGCCCGCGCCGCCTTGCGCACCCAGTCGTCCAAGCTGGTCATGCGGCGCATGCCCGATGACGCAGCGGCCACGGCACAGCAGCTCTTCGCCGTGCTGCGCAGTTTTGACGACGAAGGCGTGAAGCTGATCTGGATCGAGACCCCGCCCGCCAGCCCCGATTGGGAAGGCGTGCGCGACCGCCTGCAGCGCGCATCCGCCGCCTGAGCCTGCGCGATGGCGCCGCTTTACATCCGTTGACTTTGCGTCGTTAAACTACCCCCCACTTTTCTGGAGAAATACATGGCAGCAAATTGGATGCGCCGCACCCTCATGGTCGCCGCATGTGCGTCGGCCGCGTTGCTCGCGGCCTGCGGTTCCAGCACCACCGAATCGGCCATCACGCCCCAGCGCTTCATTGCGTTCGGCGACGCCATGAACGATGTGGGGCAAAACGGCTCGCGCTACACCGTCAATGACGGAAGCGTCAACAACTGGACCCTGCAGGTGGTGGCCAACTACGGCAAGTCGCTCACCCCGGTCTCTGCAGGCGGCCTGAGCTACGCCACCGGCAATGCCCGCGTCAGCGCCAAGCCCGATGCGGCCGGCAACGCCAGCACCCGCACCGTCACCGAACAGATCGACGCCTTCCTGGCCAGCGGTAGCTTTGCAGCCACTGATGTGGTGATGGTGAGCGGCGGTGTCAGCGACGTGATCGCCGGCATGGCCGCTGTGAACGCAGGCACCCTGACCCAGGACGCCATGGTGGCCGCCGCCCGCAAGGCCGGTGAGGACCTCGCGGCCCAGGTGCGCCGCCTGGTGACGGCAGGCGCCAAGTACGTGGTGGTGACCGGCACCTACGACCTGAGCAAGACCCCCTGGGCCAAGACCATCGGCCGTGAAGCCCTGCTGAGCAACGCCAGCAGCCGCTTCAACGAAGGCCTGCTGGTCGGCATCGTGGACCTGGGCGCCAACGTGCTGTACGTGGACTCGGCCTATTACGTGAACCTGTACACCAGCGTGCCGGGCAACTATGGCTTCAACAACTCCACGGCGGCCGTGTGCACGTCGGTGGACGCGAACAACGGTATCGGCATCGGCGCGGGCCAGGTCAATTCGGCCCTGTGCACGTCCTCCACGCTGCTGTCGGGTGCCAATGCCACCTCGTTCGTGTTTGCCGATAGCGTGTACCTCACACCATCGGCCCAGCGCCAGTTTGGCACCTACGCCTACGACCGCCTGCGCGCACGCTGGTAAGCCGGCGCGCTCCGCGCTCCGCCCAGCAAAAAGCCGCCCACTGGGCGGCTTTTTTGTGGGCCATCGATATACCCCGAATGAAGGTCAGAACCGATAGACCACGCCCAGCGCCACCACGTTGGGGTTGAGCTTGACGTCGATGGTCTGGCCCGTGGACAGGGTGTTGCGGGTCTTCACGAAGGTCTTGTAGTACGCCACGTCCAGCGACCACTGGTCGTTCAGCGCAATGCTCACACCCACCTGCGGCGTGAGGCCAAACCGGGATTCAGCGCTCAGCGTGGTGGGGCGCGAGGGGTTGCCGCCGGTGAGCCCTGTCAGCGCTGCGGTGCCGCGCTCCTTGAAGAACTTGGCGTAAGTCACGCCCAGGCCCACGTAGGGGCGCACCCGCGCATTGGCCTCCAGAAAGCGGTACTGCGCGAACACGGTCATGGGCAGCACCTTGACCTCGCCGATCTTGCCCACGCCGGCGATGGCTCCGGCGCCCATGATGTTGTGCTTGAAAGGCAGGGCCAGGGGCACGTCCACCGCCCAGTGGTCGGTGAGCATGTAGGTGATACCGCCGGCCAGTTGGGTGTCGGCATGCACGTCCACCTTGGTGCCCGTGAAGCTGGGCGCGGACAGGTCGCCACTGGTGACCTGGGGCGCGATTTGCGTGGCGCCCGCGCGCACCAGCCAGCTGCCAGCGGTCTGGGCCTGCGCGCCGCCGGACAGGGTGAGCGCCAGTGCAGCCACAGCGCCAGCCAGGGAAGGGGTGATGGTTTTGTTTTGCATGGTGTTTGAACCCTTCAACTGCCGATTACAGCCAGCCTGCGCGGGCCAGCGAACGCGATACCAGCTGGCTGACCAGTTGGTGGCCATATGGCGTGGGGTGGAAGCTGTCGGAGAACGCGTAGGTCTTCCACCAGTCCACGCCCCCCGTGGCGCCTGCGGGTGGTGTCTGCGCCGACAGGGCGGCGGCCGTGCAGGTGGGGAAGGTATAGCTGGGCAGGCCGTCCGCACCCTGGCCGGTGATGGGGCATGCGGTGTTCTTGGCGTTGGTCAGCCCGAACTGCGCCGGGTTGGCCACCTGGTCGTTGAACGAGGTGTAGAAGTCCACCACCACTACCTTGCTGTTGCCCGCAAAACGTTTGGCCAGTTGGGCGTTGAAGGCTTCGAGCCAGGCCTTGAGCAGGCCCTGCACCTGCGCGCTGGCGGCAGCGCCCGCAGTCGCCGTGATGCCGCCGAGCACCTGCTGCAGGCGCGGCGTCTTGTCGATGGCGGGCATGTTCAGCACCGCCACACGCTGCGCGCCCTTGCTCAAGGCATTGGCCTCGATCGCGTCGTGGAACTTGTCGGCCAGCGCCACCATGTAGGCGCCACCCACCTGGGCCTGGCCCGTGGCACCACCCGCAAGGCCGGCGTTCACCGTGGCCGCAGGCAGCAGGGTGGAGAGCAGCGCGCCGAAAGCCTTGCCGCCATCCTTGGAGGCCGACAGGTAGGCACCGATGAGGTCCGCAGCGTCGTTGCCGCCGCCGTCGATCAGTAACAGGTCCCCCGCGCTGAAGCCGTCAGCCCCTGCGTCGGTCAGCTGCTTGACGATGGAGACAGGCGACGCAGGCGCCGTGAAGTTGTTGATGCGACCGCCACCAATGGCGTAGTTGGTGCAGCCCGCCGCGTTGTTGAACGCGCTGCCGGTGGACACATAGCGGGGGCAGAGCGTGCTGCCGTAGTTGCTGGCCACCAGTTCGGGCCAGATGGGCGTGGACGCCGGGCCTGTGGGGGCGCTGCCTTGCACCGTGAACTTGAAGCCGAACGTGCCGCTGTCGGCGATGCTGTCACCCATGACCTTGACGGTCTTGATGGGCGCCACCGGCGAGGTGTCGGCACCGCCGCCCCCGCACGCCACCAGCAGCGACGCTGCCGCCAGAGAAACCCACAAAGCCTTGCGCTGAAAAACCATCGGTATCACTCCTGTTATCGTAAAAATAGAACGACCGTGCTATTCCTCGCAAATCATATTCGCCAACGCAAAAAAGCCCCACCGGGTAAACACCGGTGGGGCTTAGGGGTGGGGTTCTAAAAGCCTGCGAACCCCTTGGGGGCTTCACGCAGGCATCACAGCTCTCACTTGACCGTGTCGAATACCGCCTTGGCCTGCGCGTGGCAGAAAGGTGGCTCGTAGGTGCCGTGGTAGCTGCCATAGTAGGTGGCAAAAGCTGCCGAGGTGGGGTCGGTGGGAGCCTTGCCGCCAGGACCATAGGTGGCCTGGATGGCGGCGTCCACGTCGACTGTGCTGACGTTTGTCACGCCCCGGCTGTCAAAGTCGGCTTTCATGACGGCCATGTGGACCGCCGGGGGCACCGTGGGGTCGCCCGCGCCGCCGCACAGCATCACGCGCGCCTTGGGGGTCCAGCCCAGCAAGTCGTTCTTTTTGGCGGCCAGGTACAGCGGGTGGGTGGTGCTGGTCTGCGAGCCGGTGATGAACGCCGACTGGAACAGCGCGTCACGCGCCTGGTTGGGTGTGCCCGAGGGCAGCGTGCCCGTGGTCACCAGGGTGGTGTAGTTGAGCGTGGGGTTGGGCAGCAGGTTCTCGATGTAGCCCGAGTACGGCGCCTTGAACACGTCCTTCACGTCGGTGTAGACGTTGCCATAGACCTTCTGCCAGGCGGTGACGAGGTAGGGCACAAAGAACTGCACGCCCGCGATCGCGTCCGGAATGCGCAGCGAACCCGACAGGTTGTAGGGGCCGGCCAAGTGCGCGCCCGCGACCACATTGAATTCGTTGCCGTAGTCCCGCTCGGCCGCGCGCTGCGCCGCCATGGACGAGTGGCCGCCCTGCGAGTAACCGGTGAACATCACCTTGCCCGACAGCGTAGCCCCCACCGTGCCTGCCGCATTGCGTGCCGCGCGCACCGAGTCGATGACCGATGTGGCTTCTGAGTCCGCATGCAAGTAGGGGTGGTAGCTGTAGCCCGACTTGGCAAAGCCCAGGTAGTCGGTGGCCACCACGGCATAGCCCTGCGCGGCGTACATGGCGGCCAGCAAGAAGGTTTCGCTGTCCTGCGGGTTGGCCAGGGTGCGGGGCTTTTGCACATCGGTGCCCTTGGCATAGGCCACCAGCGGGGCTGCGGTGGTGCAGTTGCCAGCTGGCACCAGCATCACGCCCGAGGCGTTGGTGTTTTCGCCGCTCTTGGCACCCACGGTCGCATAGTTCAGCGACACCACCTTCACATCGCACTTGGCCTTGCCGCTGATCGCCTGCAGGCCGCTGCTGGCCGTGGCCGCGTCAATCTGCGCCACGGTGAGCGTGGTGAGCGTGGCAGGCGGGTCGATCAGTGCGCCGCGCGCCGGGTCGTCAGAGCCACCGCAGGCGACAAGCAGGACCGCCGCAGCGGCCACACAGGTAAGGCGGAAATAGGTCATGGATGGATACCTCGGTCAGTGAAGAACGACGCATCGTGCGCGCACCTGCGCTGCAGCATCCATAGGGGATAACGCGGGAGGCCATACCTCGCCAGACACCTAGGCGACAGCGCGCCAAGGCGGCCCCGCCCGGTCAGTCAGGACGGCGTGCGCTGTATACCAGCTTCATGCCCAGGATGGTGCCGGCCAGGGCCAGGGTGATGGCATTGGCCACCACGATGGGCCAGGCCGCCAGCGCCAGGCCGTAGGCCAGCCACAGTGCCACCCCCACCGTGAACACGCTGTACATGCCCAGCGAGATACCGCTCACGTCCCGCGTGCGAAACGTGTGCAGGGCCTGCGGCACAAAGCTGCAGGTGGTCAGGCAGGCGGCCAGATAGCCGATCAGTTCATGGAGTTGCATGGTGGGGAAAACGCAGGGCAGCAGCGATTATTCACTGCTCACGTGCCGTCCAGTCGATGAGGCTGTCGAGCACGGGCCGCGCAGCCCCTGCGTTGGGGTGGTTGACCACCGCCACCAGCACATAGCGGCGCCCGCTGGCGGCATGCACATAGCCTGCCACAGCCATCACGTCGCGCAGGCTACCCGTCTTGAGGTGGGCAGTGCCCGCCCGGCTCTGGCTGCGGCGCAGCGTGCCATCCACCCCCGTGATCGGCAGCGAAGCCACCAGCTCCGGCATCACGGGCGATACCCAGGCCACCTGCAGCATGCGGGCCAGGGCCTGTGCGGTCAGGCGCGCATCGCGGCTGAGCCCGGCGCCGTTGTCCACCTGCGGCAGATCGGCATCGCCCATGCGGGCCTGCCACCACTGGCGCAGCACCTCGCGGGCGCCGTCGAACGTGGCCACGCCGTTTTTTTGCAGCGCCAGGGTCAGAAAGACCTGCTGCGCCATCACGTTGTTGCTGTACTTGTTCACGTCGCGCACCACCTCGGACAGTGCGGGGGATGTGACCACAAACGCGGGCTTGAGGCCCGGGGGCACCTTGCCGTCGCGCACGCTGCCCGTGAGCTTGCCGCCCAGTTCGCGCCACATGCCCTCCACCGCCCGCGCCGCAAAGCCACGCGGGTCGGCCGCCGCCACCGGCCACAGGCGTTCGCCACAGGCGGCGGGGTACACACCCTGGAACGACACCTTCGAGGGGTCCGACAACTCCGCGCGCAGGGCGGTACGCCAGTCGCCACAATCCGCACCCGGCGCCGCCAGCGCCACGGTGGGCTGGCGCTGCACTCCGGCCAGTGGCGGGTCGTACTGGATGCGCGCCAAGCCACCGGCCGCATCGGGCACAAAGGTCATCACCGACGATTTGTAATTGAGCAGCAGGGCGTCCGGTGAGGCGTTGTAGGGCCGCAGCGGCTCGCCATCAAACCGTGCCGGGTCCTGGTCCGGCACGTCGAACGCCGTGCGGTCCAGCACGATATCGCCCACGATGACCTGGATGCCCTGGCCCTGCAGCCGCCGCATCAGCAGCCACAACCGCTCCATGACCAGCTTGGGATCGCCCTGGCCCTGGATGTAGACATTGCCCCGCAGGCTGCCGTCCTGTACCGTGCCTTGCACATACACCGGCGTGTTCCAGACATAGGCGGGGCCCAGCTGCTCCAGCGCTGCATAGGTGGTCACCAGCTTCATCACCGACGCGGGGTTCACAGGCACCTGGGCACGGTGCGCAAGGCGCGGGCTGGCCTTGCCGGCAGCTTGCGCGTCCACCACCACCACCGACAGGGACTCGCGCGGCAGCCTGGCGCGCGCCAGGGCGGCCTCCACCTCGGGCGGCAGCGAGCCAGCAGGCGGCCCGCCCGTCTGCGCCCCCGCCAGGCCCGCCCCGCCTGCAGCCACTAGCCACGCAGCCGCACAACCCACCACACCACGCAGCACACGGCGGCGCCAAAGAGCAGAAACAGACAACATGGCGGGGAGTCTATCGCCCGCGCACCCGCACCAGGCCCCGCGCCAGCACGGCATGCGGCGGGCGCCGATAATCGCCCGATGCGTTTTTCTCCCCGCACCATCGGCCTGCTGGCGGCCGTGGTCACCGTCACCATCTGGACGGGCTTCATCATCATCGCCCGCGCCTCAGCCCAGCGCACGCTCACCCCGTTCGACATTGCGCTGCTGCGCATCGTGGGCGCCAGCCTGGTGTTGCTGCCCTGGGGCTGGTGGATGGTGCGACGGCGCCATGCGGCATTGGGGGCCTCGGCACCGGCGTCCAGCCTGGCGGGCATCTCGCCCCTGCCTTTGCGCACCACGGCGCTGCTGGGCAGCTTTGGCGGGCTGCTGTACGCGCTGCTGGCCTATTCAGGGTTCTTCCATGCACCGGCCACCCATGCGGCGGTGCTCATGCCGGGCAGCCTGCCGCTGTGGACGGCGCTGCTGGCCGCCTGGTTGCTGCGCGACCACATCACCCCGTTGCGCGCCGCCGGCCTGGCGCTGATCGTGGCGGGCGACCTGCTGGTGGGAGGGCGCAGCCTGCTGGCGGCGTTTTCGGGCGGGGACGTGTGGAAAGGCGACCTGCTGTTCATGCTGGCCGCGTCGTCCTGGGCCACCTACAGCGTGCTGGCACGGCGCCACGCGGTCGATGCGGTGCAGGCCACCATCGCCATCACCGCGTTTGCCTGCATGGTGTACCTGCCCAGCTATGCGCTGCTGGTCTGGCTGGGTGCAGTCACCAGCCATCTGGCCCAGGCGCCGTGGAGCGAGATCGCGTTCCAGATGCTGTTCCAGGGCGGGGGCTCCGTGGTGGTCTCGGGCATTGGCTTCACGCGCATGATCCAGCACTATGGCCCCGTGCGCTCCACCATGATCACAGCCCTGGTGCCCGGCCTGTCGGCCATCGGCGCAGTAGTGTTTCTGGATGAGCCGATGCACTGGAACCTGGTGGCCGGCCTGCTGCTGGTCACCGCCGGTATCCTCGTGGGGGTGCTGCGCAAAAGCCAGGCCCCCGCAGCCGCTGCCAAAGCGGCGTCCTGAGCGCCTTTGTCCCGGCCGCGCCACCCCCTACCTCCTAACCCTGCCCATGAATCTGCTTGCCTTTGACACCAGTACCGACACCCTCTCCATCGCTGTGCAGCATGGCGATGGGGTCTGGCAGCACCAGGGGCCCGGGGGCGCGCAGGCCTCGGCGGCGCTGATCCCTGCGGTGCGCGCGCTGATGGCGCAGGCGGGCCTGACGTTCGACACCTTGGACGCGGTGGTGTTCGGTCGCGGCCCCGGCTCGTTCACCGGGCTGCGCACCGCCTGCGCCGTGGCCCAGGGCCTGGCCTTTGGTGCCAAGGGCGGGCAAGGAGTGCCCGTGCTGCCGGTGGACACCCTGCTGGCCGTTGCCGAGGAGGCCCGCCTGCAAAACGGCTGCACCCAGGTGGTGGCGGTGCTGGATGCGCGCATGGACGAGGTTTACCACGCACGCTGCGAATGGTTGCCGGGAGAAGCCCGCTGGCAGGCGGACGAGGACTTCGGCCTGGGCGCCCCCGAGTCGGTGCAGCCCCCCACAGGCTGGACGGTGGCAGGCAATGCCCGCACGCCCTATGGCGACCGGCTGGCGCCAGCCGCCTCACACGTCACGGCCTTACCCACCGCCACGGCCCTGCTGCGCCTGGCACCCGCCCTGATCGCTGCGGGCCAAGCCGTGGCGGCGGGCGATGCCCTGCCGCGCTACATCCGCGATAAAGTGGCGCAAACCACCGCCGAACGGGCCGCGCTGCGCGCCGCCCAGGCGGCGGCCACTCCCTGAGATGTGGTGAATGAATCCCCCATGAGCGCACTGCCTACTTCTTCTGCATTGCCGCCCGGCGCCAGCACCGCCCGCCCCGAGGCGCGCTTCGAGACGCTGACCTTGGCCCGGCTGGATGCCGTGCTGGCGGTGGAACAGCGCGCCTATTCGCACCCCTGGACCCGTGGCAACTTCACCGACGCGCTGGCGTCTGGCTACGAGGCGCAGCTGCTGATGGCGGACGACCACCTGCTGGGCTACTTTGTGGCCATGATGGGGGTGGACGAAGTGCACCTGCTCAACATCACCGTCACCCCCGAATACCAGCGCCAGGGCTGGGCCCGCGTGCTGCTGGACGCCCTGGCCCTGTGGTCACGCGGGCGCGGGGCACAATGGCTGTGGCTGGAGGTGCGGGCGAGCAACCTGCGCGCCCAGCAGATCTACCAGACCCACGGATTCCGCCGCGTGGGCGACCGCAAGCGCTACTACCCCGCCGCGCACGGCCAACGCGAAGACGCTGTGGTCATGAGCCTAGCGCTCTGACCCCACGCCGCACCCGACCCTGCTGAACCACCGATGGCCTGTTTTCTTTCTGTATGAGCCTCCACCTCGATGCGCGACAGCGCGCCATGCTGCAAGAAATGGGCGTCACCGTGTGGGGCCCCTCCCCCGCCCAGGAGGCCACGGCGCAGCCTCCGGCAAGCGCTCCCTCAGCCCTTGCGGCCGTGGCGGCATCTGCCGTCGCGCCGCCGCGCGCACAACCCCAGGCGCCCTCTCCCGCGCCGTCTCCTGCGCCTGCCGAGCGCCCTCCAGCGCCCCTGGTCCACACCACCAGCCGCAGCACATCGCCGGCTCCTGCACCGGCCACAACAGGCACGGCCGCGCCCGCCCTGCGCCTGCACCCGCCGCAGGCGCTCTACCCCGCCACTGACCCTGCGCAAACGCCCGCCGGGCTGGGGCGGGGCTGGCTCATCGTGGCCGAAAGCATGACGCCCACAGAGCCCCTGGGTGGCGAAGCGGGCCGCCTGCTCGACAACATGCTGCGCGCCATGCAATTGCACCGGCACCCGCGCGTGTTCCTGGCGGCTCTGGAGCGGTCTGCGCCCGGCACGGAAGCCAGCGCCGATATTCCTGCAGCCCTGGCCGACGCTGTGGCCCAGCTGCAGCCCGCCATGGTGCTGGTGCTGGGCCATGTGGCGGCACGCGCGGCGCTGGGCCGCACCGAGCCGCTGGGTCGCCTGCGCGCGGGCCCGCATGTGCTGGCCGGTTGCCCGGCGGTGGTGACCTACGACCCCGCCTTTTTGCTGCGCTCGCAAGACAACAAGGCCGCCGCCTGGGCCGACCTGTGCCGTGCGCTGGCCATGGTGCGCAGTGCCGAGGCCGAGGGCTGAGAGCCTGTGGGCAGGGTCCGAGCCCCTTCCATGCCCCCCGCCGGACCGGCGAGACCGTCGCCCGGTGCCATAATCCGCCGCTTGCCTAATTTTTACGGAGACAGCTTCTTGGAAACCTACCCGAGTTGGTAGCTTTCAGCTCCCGGCGCATTTGACTGCTGTGGGGTTGAAAGCACCCCTACCCCCACACCGCAGACGCCAAAAAACAAGGGAGTGAGCCCATGCTCAACATCTTTACGCTCGCCAATGGTCGGCTGTTCCAGGAAGAAATCGAGTCCCTGGAAGAGCTGACCAAGTTCCAGCCGATCTGGGTGGACCTGGAAGCCCCCACGCTCGAAGAGAAGCGCTGGATCAAGCAGCACTACGGCCTGTCCATCCCCGAGGATGCGATGGACGAGGACATCGAGGAATCCGCCCGCTTCTACGAGGAAGACAACGGCGAGCTGCACATCCGCAGCGACTTCTTGATCGATGACGACGAAGACCCCCGTTCGGTGCGCGTGGCCTTCATCCTGAACCAGCACAACACCAACCTGAAAAGCCGGGGCGTGCTGTTCTCCATCCACGACGAAGACGTGCCCGTGTTCCGCCTGCTGCGCATGCGCGCGCGCCGCGCGCCCGGGCTGATTGAAGACGCCAAGGAAGTGCTGCTCAAGCTGTTCGACGCCGACGCCGAATACTCGGCCGACACGCTGGAGAACATCTACGACGAGCTGGAGGCCGTGAGCAAGCAGGTGCTGGCCGGCGACGTGACGGACACCCGCGCTGGCGAGGTGCTGGCCGCCATCGCCCGCCAGGAAGACTTGAACGGCCGCATCCGCCGCAACGTGATGGACACGCGCCGCGCCGTGAGCTTCATGATGCGCTCCAAGATGCTCAACTCCGAGCAGTTCGAGGAAGCCCGCCAGATCCTGCGCGACATCGAGTCGCTAGACAACCACACGGCGTTCCTGTTCGACAAGATCAACTTCTTGATGGACGCCACGGTCGGTTTCATCAACATCAACCAGAACAAGATCATCAAGATCTTCTCGGTGGCCAGCGTGGCACTGCTGCCACCCACGCTGATCGCCAGCGTGTACGGCATGAATTTCAAGTTCATGCCCGAACTGGACTGGTCGCTGGGCTACCCGTATGCGCTGGGGCTGATGCTGGCGAGCGCGCTAGGGCCCATGTGGTACTTCCGCAAGCGGGGCTGGTTGAAGTAGCCCCCTATGGCGCTGCGCGCCTTCCCCCCGAGGGGGAACGCCTCCAGCGGCCCGGCAAAGCCGGTTCCGCGGTGGCGCTGGTAGATACATTGCGCCGGTTTCAGCGCATCGTATCGAACGGCAAATGGGATGCGGTGGAGTGCTCTTTAGAGGGAAAATCTGCCGCAAGCGCTAGTGCAACATGCCTTAGCCGCTATCAATTTCATAGTTTCTGTAAAAACGACAGCACCATGTGCTCGGCATACCGGCTGGCCACGGTCTGCACGAATTGGGCGAAGTCGCCGTGTGCGTCGTCGTCGGCGCGGTCGGAGATGGTGCGCACCGCGGCAAAGGGCAGGCTGTAGTCATGGCACACCTGGGCGACGGCGGCGCCCTCCATCTCCACGGCCAGCACATCGTGCCCGGCCGCGCGCAGGGCGGTGCACAGGCGCTCGGACTCTTGTGCGGTGGCCACAAAACGATCGCCGCTGGCCACCAGGCCCTGGTGCGCCCGATGGGCATCCCCATAGATATTTTTCAAGCCCCAGAGACCGCTTGCGCTAGTGACGCATAGGTTGGCAGCTTCCAAAAGCATAGCAGTCAGTGCCGGATCGCACGCCAGGCGGGCGCGTGCGTATCCCGGCAGCTCCCACCGAGGGAACAGCGGCGAGGCATCCATATCGTGCTGCACATAGTCTTGCGCCACCACCACATCACCCCGGTGGACCCCGTCGCCGACCCCTCCCGCGACGCCCGTGAAGACGATGCGCGCTACCCCAAAATGTTCGATCAAAGCCGTGGCCGTGGTGGCAGCGGCCACTTTGCCGATGCCCGACAGCGCCAGCACCACCGGGCGGTCGTGCAGCTCTCCGCGCCAGAACGCGCGGCCAGCGTGCATCAGCCGCTGCGGGTGCGCCAGCTGTTGCACCAGCGAGCTCTGTTCTTCGGGCAGCGCACTCAGGATGGCAGTGCTCATGCAAAGGTCCTTGGGGTCATGTCATGGGGCCACAAAACACCCGCGCCACCCTGGGCAGCGCGGTCGCAAAAAAGGCGGCCGAAGCCGCCTGGGGATTGTGACGTGCCAGCAGGCCGCGTCACTTCTTGTCGCGCAGTTCGCGGCGCAGGATTTTGCCCACGGGGGTCTTGGGCAGCTCGGTGCGGAACTCGATCACCTTGGGCTGCTTGTAGCCCGTGAGCTCGTGGCGGCAGAACTCCTTGACCTGCGCTTCGGTGAGCGCCGGGTCCTTCTTCACGATCACGAGCTTCACGGCCTCGCCGGTCTTTTCGTCGGGTACGCCCACCACGGCGCATTCGAGCACGCCGGGGCAGTTGGCCACCACTTCTTCGACCTCGTTGGGGTACACGTTGAAGCCGCTGACCAGCACCATGTCCTTCTTGCGGTCCACGATCTTGAAGAAGCCGCGCGCATCCATCACGCCGATATCGCCCGACTTGAAGTAGCCGTCCTCGGTCATGACCTTGGCGGTTTCATCGGGACGTTGCCAGTAGCCGGCCATCACCTGCGGGCCCTTGATGGCGATTTCGCCCGGCTCGCCCAGCGTGGTGACCTCACGGCCTTCATCGTCCAGTAGCTTCATGGAGGTGCTGGGCAGCGGCACGCCGATGGTGCCGGTGTATTCGGTGCTGGTGGTGGGGTTGCAGCTGGCCGAAGGGCTGGTCTCCGACAGGCCATACCCTTCGCAGATGGGGCAACCCGTCTTTTCGAGCCAGAGCTTGGCCACAGCACCCTGCACCGCCATGCCGCCGCCCACCGAGACCTTGAGGTTCTTCCAGTTGACGGTGTTGAAGTCGGGGTGGTTGGCCAGGCCGTTGAACAGCGTGTTGACGGCCGGGAAGCTGTGGAAGGTGTGCTTGGACAGCTCCTTGAGCACCGCAGGCAGGTCGCGCGGGTTGGGGATCAGGATGGTCTTGCCGCCCGTGCGCATGCTCAGCATCATGTTCACGGTGAACGCGAAGATGTGGTACAGCGGCAGCGCGCAGATGCTGGTGGGCTGCTCACCTGCGGGCACCTTCTTCATCACGGGCTCGTTCCAGGCCTCGGACTGCAGCACGTTGGCGATCACGTTGCGGTGCAGCAGCACCGCGCCCTTGCTCACCCCCGTGGTGCCGCCGGTGTACTGCAGCAGCGCGATGTCGTCGGGCTTGATGTCGGGCTTCTTGAGGGTGCCGCGTGTGCCCTGCGCCACGGCGTCATTGAAGCGCACCGCACCCGGCAGGTTGTAGGCGGGCACCATCTTCTTGACGTTGCGCACCACGTAGTTGACCAAGGTCCCTTTGAGCAGACCGAGCTGGTCGCCCATGGCGCACAGCACCACGTGCTTGACGGGCGTGTGCGCGATGCACTGCTCCAGCGTGGTGGCAAAGTTCTCGATGATGACGATGGCCTTGGCGCCCGAATCCTTGAGCTGGTGCTCCAGCTCGCGCGGCGTGTACAGCGGGTTCACGTTGACGACCACGAAGCCCGCGCGCAGCACGGCCGCCACGGTCACCGGGTACTGGGGCACGTTGGGCATCATGATGGCCACGCGGTCGCCCTTGACCAGCCCCAGGCCCTGCAGATAGGCCGCAAACGCGCTGGAGAGCGAATCGGTCTGGGCGTAGGTCACGTCCTTGCCCATGAAGCTGTAGGCCACGCGGTTGGCGTACTTCTTGAACGCCTCGTCCATCAGCGCCACAAGGGAGCTGTACTGCGTGGTGTCGATGTCTGCGGGAACACCTTGTGGATAGGCGGCCAGCCACGGGCGGTCGGTCATTGGGATTGTCTCCTGGTAGGTTTTATGGGGGTCCTGCAAGCACGTCGATGTTTTTCAGCACGATCGTGCTTTTATTGTGGAGGAATTATGCCCGTCAGCTCTTGAGCGCGGTCAGTACCTCATCCAGCATTTTCTTGGCATCGCCAAACAGCATGCGGTTGTTGTCCTTGTAGAACAAGGGGTTGTCCACCCCCGCATAGCCCGAGGCCATCGAGCGCTTCATCACGATGGAGGTCTTGGCCTTCCACACTTCGAGCACCGGCATGCCAGCGATGGGGCTGGACGGATCGTCCAGCGCGCTGGGGTTCACGATGTCGTTGGCGCCAATGACCATTGCCACGTCGGCATCGGGGAAGTCCTCGTTGATCTCGTCCATCTCCATCACGATGTCGTAGGGCACCTTGGCCTCGGCCAGCAGCACGTTCATGTGGCCGGGCATGCGGCCTGCCACGGGGTGGATGGCAAAGCGCACATTCACGCCCTTCTCGCGCAGGGTCTTGGTGATCTCGTACACCGTGTGCTGCGCCTGGGCTACGGCCATGCCGTAACCGGGCACGATGATGACGCTCTTGGCGTCGCGCAGCAGCTCGGCCGTCTCAGCGGAGCTGACGGGTACGGCCTCGCCCTGCGGCTCGGCAGCTTCGCCCTTTTTGGCGGTCGTGCCCGCGCCCGAACCAAAGCCCCCCGCAATCACGCTGATGAAATTGCGGTTCATCGCATTGCACATGATGTAGGACAGGATGGCGCCCGAAGAACCCACGAGCGCGCCGGTCACGATGAGCAGGTCGTTGGACAGCATGAAACCCGTGGCCGCAGCCGCCCAGCCCGAGTAGCTGTTGAGCATGGACACCACCACCGGCATGTCGGCACCACCAATGGCCATGACCATGTGGATGCCGAACAGCAGCGCGATCACCGTCATCACCATGAGCGGCACCATGCCTTGCTCGACGGTCTCGGCGCGCAGGAACTCGCGGCCGAACCAGATCACGATCAACAGCGCGGCCAGGTTGAGCCAGTGGCGGCCAGGCAGCAGCAGCGGCTTGCCGCCGATCTTGCCGTTGAGCTTGCCAAAGGCAATCAGCGAGCCGCTGAACGTGACGGCACCAATCAGGATGCCCACATAAATCTCCACCTCGTGGATGATCTTCTCAGCACCCTGCAGCTGAATCGAAGTATCGACATAGCTGGCAAACCCCACCAGGCAAGCCGCAAGGCCCACCAGGCTGTGCATGAGCGCGACCAGTTCGGGCATCTGGGTCATCTTGACGACCTTGGCCGCATACAGGCCGATGCCGCCGCCAATGACCAGAGCGCCGACGATCCAGGCCACACCTGCTGGGCTCACGCGCGGGCCGAACACCGTGGCCAGCACGGCCAGCGCCATGCCGACCATGCCGAACAGGTTGCCCCGGCGCGAGGTTTCAGGGTTGGAGAGTCCACCCAGGCTCAGGATGAACAAAATGGCCGCGCCCAGGTAGGCCACGGTAGCGAGACTTTGGGACATGTTCTGTGCTCCTCGTTGTTCTTGTCGTTGTCGGATTACTTGCGGAACATGGCGAGCATGCGGCGCGTGACCGCAAAGCCGCCGAACATGTTGATGGCCGTGAGCACCAGGGCCGCAAAGGCCAGCCACAGGATCAGCCCGTCCGGGCGCCCGTTGATGCCCGCATCGGGCGGCGCAATCTGCACCAGCGCGCCGATGGCGATGATGCTGGAGATGGCGTTGGTCACGCTCATCAGCGGCGTGTGCAGTGCGGGTGTAACGTTCCACACCACCATGTAGCCGATGAAGCAGGCCAGCACGAACACCGTGAAGTGTCCCAGGAAGGCCACGGGCGCGTAGGCACCGATGGCCCAGAACAGCACAGCCAGCACGGCAAAAACGATGGTCAGCGTCTTGGCGGACATGGGTGCGCCTGTGCCGTGGCTCGATTTCTTCTCGGCCACCGGGGCTGCCGCCTTGGGCGCGGGTGCCGGCGCCTGCTTGAGCGGCGGCGCAGGCCAGGTGATCGAGCCTTCCTTGACCACAGTGAGGCCGCGGATCGCGTCGTCCTCCATGTTGACCACGGCCACGCCGTCCTTGGCCTTGCACAGCTCCTCCGTCAGGCGCAACAGGTTGGTGGCATACAGCGTGGACGACTGCTTGGCCAGGCGCGAAGCCAGGTCGGTGTAGCCCACAATGGTCACACCATGGCGCACCACGGCCTCGCCGGGCACGGTCAGTTCGCAGTTGCCGCCCTGCTCGGCGGCCATGTCCACGATCACGCTGCCGGGCTTCATGCTCTGCACCATCTCGGCGGTGATGAGCTTGGGGGCGGGTTTGCCGGGGATCAGTGCGGTGGTGATGATGATGTCCGCGTACTTGGCCTGCTCCGCATACATCTTGCGCTGCGCAGCCTGAAAGCCTTCGCTCATGACCTTGGCATAGCCGCCGCCGCCCGAGCCTTCTTCTTCGTAGTCCACCTTGACGAACTCGCCACCCAGCGACTTGACCTGGTCGGCCACCTCGGCACGGGTGTCATTGGCGCGCACGATGGCGCCCAGGTTGGCTGCGGTGCCAATGGCGGCAAGACCGGCCACGCCAGCGCCTGCAATGAACACCTTGGCGGGCGGCACTTTGCCTGCGGCCGTGATCTGGCCGTTGAAGAAGCGGCCGAAGGCATTGGCCGCCTCGATGACGGCGCGGTAGCCGCTGACGCCTGCGGTAGAAGTGAGCGCGTCCATCTTCTGGGCGCGCGAGAGCGTGCGCGGCAGGCAGTCGATGGCCAGCACCGTCGCCTTGCGGGCCGCCAGCTGCCGCATCAGTTCGGGGTTCTGGGCGGGCCAGATGAAGTCGATGAGCGTCGTGCCCTCGCGCATCAGCGCCACTTCATCGCTGCTGGGCGGGCGGACCTTGAAGACGATATCGGATGCAGCCCACAGCGCGGCAGCGTCGCCCACGATCTCGGCGCCCGCAGCGCGGTAGGCGTCGTCACTGAAGTTGGCGGCATCCCCTGCCCCCGACTCCACCGTGACAGTGAAGCCCAGCTTGATCAGCTTCTCCACCACATCGGGCACGGTGGCCACGCGCTTTTCACCGGGAAAGGTTTCCCTTGGCACGCCGATACGCTGCGGCTGCGGGACGGGGCTTGTCTGCATCAGAGGTCTCCTCGAGTTTCGTAATCGTTATGCAAGGCCGCCAGGCAGGGGAGGACTGGCGCGCTAGGGTTTGGATGTGGGCGCAGGGAACGGGAAGGGCGGAATGGCCAGGTGGCCGTCCACCATGCCGGAGCTCAGGCGCACGGCCTGGGCCAGGTCACGCCCCCATTGCAGCGCGGGTCTTCCCGCCACAAGGAACTCCTCGTTATTGCGCGTAGCCGGACGCAACAGCCGCTGGTCCACCAAGGCATCGACCTTCACCCAGGCACCCGCCTCCGTCACGTAGCGATAGCTCAGATAGGTATAGGGCTGGGTCAGAGTGATCTGGCGGGTGCTGAGCCACTCGACAAGGTCCGGCCGGTTCTTGTCCAGCCACTGGGAACTGCTTCCCCATCGCTTGAGGCGCAGACAGTCTGCGCGCACGGGGCTCCCTGCAGCGCCATCCTCCACGGTGACGTCCTGCTGGGTGGGGCAATAACCGATGCCCTGCGGAGAACCACTCAGGTCCCCGGCACGGTTGGTCTGCACACGCAACACGGCCAGCCAGTCTCCCCGCGCATTACGCAGCCCCACATCGCGGGTCTGAAGTGCAATACGCCCTGCAGAGCCCGCAACGGCTTCCTCCGAAGTGCCCAGGTCCTGCCAGGCCCCCGGCGGCAGTACAAGGCGGGCGCGCCCGACTGGATATTCGGACTTGGGAGGAACGGTCAGGGGCGCGCACGCCACCGTGAACACCGTCACAGCCAACACAGGCAACAGCCGCCGGAACTTTGAAATGGTCAGAGTCATAGAGAAAGGTTCATACGAATTCGCCTTCAATCATCCCACGGCACCCAAGTCCGTCCCTCGACGGCTTCTGCCATGCAACAACCAACTCGGTGTAGCTGGTGAAAAATGTGTTGAAAGCGCCCTGGTATCGGACACTTCTTGCGGCGCTGCCGGTGGGCAAGCTGACCGCGAGCTTACATGAAGAAAATCCTGTCGCTGTCGCCTTTGTCTGCAGTAGAGGGAACTCCCCAGTCTCCCTCCGCAAACAGGCAAAAAAAAGCCTGGCAGCACAAAGCAGCCAGGCTGGGCAGCGGCCCCGCAGGGCCTGGTGCAAACGATCAGTTCACCACTTGGGCCAGCGCACCCGAGGCGTACTGGGCGGCCACGGCCTGCAGGCTCAGGCCCTTGATCTTGCTGCCCTGGCCTTCGCAGCCGAACTCCAGGTAACGCTGCTTGCACACCTGCTTGGCCGCTTCCCGGGCGGGCTTGAGCCATTCGCGGGCGTCGAACTTGTCAGGGTTTTCAAACAGGAATTTGCGCACCGCGCCCGTCATCGCCAGGCGGATGTCAGTGTCGATGTTGATCTTGCGCACGCCGTGCTTGATGGCTTCCTGGATTTCCTCGACGGGCACGCCGTAGGTTTCCTTCATCTTGCCGCCGTACTGGTTGATGATGGCCAGCAACTCGGCAGGCACGGACGAGGAGCCATGCATCACCAGGTGGGTGTTGGGGATGCGCTGGTGGATTTCCTTCACGCGGCTGATGGCCAGGATGTCGCCCGTGGGCTTGCGGCTGAACTTGTAGGCGCCATGGCTGGTGCCGATGGCGATTGCCAGGGCGTCCAGCTGGGTGGCCTTCACAAACACGGCGGCTTCTTCGGGATCGGTCAGCATCTGGCTGTGGTCGAGCTTGCCGACGGCACCAATGCCGTCTTCTTCGCCCGCGTCCCCGGTTTCGAGGTTGCCCAGGCAGCCCAGTTCGCCTTCGACCGTAACGCCCACCTTGTGCGCCATGTCCACCACCTTGCGCGTCACTTCAACGTTGTAGTCGAAGGACGAAGGGGTCTTGCCGTCTTCCATCAGCGAGCCGTCCATCATCACCGAGCCAAAGCCCAGGTCGATGGCACCCTGGCAAATCTTGGGCGAGGTGCCGTGGTCCTGGTGCATCACCAGCGGGATGTGGGGGAAGGCCTCGACCGCCGCCTGGATCAAGTGCTTGATGAAGGGTTCGCCCGCGTACTTGCGTGCGCCAGCGCTGGCCTGCAGGATGACGGGAGCGCCCACTTCGTCCGCAGCAGCCATCACGGCTTGCACCTGCTCCAGGTTGTTGACGTTGAAGGCAGGGATGCCATAGCTGTTGGCAGCGGCATGGTCGAGCAGTTCGCGCATCGAAACGAGGGGCATGGTCGTGGGGTCCGTGGAGGGTTGAAGAAGGAGGGCGCGAGGCGCTGTAGCACCTGGCAATGCGGCGGTAACCGCTTGGTAACTCGTAATTTTAACCGGGGGAAAATACGGTGGGCGATGGCAAATCCAACCGGTAGCAGGTGGTAAACGGCGCCGGTGCAGGTGCTGCGCCAAAGTGCCCCCCGTGGATGTCCGCCACGCGGCGCAGGATTTCATGCCCCAGATGCAGGCTGTCCACCGGCACCGCTGCTGTGCGACCCGCCGCGCTCCCCACCTGGTGGCGTGCCCCGTCGTCACACACCTGCAGCCACGCGCCAACAGCGTAGGCGGAGCCCAGCTGGACCGCAATCTGCGTGCCTTCGGGCGTGTGCTTGAGCGCGTTTTCCACCAGATTGCGCACTGCGATGTCCAGCAACACCGCATGGCCGGGCACGGTGAGCGCGGGCGGGGCCGACAGGGCCAGGTCGTCGCCGCGTTTCCACGCCGCCTGGGCATAGTCGGCGCACACCGACCGCGCCAGTGCGCTCAGGTCAACGGGCGCCTTGGCTTCGTGCAGCTCGGCACGGCTGGCGCGGGCCAGGGCCAGCAGCTGGTTGAGAACGTGACCCGCACGCAGAGCATCCTGGCCGATGCGCGCCAGCGACTGGGCCCGGGCCTCTTCCGTCAGCTCCCCCGCCAGGGCGCTGGCCTGCAGCGCGATGGAGGACAGCGGGGTGCGCAATTCGTGGGCCACCTCATTGGCCAGGCGGCGCTCGCGCACCATGGCGACCTGCTGGCGGTCCAGCAAGGTGTTGATCGATGCCACGACCGACTCGAACTCGTTCCAGGCATGGCGCGATGCCAGCCGCTGGGTACTGGCCGGGTCCAGCGCTGCCACGTCGGCCGACAGCGCGTACAAAGGCCGCAAGCCGCGCCACAGCGCGAGCCCCAGAGCCAGAGACACCACAGGCAGCAACCACAGACCGGGCTCGATGAGCTGCCCCGCGATGTCATCCGCCAGCTCGTCCCGCTCGCGCAGCTCCAGCATCACCATGATCTTGCGGGTGCGCCCCGCATCCCATTGCGAAAAGCTGCGCCAGGCCACCTTGTCGGGGCCCAGCGTGAGGTCGGCAAACCCCTCGGCATCGCTGAAAGGCGGCTCGGGCACCGAGCCTGTGATGGACAGCACCCGCCCCTGCGCATCCCACTGCACCACGCTGATGGTCTGCTGGTAGTCGTGCGACTTGAGCCAGGGCGTGGGGGTGCGCTCGGTCCGCTGCGGGCCCTCCATGGCCTCGGTGGCCCGCAGGTTAAGCAGCAGCGCGGCCACGCTGGCCAGGTGCCCGTCGGTCAGCTCGTCAGCTTCATGCACACCGGTCTGGTAGCCAATGAAGACGAAGCTGCCCCAGACAATGGCCAGCGCCCCCAGGGACCACAGCAACAGCTGCCGGGTGAGCGAGGGGCGGCGCCCCGACGCGGGACGAGAAACAGGGGGCGCGTTCATGCAGGCTTTTCCTGCGGCATGAAATAGCCCACTCCGCGCATGGTCTGGATGGCGGCGCTGCCCAGCTTGCGGCGCAGGTGGTGGATGTGCACCTCGACCGCATTGCTCTCCACGGCAGCGTCCCAGCTGTACAGGCGCTCCTCGATCTGCTGGCGCGACAGCACCCGGCCGCGCGCCTCCAGCAGCACCAGCAGCACCGAAAACTCGCGCGGAGACATTTCCACCGGCTTGCCTTGCTGGCGCACCGTGCGGGTCGCAGGGTCCAGCTCGATGTCTCCCAGGCGGATGGTGGGCGACGCCCGCCCCGCCGCGCGCCGCAACAGGGCGCGCAGGCGCGCGTCCAGCTCATCCACATCAAACGGCTTGGTCAGATAGTCGTCGGCCCCCTGGTCCAGCCCCGCAATGCGCTGGTGCACCTGGTCGCGCGCGGTGACGATGAGGACGGGCGTGGCGGGGTCCGGCAAGGTTGCTGATGCGGCGCCGGTGGCGGGTGGACTCAGGCGCAGGCGCCTGAGCAGTTCGCTGCCGTCACCGTCCACCAGCCCCAGATCCAGTAGCACCGCGTCAAAACGCTCGGCGCGCAGGGCGCTCCAGGCGCTGGCGACGCCATCACTGACATCCACCGCATAGCCGCGCTGCTGCAGGTTGCTGCGCAGGCCACTGGCTATGCCCGCATCGTCTTCGACCACGAGTATTCGCATGCGGGCATTGTCGCAGCCCATCAGACAGGGGAGTGACAGTGGCGATGCCAACTTTAAGACGGCGTTAAGTACGGCCGCCTATCTTCCGGCGCATGCAGCCTTCGTCCGTCCCGCCGTCCATCGCGCCCCACGCCCCCTTACACCGCCACACACTGCTTTTCTGGACCCTGGGGGCGCTGGCCTGTGTCGTGGCTTGGGATGCGGCGGGCCAGGACCTGGCCTTTGCGCAGGTGTTCGGGTCCTCCAACGGGTTTCCGATGCGGGACCAGTGGTTTTTTGTGCAGGTGCTGCATGAAGGCGCCCGCCGCCTGGGATGGCTGCTGGTGCTGCTGCTGGCGTTGAGCGTGTGGTGGCCGCGCGGCTTTTTGCGCAAGCTGGACGCCAGCGAGCGCCTGCAAATGGCCGTGAGCGCCCTGCTCTCGCTGGCCGTGGTCAGCATCACCAAGAACCTCAGCGCCACCAGTTGCCCCTGGGACTTGGCGCAGTTTGGCGGCGTGGCGCGCCATGTGTCGCACTGGGCGCTGGGCGTGCTCGATGGCGGCAGCGGCCGTTGTTTCCCAGCGGGCCATGCATCGGCGGGATTCGCCTTTCTGGGCGGCTACTTCGCGCTGCGCCACAAGGCGCCGACGGCCGCGCGCTGGTGGCTGGCGAGCGCATTGCTGGCCGGGTTTGTATTGGGTGCCGCCCAGCAGGTGCGTGGCGCCCATTTCATGAGCCATACGCTGTGGACAGGCTGGCTGTGCTGGACCACCGGCTGGCTCTGCGACCTGGCCGCCACCGCATTGCGGCCCCGCTTTCCGCATTTCGCCAACACCACCACGCCATCGGACGGCTCCCATGCTTGAAATCGATCTGGTCTTGTTTCAGGCCCTCAATGCCGACGCCGCCACCTTGCCTGCCGTGGTAACGGTGGCACGGTGGGTGTCGCAGCAACTGCCCACTGCGATGGGCGGCCTGCTGCTCGGCAGCTTGGTGTTGGGCAATGCAGCGCAGCGGCGCGCCCTGGCCCTGGCGCTCGCGTCGATGGCCCTGGCCTGGCTAGGGGTGCAATTGCTGCGGCTGGCCGTACCGGCGCCGCGACCTGCGCAACTGGGCATTGGCGTGCAGTGGATCGAGCACGCAGCGCGCGCAGGCTTTCCCAGCATGCATGTGGCAGGCGCCGCCGCACTGGCGGCCAGCCTCGCACTGCGGCCGGTCCGCGGGCTCACCTGGCTGGCCGCTGCGGTCACGGCCGCCATGGTGTGGAGCCGCGTCTGCCTGGGCGTGCACTTTCCGTCCGATGTGCTGGCGGGCCTGCTCACCGGGGGGCTGGCCGCAGCGGCCATCCATGCCCTGGCCGCGCGGGCGTCCCGCTGGCAGGCAGCGCTGCTGCACAAGTCGCCACAGGGCAACGCACACTGACCGCCGTCCGGCGCTATCGCCTAGAGGGCGTGGCGCAGGAGTGGTGAGGGAGCGCCCCCTCTGCCAGTCAGCTGGCCACGCAGATCTTCAGCATGTTCGTGCCGCCGGGTGCGCCCATGGGCTCGCCACAGGTGATGGCGTACACATCACCCTTTTGCACGATGTTGCGGCTCTTGAGGTGGCGCTCGGCCTGGTCCAGCGCAGTGTCACGGTCGGCACTGGTGTCCATGAGCAAGGGACGCACGTTGCGGTACATGGCCATCTTGCGTTGCGTGGCCACCTTGGGGGTGAGCGCGTAGATAGGGATGCGGATGCTGTGCCGGCTCATCCACAGGGCCGTAGCGCCACTGTCGGTCATGGCGACGATGGCCTTGGCGCCCAGGTGGTGGGCAGTGAACAGCGCGCCCATGGCGATGGACTGGTCGATGCGGCCAAAGGTCTGGCCGGTGAAGTCAGCATCCAGCTGGTGGTCTTCCGCCGCCTCGGCTGCCGCGCAGATGGTGGCCATCTCTTCCACGGTTTCGAGCGGGTAGCGGCCAGCGGCCGTTTCGGCGCTCAGCATCACGGCGTCGGTGCCGTCCAGCACGGCGTTGGCCACGTCACTCACCTCGGCGCGCGTGGGCACGGGGTTGGTGATCATGCTCTCCATCATCTGCGTGGCGGTGATGACGACCTTGTCCAGGTCCCGCGCCATGCGGATCATCTTCTTTTGCAGTGCGGGCACGGCCGCGTTGCCCACTTCCACCGCCAGATCGCCACGCGCCACCATAATGCCGTCGCTCACGCGTAGGATGGCCTCCAGGTGCGGGATGGCCTCGGCGCGTTCGATCTTGGCGATCAGGCCGGGCTTGTGGCGGAACTCGGAGGCTGCCACGTTGCACAGCTGGCGGGCCATTTCCATGTCGGTCGCGTTTTTGGGGAAGCTCACGGCCACGTAGTCGGCCTGGAAGCTCATCGCCGTGCGGATGTCTTCCATGTCCTTGGCCGTAAGGGCTGGTGCCGTGAGGCCGCCCCCCTTCTTGTTGATGCCCTTGTTGTTGGACAGCTCGCCACCTACTTTGACGGTGGTGTGCACTTCTTCGCCGCGCACCGCATCCACGGTGAGCACGATCAGGCCGTCATTGAGCAGCAACAGGTCGCCCGACTTCACATCGCGCGGCAGTTCCTTGTAGTCCAGCCCCACGCCATCGATGTCGCCCAGCTCGGTGCGCGAGGCATCGAGCACGAACTTGGCGCCCGGCTCCAGCTGCACTTTGCCCTCGGCAAACTTGCCCACGCGGATCTTGGGGCCCTGCAGGTCGGCCATGATGGCCACTTCGCGGCCCGCACGCTGGGCGGCAGCGCGCACGGTGGCAGCGCGGTCGATGTGGTCCTGCGCCTTGCCGTGGCTGAAGTTCAGCCGCACCACGTTCACCCCCGCTCGGATCATCGCCTCCAGCAGCGCCGGGTCGCTCGACGCAGGACCCAGGGTGGCAACAATCTTGGTGGCGCGGCGGGTAGGCATGGACATGTCTCTTTTCTCTCGGTCGTTGGGGATGTAATCGAGTTTCAATTCTCACACGAAGCGGTTACATGCGAGTTACCCGTTCCGCAGCAACAGGGCTCAGCGCGTCAGAGCAGCGGGGACGACAACCAATGCGCCAGCACATGCGCAATGATCGCGGCCTCCAGGCCGTAGCGCGCAAACAGCCAGCCCGCGACCAGGCCAAAAACCGTGTTGCCCACCAAGACGAACGCCACCACCGGCACGGTCAACACGCCGGCCAGCGCCTGCGCGGCAGGCAGATGCCCCACGGCAAACAACACGGCACTGAGCAGCACCGCCGCAGCCACCAATCCCTTGCCCGGCCGCCCCTGCCCGCGCTGCAACAGGCGCCAGCCCAGCCACAGCAGCAGGGTCATCACACCCCAGCGCACCATCAGCTCTTCGGTAATGCCGCCGTAGAGCAGCTTGACCACCAACGGCATGGCACTGGCAGGATCGGAGGGCTGGAGCGCCGTGGGCGCCAGCCGGGACAGCACCCACAGCCACGCTGCGCCAGCCACACCGCCCACGATGCCAGGCAGGAGTTGGGCCCGCAGTGCAGGCCCTGCGGGTCGACCGGCCAGCCAGGCAGACACTGCAGGCGCCTGCAAACCCACGCGGGGCGCCAGCCACACCCCCAGCGCCACGGCCAGCGCCAGGAGCGCCGCCGTTTGCAACCCGCTGAGCAACAGCACGGCCTCTGGCGGCAGCGGCAGCAGGGCTTCGTTGGCCTTCAAGGTGGGCAGCAGCGTCCAGACCACCGCCACCACGCCGGGCATGCCCAGCAGCCACAGCGCGCCGCCCAGCCGCCACTTGCCGGGCTGAGCCGGAGCATGCGCCGCATCGGCTCTGGCAGCGGTGTCCACGGCCATGGTTTTGCCCACGCTCAGGCGCGCATCAGCGCTTCGATCTCGTCGGCCTTCACCGGCACGCCGCGCGTGATCAGCTCACAACCCGTCTCGGTGACGATGGCGTCGTCTTCGATACGGATGCCGATGTTGTGGAACTGCTCGGGCACCCCTTCGGCGGGGCGCACGTAGATGCCGGGCTCGATGGTCAGCACCATGCCGGGCCGCAGGATGCGGCTGGGGCGGTTGGTGATGGTTTCGCCCGACAGCGGGTCCTTGCGTTCGCTGGTCTGGCCCACCTCGCCGGGCTCCACGTAGCTGCCGCAGTCGTGCACGTCCATGCCCAGCCAGTGGCTGGTGCGGTGCATGTAGAACTGGAAGTAGGCACGTTGGTCGATCACGTCCTGTGCGGTGCCCACCTTGTTCTTGTCGAGCAAGCCCAGGTCCAGCATGCCCTGGGCCAGCACGGCCACCGTGGCGTCGTGCGGGTCGTTGAAGCGTGCACCTGCCTTGGTGGCAGCCACGGCCGCATCCTGGCTCGCCAGTACCAGGTCGTACAGTGCGCGCTGCGGGGCGGTGAACTTGCCATTGGCCGGGAAGGTGCGGGTGATGTCGCTGGCGTAGCTGTCCAGCTCGCAGCCTGCGTCGATCAGCACCAGCTCGCCGTCGCGCACAGGTGCTGCATCGGCGCGGTAGTGCAGCACGCAGGCGTTGGCCCCCGCGGCCACGATGGAACTGTAGGCCGGGTACTGCGAGCCCGCGTTGCGGAACGCGTGCAGCAGCTCGGCATCCAGGTGGTATTCGCGCACATCCTCCCCGGCGCGCAGCATGCGGGCCGAGCGCTGCATGGCGCGGATGTGGGCCTGCGCACTGATGGCGCTGGCGCGGCGCATGATGTCCTGCTCATGCGCGTCCTTGAACAGGCGCATCTCGTCGAGCAAGGTGCACAGGTCGTTCTGCTCGGCAGGGCAGATGGCGCCGTAGCGCACCCGCCCGCGCACCACGTTGAGCCAGCCCTCCACACGCGCAGCCAGGCCGCTGTGGGTGGCAAACGGGTACCAGACGCAGGCCGTGTTTTCGAGCAGGCGCGGCAGCTTGCTGTCCAGCTCCGCCATCGAATGCGCGGCGTCCACGCCCAAGGCTGCGGGCGCAGCGGCCGGGCCCAGGCGGTAGCCGTCCCAGATCTCGCGCTCCAGGTCCTTGGGTTGGCAAAACAGCGTGCTGCGGCCGTCGTGCGCCAGCACCAGGCAGGCGCCGGGCTCGGTGAAGCCGGTCAGGTAATAAAAGTAGCTGTCGTGGCGGAACAGAAAGTCGCTGTCCCGGTTGCGCGGACGCTCCAGCGCCGTGGGGATGATGGCAATGCCCCCGAGTCCCAGCTGGGCAGCCAGGTGCGCACGGCGCTGGGCATAGACGGAGGCAGGCACGGTGGTGTTCATGGCGCGTCGAGAGAAAGAGTGTTGAGTTCGGCCAGCCGCTCGGGCGTGCCCACATCGGTCCAGCGGCCGGTGTAGAGCTGCGCACTGACGCGGCCATTGTCCATGGCCCGGCGAAGCAGTGGCGCCAGCGGGGCTTTGATGCCGCTGGGGTTGCCCAGCGGAATGTCGCACCAGGGCAGCGCCAACAGCTCGGCGCGCAGCAGCGCGATGGTGCTGTAGGTGTAGCGCGGTGTGGGGTCGTCGGCGGGCAGGTTCAGCGCCAGGCCGTCGGCCGACAGGCCGAAGTCGCCCCGCGGGTTGTGGGCGGGGTTGGGCACCAGCCACAGATGGGCCAGATGGTTACTGGCCTCGAAGGCCGCTACCGCCGCGCGGTCGAACACAAAGTCGGGCGCAAACACATCGCCCGCCGCCAGCCAGAACACCGGGCCGAGCTGGGGCAACGCACGGGCAATGCCGCCCGCAGTTTCCAGGGCGCCACCAAAGTCCACTCCTTCGTGGGAGTATGAAATTGATAGCTGCTCAGGCATATTCTTCCTGCGCTTGGAGGCAAAAACGCTAAAAAAATACCCGCTGATCTGTTCGCCCAGCCATGCGGTGTTGATCACCGCCCTCTCGACACCCGCGTCCAGCAAGGCCTGCAAGTGCCACTGCAGCAGCGGCTGGCCCTGCACCTGCAGCAGGGGCTTGGGCGTGGTGTCGGTCAGCGGGCGCATGCGTTCGCCCCGGCCAGCGGCCAGCAGCAATGCGGGCACCTGGTGGTGAACAGGACTCATGCCGCCACCCCGCTCACCACACCCCGATGCAGCGCGTGGCGATCCACGGCCGTGGGCTGGAACAAGGCCAGCAGCGTGTCCATCAGCGCGTGCGCCTTGGCCGAATGGTCGGCGCCGAAGTTGCACACATACACATCCAGCGTCACCGCGCGCTGCTCAGGCCAGGTGTGCACACACAGGTGGGACTCTGCTAGCAAAACAGTAGCTGTCACCCCACCAGGGCCATGCGCCGTGGCCGGAAACTCATGAAACAACTGCCCCACAGCCTGCAGCCCGGCGGCGCGCACCGCATCGGTACAGGCCCGACCCAGGGCGGTGGCGTCCAGCAGCCAGGCACTGGCGCAGCGGCAGCCCTGGAGATCGGCAGTGAGGTGCAGTCCTTGCATGGCCCGCACTGTAGTGCATTGCCGCCCTGCACCCAGCGCACGGCTGGCCGATTCAGGCGGGTGAAAGCCGCGCCGGTAAAATGCCGGGTTTCCCCTGAACCTCCCACCCTGAACCACTCCCCCATGGCCAACACCCAGCAATCCCAACAGATGGCAAATGCGATCCGCGCATTGGCCATGGACGCCGTTCAACAAGCCAACTCCGGCCACCCCGGCGCCCCCATGGGCATGGCCGACATGGCCGTGGGCCTGTGGGCTCGCCACCTCAAGCACAACCCCACCAACCCCCAGTGGTTTGACCGCGACCGTTTTGTGCTGAGCAACGGCCACGGTTCGATGCTGATCTATTCGCTGCTGCACCTCACGGGCTACGACCTGCCCATGAGCGAGCTGAAGAACTTCCGTCAGCTGCACAGCAAGACCGCCGGCCACCCCGAAGTGGGCATCACCCCCGGCGTGGAAACCACCACCGGCCCGCTGGGCCAGGGCATCACCAACGCCGTGGGCTTTGCGCTGGCCGAGAAGCTGCTGGCCGCCGAGTTCAACCGCGAAGGCCATGCCGTGGTGGACCACAACACCTACGTGTTCCTGGGCGACGGCTGCCTGATGGAAGGCATCAGCCAGGAAGCGATTTCGCTGGCAGGCGCCTGGAAGCTGAACAAGCTGATCGCCCTGTACGACGACAACGGCATCTCCATCGACGGCCAGGTGACGCCCTGGTTCGCCGACAACACCGCCCTGCGTTTTGTGTCCGCCGGCTGGAACGTGATCGGCCCCATCGACGGCCACGACGCCGACAAGGTGGCTGACGCGATTGCCGAAGCCAAGAAGCAGACCGAGCGCCCCACGCTGGTCATCTGCAAGACGCACATCGGCAAGGGCAGCCCCAACCGCGCCAACACCTCCAAGGCCCACGGCGAGCCCCTGGGCGCTGAAGAAATCAAGCTCACCCGCGAAGCCCTGGGCTGGACGGCAGAGCCCTTCGCCATCCCCGAAGACGTGTACGTCGGCTGGGACGCCAAGGCCAGCGGCCAGCAAGCCGAAGCCGCCTGGAATGACCGCTTTGCCGCCTACAGCAAGGCCTTCCCTGAGCTGGCTGCCGAATTCACGCGCCGCATGAAGGGCGACCTGCCCGCCAACTTTGCCCAGGTGGCCGTGGACACCGTGGTGGCCGCCCACACCAAGGGCGAAACCGTGGCCAGCCGCAAGGCCAGCCAGCTGGCGCTGGAAGCCTTCACCGCCGCACTGCCCGAACTGCTGGGCGGCAGCGCCGACCTGACCGGCTCCAACCTCACCAACACCAAGAGCACGCCCAACCTGCGCTTCGACATGCAGGGCAACGTGGTCAAGACCGAAGTGGCCGAAGGCCAGAAGATCGGTGGCCGCCACATCAACTACGGCGTGCGCGAGTTCGGCATGGCCGCCATCATGAACGGCGTGGCACTGCACGGCGGCTTCATCCCCTACGGCGGCACCTTCCTGACCTTCAGCGACTACAGCCGCAACGCCATCCGCATGGCCGCGCTGATGAAGCAGCGCGTGATCCACGTGTTCACGCACGACTCCATCGGCCTGGGCGAAGACGGCCCCACGCACCAGTCCATCGAGCATGTGGCCAGCCTGCGCCTGATCCCCAACCTGGATGTGTGGCGCCCTGCCGACACGGCCGAAACCGCCGTGGCCTGGAGCGTGGCCCTGTCCAACCGCAACAAGCCCACCGTGCTGGCCCTGTCGCGCCAGAACTTGCCCTATGCGCCCAAGCGCGACCTGGGCGACATCTCGCGCGGTGCCTACGTGCTGAGCGAGCCTGCCGATGTGGGCCTCAAGAAGAAGCCCGCGGCCGTGATCATCGCCACCGGCTCCGAAGTGCAGCTCGCCCTGAAGGCCCAGCGCCTGCTGGCCGACAAGAAGGTGCCGGTGCGCGTGGTCTCCATGCCCAGCACCACCACCTTCGACCGTGAAGACGCCAAGTACAAGAGCAGCGTGCTGCCTGCCGGCGTACCGCGCGTGGCCGTGGAAATGGGCGTGACCGACGGCTGGTGGAAGTACGGCTGCGCCGCCGTGGTGGGCATCGACACCTACGGCGAATCGGCCCCCGCGCCCGTGCTGTTCAAGCACTTCGGCTTCACCGAAGAGAACGTGGCCGATGCCGTGCTGGTGGCCACCGGTGCTGCGCGCCTGAAGCCCGCCAAGAAGGCCCGCTAAAACTTCTTCTGCCCGCTGTGCCCCGCTGCCAGCGGGCGCGCAGCGGCAGATTCCCGATTTCGACTTTGCAACTTTGAAGAGGCTCCCTATGACGATCAAGATTGGTATCAACGGCTTCGGCCGCATCGGCCGCAACGTGCTGCGCTCGGCCATCCAGAACTTCAGCGACATCGAAGTCGTGGGCATCAACGACCTGCTGGAGCCCGACTACCTGGCCTACATGCTGCAGTACGACTCGGTGCACGGCCGCTTCGACGGCACCGTGGCCGTGGAAGGCAACACCCTGATCGTCAACGGCAAGAAGATCCGCCTGACCCAAGAGCGCGACCCTGCCAACCTGAAGTGGAACGAAGTCGGCGCCGACATCGTGATCGAATCCACCGGCCTGTTCCTGGACAAGGTCACGGCACAGAAGCACATCGACGCAGGCGCCAAGAAGGTCGTGCTGTCGGCCCCCTCCAAGGACGACACCCCCATGTTCGTGTTCGGCGTGAACCACGACACCTACGCGGGCCAGGCCATCATCTCCAACGCCTCGTGCACCACCAACTGCCTGGCCCCCGTGGCCAAGGTGCTGAATGACAAGTGGGGCATCAAGCGCGGCCTGATGACCACCGTGCACGCGGCCACCGCCACGCAAAAGACCGTGGACGGCCCTTCGAACAAGGACTGGCGCGGTGGCCGTGGCATTCTGGAAAACATCATTCCTTCGAGCACGGGCGCTGCCAAGGCCGTGGGCGTGGTGATCCCTGCCCTCAACAAGAAGTTGACCGGCATGTCCTTCCGCGTGCCCACCTCCGACGTGTCGGTGGTGGACCTGACGGTGGAGCTGGAAAAGGCCGCCACCTACGAACAAATCAAGGCCGAGATGAAGGCCCAGTCCGAAGGCGCGCTGAAGGGCGTGCTGGGCTACACCGAAGACAAGGTGGTGGCCACCGACTTCCGTGGCGACACCCGCACTTCGATCTTTGACGCGGACGCCGGCATCGCGCTGGACGGCACCTTCGTCAAGGTCGTGAGCTGGTACGACAACGAATGGGGCTACTCGAACAAGTGCCTGGAAATGGTGCGCGTGGTCGCCAAGTAAGCGTTCTTTGAGAAGTTGAAAAAGCGCTAGAGGTAACTACCCTGTTCAAGCCGGCCGCCTGCAAAGGCTGCCGGCTTTTTTTTCGCCTGCGCGGCGCTGGTCCGCAGAATCAAGTCGCGGCCACTGCGGATGCCTGCGGCGGCGTGCTGGCAATGTGCACCGTGCGGGTGGGGAATGCAAACTCCACCCCCATGGCCTTGAACTCGCGCAGCAGCCCCAGGTTGATGGACTGCTGCAGGTCCATGTAGAGGTTGTAGGCCGGGTCTTCGACGATATAGACCACCTCGTAGTCCAGCGAGTTGGTGCCCAGCGCCTTGAAATGCGCACGGTCAAAGCGCAGCTCCGGGTGCGACTCGATGAGCTTGCGCACCACGCCTGGAATCGCCTCCGCCTGCTCGAGGGTGGTGTCATAGGCCACGCCAAAGGTGAACACGATGCGCCGCCGCTCCAGCATGCGGAAGTTGCTGATGGTCTGCTTGAGCAGGTCGGTGTTGGACATCACGATCTGCTCGCCCTGCAGGCTGCGGATGCGCGTGGTCTTGAGACCGATCACTTGCACCGTGCCCGACACGTTACCCACCACGATGAAGTCGCCCACCTCAAAAGGCTTGTCCACCGCAATCGCTAGCGAGGCAAACAAGTCGCCCAGGATGTTCTGCACCGCCAGCGCCACGGCAATACCGCCCACCCCCAGGCTGGCGATGAAGGCCGTGATGTTCACGCCCACATTCGACAAGATGGCCAGCAGCACCACACTCCACAGCAGCGTGCGCAGCCCCCACGACATGAGCGTGGCCGAGGCGCTGACCTGCGTCATGCCGCTGGACGAGTGCCGCTCCACATAGCGGCGCACGCCGATGCCAATCGCGCGCATGCCCCACAGCCCCATCTGCAGCGCCACGGCCACAAACCACAGCTGGCTCAGACGGCTCTCCCAGCGGCCCGGCAGGTCCAGCAGGCTGGCGCCCACCAGCAGTGCCACCACCAGCATTAGCGTGCGGCTCGTGCCTTCCAGCACGTCCACCAGGGTCAGTGCCATGCCGCTGTGTGACTGCGTGGCCCACCCCTTGGCGCGGCGGGTCAGCAGGTGCAGCACCACAAGGATGGCGGCATAGGTAGCGACAGCCGCTGCCAGGGCTACACACAGGCTCCATAGCGGCACCCCCGCAAAAGTGGTCTCCTGGACCCAGGTGAAAAACGTGGATGGCGGCATGCAGTAACTCTCCTCTTCGTTGTGCAAGGGGGATGGGTGGAAAGCGGGCGTACGGTGTACGCAAACAGCCCGCGCAAAGGCATCGGCAGCAGATGGCGCAGCCTGGGAACAACGCGGCGTGCGCGCGTGTTGCCCTTGATCGAGACCCCTGCAAAGCGAGAGTTCCCCAACGCGCCTTCACATCCGTCGCACTCACAGTGTCAGCGCCCGGCGTGCAAATGTTCGTAAGACATGCCCGACAGCGATACAGAGGCAGGACCTACGCCCGCTCGCCGAGCGGGCCCCAACAATGCATCAACACCAGATCCCCCTGGTTGCCCACCCCACAGACGGGTGCGGCGTCTCCAACAACCTCCAGAGGAGTCCCATACACCATGCATTCATCTGCACTGATCCGCACTGCCACAGCGGCACTCGCACTGGGCGCACTGGCCGCCTGTTCGTCCACCCCCGCCCCCACCGAACAGATGGCGGTCACCCGCACCACCGTCAACCGCGTGGCGGCGGCACCGGCAGTGGCCACCAGCGCCCCCGTGCAGCTGCAGCAGGCCCGCGAGAAGCTCATCCAGGCCGAGAAGGCCATGGCAGAAAAGGACTATGTGGCCGCGCGCCGCCTGGCCGCAGAGGCCGAGGTCGATGCCCGCGTGGCCGAGACCCGCGCCGACGCTGCGGGCAATGCCGCCACCCTGGCCCAGGTGCAGGACAGCATCCGCGCACTGCAAGACGAAATCAACCGCCGATCGCCCCGCTAATCCAGCGCCCTGCGCTGTGCCGAGTGCGCCCCACCTAGCGGCTGCGCCTCTCGCCTACCAGCGCCAAGGCCCCCGATGGCACCGCGATTGAATTCACTCCAACACCCAAGGAACACCCGACCATGCCACGCTTTTTTCACCGCACCACCGCCCTGTGCACCAGCCTGATTGCTGTGGGCCTGCTGGCCGCCTGCGCCAGTACCACCCCGTCGCCCGCCCTCGAAGAGGCCCGCACGGCCGTGAGCACTGCGGCAGGCGACCCCGCCGTCAACCAGTACGCCCAACTCGAACTCAAGCAGGCCACCGATGCCCTGGCCCAGGCCGACCACGTGTGGGCCGATGACAAGGACACGTCTGAGACCAACCACCTGGCGTACATCGCCCGCCAGCGTGCCGAGATCGCCACCAACACGGCCCGCGCACGCCAGCTCGATGCCAACATCAAGCAGGCCGGCAGCGAAGCGGATCGCATCCGCCTGCAAGCCCGCACCCAGGAGGCCGACGCCGCCCGCCTGCGCGCACAACAGGCACAGCAGCAGGCCATGAGCGCCGAGCAGCGCGCCGCACAACAGCAGGCACAAGCCACCGCCGCCATGGCCCAGGCCAACGCCGCGCAGGACCGTGTGCGCGCACTCGAAGCCCAGCTGCGCGACATGGAAGCGCAGCAGACCGAGCGCGGTCTGCTGGTGACCTTGGGCGATGTGCTGTTTGCCTTCAACAAGGCCGAGCTGTCGGCCCAGGCGGCACCGCGTCTGGACAAGCTGGCCAACTTCCTCAAGCAGTTCCCGGACCGCAAGCTGCTGATCGAGGGCTACACCGACAGCGTGGGTAGCGACAGCTACAACCAGGACCTGTCAGACCGCCGCGCGCAGGCCGTGCGCGATGCGCTGGTGCAGCGCGGGGTGGACACCAGCCGCATCACCGCACGCGGCTATGGCAAGGCCCACCCGGTGGCCGACAACGCATCGCCCGAAGGCCGCGCCATGAACCGCCGCGTGGAGATCGTGATTGCAGATGACAAGGGGAACCTGCGCGGGAGATAAAGCACACCCCCCTGAGGCGCTGCGCGCCTTCCCCCCGGCTCTCGCACCGCTGCGCGTTGCGGGCAGGGAGACGCCGCCATCGCGGCGGGGCGGCCGTTGGCTTGAGCAACGCCGGTTTCTGCGGCCTATATCAATAAACGCAACAAAGACCGCGCCGCTCACGCTGCGCGGTCTTCAAACGTCTCGGTATCGACTTCACTCGCGCTCTGCGCGTTGTAGCGGCTGCCCACCACCGTGCGCTCGTTGATCAGCGCGTCCAGCTGCGCCATAGTGGCGGCATCCAGCCGCACATTGGCGGCGCCCAAGTCGTCCTGCAAATGCGCCACGCTGGTGGTGCCGGGGATGGGGATGATGTGCTCGGCCTTGTGCAGTAGCCATGCCAGCGCCAGCTGGGCGGGCGTGCAGCCCACATCGCGCGCAATGGCCTGGTAGTCGTCGAGCAGCGCCAGGTTGGCCGCATAGGCGTCGGGCGCAAAACGGGGCATGGCGCGGCGAATATCCTTGGCGTCGAGCGTGCTCACATCGCGCAGCTCGCCACAGAGAAAGCCCCGCGCCACGGGGCTGAACGCCACAAAGGCGGCACCCAGCTCGCGGCAGGCGTCCAGCACGGCGATCTCGGGGTTGCGCGTCCACAGCGAATACTCGGTCTGCACCGCCGCAATCGGATGCACCGCGTGGGCCTTGCGCAGGGTGGCGGCAGACACCTCCGACAGGCCAATGCTGCGGATCTTGCCCGCGCGCACCAGGTCGGCCAAAGCACCCACGCTGTCTTCGATGGGCACCTTCTTGTCCCAGCGGTGCAGGTAGTACAGGTCGATCACATCGGTCTGCAGGCGGCGCATGCTGTCTTCGCAGGTCTGGCGCAGCGTGGCGGGCCGGCCATCGATCACGCGCACCAGCTTGCCGTCGCCGTTCACATCGACGCCCTGCATGCCGCATTTGCTGGCCAGGGTGAAACGGCTGCGGTGCTGCTTCAGCACACGGCCCACCAGGGTTTCGTTGGCGCCAAAGCCATAGAGCGTGGCGGTGTCGAACAACGTCACGCCCGCATCCAGCGCGGCCAGCAGCACGCGCTCGCCCTGCTCGGCAGACACCGGCGCGCCATAGGCGTGCGAGAGGTTCATGCAGCCCAGGCCGATGGCCGAGACGGAGAAAGGTCCAAGGTTTCTTTGTTGCATTCCGCGAGCTTACGGCAAGCGCGGCAACCCACCGGGTGGCTCGGGCTTGGGGCTGGGCTGGGCTGAGCTGGGCTGGGCTGGGAGCGGCTAAGTCTTGGTACTGGGCGGCCGCTTCGCCCACAGTTCAATGCGCTCACCCGCTGCGCAGGCGGCCACCAGCTGCGCAAACCGGGCCTCCCGGGTCGCATCACGTTTGGCGGATGTGACCCAGTGCAGCATCACCTTGCGGTAGCTGGGCGGTGTGGATTCCTGAAAGTACCGCCACGCGGCTTTGTTGCGCTGGAACGCGCGCTGCAGCGCCACCGGCAGCTCGGCCACCCCCGCCTGCTCGTGCGAGTAGATGGCCGACTTGTCGGCCTTGCGGTGCGCGAAAGCGGCCAGCCCCGCAGCCGTCATGCGGCCTGCCGCCTGCAACTGCTCCACCTTGGCGATGTTGACCGCACTCCAGATCGACGACGGCTTGCGCGGCGTGAAGCGAATCGAATACGTGTGCTCGTCAATGCGCCGCCGGATGCCATCGATCCAGCCAAAGCACAGGGCTTCGTCCACGGACTCCGACCAGCCCATGCTGGGGCGGCCCGAGCCCACTTTGTGAAAACCCACCAGCAACTCCGGCGCGCTGGCCGCATGGCGCTCCAGCCACTGGCGAAATGCCTGGGGGGTGGCGAAGAACGTGGGGGTGGTCTGGGAGGCCATGATGTTGCGAACGTCCTTCCTGAGTGCTGCCGGGCGGGCTCTTGCTGCTGTGCCGGTGGGTCGGCTAGGCCACCACGATGTCTTGGGCCAGCTCGGCGCAGGGCCCCAGGGGCAACACGCACAGTGTCACGCCGTCGAGCGTGAGCACCAACCCCAGTTGCCCGCCCACCTGAACCACCCCACCCACCGTGGCCGGTGCGCGCGAGGCACGCGGTGGTACGGGTTGCACGGAGCGCTGCGTCGCCATCGCACTCACGGGCGGCTGGCGCAGCAGGGCCCACAGGGCCTGCGGGTCCCGTAGTTGCAAAGACTGCAGATAAAGGCGCAGCACCGCCGGGTCGCCGTCACTGGGTTCACCGCGTTCATCACCGTGGCGGGCCTGCGCTTCGGCTTGCCGCAGGCGCTGCAATGCGCGGCGCAATTGCTGACGGCTGGCCGCTTCCGTCCGGCCGGTGGCCTGTGCCAGCTCGGCATGGCTGGCATCGAACACCGCATGCAGCAGCACTGCGGCGCCCTCCATGGGCGTGACGCACGCCGCCAGCCGCCGCAATGCGAGCGTGGCTTGCTGCGCCAGCGCGGCATCGGCCTCTGCCGAGGGCACGACCGAATCGGCAACATCGCCATGCGCGGTCCGCGTGGCTTCGGTCAGCCATTGGGCCATCCACTGGCGCCGCCGCAGGCGGTCGATGGCCAGGTTGCGCACCACCGTCAACAGCCACGCCTGGGCCGCATTGAGCGCCGGGGCCTGGGCCTCCAGCGCACGCACGTAGGCGTCCTGCACGGCGTCCTCGGCCTCGGCAGGACCCAGCAGGCGCGTAGCGGCGCGCAGCAGGGTACTGCGGTTGGCGTTCACCAGCGCCATCAGGTGTTCATCGTTCTGCATCGGGGCATGGTGCCACAGGCTGCGGCAAGCCGTACATCGGCAGACCCTGGTTCGGCATGGGGTGGCGGCGCTCAGTTCAAGAGCCCGCTTTGCGAAGGGACCGTCAACTTTCCCTGCGTCTTGCCGATAACCAGGGATGCAAGTTGCCAGCACCACCTCCGTCAAACCTTCTTCCTCCAGCGGCAGCAGCGACATCGCCAAGCTGCAAAAGCAGCTGCGCGAGCTGACGGAGGAACTCAAGGGCGTAGTCAGTTCCGACATGGACGCCAAGGCCAAACAAGAGAAGGCCAAACTGCTGCAGGCGCAGATCCAGATGGTGCAAGCCCAGATTACGGCGATACAGCGCGCGCAACAGCAAGAGCAACAACTGTCCCAGGTGGCGAAGGCCGAAGAGGCGGCGGCCAATGCCGCGCAGCAAAAGAAGACCCAGGCGGCAAAGACTCCATCTGCTGGGCTGGGCAACAACGTCGATACCTACGCCTGAGCAGTAGGGCTTGGTGAGGAGGCTGCCAACCTGCAGCACACCGCCCCCGGCATGCGTCCGGCGCCGCATGGGCCTGCGGCGTCCGCGACAAGCTCCACCCGCTATTGCATGGACAATCTCGGCATGTCTGGCGCACCCACTACTTCACACCCTTCTTCCGCCCACCCCGTGCTGATCGCCGGGGGTGGCATTGGTGGCATGGCCACCGCCCTCACCCTGCACCAGATCGGCGTGCCCTGCATCGTCTTTGAAACGGTGCCGGAACTGCAGCCGCTGGGCGTGGGCATCAACCTGCAGCCCAACGCCGTGCGCGAACTGCACGACCTGGGGTTTGGCAACGACGTGCTGGACACCATTGGCCTGCAGGCACGCGAATGGGCGCTGGTGGGCCGCAACGGGAACGAGGTGTATGCCGAGCCGCGCGGCCTGGAGGCGGGCTACCACTGGCCGCAGTATTCGGTGCACCGGGGTCAGCTGCAGATGATGCTGTACCACGCCGTCAAAGCCCGCCTGGGCGACAACGCCGTGCAGCTGGGGCAACGTGTGGTGGGCTACCGGCAGGATGCGAATGGCGTCACCGCCATCGTCGAAACACGCGACGGCACGCAACGCGAAGTAGCGGGCTCGCTGCTGATTGCGGCCGACGGCCTGCACTCGGCCGTGCGGGCGCAAATGCACCCCACGCAGCCCCCCATCCAGTGGGGTGGCGCCATCATGTGGCGGGGCACCACGCCGGGGGTGCCGGTGCGCACGGGCGCGTCGTTTGTGGGCGTGGGCTCGCTGCGGCACCGCGTGGTGTTCTACCCCATCACGCCACCCGACCCGACCACAGGGCTGGCCACCATCAACTGGATTGCCGAGATCACGGTGGACAACCAGGGCGGCTGGCAGCACGGCGACTGGAACCGGCGCGTGGCGCTGGAGGAGTTCATCCACCACTTTGACGGCTGGAACTACAGCTGGCTGGACGTGCCCGCCATGCTGCGCGGTGCCAAGGACATTTTTGAATACCCCATGATCGACCGCGACCCGGTGCCCACCTGGGTAGACGGCCGCGTGGCGCTGCTGGGCGATGCGGCGCATGTGATGTACCCCGTGGGCTCCAACGGGGCCAGCCAGGCCATCGTGGATGCGCGCGTGCTGGGCGCGCAGCTGATTGCGCATGGCGTGGGCCCGCAGGCGCTGCGCGCCTACGACGACAAGCTGTGCAAGGACATCTCTGCGCTGGTGCTGCGCAACCGGGGTTCTGGGCCCTTTGGCCTGCTGGGGCTGGTGGACGAGCGCTGCGGCGGGGTGTTCGACCACATCGACGACGTGCTGCCGCGCGAGGAACGCGAGGGTTTCATGGCCCGCTACAAGGCGGCGGCGGGGTTTGCCATCGAGACGCTGAACGCGGCGCCCCCGACCATCGCACCGGGGCAGCGCGTGGCGGTGGGCTGAACACTCCAAAGGGGCACTTAGCGGAGCAGCCGGTGCCTCGGCTCCGTGCAGCGCATTTTTGAATGCGCCAGCGCAGGGGATGTCACGCCTGGCATGTCTCGTTCGTCAAGGCAGTCCTGTCACTCTTTTCAAGGACTTGGCCCCATGGACACGCCAGACACCCACACCCCATCCTCCGCCCAGGGCGCCGAGCCGCGCACCTCGTATCTGGAAGAAAAGGCCTTCAAGGCGCGCACCCTGCTCGTCTTCGGCACCATCACCGACACGCTGGCCGCCGATGTGGCGCGGCGGCTGATTGCGCTGGACGCAGAGAGCGCCGAGCCCATCGACATGCTGGTGAGCTCGCCCGGCGGGCACCTGGAGTCGGGCGACACGATCCACGACCTGGTGCGCTTCATTTCTGCGCCGGTCAACATGATCGGCACTGGCTGGGTGGGCAGCGCGGCCACGCACCTGTACCTGGCGGCGCCGCGCGAGCGGCGGTTCTGCCTGCCCAACACACGCTTTCTGATCCACCAGCCCAGCGGCGGCGCGGGTGGCCCGGCCAGCGACATCGCCATCCAGGCACGCGAGATGGTGAAAGCGCGTGAGCGGATTGCGGGCACCATTGCCCGCCAGACAGGCAAGCCACTGGAGGTGGTGCTGGAAGACATCGAGCGGGACCGCTGGATGTCGGCCGAGGAGGCGGTGGACTACGGCCTGGTCTCGCGCGTCATCGAGCACAAGACGGCATTGAAGGGGTGAGGCCGCACACCCCAATCACTATCAAATGAATAGCTGCTAGCGCTTGATGGATAAGCGCTAACAGCCAATTTGGCTTGCAATCAGCCTGCGTTGAGCTGCTGCTCCAGGTTGTGCAGCACCTGGTAGCACGGCAACACCTGGGCCACGCTGGCGTTGGGCTCACGGCCTTCCTTGATGGCGGCGAAGAACTCGCGGTCCTGCAGCTCGATGCCGTTCATCGACACATCGACCTTGCTCACGTCGATCTTTTCTTCCTTTCCGTTCACCAGATCGTCGTAGCGGGCGATGTAGGTGGCGGTGTCGCCGATGTAGCGGAAGAAGGTGCCCAGCGGGCCGTCGTTGTTGAAGCTGAGCGACAGCGTGCAGATGGCGCCGTTGGCGGCCTGGAGCTGAATGCTCATGTCCATGGCAATGCCCAGATCCTTGTGGATGGGGCCCTGGATGGCGTTGGCCTTCACGATAGGGCTGCCCGCCTGGTAGGCGAACAGGTCCACCGTGTGGGCAGCGTGGTGCCACAGCAGGTGGTCCGTCCAGCTGCGGGGCTGGCCCAGGGCGTTCATGTTCGTGCGGCGGAAGAAGTAGGTCTGCACATCCATCTGCTGGATGTTGAACTCGCCGGCCGTGATCTTTTGGTGCACGTACTGGTGGCTGGGGTTGAAGCGGCGGGTGTGGCCGCACATGGCGACCAGGCCGGTCTGCTTTTGCAGGGCGACGACCTTCTCGCCATCGGCCAGCACGTCGCACAGCGGGATCTCGACCTGCACGTGCTTGCCCGCTTCCATGCAGGCGAGGGTCTGGCTGGCGTGCATCTGCGTGGGCGTGCACAGGATCACGGCGTCCACTTCCTTGATGGCCAGGCTGTCGGCCAGGTCGGTGGTGACGTGCTTGATGCCGTACTTGTCGGCCACTTCCTGGGTCTTGGCCAGGTCGCGGCTGATGAGGGAGACGACTTCGACGCCGTCGATGTTCTTGATGCCGTCCAGGTGCTTGATGCCGAAGGCGCCAGCGCCTGCGAGTGCGACTTTGATGGTCATGGTGTGTGTCCTTTGGCGTGTTTTTTAGGTGTTCTCAAGAATCAGGTGGCCCACGGCGGTGTTGGACGCGGGCACATGGTAGAAGCGGTGCGCCACCTTCGGCGGCTTGCCACCGGCCACATCGGCCATGGCGCCGCGCGCGATGAGCCACATCACCAGCTCGATGCCTTCGCTGCCCGCCTCGCGCACGTAGTCGATGTGCGGGATGCTGGCGGCGGCCTCGGGATCGCTGATGAGCTTGTCGAGGAAGGCGTTGTCGAACTCCTTGTTGATGAGGCCGGCACGCGGGCCCTGCAGCTGGTGGCTCATGCCACCCGTGCCCCAGATGTGCACGTTCAGGTCTTCGTCGTAGCTCTCCACCGCCTTGCGGATGGCCTGGCCCAGGTTGTAGCAACGGCGGCCGCTGGGCACGGGGTACTGCACCACGTTGACGGCAAACGGGATCACCGGGCAGGGCCAGGCTCCCGTCTTGGGGTCTTGCTCGCCGCACATCAGCGACAGCGGCACGGTGAGGCCGTGGTCCACATCCATCTTGTTGACGATGGTGAGGTCAAAGTCCTGCTGGATGACCGACTGCGCGATGTGCGCCGCCAGGTCTGGGTGGCCCTGCACCACGGGCACGGGGCGGGGGCCCCAGCCCTCGTCGGCGGGCTGGAACTGCGCGGCCGTGCCGATGGCGAACGTGGGGATCATCTCCAGGCTGAAGGCCGTGGCGTGGTCGTTGTAGACCAGGAAGATCACGTCGGGCTTGTTGTCCTTCATCCACTGCTTGGAGAAGTCGTAGCCCGCAAACAGCGGCTTCCAGTAGTCTTCCTGCGTCTTGCCCAGGTCCAGCGCAGCGCCGATGGCAGGCACGTGCGACGTGAACACGGAGGCGGTGATCTTGGCCATGGTCAATTTCCTTTCTTGCCCGCCGCACCTTGCGGCTGCCGGTGCGCCTGTGCGTCGCCGTCTTCACCGATCACGCGGTTGCCATTGGCCGAGCGGCCGCCGCTGATCATCATGTTGCGGTATTCCTCTTCTGTCATGCCGGTCATGCTGCCCGCCATCTGCTGAAAGCTCTTGCCGTCGGTGGCGCCGATCTTGGCCAGAAAGTAGATGTTGCCACCCAGGCGGATGCACCAGTTCAGGTCGCGCGCCAGCACGGCCTGCTTCTGCTCCTCGGTCATCGCCCACTCGTCCAGATAGGCGCGTTCGTTGGCCTTGAAGCGCGCGCGGTTCTCGGCCTTCATCAGGCTCATGCAGAACTGGTTGAGCCAGTAGCCCTTGCGGCTTTGCTCCGCGTCGAAGATGGTCGTGCCGGGCACGTCCAGGTAGGGTTTGTCGAGTGGCATGGCGTCAGCCTTTCTGGGTCACTTCTTCGGGCCAGTACAGGCGCATGGGGTTGTCCACCAGCAGCTTGCGCTGCAGCTCGGCCGTGGGCGCGATGTGCGGGATGAAGTCCACCAGCAGGCCGTCGTCGGGCATGTGGTCCTTGAGGTTGGGGTGCGGCCAGTCGGTGCCCCAGAGCACGCGGTCGGGGAACTCGGCAACCACCTTGCGGGCGAAGGGCACCACGTCCTGGTAGGCATTTTGCTCGCCGTTCAGCGCCTTGGGGCCTGTCACGGAGAGGCGCTCGGGGCAGCTTACCTTGCTCCACACATTGGGGTGCTGGCGCATGAATTTCAGGAACAGCTCGAACTCGGGGCCGTCCACCGGCTTGTTCACATCGGGGCGGCCCATGTGGTCCACCACCACGGTGGTGGGCAGTGCGGTGAAGAAGTCCCACAGCTCGGGCAGGTCCACCGCCTCGAAGTAGATCACCACGTGCCAGCCGAGCTTGGCGATGCGCGCGGCAATCTCCATCAATTCGTCCTTGGGCGTGAAGTCCACCAGGCGCTTGACGAAGTTGAAGCGCACACCGCGCACACCGGCGTCATGCATGGCCTGCAGTTCCTGGTCGGTGACCGAGCGCTTGACGGTGGCCACGCCCCGCGCCTTGCCGCCGGAGTGCACCAGCGCATCGACCATGGCGCGGTTGTCCGCACCGTGGCAGGTGGCCTGCACCACCACGTTGCGCGCAAAGCCCAGGTGGTCGCGCAGCGCGTACAGCTGGTGTTTGCTGGCATCGCAGGGCGTGTACTTGCGCTCGGGGGCGTAGGGAAACTCGGCACCGGGGCCGAACACGTGGCAGTGGGCGTCCACGGCGCCTGCGGGCACCTGGAAGCGGGGCTTGCTGGGGCCGGCGTACCAGTCAAGCCAGCCGGGGGTTTTGGTGAATTCGCTCATGGAAGAATTACTCTCAATTTGATAGCTATCAGCGCAATGGGAACAAGCGCCAGTGGCCAATAAGGCTTGATAAATTCGCAATCAATCGATATACCGAAGGCCCGCCTTCTCCAGGCCGGGGCGCATGTTGTACATATCAAGGCCCAGCACACCGCTGGCGAGCTTGGCGCGCTTTTCACCTTCAAAGCTCTCGCGCTTTTGTGCGGCGGCCAGCGTCTCCGCCGCACTGGCGGCGGGCACACACACCACGCCGTCGTCGTCGGCCACGATCACGTCGCCCGGCGTGACCAGCGCACCGGCGCACACCACGGGGATGTTGACCGAGCCCAGCGTGGCCTTGATGGTGCCCTTGCTGCTGATGGCCTTGCTCCACACGGGGAAGCTCATCTCCTGCAGCGTCTTCACGTCGCGCACACCGGCGTCGATGATGAGGGCGCGCGCGCCACGGGCCTGGAAGCTGGTGGCCAGCAGGTCGCCAAAGTAGCCGTCGTTGCATTCGGAGGTGACGGCCGCCACGACGATGTCGCCAGGCTGGATCTGCTCGGCCGCCACATGCATCATCCAGTTGTCGCCGGGCTGCAGCAGCACGGTGACGGCCGTGCCGCTGACCTGCTGGCCGCTGTAGATGGGGCGCATATAGGGCTTGAGCAGGCCCACGCGGCCCATGGCCTCGTGCACGGTGGCCGAGCCCAGCGCTGCCAGGCCGTCGGCGGCTGCGCGGTCGGCGCGGTTGATGTTGCGGTAGACAACGCCAAGTTCAAACATGTCAGAGCCCCTTTGCCTTCAGGCGTGAATCGAGTCGGGAGAACACGCGGCGCGTGTTGGCTTCGTAGATCTGGTGCTTGTCGTCTGCGCTCAGGATGGTGGAGGCCTCGATGTAGCGCTTGGTATCGTCGTAGTAGTTGCCAGTGGTGGGGTCGATGCCACGCACCGCGCCAATCATCTCGCTGGCAAACAGCACGTTCTTCACCGGGATCACGGTGTTCAGCAGGTCGATGCCGGGCTGGTGGTACACGCAGGTGTCAAAGAACACGTTGTTCAGCAGGTGCTCTTGCAGCAGGGGCTTCTTCATCTCCTGCGCCAGGCCCCGGAAGCGGCCCCAGTGGTAAGGCACCGCGCCGCCGCCATGCGGAATCAGGAACTTGAGCGTGGGGAAATCCTTGAACAAATCGCCCTGGATGAGCTGCATGAAGGCCGTGGTGTCGGCATTCAGGTAGTGCGCACCGGTGGTGTGGAAGCACGCGTTGCAGCTGGTGCTTACGTGGATCATGGCGGGCAGGTCGTACTCCACCATCTTTTCGTAGATGGGGTACCAGTGCTTGTCGGTCAGTGGGGGGCTGGTCCAGTGGCCGCCCGAGGGATCAGGGTTCAGGTTGATGCCCACGGCGCCGTATTCCTTCACGCACTTTTCCAGCTCGGGGATGCAGGTGGCGGGATCGACACCGGGCGACTGCGGCAGCATGGCCACGGGTACGAAGTGGTCGGGGAACAGCGTGGAGACGCGGTAGCACAGCTCGTTGCAGATGGCCGCCCAGGTGCTGGACACATTGAAGTCGCCAATGTGGTGGGCCATGAAGCTAGCGCGCGGGCTGAACAACGTGATGTCGCTGCCGCGCTCTTTCATCAGCTTGAGCTGGTTGGTCTCGATGGACTCGCGCAGCTCGTCGTCGCTGATCTTCAGATCGGCCACTTTGGGCATGGCTGCGGGGTCTTTGATGCCGGCGATCTGCGCATTGCGCCAGTTCTCCAGCGCCTTGGGGGCCGTGGTGTAGTGGCCGTGGCAGTCGATGATGAGGCTCATTTTTGGGTGCTCCTGGAAGGTGTTCTTGTGATCGGTCAGGCGGGGGTCATGCCCTGCTTTTGCTTGGCGTCCGCCGCAGCGGGAGAGGCCAGGTAAGCCAGCAACGCACGTGCTGCATCCACCTGTTGCGAATGCACGCCAACGCCTGCGGAAAACGTGGTGGTGATCTGGATGGCCGGTGGCAGCGGGCCCACGATCTGGATGCCCTGCACGTGCAGCAGCTCGCTCAGTTGCTGAAAGCCCAGCGCCACCTCACCCTTGGCCACCAGCGAGCCCACGGGCACGCCGGGAGGCGCCTGCACCATGCGTGGGGCGATCTGATCGGAAATGCTCCAGCGCTCGAACAGCTTGGCCAGCGCCACGCCGCTGGGGCCGGTGGACAGGCTGATGCTGGGCGCAGCCAGCACGGCATTGCGCACGGCGTCTTCGCTCGACAGGTCGGGCAGCGGCGCGCCGGCAGGCACGGCCACGGCCACGCCGGAGTGCACCCAGTCCACCTTGCTGCCGGGCACCAGATGGCCCGCAGCCAAAAGCTTGTCGATGGCGTCGGAGGCGAGGATCACCACGTCGAACGCCTCACCGGCCGCCACACGCTTGGCAGCGTCCACACCGCCCACCGATTCGATGGCGGCCTGCGTGCCCGACTGCCGCGCAAAACCGGCCACCAGGTCTGCCAGCACTTGGCGCGTGGCCATGGAAGAAATGCCTCGGATCACTGGCGCCGTCATGCGTTGTCTCCTGCCGGGCTGCGGGTGGCCCAGGCGGTGCGTGCAGTTGTATACATGCCGCCGATTGTGGGCAGCGGCGGCCCAAACATGAAGGCGGCACCGGCACTACCAGATATATCATTCCGTGATCGTTGACCTACAGCTATAGCAGAGAGCCTTGCCCATGGACCTCAAGCAGATCGAATACTTTGTGCGCGTGGCCGAGCTGGGCAGCTTCACCCGCGCGTCGGTGGTGCTGGACATTGCCCAGCCCGCACTGAGCCGCCAGGTGCGCCTGCTGGAGGTGGAGCTGCGCCAGAACCTGCTGGTGCGCAACGGCCGGGGCGCCACGCCCACCGAGGCGGGCAAGCTGCTGCTCGAGCACGGGCGCGGCATCCTGCACCAGGTCGAGCGCGCGCGCGAGGAGCTGGGCCGCGTGCGCGGCGCGCTGGCCGGGCGCGTGGCCATCGGCCTGCCGCCCAGCATTGCCAAAGTGCTGACCGTGCCGCTGACCCGCGCCTTCCGCGTGAAGATGCCGGACGCGGCGCTGGCCATCAGCGAGGGCCTGTCGGTGGCCATGCGCGAATCGCTGACCACCGGGCTGCTCGACATCGCACTGCTTTACAACACCACGCCCGCGCCGGGTATCGAGACCACGGCGCTGCTGGAGGAAGACCTGTTCCTGGTGCAGCGCCGCGCCCCCGGTCAGAGCGAGGCGGAGGCCGAGGCCCTGGCCCGCACGCCCCTGCCGCTCGACGAACTGCCGCGCTTTCCGCTGGTCATCCCCACGCGTCCCAATTCCATCCGGATGCTGGTCGAATCGGAGCTCGCTGCACGCGGGAAACGCCCGCAGATCAGCCTGGAGATCGACGGCGTGGCCGCCATCCTGGACCTGGTGGCCGATGGCGCGGGCTGCGCGGTGCTGCCCATGAATGCGGTCACCACGTCGGGCAAATCGGAAGTGTTCAGTACCCGGCCCATCCACGGCGCGGGCAGCGATGGGGACGGAGAGGAGGAAGGCGGCAGCACCCGCCTGCGCAGCAAGCTGTTCATGGCTGTCAGCTCGCAACGGCCGGCCACACTCACGCAGCAGGCGATGGCAGAGCTGATTCGGACGACGCTGCAGGCGTTGTATAGAAGCCCCCCCTGAGGCGCTACGCGCCTTCCCCCCGAGGGGGGACGACGCCCTCGCTGCGGGGCGGCCCTTGCTCGGCGTCCCTCGCTTTTTGAGCCGCGCCAGTTTCAATAGGCTGCAGTGGTAGCAGCGACCGCAGAAGCGCGTTGTCAGTTCCCGTCGGACAGGGATGACTCACCGCCCAGCACCCGGTCCGCATAGTCCTGCCAGCGCGCGTCCTTGGGCAGGCCCTGAAAGACGCCTTCGCGGGCCAGGTCGGCCACCCACTGCTGCTTGGCGGCGATGGCCGAGGCCATCAGGGGTTCCATGCCGGCCTCGCGCACTGTGTGGGCGGACTCACGCATTTCCTCGGCGCGGCGCTGGCCGTGTTGCACCACGCGACTGAAGAAGTAGCGGCCCTGTTCGTGCCAGTCGATGGAAGGGAAGGTTTCGGCCAGCGTGGGCAGCACATGGTCTTCCACGCCGTAGTGGCGGGCGGTAGCATAGCTTTCAATCACCAGGGCCTCCAGGCCCTTGATCATGATGCTGCGGCACATCTTGATGGCGCTGGCCACGCCCAGTTGCTCGCTCACGGGTTGGGCATCCATGCCCCAGCCGGTCAGCACCGCGGCCAGTGCGGCAGCTTGCGCGCCGCCCAGCAGCATGGGCACGCGGATGCCGTAGGGCGGCACCGAGGTCATCACACCCGCCTCGACATAGTGCGCGCCACGCGCCTCGATGAGCGCCGCCGCTTGCTGCTTGGTGACGGGCGATGCGGAGTTGAGGTCCAGGAACACGGTGCCGGGACGGATGTGCTGCGCGGCCTCCTGCGCCACGGCCAGCGTGTTCGATGCGGTGACGGCCGAGATGATGCAGTCACAACGCGTGCACAGTGCCTGCATCCCATCCACGGCCACCACGCCCGCTTGCGCGGCGTGCTTCTGCAGGGCGTCGCGGTGCGCGGGGTCGGCCAGCTTCAGGTCCCAGGCAGCGACCGAGGCCACGCCGGGCTGGACACGCAAGCCCGCACTGAAGATCTTGCCCACCTCGCCATAGCCCACGAGGCCGATGTGTGTGATGTTCATCCGATTTGCCTTTCGGTCACAAAAGCCGAAGCGCAGCAACCGTCACTGCCGCGCGATCTTGGCCCGGGCGATCACGTCGCTCCAGCGGCGCACGTCGGCCGCCAGGTGCTCGCCCAGTTGCGCGGGGGTGCTGCCCTGGGCATGGAGGTTCAGTTCCAGCAGGCGCTTTTTCACATCGGGCTGAGCCAGTGCGGTCTGCACCTCGCGCGACAGACGCTCCACCACGGCAGCAGGTGTCCTGGCGGGCACGGCCAGGCCGTTCCACGACGTGACGTTGAAGCCCGCCAGTGGCCCGCCGCTTTCGCGCACCGTGGGCACGTCGGGCAACTGCGGCGCCCGCTGCGCGCCCATCACAGCCAGCGGCCGCAGGGCCTTGGCGCCGATCTGTGGCATGAGACCACCCAGGATGTCAATCATCACGTCGATCTCGCCACCCCGCAGCGCCGTGATGACCGGCGGCGTGCCGTTGAAAGGCACCACCTGCGCGTCGATGCCTGCCGTCACCTTGAACAGCTCGGCCGCCAGGTTCTGCGTGGTGCCGATCTGCGGTGTGCCGATGTTGAGCTGGCCGAGGTGGGCGCGGGCATACGTCAGCAGGTCGGCCAGTGTGCGAAAGCGCCCTCCCTCCTTCACCACCACGGCCAGGTCGAACGTGGCCAGCAGGGAGACGGGCGCAAAGTCCTTGAGCGTGTCAAACGGCAGCGACTGGAACAGCGCCGCGCTCACCGCCGTGCCGCTGCTCACCAGCAGCAGCGTCTGACCGTCGGGCTCGGCGCGGGCCACCTGCTCGCCCGCCACCACACCGCCCGCGCTGGGCTTGTTCTCAATGACCACGCTTTGCCCCAACGGGCCAGCAATCTTTTGGCCCACCGTGCGCGCCGTGATGTCGGCTGCGCCGCCCGCCGCATTGGGCACGACGATGCGCAACGGGCGTGAGGGAAAAGCGGCCTGCGCGCTGGCTGCACCGCCGAACGACGCTGCCAGCCATGCCAGGAGGGTTCTGCGGTGCACGGCTTGCATGGTGCGCGCTACCGTGCCACGCCCAGCAGGCGGTCCAGCAGCTCGGGTTGCGCGCTCAGCTCGGCCGCACTGCCGGTGTGCACCACGGTGCCCCGGTCCAACACGGCGGCGTGGTCGGAGATGGCCAGGATGGCCTGCGGATGCTGCTCTACGATGATGGCCGACAGCCCCTCTTCGCGCGTGATGCGGCGGATGGCGCGCAGCAGCTCTTCCACGATGATGGGTGCCAGGCCTTCCAGCGGCTCGTCGAGCAGCAGCAGGCGCGGGTTGAGCACCAGTGCGCGGCCCACGGCCAGCATTTGCTGCTCGCCACCCGACAGCTGTGTGCCCAGGTTGGTCTTGCGCTCGGCCAGGCGCGGGAACATTTCGTACACACGCTCGGGCGTCCACGGCCGCGCGGTGGATCCTTTGCGGCCTGGGCGTGCCACGGCCGTGAGGTTCTCGTGCACGGTCAGCGACTTGAAGATGTTGCGCTCTTGCGGCACCCAGCCGATGCCGGCGGCTGCGCGCTCGTGCGGGGGCAGCTTGTGCAGCGCCACGCCACCCAGGCTCACCGTGCCCGCGTGCTGGCGCGTGGCGCCGGCCAGCGTGTTGATGAGCGTGGTCTTGCCGGTGCCGTTGCGGCCCAGCAGGGCCAGCGTGTCGCCTTCGGGCAAGGCCAGCGAAATACCTTGCAGCACCACGGCTTCGCCGTAGCCTGCGCTCAGGCCTTCAATGCGCAGCAGCTCGGTCTTAGACATGCGAACCTCCAGCCCCCACGCTCCCCGCTGCGCGTGGTTCGCTGCCCCCCAAGGGGGCCCTCGCGCCTTGGGGCGGCCCGGCGTCGCTCGAACCCTCCCCATGGCCCAGGTACACGGCCTTCACCTGCGGGTCGTTGGCAATCGTGTCGGGGTCGCCCTCGGTAAGCACGGTGCCGTTGACCAGCACCGTCATGCGGTTGGCAAAGCTGAAAACCAGGTCCATATCGTGTTCGATCAACAGCACCGAGACATCGGCGGGCAGGGCCGCTACGGTCTGCAGCAGTTCTTCCCGCTCGCCGGCGGGCACACCGGCCACGGGTTCGTCGAGCAGCAGCACGCGCGGCTCGCAGGCCAGCGCAATCGCAATCTCCAGCAGGCGGCGCTTGCCGTAGGCCAGCACGCGCGTTTCCTCGGCCATCACGGAGGTCAGGTGGAACTGCTCCAGCAGTTGTTCGCAGCGCTCATTGACCGCTTTGCGCGCGCCCAGCGGCTGCCACCACTTGCCGCCCAAGCCCTGGTGCTGCGAAACGGTGAGCGCCAAGGTTTCGAGCGGCGTGAGCGTGTCGAACAGCTGGTTGATCTGGAAGGTGCGCACCATGCCGCGCTGCACGCGCTGGTGCGGCGCCAGGCGCGTGATGTCCTGGCCTTCGAGCGTGATGGAGCCTTCGGTGGGCTCCAGCACGCCGGTCAGCAGATTGATCAGCGTGGTCTTGCCTGCGCCGTTGGGGCCGATGAGCGCATGGCGTGCGCCCTTTTGCAGGTTCAGCGTGACATTGTTGGTGGCCGTGATGCCGCCAAAACGTTTGACCAGGCCCTGCGCTGATAGCACGGTGTTGGAGGTGGTGTTGTTCATGTCAGTGGCCTCCCGTGTTGGAGGCAGCCCCGGCCTTGTGGCCCGCGCCAAACCAGGTCCAGGGACGGAACAGGCGGTCGCGCCCGACCAGCACCAGTACCACCAGGAACAGGCCGACCCAGAAGGTCCAGTACTGCGGTGTGATGGACGAGATCACGTCCTGCAGCAGCTTGAAGCCGATGGCGCCCAGGATGCCGCCATACAGCCAGCCCACGCCGCCGATCACCAGGATCAGCATCACATCGGCCGAGCGGTGAAACTCGAAGAGGTCGAGCGAGGCAAAGCCCGTGGTCTGGGTGAGCAGCGCGCCTGCAGCACCGGCCAGCGCAGCCGCCAGCGTGTACACCTGCGCCAGTTTGGCCGTCACCGGGATACCGATGGCCATGGCGCGCAGCCGGTTGTCGCGGATGGCCTTGAGCGTGGCACCAAAGGGCGACTGCACGATGCGGCGGGCCAGCAGGAAGAACACCAGCAGCACGGTGAGCGAATACCACGCGGCCGTGCGGCCATACAGGTCAAATTCGAACTGGCCGAGCACGGGGCCCATCATCACGCCCTGCAGGCCGTCGGCACCGCCGGTCAGCCAGTCGAGCTTGTTGGCCAGTTCCAGCATCACCAGGCCCACGCCGAGCGTGACCATGAGGCGCGTGAGGTCGGTGCCGCGCATGATGGTGAGCGACGCCACCGCGCCCAGCACGGTTGCGGCACCAATGCCCACGGCCAGGCCCACCAGCGGGTCGGGCATCACATGCTTGGCAAACAGCGCGGCCGCGTAGCCGCCCAGGCCGAAGAAGGCCGCATGGCCCAGCGACACGATGCCGGTGTAGCCCAGGATGAGGTCCAGCGAAATCGCGAACAGCGCGACGATGGCGATCTCGTTGATGATGAGCGCATGGCTGGGCAATGCCAGCGGCGCGGCAAAGGCCAGCAGCCACAGCACGGGCTCCCACCAGCGAAAGCGCCGGGCCTGCAGCAGGGTGTTTTGCGGGTTCGCCATCACTTGCCCCCCTTGCGCACAAAGAGGCCCTGCGGGCGCCAGATGAGGATCAGGATCATGAGGCTGTACACAATGAAGGCGCCCAGCTTGGGGATGTAGTACTTGCCCGCCACGTCGGCAATGCCGAGCAGCAAGGCGGCCAGCAGCGGGCCGGTGATGGACGAGGTGCCGCCCACGGCCACCACGATCAAAAAGTAGATCATGAACTTGAGCGGAAAGCTCGGATCGAGCCCCAGCACTTCAGCGCCCAGCGCCCCGCCCAGGCCTGCCAGGCCCGAGCCAAAAGCGAAGGTGGACAGGAACACGATGTTCACGTTGATGCCCATGCCCGCAGCCACGCGCTGGTCGTCCACGCTGGCGCGCAGGCGGCTGCCGAAGCGGGTTTTGGTGAGCACATACTGCAGGCCCACGGTGAGCGCCGCACACACCGCGATGATGAACAGGCGGTAGTGGCCCATGCCCAGGGTGAGTGCGCCGCTGCCGATCTCGGTGCGGCCCTTGAGCCATTCGGGCAGCTGCATGATCTGCTGCGTGGAGCCCACAAAGTAGTCCACACTGGCCACGGCCATGAACACCAGACCGATGGAGAACAACACCTGGTCCAGGTGGGCCTTGTGGTACAGCGGCCGGTACAGCGTGCGCTCCAGCACACCGCCGAGCAGGGCCGTGCCGACAAAGGCGATGGGCAGGCAGACAAGGAACGGTACATCCAGCCGCTGCATGAGCAGCACCGTGATGTAGCCCCCCGCCATGGCAAAGGCCCCGTGCGCCAGGTTGATGAAGTTCATCAGCCCCATGGTCACGGCCAAGCCTACCGCCAGGATGAACAGCAGCATGCCGTAGGCAACGCCGTCGAAAAGAATGGTCAGCATGAAATCACTTCATTGAAGACAAAAGTGCACCACCCTGCCCAGGGCTGTGGAAGTGCGACGAATCACCAAGGCTGAGCGCTCAACGTGCGCGCCCCGGCGTCAACAAGCTCAGCCCGAACGGATCAAGATAAAGCCCCGGCCTCAAAAACTGGCGCGGCTCAGGCCGGTGCCGCCGTGCAAGGGCCGCCCCGCCGCGCTGGCGGCGTCCCCCTGGGGGGAAGCCGCGCATCGCCTCAGGGGGGCTTCTTATTTCGTCTTGCCGGGGTCCTTGACGTCCTTGATCACGTCAAATTCCACGTTGTACAGCTGGCCGTTCACGCGCTCCACCTTGCGCAGGTACACGTCCTGCACGATGTCGCGGGTCTGCGCGTCGATGAACACCTTGCCGCGCGGGCTCTCGAAGATCTGGCCCTTCATGGCGGCCAACAGGGCGTCGCCGCCGCCGGCACCCTTGGTGGTCTTGAGCGCTTCGTAAATCACGCGCATGCCGTCGTAGCCGCCCACGGCCATGAAGTTGGGGCGCAGGCCCTTGTTGGCCTTCTCGAAGGCTTCCACAAACTTCTTGTTCATGGGCGAGGGGTGCGCGGCCGAGTAGTGGTGCGAGGTGACCACGCCCAGCGCGCCGTCGCCCATGTCGTTCAGTTGATCGTCATCCGTCACGTCGCCGGTGCCGATGAGCTTGATGCCGGCCTTGTCCATGCCGCGCTCCAGGAACTGCTTCATCACCGCAGCGCCCGCGCCCGAGGGCACAAAGACGAACAGCGCATCCGGCTTGGCGTCACGCACCTTCTGCAGGAAGGGGGCGAAGTCGGGGTTGCGCAGCGGCACGCGCAGGGCTTCGGTCACCTGGCCGCCGTTGAACGTGAGGCGCTGGTTGAAGAACTTTTCGGCATCGATGCCGGGGCCGTAGTCGCTCACCAGCGTGACCACCTTTTTGATGCCGTTCTTGGGGGCCCAGTCGGCCAAGGCCACAGAGACTTGCGGCAGCGTGAAGCTGGTGCGCACCACGTAGGGCGATGCCTCGGTGATGCTGGAGGTGGCGGCGGCCATCACCACCAGGGGTGTCTTGGACTGCGTGGCCAGCGGGGCGGTGGCCATGGCCGAGGGCGTGATGCCCATGCCAGCCAGCACGTTGACCTTTTCGTTGACGACCAGCTCCTGGGCCAGGCGGCGGGTCACGTCGGGCAGGCTGGTGTCGTCCTTGATGATCAGCTGCACCTTCTTGCCGGCCACGGTGTCGCCGTTCTGGGCCATGTACAGGCGCGCTGCGGCTTCGATCTGGCGGCCAGTGGTGGCTTGCTGGCCGGTCATGGGCAGGATCAGGCCGATCTTGAACACGTTGTCCTGCGCCACGGCGGGCAGCACGGCCAGACCGGTGGAGAGCGCAATGGCGGCAGCGGCCGAGGCACGAAGAAGGTGGCGTTTTTGCATCGTTGTCTCCTGTGGAAAGTCGTTGTATACAGAAAATACTGGCGGGAGTTTGGCGTGGGCTGGGTTATTTCACAAGCGCAAATTCGAGCATTCAGGTATTACCAAATGCAATAACTCAAGACACCCTGGACGCTTGCACCGGCCGTTATGCCCGCTCGCGGATCAGCTGTACACCGGGCAAGCCCTGCACCTGCGACGCCTGCACCGCCGCCAGCAGGTTGCGCCGGGTGATGCGCGAGTGCTCGCGCAGGATGGCCTCGGCCCGCGCGCCTTCGCGCCGCTCGATGGCGTCCAGCGCCTGGCGGTGCTGGTCCTGCGCCACCACCAGCATGTCGCGCGCCTGGGCCGAATGCGTCTGCACCACCACAAACGCAGAGGGCGACGCAAACGGCAGGCCCTTGACGCGGTCCAGCTCGCGCGCCACCACGTCGCTGCCCACCATGCGACTGAGCAGCAGGTGGAACCGCGCATTCAGCTCCACATAGCGCGAGAAACCCTCGTCATCCAGCGTGGAGGGGGCCAGCGTGGCGTCGATGGCGTCCAAGCAGGCATGGGCCTCGGCCAGCAGCGCGGGGGGTACGCCCCGCTCGGCCGCCAGGCGGGCGGCCAGGCCTTCCATGGTCCCGCGCAGCTCAATGGCATCGGCCACATCGGTTTCAGAGAACGTGCGCACGGCGTAGCCGCCACCGGGCAGCCGGTGCAGCAGCCCCTCCTGCTCCAGCCGCATCAGCGCGGCGCGGATGGGCGTGCGCGACACGCCCAGCTTCTCGACGAGCGTCAGCTCGGCGATGCGGGCACCGCCGGGCAGTTCGCCCGCCAGGATCATCTCGCGCAGGCGCAGTTGCGCCTTGACGGCCTGCGAGGCGCCCGCCTCGGCAGCCTCGGCCGGTGGAGCGATGGTCAGTGGGTCGGACAGGTTCATGGTGGGTGATGGATTGAATTCAGCCACCAGAATGTATACAGAAATCAGGACAACTTCCACCCATTCTCGTTAGACGCCATTACAAAACAATGGCTTACGAGATATAAAGAACTGAGATAGCTGTTTTACGGCTTTCTTATGTATACATAAAATCCCCTTTTCCGCACAATTGCGCTACTCCAGCCGCGATCCGCACCCGGGCTGTATACCAAGACTGCGACAACACCTTCCACCCACGGAGAGAGACAATCATGTATCCCAAGAACGCCTGGTACGTAGCCTGCACGCCCGACGAGATCGCGGACAAGCCCCTGGGCCGCACCATCTGCGGCGAGAAGATCGTGTTCTACCGTCCCGCGTCCGATCAGGTCGCCGCGCTGGACGACTTCTGCCCCCACCGGGGGGCGCCGCTGTCGCTGGGCACCGTGTGCGAAGGCCACCTGCAATGCGGCTACCACGGCCTGCGGGTGGAATGCACAGGCAAGTCGGTGTCCATGCCCGGCCAGCGCGTGCAAGGGTTCCCCAAGGCGAAGAGCTTTCCGGTGGTCGAGCGCTACGGCTTCATCTGGGTGTGGCCTGGTGACGCCGACAAGGCCGACCCCGCCACCATCCACCACCTGCCCTGGGCCAACAACCCCGAATGGGCCTATGGCGGCGGGCTGTACCACATTGCCTGCGACTACCGGCTGATGATCGACAACCTGATGGACCTGACGCACGAGACCTATGTGCACTCCACCAGCATCGGCCAGAAGGAAATCGACGAGGTGCCCTGCAAGACCCGCGTGGAGGGCGACGAGGTGATCACCAGCCGCTTCATGGAAGGCATCGAGGCCCCCCCGTTCTGGAAGATGGCGCTGCGCATGAACGGCCTGCCCGACGACCAGCTGGTGGACCGCTGGCAGATCTGCCACTTCACGCCCCCCAGCCATGTGCTGATCGAGGTCGGCGTGGCACTGGCCGGCCACGGTGGCTACAACGCCCCGGCCGACAAGAAGGCATCGAGCATCGTGGTCGACTTCATCACGCCCGAGACCGAAACGTCGATCCACTACTTCTGGGGCATGGCGCGCAACTTCAAGCCGCAGGACCCGTCGCTCACCACCCAGATCCGCGACGGCCAGGGCAAGATCTTTGCCGAAGACCAGCAGATGCTGGAGCTGCAGCAGGAGAACCTGCTGCGTTACCCCGACCGCAAGCTGCTCATGCTCAACATCGATGCGGGCGGTGTGCAGTCCCGCAAGATTCTGGACCGCTTGCTGGCCGCCGAGCGTGCACCGGCCGCAGCCCAGGCGGTGGCCGCATGACCGCGCAGGAGACCCTGCAGGTCCGCGTCGTCAAGAAGCAGACCGAAGCCGAAGGCATCGCCAGCTATGAGCTGGCGCGGCTGGACGGCGCCGCACTGCCTCCGTTCAGCGCGGGATCGCACATCGATGTGCACCTGCCGGGCGGCTTGGTGCGCCAATACTCGCTGTGCAATGCCTCGCACGAGTCGCACCGCTACCGCATCGCCGTGTTGCGCGACCCGGCATCGCGCGGCGGCTCGGTCGCCATGCACGACAGCGTGCACGATGGCGATGTGATCACCATCAGCACGCCACGCAACCACTTTGCGCTGCACCCTGCACAACGCACGCTGCTGCTGGCGGGCGGCATCGGTGTGACGCCGCTGCTGTGCATGGCCGACCGGCTGGCGCGCACCGGTGCCGACTTTGCGCTGCACTACTGCACCCGCTCTGCCGAACGCACGGCGTTTGCCGCCGAAATTGCCGCATCGGCGATTGCACCGCATGCCCACTTTCACTTCGATGCCGGCGCCCCCGAGCAGAAGCTGGACACCGCCACCGTGCTGGCAGCCCCCAGCCCCGACAAGCGGCTGTATGTGTGCGGCCCGGCCGGCTTCATCGACCATGTGGTGACCACCGCCAAGGCCTTGGGCTGGGCGCAGGACCACATCCACCTGGAATACTTTGGCGCCCCGGCGCAGGACACCTCGGGCGATCAGGGCTTTGAGGTGCGCATTGCCAGCACCGGCAAGGTCTACCCCATTGCGCCCGATGTGTCGGTGGTGGAAGCGCTGCGCAAGGAGGGCATCGACATCCTGACCTCGTGCGAGCAGGGCGTGTGCGGCACCTGCCTCACGCGCGTGCTGGAGGGCGAGGTGGACCACCGCGACATGTACCTGACCGATGAGGAAAAGGCCGCCAACGAGCAGTTCATGCCGTGCTGCTCGCGCGCGCGCAGCAAGCTGCTCGTCCTCGACCTGTAGGCGACCCCAAACAAAAGGCGCTGCAAGCTTTTTGGCTGCAGCGCCTTTTTCATACACTCCCGAATTGATAGCTGTTAGTGCATATGATTCATGCGCTAGCGGCCTATTTCACCTGAACTATTCTTCTGCGGCCGCTGCGCGGATGGTCTCGCGGCTATTGCGGTCCTTCACGCGGCCCAGGTCGGTATCGAGGGCGCGGGCCAGTTTGTCGGCCGCGCCGATGAAGGCATTGGCCATCTTGTCGGCTTCATCGGTCACGGTCACAGGCTGGCGGCCGGTGACGCGCGCCTCGATGCGACAGCGCTTGTCATTGGCGCCCGACTTACCGGCATCCAGATCGGTCAGGAACACCTCCAGCCGTGTCACATGGTCCTGAAAGCGCGACAACCGGCTCTTGCACTCCTCCGTGATCCAGCGGGCCAGGGAATCGCCGCCGTGGATGTGGTCGTCGGTATTGACTTGTACTTGCATGGGGAGGGTCCTTCCTGATGAAGTTGCGAAGGCCCCATCATGGCACCGGCATCCATATCCCCGGTAAATACATGTCAAAGGATGTTTACAGCTTGTCCAGCGCCACGGCGGGTTGCCAGGGGGCCTCGGTGGGCAACGCCCTCGCCTCGGCCACGCGCTCCAGCAGACGAGTGGCAGCCGGGTCGCCGGGCAGCCGCTCCAGCACCCGCGCCAATTGCGCCTCGGCGCCGGTCCAGTCGCGCGCATGGAAGGCGGCCAGCGCTGCGCTGCTGGCCTCGCGCACCATGGCGTCGTCGCAGGGCGTGAACACGCGCACGGGCTCGGTCTTGCCCTTGACGATCACATCGTCCAGCGCACGCAACGCCACCGTGGGCGGCAGCTGCGCTGCAGTGGCGGCCGACAGCAGGATGCCGGTGCCAAACGCCTTGTTGGCGCCCTCCAGCCGTGCCGCCAGGTTCACTGCGTCACCAATCGCCGTGTACGAAAAGCGCTGGTCCGAACCCACATTGCCCACCACCACGCGCCCCGTGTGCAGCCCGATGCGCATGTGGATGGGCGGCAGGCCGCGCGCACGCAGGTCGGCCACCAGCGCCTGCATGGCCTGCTGCATGGCGATGGCGGCAGTCACCGCGTGTTCGGCATGCTGCGGGTCGTCCAGCGGCGCACCCCAGAAGGCCATCACCGCGTCGCCAATGAACTTGTCCACCGTGCCGCCCGTGGCGTGCACGATGGGTGTCATGGCGTTGAAGTAGCCGGTGAGCACCTCCACCGTCTGCTCGGCGCTCAGCTGCTCGGACAGCGTGGTGAAGCTGGCCAGGTCGGTGAACATGAGCGTGACCTCGCGCGCCTCGCCCCCCAGGCGCATCAGCTCGGGCTGCGCAATGAGGCGCGAGACCACGGCAGGTGGCACGTACTGCGCAAACATCGCCCGCGTCTGGCGCGCGCGCTGGCGCACCACGGCATAGCCCACCAGCGCGGCCGCTCCATAAATGGCAACCGCCGCCACCGCCGGCAGCAACGGCGGCCACCACAGGCGCAGGCCGGCAAACAGCACCCACGACGCGGCGCCCATGGCCACCACCAGCGCTGCCGTCAGCGCCGCCGCGCCCGCCGGATGCAGCCGTCGGCTGGCCCACAGCAGCACTGGCAGCAGCAACACGGTGATGGCCAGGGTCCACGCGTCTGACACGCTGCGCAGCCCGCCGCCGGTGAGATAGTTGTCCAGCAGCGTGGCCTGCAGCTCTACCCCCGGAAACAGCCGCTCCCCACCGGATGTGCCAAACGGCGAGTTGAACAGGTCGGCCTGCGAGTGCGACAGCTCGGTGGCTGTGCGCGCCGAGCGCCCCACCAGCACGATCTTGCCCTTGAAGAACCCCGCAGGCAGCAGCCCCGGCTCCAGCGCCTGGTAGTACGAGCGCGTGTCAAACGTGCCACGCGGTCCCCGGTAGCCGATCCAGTCGAAGTGGTGCAGTGCGGGCGCCTGGCCACGGGCCTCGGCCGCACGCTGGGCCAGCCGCAGTGCAAAGCCCTCGCGCGCGGCGGGGGCGCGGCGCACCACAAAGTCGTCGTCCGGCTCCACCCCGGCATCGCCCGCGTCGGCGCCCGCATCCAGAAGCCGCTGCAGCGGCTGAATGTCCATCCACAGCGCGGCATTGGCGCTGTCGATCTTTTCGCGGGTGGAGGCCAGCACCACCGGCAAGCCTTGCACCGCCTGGGCAATGGCGCGGTCCAGTGCGGCGTCCTCGGCCTCGGTGGTGGGGTCGGCAAAAACAATGTCCAGCCCCACGGCCAGGGCGCCGTCGGCGCGCAGCCGCTCCAGCAGCGCCGCATGCACGCTGCGCGGAAACGGCCAGGTCTGCTGCAGCTCCTGAAACGTGGGCTCGTCGATCGCGAGAACCACCACCGGCGCGGTCGTGCGGTGGGGGGCCGCCAGCGCCGTCATCACGTCAAAGGTCTTGAATTCCAGCACGTGCCAGGTGCGGCTGAGCGTGGCGACCCCCACCAGCAGCAGCGCCAGCACGCCCGCCGCCACCGAGAGCCACCGCTGGCGCTGCCGGGCCTGCGGCATTGCTGCCCGATCAGAAGCGGTAGCGCGCATCCAGGACATAGCGGGCTTTTTGCCGGTCGGACTTGGGTGCCCACAGGTTCAAGGCCGCAACGCCCACCACCCAGCGCTTGTCCTGCGTTTCCCAGAAGCCCATCAGGTCTACCCCCCAGCCCGGCGCGCGGCGTGTGAGGTTTTCCTTGTCCTCAAACCGCTCCGAGCGGTATACCGCACGCGCGCTCAGGTACAGCCGCTGAGCGCTGGCCCAGGTAGCGCCCAGCGCGACGGTGTGGCGCGGGATGTAGGGAATGCGCCCCACCACCTCGGCACCGCCATCGAGCGTGCGGCTTTCGCTGTGCTGGTACAGGTACTTGGCATAGCCCGACCAGCGGCGGCTGAACATGTGGTTGACGGTGCCACCCAGGGTCTGCAGCGTGCCCCGCTCAAAGCTTGGCGTGTCTTCGAGCAGGTCGCTGGTGGACAGGTTGACCAGTTGCGCATTGCGCATCTCCTCGAGGAACGGCAGGCTGGGGGTGCGCAAATCCACGCCCACGGTGCCGGGGTTGTTCACCCGCAGATGGTCGGCCCGCAGGCCCACGAAGGTGTTGGCGCCCACCTCCATGCCCAGCTGCGCCACCGTGCGTTTGTGGCGGCCACCGGCTTCGACCAGCCGGTCTTCGACGGGAATGCCTGCGGTCTCCACGCTGGCGAGGGTGGAGACGCTCAGGGGCCGCAGCCAGTCCTGGTACGCCACGCGCAGCGTGGTGCCCGCTGCAGGCTGCCACACCGCCCCCAGGCGCGGCGTGACCACGCGCTCGGTGTCCGCGCGGCGGGCCTGGTCTTCGCTCAGAGCATCCAGTCCCACCAGATAGCTCTGCGTGAGGCCGTCCACGCGGTGGCGGATTTGTTGCAACCCCAGCGCGGCGTCCAAGGTCAACGCTGGGTCCAGACGCTGCGTGGTGGCCAGGGTGAGGCCGGTGTAGCGGCGGTCAATGCGGTTGTAGCCTGCCAGTACGAGGTAGTCGCGGTACAGGCCCACGCCTGGGATATCGGCCACCACGGCGGCCTCGCCCGCCAGCAGGTTGTTCTGGCGCTCGCGCACATGCTCCAGCGTCGCGCTCCAGCGGCTGCCGGGGCTCGTGTCCACGGTGTGGCGCAGCTGGATGTCGCTAAAGTCCTTGCGCGGGGCACTGCTCACGCCCATGACAGTAAGGAACGGCGGCTCGATGTAGGCCGTGGGGTAGCGCAGCAATTGCAGGTTGTCCACGCTGCGGCCCAGCTTGATCCAGGTCTGCTCGGTCGGCCCCCACCGGTAGGCCATGCCCAAGGCGCCCTGAGTGACGGTGTCGTCCAGGGCCGTCTCTTGCGCGTTCTGGCCGCGCAGGCGCATGCTGAACTGGTTGGCATAGGCAAACAGGTTGATGCGCTCGGTGGGCTGCATGCCGACCCCCGCGGTGATGGCGTGGGCCCGCAGGTCGCCCTCGCCGGCACGCATGGCGGGAAGACGGTTGACCTGCAGATCGAACGGATAAGCGCTCACATCCGCCGTCTGCGCCTTGAAGAACCACGACACCGGCACATGACTGTTGTCCAGTCCATTGAGGGTGACGGCTGGTGCACGCATGCGGTAGAACTCGTGGTCCAGTGTCACGCCCACCGATCCGTGGCTGCCGGGCTGCTGCAGTAGCGGCGAAAAACGCTGGCTGCCCCCAAACGCCATGGGGTCGGTCAGAAAGCCCTGGAACAGCGCCGAGTTCTTGTTGAACTCGCCCGCATAACGGTCCGCCATGAACAGGTGGCTGCCGCCCCAGTAGGGATAAAAACTTTGCTGCGCCATCTCCAGCGCCCAGTCTTCCATGCCAAAGAACGCCAGCGATGCGCCCAGGTTGGCACTGCCCTTCTGGTCGTTGGCCACCTGGTTGAGTGACTTGAGATACGGCATGCGCGCCACGGCGGCGCGCGCGGCCTCCACCGCTTCGCCGGGCCGGAACAGATCGGTGTGGATCTGCGCCAGCAGCATGTAGGGCACAGGGTCCTTGTCGTCCAGCACGGTGGCCTGCTGCAGGGTGGTCAGCGCATCCTGGTGGCGGCCCAGCTGGTAGTACGCCACGGCGGTCCAGGTCTTGGCGCGGGCATAGCGGGGCTCCATCACGCCTGCCCGCAAGAACGCATCCAGCGCGGCATCCGGCTGCCCTTGCTTGAGGTGCAGCAAGCCCTGGCCGGTGAGCGCCACATAGTCCGCCGGGTTGTCGCCCAGCGCGGTGGCAAAGGCCTGGCCCGCCTCGGTGAACTGGTTCACAAAAGTCTCCAGCGTGCCCAGCTCGCCCCAGGCGCCGGGCGACTGGGGCGACAGCTGCAGCGCACGCCGCAGGTTTTCACGGGCGGGGCGCGGGTCTTCGCGCTCGGCGTGTGCACTGCCCAGGCCTTGCCAGGCGCGTGCATCGCCAGGTGCGAGCGTCTGGGCCTCGGCATAGGCCGCCAGTGTGCCGGGCGCATCGCCCCGGCGCCTGGCCAGCTCGGCGCGGACCAGCGCCAGGTCTGCGTGGGCCGTGCCTTGCGCGGGGGCCAGGGTGGCAGCCGCTTCGTCCACACGGTCGCTCAGGATCTGCACCCGTGCCAGTTGCGCCACCAGCGACGGGTGGGCGGGCCAGCGCTGGAGCGCAGCGCGCAGCGTATCGGCTGCTGCGGCCCCTTCGCCCTCCATGAGCTGCACGTCGGACTGCATGAGCCACGCGGGCAGCGGCGCGGCGTTGGCGGCAGCCACCTGCCGTGCCAGCAATCCGCGCGCGGCCGGCAGGTCGCCCACCTGCAGGGCCACGGCGGCATCGAACACATCCACCCATGCGGGTGCGGCCGTGGTGCGCGCCTGCGCCAGCGCCGCACGTGCCGCGGCGAGGTCGCGCGCCGCCAGGGCATCGCGCACGGGCACCAGTGCTGCAGGCACGGCCTCGGCAGACAGGTGGGGCACCGGGTCGGCCCGCAACGCGTTGACCCACTGGATGCGGTCGCGCGGCTGGCTCAGCACCAGCTTGACCGGGGCCTTGCCCACTTCGGCCAACGCCGCTTCGTTGGCACCCACGGACACCGAACCCTGCGCGTTGGAAAACTCCACCGTGCCCGAGAGCACGGTGATCAGCGTGCGGCCGTCGTCCTCCACACTGATGTCCCAATCGGTGCCACGGATCGCTGCGGTCGCGGCCGGTGTCTCCAGGTTCAGGCGGCTGCCGTCGGCGCGTTTGGTCTGCGTCCACGCACGGCCGGCGTTGAGCAGCAAGGTGGTCACCGGCTGCGCCGGGGTGGCCACGCCCTTGACCTGCAGCACCGTGTTTTGATGCAGGCGCAGCTGGGTGTCGTCCGCGAACAGCAGCGCCATCTTGGCGGCCTGGCGCGTGCGCACAAAGTCGCCCTGGGCCAGCGCCTGGGCGAGTCGGGCAGGGCCCCAGTCGGCTGCGGAGGCGGCACGCTGGTCACCTGTGCCTTGCAGGCTGATGATCTCGGCTGCCGCACCGGCGGGCACGGTGGCCTGTGCCACCAGCGGGCAGGCGGCAGCTGTCGCGGCCACCAACGCAGCCAGGGCGGACAAACGGAATTTTGGATGGGACATTTTTTCTGCTTTCGGGGAAGGCGTGCATCGCGCCACCGGGCGCCCCTCCCTGGCACCGGGTGAGCTGAAATTATGGCGATCAGCCCCCCAGATTTCGCCCGCGCCCCATCGACACGCGGACACATTTCATGAAGAAAGCCACATTTCGTTGCAGGTTGTGACGCTTTGCGTGCCCCGCCATCCCATGGAGGCGACGCGCGGCTCCGCACGGCCCTTTCCTACAGACGCCACAGGGGGCGCAGTGCTACAACTGCAGCAATCACGCGCACAAGCGCTGCCCCGGAGCTTTCCCCCATGCCTGCTGCCCCCCGCCTCAAGATTGGACTGTCCGCCTGCTTTCAACACGCCGACCCTGCACGCCCGCTGTTCACGGGCAAGACGTTGCAATACGTCGAGCAGTCCATCGCCCACTGGCTGATGTCGGCCGGTGCCATGGTGGTAATGGTGCCGTGCCCCACAGGCGAGACCGCGCGTGGCGACGTGACGCTGGACCACTACGCCGAATGGCTGGACGGCATCGTGATGCACGGTGGCGCCGACGTGTGGCCGGGCAACTATGGCGAGGAGCCCTTGCGCGAGGAGTGGGTGGGCGACCGTGTGCGCGACCTGTACGACCTGGCTGTGGTCAAAGCCTTTGCCCAGGTGGGCAAGCCCATCTTTGGCGTGTGCCGGGGCCTGCAGCTCATCAACGTGGCCTTTGGCGGCGCGCTGTACCAGGACATCGAGACCCAGCACCCCGGCGCACAGCAGCACCGCAACGCCACCACCTACGACCAGCACTTCCACGACATCCAGATCCTGCCGGACTCGCACCTGGCCAAGCTGTACCCCAACATGCCACGCGCCCGGGTCAACAGCATCCACCACCAGGGCATCAAGCGGGTGGCGCCAGAATTTGTGGTCGAGGCACTGAGCGAACCCGATGGTGTGCCCGAAGCGATTCGCCTCAAGCCCGCGCCAGGGCGCGGCTACATCGCGGCCACACAATGGCACCCGGAGTTCCACAAGCAGGGCTCGGACACGCTGGACGACACCGCCATCCTGAATGACTTTCTGGCGGCTTGCGAACAAGCCAAGGCCCACCCGCGACCTGCAGCGCGCCCCGCGCCCTCGCTGCGGGAACGGGCCGCGCGGCGGCTGCGTCAAGCACTGTCACGGGAGCGCAACTGACGCAGACGCCGGTGCGCCGGTGCCCGCAGGCAATACCGCCGCCAGCACGTCTTGCAGTTGTGCCCGCAACCAGCGGTGCGCCGCGTCCTGCTGGTAGCGCACATGCCAGATCAGGTACATGGGCAGGCTGGGGCAAGCCACTGGCACCGGCACATGCGCCAGCGCCGCCAAAGCGGTGCGCCCCATCAGCGACGGCGCGGTAGTGAGCAGCGCAGTCCCCCGCACAAACGCGGGCAGGGCCGCAAAGCCCGGCACACGCACCACCATGCGACGGCGCACGCCGCGCGCCTCCAGCAGTTGGTCCAGCTCCAGCCCCCGGCGCGCCTCGTAGGCCACGGTGGCGTGGTCCGCGGCCAGGTACTCGGTCTCTGACAGCGGAGCACTGCGCACGGCGGGGTCGTAGAACACGCGGTATTGATCCTCCAACAAGCGCTTCTGCACGATGTCAGTGCCCTCCGGCGGGCGGGGGCTGATGACCAGCTGGCACGCGTCGGAGCGCAGCAGCTCGGCACTGGGGGCACCGCTGGGTACGATGCGCAGCGTGACGCCCGGTGCCGCGCTGCGCAGGCGGGCGGCCAGCGCGGGCAGCAGCAGATCGCGCTGAAAATCGTTGGCCGCAATGGTCAGCTCGGTCTGCCAATGCAGCGGGTCAAACGCGGCCCCTTGGGCAAAGAGCTGCATCTGGTGCAGCATGTCGCGCGCAGGCTGGGCCAGGGCCTCGGCGCGGGCGGTGGGCACGATGCCGCGCCCGCGCTTCACAAACAGGGGGTCGCCGGTGATGGCGCGCAGCTTGTCGAGCAGATGACTCACTGCCGACTGGGTCACGCCCAGGCGCTCTGCCGCTGCCGTGATGCTGCCCGTCTCCAGCACCGCCAGCAGCAGCTTCAGCAGGTGGCCGTCCAGCTGCGATCCATCGAATTTGCTCATGCATTCGATGATGTTTTCTGGCTTCATCTTTGGCAATGGCGTCGCGACACTGCACTGACTTACATCAAGACCTGGAGACACCATGCCTTCCCCACTGCCCCCCATCCCCGGCACCACGCCGTTCGATGGCGACCAGGCCCGCAAGGGCTATGCGCTGAACAAGATGTGCTTTTCGTTCAACGACGAGGCCAACCGCAAGGCCTTTCTGGCCGACGAAGAGGCGTACATGCGCAAGTACGGCCTGAACGAACAGCAGGCCGCCGCCATCCGCGCCAAGAACGTGCTGCAGCTGATTGCTGCGGGCGGCAACGCCTACTACCTGGCCAAGTTCGCGGGCATTTTCAAGCTGGACATGCAGGACATCGGCGCGCAGCAAACGGGCATAACCAAAGACGAATTCAAGGCCAAACTGGTCGCAGCAGGCAAATAGGGAGACACACATGGCACAACTCATCGGCGGCCTCGGCACTTCGCACATTCCGGCCATTGGCAACGCCATCCACAAGGGCCTGCAAAACGATCCGTACTGGAAGCCTTTCTTCGACGGCTTTCCACCCCTCCACCAGTGGCTGGGCGAGAAGAAGCCGGACGTGGTGGTGATGTTCTACAACGACCACGGTCTGAACTTCTTCCTCGACAAGATGCCCACCTTTGCCGTGGGCGCAGCGGCTGAATACAACAACGCCGACGAGGGCTGGGGCATCCCCACGCTGCCGCCCTTCCCAGGCGAGGTGGACCTGTCGTGGCACCTCATCAACACGCTGATCGAGCAGGAGTTTGACGTGACCACCTGCCAGGAGATGCTGGTGGACCATGCCTGCACGCTGCCGCTCAAGCTCTTCTGGCCCGAGGGAGACTGCCCCGTGGCGGTGGTGCCGGTGTGCATCAACACCGTGCAGTTCCCGCTGCCTTCAGCCAGGCGCTGCTACGCGCTGGGCAAGGCCGTGGGCCAGGCGATCCAGAGCTGGGACAGCGACAAGAAGGTGGCAGTGATTGCCTCGGGCGGCCTCAGCCACCAGCTCGACGGCGAGCGCGCGGGCTTCATCAACAAGGCGTTTGACCTGCAGTTCATCGAGAGCCTGACGACCAACCCAGAATGGGCCACGCAGTTCAGCGTGCACGAGCTGGTGGAAAAGACCGGCACGCAGGGCGTGGAACTGCTGATGTGGCTGGCGATGCGCGGGGCGCTGGCCACCGCCAGCGCGGGCGTGCGGCGGGTGCACAGCAACTACCACATCCCTATTTCGAACACGGCGACTGCCATCATGGCGCTGGAAACCATTTGACTCAAATTTCGAAGTGTTTTTGGCGCCTATCGCTTACCCAACAAGCGCTAGCAGCTATCAAATCAGAAGCCCCCCCCCTGACACCGCTTGACCCCAGGCTGGCGTTGGTCAATCAAATTACTGTAAATTCATACAGTGAATTTACAGTCCAAACTCGCCATCCTGGCCGACGCCGCCAAGTACGACGCGTCCTGCGCGTCCAGCGGCGCCGCGCCGCGCGACTCGGTGGGCGGGCGGGGCATGGGCTCTACCGAGGGCATGGGCATCTGCCACAGCTACGCGCCGGACGGCCGCTGCATCTCGCTGCTCAAGATTCTGCTCACCAACTTCTGCCAGTACGACTGCCTGTACTGCGTGAACCGCGTGACCAGCAACGTGCCCCGCGCGCGCTTCACGGTGGCCGAGGTGGTGCAGCTCACGCTCGATTTCTACCGCCGCAATTGCATTGAAGGGCTGTTCCTCTCCAGCGGCATCATCCAGAGCCCCGACTACACCATGGAGCAGGTGGTGGAGGTGGCCCGCGTGCTGCGCGAGGAACACGATTTTCGCGGCTACATCCACCTCAAGACCATTCCCGATGCGTCGCCCGAGCTGATGCAGCGCGCCGGCCGCTATGCGGACCGCCTGTCCATCAATATCGAGCTGCCCACGGCCGAGAGCCTGTCGGCGCTGGCGCCCGAGAAAAACAGCGCTGCCATCGACCGGTCCATGGCCCGCATGGCCGTGCACATTGGCGAATCGCGCGCGGCGCGCAAGGAGCAAGCCGCGCAGGCCATCGTATCGATGCCGCAATCGCGCACCACGCGCCGGGCCAGCGCGCCGCTGTTTGCGCCCGGCGGGCAAAGCACGCAGATGATTGTGGGGGCGGATGCCACGGACGACCGCACCATCCTGGCCACCAGCGCGCGGCTGTACGGTGTGCACCGGCTGCGGCGGGTGTACTACTCGGCCTTCAGCCCCATCCCCGATGCCGCGCGCGCCCTGCCGCTGGCCGCGCCGCCCACGGTGCGTGAGCACCGGCTGTACCAGGCCGACTGGCTGATGCGCTTTTACGGCTTCACCCACGACGAGATCGTGCCGCCCAGCCAAGGCAACCAGGTCGGCATGCTGGCGCTGGACATGGACCCCAAGCTGGCCTGGGCGCTGGCGCACCGCGAGCGTTTTCCGGTCAACCTCAACACCGCCCCGCGCGAACTGCTGCTGCGCGTGCCCGGCTTTGGCGTGCAGACGGTGGACCGCCTGCTGGCCGCCCGCCGCGTGCGCCGCCTGCGGCATGCGGACCTGGCGCGGCTGCATGTGCCGCTCAAGAAAGTGCTGCCGTTTGTGGAGGCGGCCGACTACCGCCCCGGCCGTGCTTTGGAGGCTGCTGATTTGGCTGCGCAACTGGCACCTCCACCCCTGCAACGCAGCTTGTTCTGACACCATGCAGCGCCACACCATCACGCTGGAGCACCCCACCGACTGGCCCGGGTTTCGCACCGCCGCACGCGCCCTGGTGCAAGCCCAGGTGCCACCGCAGACCGTGGACTGGCGCTGCCAGGCCGATGCCGCTGAAGACCTGTTTGCGCCAGAGCCCCACGGCCACAACGCCCTGCCACCGCCAGCCCCCGATGCGCCCACGCTGCGCGTCCCCCCCGACTTTGTGCGCCTGTGCGAGCAGCTCATCCTGCACCGCGACCCGGCCCGCTTTGCGCTGATATACCGCCTGCTGTGGCGCATGGCGCAGGGCGGCCATGAAGCCGAAGCCGCGCGGCACGACCCGCTGGACGCCGACCGCATGTTGGCCCACCACATGGTCCGCGCCGTACGGCGCGACATGCACAAGATGCACGCCTTTGTGCGCTTTCGGCCGGTGGTGGAGCCCGATGGCAACACCCTGCACATGGCCTGGTTCGAGCCCGACCACTACATCACCGTAGCCAATGCGGGCTTCTTCATCTGTCGCTTCACGCAGATGCGCTGGGCCATCCTCACGCCCGACGCCAGCGTGCGCTGGGACGGCCAGCAACTGCACACCGGCCCCGGCGCACAGCGCAGCGACGCACCGCCGCCCGATGCGGGCGAGGCGCTGTGGCTCACCTACTACCGCCACATCTTCAACCCCGCACGGCTCAAGCTCACCATGATGAAAAAGGAGATGCCCACACGCTACTGGCACAACCTGCCCGAGGCCGCGCTCATCACCGAGCTGACGCAGACCGCGCACGAGCGCAGCGCAAGGATGGTGGAGGCCGAGGCCACCGTGCCACGCAGGCGCATCGCAGCATCATCGCCGCGTTCGCAGCCCGCCGCAGGGGCGGGATCCTTTCACCCCAGCGCCGCCTCGCGCATCACCCGGAACTGAGGGGCCGACACCGCCGGTGTCCAGCGCCACGGCAACACCTGCGGCCGCCACAGGGCGCGCAGCACCGTGAGGCGCAACACGCGCTGTGCGCCAGGCCAGGCGGCACGCGCTGCGCGGTCCCACAGCACCTCGGCCTGCGCTGCAATGTGCAGCAAGCCGCCCTCTTCATAGTCCACCACCAGCAAGCCTGCCAGAGGGTGCAGGGTGAGGTTGCCCAGGGTGTTGAAGAACTGGTTGCCCGGGTAGTCCGGCAGGCTCAGCACCACACCAGCCTCCGTGCGCGCCACCTGCACAAAGCCCGGCTCGCCGCCCCGGTGCGACACGTCCACACCTTCGCTGTGCCCGGCACCGGGGCGCGGCGCCGAGGCACTGGCGATGAACAGCGTGTCGGCCCGCTGCACGAGCGCGATGGCAGCGTCGTCCAGCTCGGCGCCCAGCCACTGCACCGGGCCCGGGGCAACCAGCGCTGCGCGCAGGCCGGGCTCGCGAGCCTGGATGTACTTGGGGCAGTTGCCAAAGCTCTGCACCACCTGCACGCCCAGGCCATCGTCGCCAAATGCGCTCACTCGCCCGTTCATGCGGTTGCGCCGCCGGGTGTGCGGCTCCAGCCCCAGCACGCCCACGGCCGCGCCAGGCGCCAGGTGTGCAAGCACGGGGTCCTTGGAATCCGGCGCGGTGGCGATCTGCATGCGCTGCGCATCGGGGGTGTGCACAAAGCCGGGCGGGCCGGCAAGCATAGTGGCCCACGGCTGGCCTTGGTCATCCAGCACCCCCAGCAGCAAGGTGGGCAGCTTTTCAAACAGCTCGCGGTGCTGGTCGGGCATGTGGTCGCGCAGCACCATGGCCCCCACGGCCGCCATGCGCTCGCGCACGCCCACGCGCGCCTGCAAGGCCTGCTCACCGGGGTGGAATGCCTCGGGCGGCACCGGCACCCCAACCGGTGCAGCGGGCACGGTGGCTGTCATGCCGCCACCTGCTCGGCAGTGGGCAGCTGGTCGGCCAGCACCGGGTAGCCCGGCAAGGCCTGCATGCGCGCCACCCAGGCCGCAATGCGCGGGTAGGCATCCAGCGGCAGCCCTGCCAGATGGGCCTGCGAGGTGTAGCTGACCATGGCCACATCGGCCAGGCTGGGCGCTGAGCCCCCGAGCAACCAGGCCCGCCCCTGCAGTTCGTCCTCCATGAAGGCGAGCAGGCGCTTGCCGGTGGCCTGCGCCACCTCGTTCACGGCACGGCCCGTCAACGTCGCAAAGCGCGGCCCCCCAATGCCCGGCGCCAGAAAGCCCGCCGCCAGGCTGAACCAGCGCTGCAGCTGCGCCTGCCCCACGGCGTCTTGTGGCAGCCAGGCACTGCCGGGGGCGTAGCGCTGCACCAGATACACCAGGATGCCATTGCTGTCGCTCAGCACTTGGCCCGCGTCCACCAGCACGGGCACCTGGCCCAGCGGGTTGAGTGCCAGAAACTCCGCGCGCTGGTGTTCGCCGCGCAGCAGATTCACGTCAATCAGTTCATAGGGCAAGTCGAGCAGGGACAGCATCAGCTCCACGCGATGGCAATGGCCCGAGATGGGCATGCGGTACAGCTGGAGCGGGGTGGTAGGGAACATGGTGAAGCCTCGTCGGTGGGTGAGTGAAAAGATGGCTCGACGATATCTATTGCAAGCTACGATGTGAATAACCAATCACCGCTTTTCATAATTGCGGCATCCGCAATAATTGGTTGCATGGACTATCTCGACACCCTGCGCTGTTTTGTGGCTGTGGCGGACGCTGGCGGCTTTGCCGTGGCGGGCCGGCGGCTGGGCTGCTCCGCCACGGCTGTCACGCGCGCCATTGCGGCGCTGGAGGCGCGGCTGGGTGTGCTGCTGTTCCAGCGCAGCACGCGCATGGTGCGCCTGACCGAGGCGGGCGAGCGCTTCTTGCAAGACTGCCGCCCCATCCTGAACGATCTGCACGAGGCCGAGCAGGCCGCCAGCGGTGCACAGGCCGAGGCCCAGGGCCTGCTGTCCGTCACCGCGCCGCAAATGTTCGGCATCCAGCATGTGGCGCCCATCGTGCAGGGCTTTTTGCAGGCCCAGCCGCGCGTGCAGGTGCGCACGCTGTTCGTCAACCGGCTGGTGCATTTGCTCGATGAAGGCATGGACGTGGCCATCCGCATCGCGCCCCTGCCCGACTCGGGTCTCACTGCAGTGCAGGTGGGCGCGCTGCGCCGCCTGGTGGTGGCGTCTCCCGCCTATCTGGCGCAACACGGGAGGCCGCGCCACCCGGCCGACCTGAGCAACCACCGTGCCATCGGCTTCGCGTTTGACGCACGCACGCCAGCGCCCTGGAAGTTTCGCGATGGCGCCACCGGCCAGCCGCAGTTCACCTGGATCAGCAACAGCAACGAGGTGGACATTGCCGCCGCAGAGGCGGGCATCGGCCTGACCCGTTGCCTCGCTTACCAGGCCGCAGCCAGCCTGCGCGCCGGGCGGCTGCGCATCGTGCTCGCCGAGCACGAACTGCCCCCTGTGCCCGTGCACATCGTGTACCCCGCAGGGCGGCGGGCCCCGGCCAAGGTGCGCGCGTTTGTGGAATGGGCGCGCGAGCGCCTGAGCAAAGAGCCGGTGCTGAACGGGCGCGGCCTGGGGCGCGGTAACGCCTTGTTGCCAATGACTTCGTAACCTGTCATCGCGCCACCGGCGAGGTCCGTTGCATAGCTAAGTCCGACGCTGTGTCGGGCGGTTATCCGATCTGAAAGGATTTCTCATGAACAAGCTCCTCGTTGCCCTGCTCGCTGGTTTCTTTGTGACCGCATCGTTTGCCCAGGCCCCTGCGGCTCCCGCAACACCAGCAGCTCCCGCGAAGGCCGCCGCACCAGCAACCCCTGCCACACCGGCCGCGCCTGCCACCCCAGCGGCCCCAGCCGCCGAGGCCAAGCCTGCAGCAATGCCCGCCGCAGCCCCCGCATCGGCCCCTGCCGAAAAGAAGGCGGCGAAGAAGACAAAGGCCAAGAAGACCAAGGCAGCGGCAGAGAAAAAGGCCGACGCCGCCAAGCCTGAAGCCGCCAAGTAATTCACGACGCTGTGCCCCACAAAAAAAGCCCGCAATGCGGGCTTTTTTGTGCCTAAGCATCCGCCGCTGCACGCTGGGCAGAAGCCTGGACTTCCAAGGTCTGCAGGCGCCGCCAGCCTCAGGCTGGCGAGCTGCCATCAATGGTGGTGGCCGTGCGCGCCATGCACATGGCGGTGCGCAATTTCTTCGGGGCTGGCGGCGCGCACTTCGGTCACCTTGCAGCTGAAGGTCAACGCCTGGCCTGCCAGCGGGTGGTTGCCGTCCAGGTGCACTTCGGGGCCCTTGATCTTGACCACGTTGAACACGGCGGGCTGGCCGTCGTTGCCCACGCCCTGCAGCTGGCCGCCGACCTTCACGCCGGGCGGGAACTCGCTCTTGGGGATGGTGCGCACTAGGCTTTCATCGCGCGCGCCAAAGGCGTCTTCCACTGCCAGCTGCAGCGTGGTGCTGAAGCCCACGGCCTGGCCGTCGAGCGCGGCCTCGACCTTGGGGAAGATGTTCTCGTAGCCGCCGTGCAGGTACGACAGGTGCCCGGCATCCAGCGGCTTGCCCTGGGGCGTGGTGACCTTGTAGGTGATGGTGACGGCGGAGTCTTTGGTGATGGTGGTGGCCATGGGGTCTTGCACTTTCAGCGCGATGATGAATCGACGCGAGACGGATAGGGCTGGGCCGCCAGCCGCCGCGCGGGTCAGAACGAAACCCTGGATTGTCCACGAGGCGCCCGGTGGCATGCCGGGCGCCTCGTTCGGGGCTGGGTGCGCAGCCCTATGCGCCCACCGGGGCCTCGGCCGGGCGCTCTTCCTCCGTCTGGCCGGGGTAGCGCGCAAAACGCCGCGCCTCGGTGCCGTGCACCGGATCCTGGTCGGGCCAGGGCCAGCCGCCGAACTGGGTACGGCGGTAGTCGTTCATGGCCTGCATGATCTCGGCCTGTGTGTTCATCACAAACGGGCCGTACTGCGCCACGGGCTCGGCGATGGGCTGGCCCTGCAGCAGCAGGCATTCCAGCGGCGTGGCGCCGGTGTTGGTCAGCTGCCAGTCCTGCCCGGCCACCAGCTCCAGCGCGGCGTGCTGGCCCACGTCCTGCGGGCCCACGCGCAGGCTGTCGCCCACAAAGAAGTACAGCATGCGGCGCGTGCCCTGGCCGCGCGCGGCGGGCAGCGTCCACTGCGCGCCAGGGTCCATGCGCAGCGTCCAGATGGCCACATCGCCCTCGGGCTGCGAAGCCCAGGACTCGGGTGGCGGCGCCAGCGGTGCAGGCGCGCCGGGCAGGGCGCCCGCCACCACCGTTACCGTGGTGGCGCGACCTGCGTCGTCGTGGTGGACCAGGCGCGGAATGCGCTCGTTCCACAGCATGGTGAAGTGCGGCTCCACCATCTTGTTCTTCGCGGGCAGGTTCAGCCAGATCTGGAACAGCTCCAGCGGGTTGGGCTCGGTGGCGTTGAGCAGCGGGAACATCTCCGAATGCACGATGCCCTTGCCCGCCGTGACCCACTGCACATCACCCCCGCCAAAGCGCGCGGCGGCGCCCAGCGAGTCGGAATGGTCGATGAGGCCCTTGCGCACCAGGGTCACGGTTTCAAAGCCCCGGTGCGGGTGGCCCGGAAAGCCGGGCACGGTGTCGCCGTGGTACATGCTCCAGCCGTCCTTGCGGCTGAAGTCGCTGCCGATCTGGCGGCCCTCCAGCGACACGGCGGGCGCAAACGCGCCGTTGCCTGCGGGGTAGGCGTCGTCATGGTGGGCGCAGAACAGGAACGGGTCCATCGTGGGCCACAGCGGACCCAGCGCCTGGGCCTGCACGACGGGCAGGCTGGCGGCAGACGAAGACACGGTGGGGGAGGACGACATCAAGGACTCCTTGGGTTTGCGCCACCGACTATCGGGCAGCACGCCTGCCAAAGATAAGGCCAGCGGCCGCATTCAGAAGTGCGCTGGGTGGAACAGTGCGGTGCGGCTTACAGGACAGTGCCGCACAGCGTGCGCACACAGCTTCGCCACCATTTCAAGCCAAAATGACTGTATGCGCCAGTGGAATATGCCCGATCAGCTATCAATTAAATAGCACCCTATCTCCTCACACGGCACCCGCGTGGGAAGGCGCGGCGGCGGACGGTGGCGGTGCCGGACGCAACACGAAACCACCCAGCACGGCGGCCACCAGCGAGCACAAGGCCGACACCCAGAACGCCAGCTGGTAGCCCGCATTGAGCGCCTGCTGCACGCTGGCCCCGGCCTGGCGCAGGTGGTCGGTGCGCGCATCGGCCAGGCTGGCCAAGATGGCGAGGCCCAGGGCGCCGCCCATCATGAAGGCCGTGTTCACCACCCCCGACGCCAGCCCCGAGTCTTCGGGCTTCACGTCGCCCATGGCGGCCAGCAGCAGCGGGTTGAGTGCAATGCCGGCGCCCACGCCCAGCAGCAGCATGCCGGGCAGCACGTGGATGACAAAGCGCCCTTCGGTGGGTGCCAGCGCAAACAGGGCCAGGCCCACCGCCGCCAGCAGCAGCCCCCAGCCCAGCGTGCGGCAAATGCCAAAACGCATCACCACCCAGGCCGACAGCCCCAGCGAGCAGCCCGCCATGATGAGGTTGGACGGCAAAAACGCCAGGCCCACCTGCATCGCGTCGTAGCCCAGCACCAGCTGCATGTACAGCGCCGACAGGAAGAACCACGCAAACATCGACGCCGCCCACAGCACGCCCACCACGTTGGAGATGGCCAGGTTGCGCAACCGCAGCAGCGGCAGGGGCACCAGCGGCGCTGCCACATGCGACTCGATGAACAAAAAGGCTGCCAGCAGCGCCGCCGCTGCCCCCAGCAGCCCCAGCGACTGCAACGAGGTCCAGCCCGCCGCGTTGCCGTTGACGATGGCATACACCGCCAGCATCAGCGACGCGGTGATGGTGACGGCGCCCGCCACGTCCAGCCGCTGCCCGTGGGCCTGCCCCTTGCCGCCCGGCAGCAGCGCCAGGCAGGCCAGGTAGATGGCCACACCCAGAGGGATGTTGACCAGAAAGATCCAGTGCCAGCTCAACGCGCTGGTGAGCACCCCGCCCAGCAGCACGCCAATGCTGCCGCCACCGGCGCACACAAAACCGTAGACGCCCATGGCCCGCGCACGCTCACCCGGCTCGGTGAACAGATTCATGATGAGCGACAGCGCCACGGCCGACACCACCGCGCCGCCCACGCCCTGCACCGCACGCGCCGCCACCAGCAGCCCCTGCGTATTCGCCAGCCCGCAGGCCAGCGATGCCACGGTGAACAGCGTGATGCCCGCCAGAAACAGCCGCCGGTGCCCATACAGGTCGCCCAGCCGCCCGCCCAGCAACAGGCAGCCGCCAAAGGTGAGCATATAGGCGTTGACCACCCAGACCAGCGCGGTTTCGGTGAAGCCCAGGTCGGCCTTGATGCTGGGCAGCGCAACGTTCACGATGGTGGTGTCGAGCACGATCATCAGCTCGCCCAGGCACAGCAAGATGAGTGCGGGCCAGCGTGCGCGGCCTTCGATGCGGAGGGTCATGGGACGGTGGAAATCGAAAGAGATTGGCAGCGCAGTGTGTCATGCGCGTTGCGCTGGCGACTGAGGACTAGCGGGGTGCAATACCAGTGCAGCTGTGGATCTGGCTTGGCTGGCCCTCCGGCTACGTCGCCTTTCAGGGGGAAGCCGCGCAGTGGCTCAGGAGGTTCGGGTGTACTTGGCTTGCATGAACTGCTTCCAGCTGCCGTCTGGCTGCTGGCCGAACGAGGTGAGCTTGCGCTGGTTGGCGCTGACGACGGTGATCACATCCCGGTAGCGCATGGTGGCGCCGTCGGCCTTGAAGCTGGGGCCTTCGGTCTCCAGCGTCAGCACCTTCTTGTCGGCATCCAGCGTGCCACGGTACACCCACATATGCGTCATCATCGAGCCCACCCAGGTGCCGACAAACGCCTGCTGGTCCGGGTCGTAGCCCAGCGTCATCAGCATGCGGGCCTCGCCACCCCCGCCGGGCATGGAGCCCGTCCCTTCGCACAGCACCCACAGGCTGCCCAGTGCGCGCACATGTTCAGTGCCCCGGCTGTGCGCGGGGGGTTCGCCCGGGCCCATGTCGGCCAGCGACTCGCAGGTCCAGTCGCCCAGCAGCTGCTGCAGCCAGCGGTGCATGGCGTGGGGTTCGGGGTTCATCATGGGGGTCTCCTGGTGATGTGGTGGGCGCGCGCTCAGTCGCGGTCGGGTGCTCCGAGCGGAAAGTAGTGGCGGTAGGGGCGACCGCCTTCCACCGCGCGTGCAAACGAGGGGCGTGCGAGCAACCGGGCGCGGTAGGCGCGCAGCTGCGGGTAGGTGGCCGCGATGGGGTGCGTCCAGTCGGCATAGAACAGCGAGGGCGCCGCAGCGCAGTCGGCCAGCGAGAACGACTCGCCCGCCGCCCAGGTGCGCCCTGCCCACATGCCCTCCAGCCAGGCGTAGGCTTTCTCCAGTTTCTCGGTGGCCCAGGCCACGCCTTCGGCCTTGCGCTCGGCGTTGCCGGTCAGCGCGGCGTTGACCGCGTGCTGCACCGGGGCCATCACGTGCAGGTCAAAGAAGCGGTCCATGAAGCGCACGTCCAGCGCCGCCCGGGGGTCGGCAGGAATCAGCAGCACGGGCCCCGGGTGCGCGAGCTGCAGGTGCTCGATCACGATGCTGCTTTCCACCACTGTGCGGTCGCCGTCCACCAGCACCGGAAACTTGGCCAGCGGCCAGTGGCGCAACCAGTCGGCGGAATGGCTGACGGGCTCAGCGGGGTCGAGATTGAGCAGCTCAAACGGCGTGCCGTTCTCGTACAGAGCGGTCAGCACCTTCTGGGTGTAGGAGGAAAAGGGGTGGCCGTAGAGGGCGAGCATGCGGGGTCCTGTGTGTGGGTCGGTGTGGTTGGCGGGGGTCGCACTCATTCGGGCGCCACCACCATCCAGGGCACGCCAAAGCGGTCGGCCACCATGCCAAACGCCTGCGAGAAAAAGGTCTTGGTGAGCGGCATCTGCACCTTGCCGCCATCGGCCAGCGCGTCGAAATAGCGTTTGGCATCGGCTGCATTGGCGGGGCTCAGCGCCAGCGAGATGCCCTGGAAGCTGGCATGGCCCGAGCCCATGCCATCCGACGCCATGATCTGCGTGTCGCCCACGGTGAACGAGGCGTGCATGACCATCTCGGGCTTGGGGCCCGGTCCGCTGCCATCGGCGCAGCCCTCGCCAGCGGCGGGCTCGGGGTTGTCCTTGTAGCGCATGAGCATGGTGACTTGGGCGCCTAGGGCGCGGCGGTAGAACTCCAGCGCTTCATCGCAGCGGCCTTCGAACATCAGGTAGGACTCGACTTTCATGGGATCTCCTCGGGAGGGTTGGCGGGCCAGTGAACACCTCGGCGTGCAATTGTGAACACCGTCCACAAACAATAGCAAAGATAATGGACAGTGTCCACATCCGAACGATCCATGACCGTAAGCACCCGCAACAAGGCCGCCCCCTCCCGCACACCTGCCGCACGCAGCACCTATCGCCACGGGGATTTGCACCGCGCGCTGCTGGACGCGGGCATTGAACTGGCGCGCCAGGGCGGGCCCGATGCCGTGGTGCTGCGCGAGGCCACGCGCCGTGCGGGGGTGGCGCCCAATGCGGCCTACCGCCATTTCGCCAACCGCGACGACCTGCTGGGTGCCGTGCGCGCCGCAGCTGTGGCGGCCGCCGCGCGGTCGATGGAGGCCGAGCTGGCCCTGGTGCCCGCCACCGGCACGCCCACCGAGCGGGCCCACGCCAAGGTGCGCGCCGTGGGTGCGGGCTACCTGCGGTTCGCGCACGCCGAGACGGGGCTCTTTCGCACCGCGTTCGGCGGCCGCTTCACGGTGCAGCAAACGCCCGACCCGGCCATGGGCGGCGCCACAGGGCTCAACCCCTTCCAGCACCTGAGCGCTGCACTGGACGACCTGGTGACCGCTGGCGCCCTGCCGCCCGCGCGCCGCCCGGGCGCCGAATACCTGGCCTGGTCCACCGTGCACGGCATGGCGCTGCTCGCCATCGACGGGCCGCTGCGCGGCACGCCCCAGCAGATGCTGGACCTGCTGGGCCAGCGCCTGCTGGATATGGTGGAACGGGGGCTGTAAGCGCGCGGCCTCACCAGGCCCCACCCACAGCCTCTGCATGGCCCTGGCTCGCGGCTCCGTTGCCAGCGGTATCGGTCGCCCCACTCCGGCGCGCATACGCGTGGGCGGGCCGGGGCGGCCCACCTTTCGTTCCCTAGCACGGATACCCATTCGCTGATTTGTAACAAGGACGGATTCCCTGTAGCGGCGCAGGTTGTCGAACTTGGCCTACACGGTCGTGGCGCTTTGTGACTGACAATTCACAAATTGATACGCACGGTTACAACGCACTGCGCGCATCACCCATCCTCTGGCTGGCACCCGTTTGCCAGCTGGTCAGACGGCACCTCGGCCGTGCATGACACCCACCCGGACTTTCCATGGCTTTCCACCAAAAAACCGTCACCCAAAAGCTGGCGTTTGCCTTTTCTGTATTGATCGCGATATTGATCGCCGTTGCCCTCCTGTCGCTGCGCAGCCTGGGCGACGCACGCGAAGACTTCCAGCGCTTTGTGGGCAATGAATTCCACCGGGGTGGCCTGGCGCGCGACATCCAGGCAGCCGCCAATGCACGCGCCATTGCAGCCCGCAACCTGATCTTGCTGACCAGCGCGGCAGACCTGCAGGCAGAGACCTTGGCCGTGACGGCCGCGCACGAGCGCGTGCAGACCAAGATGGCAGAACTGCGCCAGGCCGTGGCCAACGCCGCACAGGTGCCCGCAAGGGAGCGCGAGCTGTTCGAGCAACTGCAAACCATCGAGCGCAGCTACGGGCCCGTGGCGCTGGCCATTGTGGGCCTGGCGCGGGACGGCAAGAAGGACGAGGCGATCGCCAAGATGAATGCCGAATGCCAGCCACTGCTCAAGCAGCTGATCAGCACCACGTCCGCCTACACGCAAGCCGTGGCGGCCTCCGCAGATCAGGAAATCAGCCACGCGGCCGAAAAGTTCGGCAACAAGCGCCTCCTGCTCATCCTGGCCACCGTGGTGTCGATCCTGGCGGCCACGGCGCTGGCTGCGCTCATCAACCGCAGCCTCATGCGCTCTCTGGGCGCAGACCCGGTGCAGCTCAGCGCCGCAGCACGGCGCGTTGCGTCCGGCGACCTGGGCACCGTGTCCGGCAGCGCCACGGCGCCCGCCGACAGTGTGCTCGCGTCGCTGGGGGACATGCAGGTCGCGCTGGCCAGCATCGTGGGGCGCGTGCGCGCATCGGCCACGACCATTGAGGCGGGCTCTCAGGAGATTGCGACGGGCAATGCAGACCTCTCGCACCGCACCGAGCAGCAGTCCGGCAACCTGCAGCAAAGCGCAGCCTCCATGGAAGAAATGACCGCCACGGTGCAGCAGAACGCCGACACCGCGCAACAAGCGGCCCAGCTTGCATCGGCCGCGCGCGCGGCCGCAGAACACGGCGGCACGGTGGTGGCGCAGGTGGTCAGCACCATGGACGACATCACCACCAGCTCACGCCGCATTGGCGACATCATCGGCGTGATCGACAGCATTGCGTTCCAGACCAACATCCTGGCGCTGAACGCTGCCGTGGAAGCCGCCCGTGCCGGAGAGCAGGGCTGGGGCTTTGCCGTGGTGGCGAGCGAAGTGCGCACGCTGGCCCAGCGCAGCGCGCAAGCGGCCAAGGAAATCAAGTCGCTCATCGAGGCCAGCGTGGAGAAGGTGGAGACAGGGTCGGCACTGGCACACACCGCTGGCTCCGCCATGACCGAGATCGTGGGCGAGGTGAACCGCGTGGCCGACCTGATCGGTGAAATCAGCGCCGCCACGCGCGAACAGAGCGCAGGCATCGGGCAGATCGGCAACGCAGTGGCCGAGCTCGACCAGTCCACCCAGCAAAACGCAGCGCTGGTGGAACAGATGGCAGCCGCCGCCCACACGCTGAACCAGCAGGCCCATGGCCTGGTGGAATCCGTGGCGGTGTTCCGCGTGGAAGAGCCCGTGCGCACCGTGGCAGATGTGCAGCGCCCGCCCCAGCAGCGGCCAGGCGCCGTGAAGATGCAGCCCCTGGGCGTTCGGGCTCCGTTCCCCAAGGCGCTGACCGCCGCTTAATCGGGGCACCGCTACAGCGCGCCGTACAGCCGCGCGGTGGCCTGCACCCGTGCCACCAGCGCGCGGCGCAACGCCATGGGTCGCAGCACTTCCACCTGCGGCGACAGCCGCATCAGCTGCCCGCAGGCATGCTCCACCGACTCGATGGGGATCGTCACGGGCGTGCGGCCATCCTTGCGGCGCGACGGTGGAGCGGCAGCCACCGCACGCGCCACCGCGCTGCTGAGCGCACGCAGGCCCCGCAGCCCTTCGGGTGTGGCCAGCAGTGTGGCCTCGCCCGTGTACAGGCCTGACTCAAAACGCCGGATCGACGCAGCCCAGTAGCCGGGCAGGTCAAAGCGTGCGGGGCGCTTGGCCGGTTGGTCGAGCGCCGTGGCAGCGAGGATGTTCGACACCCGGTAGGTGCGCGGCCCGCGCGCATCGGCTCCCATAGGCAAAGCCACCAGGTACCACACGCCCGCTTTCAGCACCAGGCCCAGCGGGCTCACGGTGCGCTCTGCCGTGCGCGCCCAGCCCTCGTAGCGCAGGGTGATCTGGTGACCGCTCCACACGGCGGCCGCCACGGTGGGCAGGTGCGGTGTGGGGTCGCTCTCGCGGTACCAGTCCACCGGGTCCAGGTGCAGACGAGCGCTCACGCGCTGCGCGTCGTCGCGCCAGGCGGCGGGCAGCGCGGCCAGCAGCTTCAGGCGCGCCCCCGCCACATCGCCGCCCAGGCCCAGGTCCTGCGCAGGGCCGGGCAGACCGCTCAGAAACACGGCCTGCGCCTCGGACGGCGTGAGGCCCGTGAGCGTGGTCTTCCAGCCTGGCAGCAGCGCAAAACCCCCATTGCGCCCGCGCTCGGCATAGATGGGCACGCCTGCAGCGCTGAGCTGGTCCACATCGCGGTGCAGTGTGCGGACCGACACCTCCAGCGCCTCGGCCAGCGCCTGCGCGCTCATGCGGCCGCGCGTTTCCAGCAGCATCTGGAGGGACAACAAACGGCTGGCGCGCATGGGCTTTGGCAGGGGTGGTGCAAAAAAAAAGAAGGCCAAAGATAGCGCAAATACCTGCCATGGGTTGGCAGGTATAGCGGCACACACTGCAACCCTGTCTTCGCCTTCTTTCCCCCCCACCTTTTCAGGAGCCCCCATGCCCACCACGGATCCCCACGCCATCGTTGAGCTGCGCCAGTACACCTTGCACCCCCAGCAGCGCGAAGTGCTCATCGACCTGTTCGACCGGGAGTTTGTGGAAACCCAGGAGGCGCAGGGCATGCGCGTGCTGGGCCAGTTCCGCGACCTGGACCGGCCCGACCAGTTCGTCTGGCTGCGTGGCTTTGCCGACATGCCGGCGCGCCACCGCGCGCTGGAGGGCTTTTATGGCGGCCCCGTGTGGGCGGCACACCGCCACGCCGCCAATGCAACCATGATCGATTCGGACAACGTGCACCTGCTCTGCCCGGCCTGGCCCGGCGCCACGGCCGGCCTTCCGCAGCACGCGCGGCCGCAGCCTGGCGCGCAGGGTGCAGCCGCCGGCGTCCTGCAGATCACCGTGTTCCCGTTGCGGGAGCCCGCCACACCCCAGTTGCTGGACTTCTGCCGCCACCGCATGGTGCCCACACTGCTGCGCGGCGGCGCGCGCCAGCTCGCCTGGTTCTGCACCGAGCACAGCCCCAACACCTTTGCCCGCCTGCCAGTGCGCGAAGGCGACCCCGTGCTGGTGGGCCTGGCCCTGTTTGGCGACGAGGCTGCGTTGCAGTCGTTTGCCGACAGCGGCGCTTGGGCGCGCGACGTGGGGCCCGGTCTCGCCCCCTGGCTGGCGGCAGCGCCCGAGGTGCTGCGCCTGCAGCCGACCGCGCGCTCGGCGCTGCATGCGTGACGCACCCGCACACCTCTCCCCTGACGCATCAACCACCCCGGAGCCCCACCATGTCCACCCCAGCCCGCCTCACTCCCATCCCGTCGCCCACCGTCGCGCCCAGTGCCGCGCGCGACTTCGACTTTCTCATGGGCCCCTGGCGCATTCGCAACACGCGGCTGGTGCGCAGGCTCGCGGGCTGCAACGACTGGGAGGTGTTTGACGCCACGGGCACCGCCCACCCATTGCCCGGTGGCATCGGCAACTTCGACACCTTCACACCGCTGGCCTGGAATCCCGGCTACGTGGGCATGGCACTGCGTGTGTTCAACCCCGTGACGCAGCGCTGGAGCATCTACTGGCTGGACAACCTCACGGGCGGCCTGGACCCGGCCACAGGCCTGCTGCTGCCCCCCGTGGTGGGTGGCTTTCAGGGTGGCGTGGGCCTGTTTGAAGGCGAGGAGCTGTTCGAAGGCCGCCCGGTGCGCGTGCGCTTCGAGTGGTCGCAGATGCACACGGGCGCGCCGCGCTGGCAGCAGGCGTTTTCGGACGACGGCGGCGCGACCTGGGAGGTGAACTGGGTGATGGAGTTTGCGCGGCCGGTGTGAGCGTCGGCCGCCCGCGCATCGTCCAGGGTGCACCCAGGCCCCGAAATTTGAACCAAAACAGCCCCTGGCGCCTGATGGTTATGCGCTATCAGCTACCAAAGCAGGAGCGCTAACTCACGCCATCTGGAGTGCTGCTTCCTGCACCGGGAAGTCCGTGGACGCCGCCACCGCACGCCACTGCGCCGTCTCTTTCGCCACAAAGGCATGTTTGTCGGCAATGGTTTGCAGCGTGTCAGTGCCCAGCGGCAGGCGCAGCGGCGGCGTGGGGCTGGCCACCAGCTGCATCACGGCCTGGGCCAGGCGCACCGGGTCGCCGGGCTGGTTCAGGTTGATGCGGCGCGCTGCTTCGCGCACGGCACCAGCGCTCTCGGCGTAGTCCTCCAGCACCCGCGGTGATACGGCCAGCGAGGCGCTGTCCAGAAACTCGGTGCGGAAGTACCCGGGCTCCACCACCGTGGCGTGGATGCCCAGCGGCGCCAGCTCGGCATGCAGCGCCTCGGTGATGCCCTCGACCGCGAACTTGGTGGAGCAGTACAGGCCAAAACCGGCAGCCGACTGCACGCCGCCCAGCGACGAGATGTTGATCACATGCCCTGCGCGGCGCGCGCGCATGGCAGGCAGCACGGCGCGGGTCACATGCAGCAGGCCGAACACGTTGGTGTCGTACAGGCGCAGCACCTCGTCGGCGGTAGCTTCTTCGACCGCGCCCAGCAGGCCATAGCCCGCGTTGTTGACCAGCACGTCGATGCAGCCGAAGCGGTCAAGCGCCGCGCCCACGGCATGGCGGGCCTGCGCCTCGTCGGTCACGTCCAGCGCCAGGGGCAGCAGGGCATCGTGTGCGCCCAAGCGCTTTTCGACCGAGGCGGCATCGCGCGACGTGGCGACCACGGCATCGCCCTGGGCCAGCGCGGCCTCGGCAATGCGCGCGCCGATGCCGCGCGAGGCGCCGGTGATCATCCAGACGCGGGAATACGAGGAATGGGTGGTGGTGGCTGTGGTGGAAGTCATGACAGATCCTTGAGGTGGTGTTGAGCAATGGGCAGTGCCCATGGCGGTGGACTGTAGGCAAGCCATTGCCATGCGACTAGCCCATAATCTCCGGATTCATTCGCAAGCAACGCTTGCCAATCCACCACGCAGCCGCCCCGCACAATACCTGCCCACCATGGCCATCAATGAACTGCGCGCCATCGCCAACTTTGCCAAGGCCGCCGAGCTGGGCAGCCTGCGCCAAGCGGCGGCCGCGCAGGGCATCACGCCACAGGCGTCCAGCCAATTGCTGGTGCAGCTCGAATCGCACCTGGGCGTGCGGCTGTTCCACCGCACCACACGCAGCCTGAGCCTCACCGAAGAAGGGCGGCAGTTCCTGGCCTCCGCACAGCCGGGCCTGGCCACACTGCAGCAGGCGGTGCAGGGTGCGCGGCGCGGGCGTGAGGAGATGGCGGGGCCGCTGCGCATCGTGGCGCCGCGCTCCATCCTGCTGGAGGTGATCTGGCCGGTGCTCGACGAGTTCTGCCGCCGCCACCCGCTGGTGGAGCCCGATGTGCAGCTGGACGACCGCATCGGCAACTGGGTGGAAGACCGCGTGGATGTGGGCTTCCGCTCGGGCTACCCACCGGAGGGCGGCGTGGTGGCGCGGCGGCTGCTCACGCTGCAGCTCATCGTGTGCGCAGCGCCTTCGTACATCGCGCGCCACGGGGCGCCGGCCAGCATCGACGACCTGGCGCAGCACCGCTGCAGCGGATTTCGCCACGCATCCACCGGCAAACCCATGCCCTGGGAATTCCAGGTGGGCGACGACATCGTGGCGCGCACCATCCACCCCACGTTCTGCACCAACGACATCGAGGTGGAGGCCCGTGCGGTGCTGGGCGGCCACGCGGTGGGCCAGCTGGTGGGCCCCACGGCCGCGCCGCTGGTGCGCAGCGGCCAGCTGGTGCCGCTGCTGCCCCAGCATGTGGCGCAGCACCTGGCGCTCTACGTGTACTACGGCAGCCGCACGGCGCTGCCTGCGCGCGCGCGGGCCTTCATCGACCTGGCGGTGGAGATGGTGGCCAACAACCCCGCCTACCTGCTCACACCCAAAGAGCTGGCGACCCACGGCCCGGCTGTACAGAAAAAACCCCGGACGCGAAAGCCCACGCAGTGAGTGCCGTGCTGACCGTTCAGGCCGCAAACCCGCCGTCGATCAGCAAGCTCGCCCCCGTCACCATGCCTGACTCCGGCCCGGCCAGGTAGGCCACCATGCCCGCAATCTCATCGGGATGGGCATGGCGGTTCAGGGCCATCAAGCCGTGCATATCGCCCGCCATGGGGCCGTCGGCCGGGTTCATGTCGGTGTTGACCGGGCCGGGCTGCACGTTGTTCACCGTGATGCCACGCGGGCCCAGGTCGCGCGCCAGGCCCTTGGTCAGGCCCACGATGGCGGCCTTGCTCATGCCGTACACGCTAAATCCGGCCCATGGCACGCGGTCGGAGTTGGTGCTGCCAATGGTGATGACCCGGCCATAGGCGCCGCCCTGGCCCATGTGGCGCACAGCGGCCTGGGTGGCCACGAACACGGCGCGCACGTTCACGTTAAGCGTGTGGTCAAAGTCGGCCAGCGCAAAGCTGCTGAGCTCACCCGCGATGGCGACGCCCGCGTTGTTGACGAGGATGTCCAGGCGGCCCAGCTCTCGCGCGGCGCGGTCCACCGCCTGGGTGAGGGCGACGGCATCGGCGCTGTCGGCCTGCAGGGCCAGGGCCTTGCCGCCGCTTGCCGCAATGTCCGCCACCAGCGTCTCGGCAGGTGATGCGGAGCTGCTGTAGGTGAAGGCCACGGCCGCGCCATCGCGCGCCAGGCGCCGCACGATGGCCGCGCCAATGCCGCGCGCGCCGCCGGTGACGAGCGCAACCTTGCCCGCCAGTGGGCGGCCCGAGGATGTAGGAGCAGAGACCGGGGATGTTTCAGACACAGAAGACATGGTGTTGTTTCTCCAACGAGGTGCATGCAGAAAATGGTTCGTCACCGAACCGGGAAGACTGCAGTGTCAGAAAAACACTCATGCTCTGGTAGCCATGAATGGGATGTATATCTTTCAACCCTTGGTTGAAAATACCCCGCATGCAGCCCCTCAGCCACCTTGAATCGTTTGTGCAGTCTGCCCTATCGGGCAGCTTTTCGGCCGCCGCGCGGCTCATGGGCCTGACGCCCGCCGCCGTGAGCAAGAACGTGGCGCGGCTGGAGGCCAGCCTGGGCGTGCGGCTGTTCCAGCGCAGCACGCGCAGCCTCACGCTCACCGAGGGCGGGCAGCGCCTGCTGGCGCAAGTGGGCCCGCCCCTCACCGCCCTGGCCGATGCGGTAGACCATGCGGCCGAGGCCGAGCAGCAGCCTGCGGGCACGCTCAAGGTCAGCATGGGCCAGGCCTTTGGGCGCGCATACCTGGTGCCGCTGCTCACCGAGTTCTTGCAGCGCTACCCGGCCATCCAGCCCGACTGGCGCTTTGAGAACCGGCAGGTGGATTTGATCGGCGAGGGCTTTGACGCCGGCATTGGCGGCGGCCTGAACCTGAACCCCGACATGGTGGCGCGCACGCTGGGCCCCATCCATCTGGTGGTCGTGGCGGCGCCTGCACTGCTGCAGGGCCGCAAGCGGGCGCCGCGCCACCCGGCGGACCTGGCGCAGTGGGATGGCATTGCCCGGCGCAACATCCGCACCGGGCGCATCAACGTCACCACGCTGCGCAACAAGGCGGGCGATGCGGCCCCCGTGGAACTGCGCCCGCGCGTTGTGTTCGACGACCCCGAGGCCATGTGCCAGGCCGCGCTGATGGGCCTGGGCTTGGCCGTGCTGCCCATGCCGTTTGCGCAGCCCTGGCTGGCGCAGGGCGACCTGGTGCGGGTGCTGCCCGGCTGGTGGGCCGATGCAGGGCCGACCTCGCTGTACTACCCCAGCAAGAAGCTGCTGCCCGCACGCACCCGGGTGTTTGTGGACTTTGTGGTGGAGCAGTTCAGCACGCGCGGCTTTGCGCAAAGGGTGCGCGGGGACTGACGGGCACAGCATGGGGCCCGAGCCACGGCAGCGCGGTGGCAATAATGGGCCTTTGCAATAGCTCTGGACCACATCCATGCCCCAACACATCGGCATCGTGGGCTGCTCCGCCGAAGGGGCTGCTTTGTGTTACCGCACCCTGTGCACCGAAGGCGCTGCACTGCTGGGCCGCCCGCATGCGCACCCCGAGGTGACGCTGCACACACCGTCGCTGGCCGACTATGTGGACTGCCTGGACCGGAATGACCTGCAAGGCGTGGCCGACCTGATGCTGGCCTCCGCCCACAAGCTGGCCCGTGCAGGCGCCGATTTTCTGATCTGCCCCGACAACACCATCCACCAGGCGATGGACCGCGTGCTGCCCCACTCACCGCTGCCCTGGCTGCACATTGCCGAGGTGGTGGCGGCCGAGGCGGCAACGCGCGGGCACCGGCGCCTGGCCCTCACCGGCACCCGCTGGCTGGTGGACAGCGGCGTGTACCCCGGTGCGCTGCAGGCCCAGGGCCTGCAATGGGTGCGCCCCACCGAGGCCGAGCGCAGTGAGATCAACCGCATCATCATGGACGAGCTGGTGCCCGGCATCATTCGCCCTGAGGGCGTGGCCCTGTTCCAGCAGATCATCGCTCGCATGCAGCGCGAGGACGGCTGCGATGCCGTGGTGCTCGGCTGCACCGAGATCCCGCTGATCCTGAGCGACGCCAACTCCCCGCTGCCAACGCTGGACTCCACCCGCCTGCTGGCCCGTGCGGCGCTGCGGCGGGCCATGCAGGCCCACTGAACGCCACTACTTGAGCCGCTGCGCCACCACGGCATCCAGCGAGGCCATGAAGATCTCCACGGCCCGCGTGTAGGCGCTTTCCAAACCCAGCTGCGCGTTGATCTCGCCGTGGGTCAACTCCTGCGGCAGCACCTCGGCACGGCCACCCAGGTCGCGCACGCGGCGGGCCATGCCCTGGGCCTGCAGGCAGGGGTGGTCGGGGCGCTCGGTGGAGCAGACAAACTGGAACGGCGGCACCGGCCCCGACAGTGCGTGGTACGGCGACACCGCCGCCCAGAACAACGGGTTGGCGCCCATCACCTCGTCGTAAAACGGGTAGTGCGGCGCGGTCATCACCACCGGCACATTAAGCGCCGCGCTGTCCAGCGACACGGTGCCCAGCCAGGGCCAGGCCCCCTCGCGCTGGGCCAGGGTGGGCGATGCATTGATGAGCGACACCAGGTGCGCGCCCGCCGAGTGCCCCATCAGGATGAACCGCGATGCGTCAGCGCCCCAGCTGGCGGCACGGCTTTGCGCGGCGGCCAGCGCCATGGCCACGTCCTGCGCCTCCTGCAGCACGTTCACGGCGGGGTACAGGCGGTAGTTCACCGAGATGAATACAAAGCCCTTGGGCACCCAGCGCGCCACCTTCTCCTGCACCACGCGGGACATGGCCTTGTCGCCCGTGCGCCAGGCGCCGCCATGCACCATGAAGATCACCGGCGCGCGTGTGCCGGTGGCCACCGCAGCGCTGCTGGCGGCACCGCCAGCGTCGGGCAGGTAGACATCCATGCGCTGCAGCGGGTCAGCGCCATAGGGCACATCGGCCAGGCGCTGCACACCGGCGGGCAAGGCCGCAGCGGTGTCGCGCAACTGGGCAAAGGGCCCCAGCCCGCGCAGCTGGGCGTGGGCGGGCGGGGTCAGCACGGCGGCCAGCGCACACAGCGCTGCGCCCAGGCCTGTGCGCAGAAACGCGAACGCGGAGAGTGGGGTGGAAGGACGGGACATGCAGGATCTCCTGGCTCAATGAATGGAAGGTAACGAATCAGGGCCGCGCCGGACAGGCCATCGGGGCGCCGCTGGCGTCAAAGCAGCTGGCGCTGCGGGTGCGGCCGGTGTCCGCGTTGTACGAGCTGCTGGTCTGCACGCTGTTGCCGGTGGTGGCGCTGGTGGCCGTGGTGGTGCGGCCCTGCGTCACGCTACCGTCGGCGCTGCGCGTGGCGGCGCCCGTGCTCTGCAGCGTGCCCCGGTCGCCCTGGGCGGCCATGGCGCTGCTGTGGCTGGCTGAGCCATCGGCATTCCTTGCGCTCTGGCCCTGGCGCACAGCGGTGGCGCCGTTCGGGCCCGCCACGGCGGCGCCGCTGCGCACGCTGCCGTGGCCCTGGCCGTCGGTGGTCACGCTGCGGCCGCGCAGCACGCCCCCACCGCCCGGCGCGGCGCGGACCACGCCGGTGCGGGCGGTGGTGATGCCATCGGCGTTGTGCTCCACCGTGTGGCGGCTGCGTGCGCTGGCATCGCTGGCTGCCAGAAGCAACAGTGCCGCCACGGCCAATGCAGCCAGCAGCATGGCGCGGTAGGTGGCAACGGGGGCAGGCGGTGTCGGGGCGGAAGGGAACATGGCGGTGGGCTCCTTGCAACAGAACAGGGGGTACGGAGCAGCAGGGTGCTGCGCTGGCCTGAACTATGGCCGCCAGGTATGAGCCAGTTGTGGCGCCCGCTGCGCGATGTATGACAAAGCATGACAAACCACCGGCGCGTGTCATGCGTTGTCATGCACAGGAGCACCTGCCCGCGCTGGCACCCGGTGTTTTCGGCCCTACCATTGGCACGCAGCCTTGGCTGCACCCACCCACTGCCATCCACCTCCACCGCCCCATGACGGAAGCCCTGGCCAAGATCCTGGTCGCCGACGACGAGCCCGACCTGCGTGCGCTGCTGCAGCGCTACCTGAGCGACCAGGGCTACAGCGTGCGCACGGTCGATGGTGCGGGCCCGCTCGATGTGCTGTTGCAGCGCGAGCGCTTTGACGTGCTGGTGCTCGACGTGATGATGCCGGGCGAGGATGGCCTGGCCATCTGCCGCCGCCTGCGCGCGCAGGGCGAGACCATCCCCATCCTGATGCTCACGGCCAGGGGCGACCCCGTGGACCGCATCGTGGGCCTGGAGATGGGCGCCGACGACTACCTGCCCAAGCCCTTCAACCCGCGCGAGCTGCTGGCCCGCATCCAGGCCATGGTGCGCCGCCAGCGCCTGCTGGGTGCGCACACCGGGCCGCGCCAGACGGGCGGGCGCATCGATTTTGGCGCGTTCACACTGTGGCTGGATGAGCGTCGGCTGGAACGCCACGGGGGCGCCGACGGCGACCGCGCCCAGGACGTGCCCTTGACCACGGGCGAATTCGCGCTGCTGCAGGCGCTGGCACAGCAACCGCACCGGCCCCTGGGCCGCGACCGGCTCATCGCACTGGCCTATGGCCCAGACCACACCGCCACCGACCGCAGCATTGACGTGCAGGTGATGCGCCTGCGCAAGCTCATCGAGGCCGACCCGGCGCAGCCGCGCCATATCCGCACCGTGTGGGGCGTGGGCTATGTATTTGTGCCCGATGGCGCAGCGCCCGGCGGCGGAGGCAAGCCATGACGCCCTCCGCCACACCCCAGGCCAACCGGGGCTGGTGGCCGCGCAGCCTGCTGGGTCGCAACCTGCTGCTGATGGCGGTGCTCATCGTGCTGGGCCAGCTGGTGGCGGCCGTGCTGGTGCGGCAGATGATCTTTCATCCCCGCGTGGCACAGGTGGCCGATGGCGTGGCGCGCAATGTGGGCGCGCTGCGCGCAGGGCTGCAGGCGCTGCCCCCGGCACAGCGGGCCGCATTTGTCGAAGCCTTTAACCAGCAGGCTGTGCGGCCGGCCCCGCCGGTGGCGGCGGAGAACGCTGCGCGGCGTGCGCTGCTGTCGCCCATGGAGCGGCAGTTTGTGCAGGCGGTGTCGCGCCGCCTGGGGGCGGACGATGCGGCAACGAACACTTCGCAACCCGTATGGCGCCGCGACAGCACGGGCGTGCTGGCCCTGCGTGTGGTGCACCAGGGGCCGGAGGGGGCGGAGACCTATTGGCTGAACCTGCCCAGCGTGTTCCCCACGCGCGAGTTCACCGGCGCCTGGCTGGCCGCCACGCTGGCCAGCATGCTGCTGGCGCTGCTGGGGGCCTGGTGGCTGCAGCGGCACATCAACCGCCCGCTGGCGCAGGTGGTGGCGGCGGCCCGGCAGCTGGCGCAGGGCCAGACCCCTGCGCCGCTGCCCGAGGACGGTCCCGAAGAAATCGCCACCGTGGGCCGCAGCTTCAACCACATGGCGCACAGCCTGGCCGCAGCCGAGCAGGAGCGCGCGCTGATGCTGGCCGGTGTGTCGCACGATCTGCGCACTCCGCTGACCAAGCTGCGCCTGGGCGTGGAGATTGCCGGTGCGCAGGTGGATGCACCCCTGGCCGCGAGCATGGCGCGCAGCATCGACGAGATGGACGGCATCGTGGGCCAGTTTCTGCAGTTTGCGCGCAGCGGTGAGGCAGAGGCGCCCACCACGGCATCGCTCAACGACCTGGTCCAGGCCGTGGCCGAGGCGCAGGCCGACCATGGGCGCACCGTGCGGCTGGCGCTGGGCACCCTGCCCGACGTGCCGGTGCGCCCCCAGGCCCTGCGCCGCGCGCTGGACAACTTGGTGGAAAACGCCTGGCGCCACGGCACACCGCCGGTGCTGCTGCGCACGGGGATGGATGCCGACGGCGTGTGGCTGGAGGTGCAGGACCAGGGCCCCGGCATCGCCCCGGCAGAGCTGGACCGCATCCGCCAGCCCTTTGCGCGCGGCGATGGCGCGGCACGCTCGGGCGCGCCAGGCGCGGGGCTGGGCCTGGCCATTGTGGAGCGCGTGGCGCGCAGCCACGGCGGGCGGCTGGAGCTGCACAGCGCGGCGGGCGCGGGCCTGCGGGCGCGACTGGTGCTACCTCTCGGCGGACAGGCCTGAGGCCGCCGGGCGCGCCCAGGGCACGCTGCGCACTGGAAATTCAGCCAAAAGTGCCGCAAGCGCTAGTGCAATATGCGGTAACAGCTCTTAAATAAATAGCAACCCCGTGAGTCCGGCAGACCCTCAGGCCACCGGCATCTTCAGCTTGCGGTACAGCGTCTGGCGGCTGATGCCCAACTGGCGCGCGGCCTGCGACACGTTGCCGCGCGCAGCCTGCAGCGCCTGGTCTATGGCGGCCTGGGACAGCTGCTGCAGGCTCAGGCTGGCAGGCAGGCCGTCCACACCAGCGCCCGCTACGGCATCGCTGCGCGGGCTGGAGGGCACCGCCGTCAGCGCCTGCACCAGGTCGTCGGGCATGTGCTCCCAGCCCAGGGTGTCTTCGCCCTCGGCCAACATGGCGCAGGCCGTGCGCAGCACATTGGACAGCTGGCGCAGGTTGCCGGGCCAGGGGTAGGCGGCCAGGCGGGTCAGCAGGTCGGGCGCCACCTGCACTTCAAAACCCAGACCCTGTTCCGTCGCCAGGTCGGCCAGCAGACGCTGCAGCAGCGCCACAAAGTCGCTGCGCTCGCGCAGTGCGGGCAGCTGCACCGTGAGGCCGTTGATGCGGTAGTACAGGTCTTGCCGAAAGCGCCCCTGTTCCGCCGCCTGCATGAGCTGGTTGTGCGTGGCGCAGACGAGTGCAAAGTCCACCGGCACGGCCTTGCTGGCACCCACGGGCGTCACGCTGCGCTCCTGCAGCACGCGCAGCAGGCGGGTCTGCAGGGCCAGTGGCATGTCGCCAATTTCGTCGAGGAACAGCGTGCCACCATGGGCCTCGCGCAGGCGGCCCAGGTGGCCCTCCTTGCGTGCACCGGTGAAGGCACCGGCCACATGGCCGAAGAGTTCGGATTCGATGAGGTGCTCGGGAATGGCTGCGCAGTTGATGGCCACAAACGGCGCATCGCGGCGCGGGCCGCTGGCATGCAGCGCACGCGCAAACACCTCCTTGCCCACGCCCGACTCGCCCTGCACCAGCACCGCAATCGGCTTGCCCACCACGCGGCGGGCCTTGTCAGCAGCGGCGCGCCAGCGGGCGTCGCCGGTGTCCAGCAACGCGAGTGCGTCTTGCTGGGGCACTGTGGCCGCCGCAGCGGCGGGCCGTGTGGGGGTGGCAACCCAGGCGGCGTCCATCTGCACCTGAGCAAACAGCAAGGCGCCCTGCAGTGTGCGCAAGGCCTGCGGCTGCTGGGGGCGGCGCTTGTGGTGCGAGAGCAGGTCATCCAGCCGCACGTCCAGCGCCCGCTCCAGCAAGGTGGCGCCCACGTCGCCCGCGTGCAGGCCCAGCTGCGCCAGGGCCACGCGGTTGGCGCCCACGATCCAGCCATCGGCCGACACGGCCACGATGCCTTCGGCCACGCTGCCGATGCCCTCCGGATCACGGTGCAGGTGCAGGCGGATATTGCGTTTGCAGGTGGCGGCCAGCAGGCGGTTTTCGATCATGCGGGCGGCCGTGCTGACCAGGCCCAGCGCGTGGGCGTGGCCGTTGCGGTAGTCGCCCGAGATGTCGAGGATGCCCAGCAAATCGCCCGTGGCCGACAGGATGGGCGAGGCCGCGCAGGTGAGAAAGTTGTTGCGCTCCAGAAAATGCTCGCCGCCATGCACCTCCACCGCGCAGGCCTCGGCCAGTGCCGTGCCGATGGCATTGGTACCCCGGTGGGCCTCGTGCCACGAGGCGCCGCTGGTCAGCGCCACGCGCTCGGCCTTGTCCACAAAGTGCGGGTCGCCCAGCGTGTGCATGAGCATGCCGCGCCGGTCGGCCAGCACCACCACGCTCTGGCTGTGGCGCACTTGCTCGAACAGGTATTCCATCACTGGCCGCGAATGCGCCAGCAGTTCGGGGTTGCTGGCCAGCACCTGGCGCAGCGTGCCGCTGCTGGGGTGGTCGATGGCGGGGGGCCGCCCGGTGGGCAGCAGGCCGGCCGCCATGCTGCGCGACCAGGAGCGCGCCAGGCGCTCGTCCACCAGGCCGCTGGGGCACTGGCCAGAGTCCAGCAGATGCTGGCGAGCCTGTCGCAGGGCGACGGGGGAGGTGTTGGGGCGCACGCTTTGTCTCCGTGCGGGCTCAGGGCGGCCCGCTTGTGGTGTGTGGACCAGTATGGCGGGCTCGACGGCGCGGGGCAAGGGTGTGGGCGCAAGCGGGGCGCCAACTGTTCCATTTCGTGACAGGTGTCGCGGCCCGGGACACCCGGGCGCGGGCGGTTGCGACAGGTATCCGCACTGGGCGGCCGAAAAAATCCAATGAAATCAACACTTCGCGCGCCGTGGCCTGCTGGCATGTGTTTTGAGTAAGGGGTTGGCATCGGACAGGCGCTACAGAGCCCGCCCGATGCACACAACCATCGCAGGAGACAACACCATGACCGTTTACGCAGCCCCCGGCGCCGCTGGCGCGAAGATCACCTACAAGCCCCATTACGACAACTTCATCGGCGGCAAATTCGTGCCGCCCGTCAAGGGCCAGTACTTTGATGTCATCACGCCCGTGAGCGGCAAGGTCTACACCCAGGCCGCGCGCTCCACGGCCGAAGACATCGAGCTGGCCCTGGACGCCGCCCACGCCGCCGCCGACAGCTGGGGCAAGACCGATGCCGCCACGCGCGCCAACATCCTGCTCAAGATCGCCAACCGCATCGAAGAAAACCTGGAGCGCCTGGCCTACGCCGAAACCGTGGACAACGGCAAGGCCATCCGCGAGACGCTGAACGCCGACATTCCGCTCACCGTGGACCACTTCCGCTACTTTGCGGGCTGCGTGCGGGCGCAAGAAGGCGCCCTCTCCAACATCGACGAGAACACCGTGGCGTATCACATCCAGGAGCCGCTGGGCGTGGTGGGCCAGATCATTCCGTGGAACTTCCCCATCCTGATGGCCGCGTGGAAGCTGGCGCCCGCGCTGGGTGCTGGCAACTGCGTGGTGCTCAAGCCCGCAGAGTCCACCCCCATCTCCATCCTCATCCTGGTGGAGCTGATTGCCGACCTGCTGCCGCCCGGCGTGCTCAACATCATCAACGGCTTTGGCCGCGAGGCAGGCATGCCGCTCGCGCAGAGCAAGCGCATTGCAAAAATAGCGTTCACCGGCTCCACCAGCACCGGCCGCGTGATCGCGCAGGCCGCTGCCAACAACCTGATCCCGGCCACGCTGGAGCTGGGCGGCAAGAGCCCCAACATCTTCTTTGCCGACGTGATGGACAAGGACGATGCGTTTCTGGACAAGGCGATTGAAGGCCTGGTGCTGTTTGCATTCAACCAAGGCGAGGTCTGCACCTGCCCTTCGCGCGCGCTGATCCAGGAAAGCATCTACGACAAGTTCATGGAGCGTGTGCTCAAGCGCGTGGCCGCCATCAAGCACCAGAACCCGCTGGATACCGACAGCATGATGGGCGCGCAGGCCAGCAAGGAGCAGCTCACCAAGATCCTGAGCTACCTGGACCTGGGCAAGCAGGAAGGCGCCGAGGTGCTGGCCGGTGGCGGCCAGGCCCACCTGGGTGGCGACCTGGAAGGCGGCTACTACGTGCAGCCCACGCTGTTCAAGGGCCACAACAAGATGCGCATCTTCCAGGAAGAAATCTTCGGCCCCGTGCTGGCCGTGACCACCTTCAAGGACGAAGCCGAAGCCCTGGCCATTGCCAACGACACGCTGTATGGCCTGGGTGCCGGCGTGTGGAGCCGCAACGGCAACGTGGCCTACCGCATGGGCCGCGCCATCAAGGCAGGCCGCGTGTGGACCAACTGCTACCACGCCTACCCGGCGCACGCAGCGTTTGGTGGCTACAAGGAATCGGGCATTGGTCGTGAGACGCACAAGATGATGCTGGACCACTACCAGCAAACGAAAAATCTGCTGGTTTCGTATTCGGAAAACAAGCTCGGATTCTTCTGATGCAGGTCTGCGCACGTTGGCAGCCCCGAACCGTTCGGGCTGAGCCTGTCGAAGCCCTGCGCCGCGCTTCGACAGGCTCAGCGTGAACGGGCGGGATGATGGAGACAGGAAGGCAAAGGGGGCTGGCGACAGATCCCCTTTTTGCCTCCTGCCGAGACAAGGAGACACCCCATGGTCCAAAAAGTCATCGCCACCCCCGCCGCGCTGGAGTTGGTGGCCTTTCTGCAAGCAAAGCATGGCCCTGCGCTCATGTTCCACCAGAGTGGCGGCTGCTGCGACAACAGCGCCGCCAACTGCTACCTGCCCGGCGAGATCACCATGGGCGCAGGCGACGTGTACCTGGGCGACATCGGTGGCTGCCCGTTCTACATCGGGCGCGCGCAGTACGAGACCTGGAAGCACACGCAGCTCATCATCGATGTGATCGAGGGCACGGGCGGCACGTTTTCGCTGGAGGGACCGGAGGGCAAGGCCTTCCACACACGCTCGCGGGTGTTCACCGACGCCGAGCTGGACGAACTGGGCATTGCGCACGGGCCTGCGGCCTGAACGCCCCGGGGGTTCTGCATCGACCCTTGAGCCCCCTTGATGACCTTTTCGAGGCTCCAGGGGCAGGGAGCGATAGTGCAACATGCCGTTTCAGCTATTGAATTCGCAGCATTCCTGCTGCGCTACGTCCACCCGCTTCGTCGCCCAGGCGGAACACCGACACCACCTGCACCAGGTCTTCGGCCTGGTTCTTGAGGCTGCTGGCGGCGGCGGCCATCTCTTCGACCAGCGCCGCGTTCTGCTGGGTCACCTGGTCCATCTGCGTGACGGCCTCGCCCACCTGGGCCACGCCCAGCGATTGCTCGTGGCTCGCGGCGCTGATCTCGCCCACGATGTCGGTCACGCGGCGGATGGCGCCCACCACCTCGCTCATCGTGGCGCCGGCGCGGTCCACCAGGGCGCTGCCCTGGGCCACGCGCTCCACGCTGGCGCTGATGAGCGTCTTGATCTCGCGCGCGGCCTCGGCACTGCGCCCGGCCAGGCTGCGCACCTCGCTCGCCACCACCGCAAAGCCCCGGCCTTGCTCGCCCGCGCGGGCCGCCTCCACCGCGGCGTTCAGCGCGAGGATGTTGGTCTGGAACGCGATGGAGTCGATCACGCCGATGATGTCGGAGATCTTCTGCGACGAGGCGTTGATGCCGTGCATGGTGTCCACTACCTGCGCCACCACTTCTCCGCCCTGCACGGCCACGGTGCTGGCATTGGCGGCCAGCTGGCTGGCCTGCTGGGCACTGTCGGCGTTCTGGCGCACGGTGGCGTTGAGCTGCTCCATGGACGCGGCGGTTTCTTCCAGCGCGCTGGCCTGGCTTTCGGTGCGGGCCGACAGGTCGGTGTTGCCCTGGGCAATCTGCACGCTGGCGGTGGCCACACTTTCTGACCCGCTGCGCACGTTGCGCACCACCTGCGTGAGTTGTGTGCGCATCTGCTGCAACGCCTCCAGCAACTGGCCCACCTCGTTGGTGCCATGGGCAATGGGGGCGCCGCTCAGGTCGCCCTGCGCCACGGCGCGTGACAGCGCCACGGCCTGCGACAGCGGCCCGGTCATGGAGCGCACGAACACCAGCGCCATCGCACTGGTGGCCGACAGCGTGAGCACCAGGGCCAGCGCCACCCACAGCAGGTTGCGCTGCAGCCCTGCCACGCGCGCCTGCAGCGCCTGGTCCAGGCTCGCCATCGACAGGTTGTTGAGTGCGTTCAGCGCCTCGATGGTGCGGGTGAACGCGTCAAAGTAATCCTTGGACGGCAGCTGCAGCTCCGTGGCGTTGAGGATGTCGCGCTCCACCATCTGTAGCGACTGCTGGATCTGCCCTTGCACGGCCTGCGCGCTGCTGCCCAGCGCGCGCTGCAGCTCGGCATTGCCCTGCAAGGCGCGGTCCAGCCCCCGGAAGGTGTCGCCCTGCAGCTCGGCCACGCGCTGCTGCAGCACCAGCAGCTGGCCCTTGCCCTGGGGCGTCAACTCGCGCTTGCCCAAGGCGCTGGCGCCCTGGGCGCGCAGCATGCCCAGCTTTTCGCCCAGCATGGGTGCCTGCGCCAGCGAGGCCTGCACCAGCGCGTGGGTGTCGGCCTTGGGGTCGATCTGCAGGCCATAGGCATGCACCAGCGACTCATTGAGCTGCAGCAGCGTTGCGATGAGCTGGGTATGCTGCGCGGTGCTTTGCGCCTGTTCGATGCTGCGCGCGGCCACGGCCTGCTCCAGCGTGCGCCAGGTCTGCTGCGCCTGGGTCCAGGCCGCCATCTGCGCGGCGGGCACCTTGGCGGCGGCAAAGCGGGTGCTCACGTCGTCCAGCGCGGTGTTGACCGCATCGCGCGCGGCAGGGCGGCGCGCGGCCAGCGACTCGTCGCCGCCCAGCATGCCCACTGACAAGCCCCGGTGCACCTGCATGCGCTGCACCAGCAGCGTGAGCGCCTGGGCGGGGGCCACGCCCTGCGCCTCCAGGCGCGCGTGGTCGATGGCGTGGAGGGAGTCGCGCACCACCAGATACGTGGGCAGGGCGCTCATCATGAGCCCGATGGTCCCCAGGATGAGGAATTTTTCGAGCAGGTTCAACCGGTGAAGCAATGACATGGCAATGGACGCAGGCCACACGGCGTGCGCTTTAGAGTAGGCCCCAGGGGCGGGTGTCGGCACCGCCGACTGGAGGGCGGCCCCTGTGAACCTGAGGACGATCGCATGGGGAAATCGTCCACCGGCACCGAGGGCCAAACGGAATGGTTCTCAATGTAGGGACGCGTTTGCAGTAGGGTTTTGACTCAGGTCAAGTGACGCAGAGCTTCGCCCACGCGGCCGCATCGCGAGCGCTGGGCTGCGTTCGGAGGCGGGTGGAGGCTGCGGCAGCCGGGGCGCTGGAGAATAATGAACGCATCCCCTTCCTTTGGAGCCCCGGCATGCACTCAACCACCCTGCGCTTCCTGGCGTCCCAGACCACGCTGCCCCAGGCAGGCCGCATCCCCGGCGGCACGGTGCTGCGCTGGGTGGACGAAGCCGGGTTTGCCTGCGCCAGCGCCTGGGCCAAGGGCGCCTGCATCACCGAGTTTGTAGGCGGCGCCCACTTTGTGCGCGCCATCCGCCCAGGGGACCTGGTGGAGGTGCACGCGCGCCTGGCCTACACCACCGACACCAGCATGTGCCTGGCCGTGGAGGTGCGCAGCGGCGCCGTACACGGCGCACCGCTGGAGGACGTGGTGCACTGCGTGGCCGTGTACACCGCCGTGGATGCCAGCGACCAGCCGCGCACCGTGGACAAATGGAGCCCCGAGACCCCCGGTGACATTGCGCTGGCCCAGCGCGTGAAGGCGCACATCGACGCAGCGCGCGCGGCGCAATGAGCGACGCTGCACAGGCCGCATCCGCCACCAGCCCGCTGCGTGCGCGCGACCTGCTCGCAGCGCTGGTGGTGGTGATCCTCTGGGGTGTGAACTTTGTGGCGATGAAGTGGGGGCTGCGCAGCTTCAGCCCCTTCCAGCTGGGCGCCGCGCGCTACCTGTGTGCAGCGCTGCCGCTGGTGCTGCTGGTGCGCCCGCCGCGCATGCACTGGCGCTGGGTGCTGCTGTTCGGCTTGTTCCAGGGCGTGGGGCAGTTCGGCTTTTTGTTCATGGGGCTCAAGGTGGGCATGACGGCCGGGCTGGCCAGCGTGCTGCTGCAAACCCAGGTGTTCTTCACGGCGCTGCTGGGCTTTGCGCTGTTGCGCGAGCGGCCGGGGCTGCCGCTGCGCGTGGGCATGGGGCTGGCCGCGCTGGGGCTGGTGTGTTTTGCGATGAACTATGTGGGCCCGGGCTCCGGCGTGGGGGTCGCGGCGGCCACCACGCTGGCGGGCCTGCTGCTCACGCTATGTGGCGCGGCGATGTGGGCGTCGTCCAACATCGTGGCGCGGCTGGCACAGCAGCACAGCCCGGGGTTTGATCCGTTGGCCTTTGTGATCTGGAGCAGCCTGGTGCCGGTGCTGCCCTTCGTGGCACTGTCTGCCCTGTTCGACCCCGACGCCGCACGCTGGCTGCAGTGGCAGACGCTGGCCAACGTGCCGCTGCTGTCGTGGGCCGCCGTGGCCTACCTGGGCTGGGCGGCCACCATCGTGGGCTACGCGCTGTGGACCAACCTGCTGCAGCGCTACCCCGCCAACCGCGTTGCGCCCTTCAGTCTGGCGGTGCCGGTGGTGGGCCTCACCGCAGGCTGGCTGCTGCTGGACGAGGGCGTGGCGCCCTGGCAGTGGGCAGGCATTGCGCTGGTGGTGGCCGCGCTGGCCTGTGTGGTGCTGGGGCCCCGGCTACAAGCCAAAATGGCCAGTAGCGCTAGTTGAATATGCTTTAGCAGCTATCGACTAGATAGCAAACAACGACAGCACTGCCTACAGCAGCCGGCGCCGCGCAAAGCGCACCACGGTCACCCCGGCACGTGCCTGGCGCACCGAGGGCATCACCAGCACGCAGTCGTCGTACGGAGTGACCACCGGCACGCCGTCGTTGTCACCAATCACCGTGCCCGCCTTCTCGAACACTTCGAGGCCCGTGTACGGCGCCACAAACCGGAAGGCGCTGCTGGTGGCGACCACGGGGCCGGTCACCTCCAGCGCCCACTGGTGCGGTGCGTCGGGCAGGCGCCAGCCAGGCAGCTGCTGCGCCAGCGCGTCGGCGCTCAGAGCGCCAGATTGTTCGATGAAGCGCACGCACTGGTCCTGCGCCACGGCGCGGCTGGCCGGGTCGCCATGGAAGCCACATTCGATGAGCAGCGAGCGGGTGCCGTTGTCGTCCAGGTCGCCAAACCGGCCGTAGTCGCGCATGCGCACGCCGTCCTTGTGGCCGGCGTCCACCACGATGTGCTCGGGCGAGCGCATGGCACGCGCCAGCGCCAGGTTGCGCGGCTGGATGCCGGTGAGCAGCAGCGGCGCCGAGGGCTCGTGCATGGAATGGATGTCGAGCAGCCAGTCGGCCTGCGCCACCCACGGGCGCAGCGCGGCGGCGCGGCGGCGCTCGTTGGTGTCTGCCGCGTCGATGCGCTCGTCCAGCCACTGTCGGTTGAGGTCTTCGTCGGTGAAGCGCGAGGCGTCGTGGTTGCCAGGGTCAAAGCGGTCGAAGGCATCCAGGTTGCAGAACGCGAGCGTGAGCGTGCCCTGCTGCGGGCGCACACCGGCGTCGAGCAGGCCTTTGAGCGCCCAGGCACCGCACAGCTCGTTGCCGTGCACCAGGGCGCTGACCATCACGCGGCGGCCGGGTCGGCCTGAGTCGAAGTGCCACACGCCTTCGGTGCCGGTGTTGCCGGCACGCCAGGCGCTGATGTCGGGGGCAGGCAGCGCAAACACCAGGGGTTGCAAGGACGTGGGAGAGAGGGGGCTGCTGCTCATTCTTCGATCTTGGCGAATTCAACAATCTTTTTGTATTTGGCCACTTCCGTGACCAGGAACTGGTCGATGTTCACGGTGGGCGAGGCCACGGTGGAGCCACTGGCTTCCATCTTCTTGCGGAAGTCCGGCGATTGCAGGCTATCGGCCAGCGCCTTCTTGAGCTTGTCGGTCACGGGCTTGGGCAGGTTGGCAGGCCCCATGAGCGCAAACCACACGCTGATGTCCACGTTCTTGTACTGCGGCGACTCGGCCAGCGCCGGGATGTCGGGCGTGGTGGCCGAGCGCTTGGCCTCGGTGGTGCCCAGCGCAATCACCTTGCCGCTCTTGATGTGCGGCAGGCCGCTGGAGAGCACGAACACGCCGTACTCCAGGTTGTTGCCCATGAGGTCGCTGGTGAGCGGCGCCACGCCCCGGTAGGGGATGTGCGTCATGAACAGCTTGCCCTGCTCCTTCACGGCCTCGCCCGCCAGGTGCAGCGCCGTGCCCACGCCCGAGCTGCCGTAGCTGAACTTGCCGGGGTTCTTGGATACCTTCTGCGTGAACTCCGCCATGTTCTTGACGCCCGCACCGGTGGAGGCCACCAGCACCAGCGGCTGGGAGGCAATGAGACCGATGGCGGTGAAGTCCTTGATGTCGTACTTGACCTTCTTGGTCACGAGTTTGTTGATCGCGATCTCGTTGTTGGCGCCCACCAGCAGGGTGTAGCCGTCGGGCGCCGCGTTGGCCACCTTCTGCGCACCGATCGCGCCACCGGCGCCACCCAGGTTCTCGATCACCACCGGCACGCCGAGCTTGTTGCCCAGCTCGGTGGCCACGGTGCGTGCGGTCAGGTCGGTACTGCCGCCGGGCGGGTAGCCCACCACGATGGTGATGGGCTTGCTGGGGTAGGCGTCTTGCGCGATGGCAGGGGCAGCAAGGACGGCCAGGCCGCACAGCAGTGCAACACGGCGCAGGGGATGGACGGTGGTCATGGCGGGACTCCTTGGCAAAGGCGGGGGTGGTTGGAGGCGATTGGTATGAACTGGATTGTGAAAAGCCAGCCCCAGGCTGTTGGTGCCAAAACGGCACCAGGCCGTGCCGATTCACAATATCCGACACGGGGAAACCCGCAGGCCAGCCACAGCGGACGCAGGCGTATCAGCGCTGCGCCAGCGCCTTCCACAGCGCCTCGGCCAGCGGCCCCAGGCGGCGCTTGGGGCGGTACAGGCGCACGTCAAACCGCACCTCCATGCGGGCGTCTCCCGCGAGTGCCAGCCGCTGGGCCTTGCAGTCGGCAAACACCATGGACCAGGGCAGCCACGCAACGCCCAGGCCTTTTTGCACGTATTCGTAGTGGGCGTCGGCCGAGTCGCACTCCACCACGCGCTGCAGCCGGGGCGCATGGGGGTTGTGCGCCAGGTGGTCTTCCACCAGCCGCCCCAGGGCCAGCTGGGGGGCGTAGGCCAGGTAGGGCACCCGCGTGGCATCCGGCCCGAACCGGTGCAACGCCTGCCCCTGCGCCGTGGCGCGCGACACAGGCACCAGCCGGTCGGAGGCCACCGTGAGGTGCGTGAACTGGCGCGCATCGAGCCGGATGGCGAGAGTGGGGTGGTGGTACACGAGCGAGAAGTCGGCCTCGTTGCGCTCCAGCATGCCCACGGTGTCGGCCAGGGCCCGGGTGCGGATGCACAGCTCTCCGCCCTGCAAAATGGGCTGCAGGCGCACCAGCCAGTCGGCCACCACGGTGCGCGCCAAGGTGCGGCCCGTGGCCAGGGTCACGGTGCGGGCCTGGCGCCCAGCCAAACTTTGCAGCTCTTCGTGCGACTGCGTGAGGTTGCGCACCATTTGCCCGGCGGTGTCCAGAAAACTTTGACCGGCGGGTGTGAGGGTGACGGGGCCTCCGCCCCGCTCCACCAGCGGCGTGCCCGCCCAGGCCTCCAGCGCGCGGATGCGGCGGCCAAACGCGGGGTGAGTGACATGCCGCAGCTCGGCGGCACGAGTGAAGCTGCGCTCCTGCGCCAGCACGATGAAGTCTTCCAGCCATTTCAACTGCATCGTCGGCTCCTGGAGGGACGGCTGTCAGGCGGGTGGCAATCGGTGGTGCCGAGGTCGCGCCAGCACTGTACTGTCAGGGGGCTGCGCGCGAGGGCTGGAGTGGTGGGGAACTCAGCCCCGGGCAGCTTCCAGAACGCCCCGGGTGCGTGTGGCTTCGGCACGCGCAGCCGCAGCAAAGTCCTCGCCTTTAGACGCGTAAAGAATGGCCCGCGACGAGTTCACGATGATCGGCCCGTCGTTGCGCAGCCCGGCGCGCACGGTAGCGGCGGCGTCACCGCCCTGGGCTCCCACGCCCGGGATCAGCAGCGGCAGCGTGGGCGCGATGGCGCGCACGCGCTCGATCTCTTGTGGGTAGGTGGCGCCCACCACCAGGCCGAGCTGGCCGTTCTTGTTCCAGGGGCCTTGCGCCAGGCGCGCCACATGTTCGTACAGAAGCGGCTGGCCCTCGACGCTGGCCAGGCGCTGGGTCTGCAGATCGTCACCACCAGGGTTGGACGTGCGGCAGAGCAAAAACGCGCCCTTGCCGTGGTACGCCAGATAGGGCTCGATGGAGTCGAAGCCCATGAAGGGCGACAGCGTGACGGCATCAGCGCCGTAGCGCTCGAAGGCCTCCTTGGCGTACTGCTCGGCGGTGGAGCCGATGTCGCCGCGCTTGGCGTCCAGGATCACCGGCACCTGCGGCGCGTTGGCGCGCATGTGCTGCATCAGGCGTTCGAGCTGGTCCTCGGCACCGTGCGCGGCAAAGTAGGCGATCTGCGGCTTGAAGGCACACACCAGGTCGGCCGTGGCGTCCACGATGGCGGCGCAAAAGTCATAGATCTTGCGCGGGTCGCCCTGCATGCCCGCAGGGAAGCGGGTGGGTTCGGGGTCCAGGCCCACGCACAGCAGGGAGTTGTTCTGCGCCGTGGCGTCGCGCAGCATGTCGGTGAAGTTCATGGGGCGTGATTTTAGGTGGGTGGGCGCGGAAGGCCTCTGCCCATGGCCGCGATCATCTGGCGGAGGCAGCATGAGACGCAGGCTGTGGCCGACCTGACCGGTTGCAGCGGGCAATAAAAAAGGCCGTCGAGACGGCCTTTTTGGGTTGGCTTGGAGACTTCAGCAAGCCTCTGGCGACAACGAGCGATTAGCGTGGCACAGCCAGCAGGCGTTGCACGTCGCGGTCGTTGGGCAGCGCGTAGTCGTAGCCGCGCACGATGCGGCTGTCTTCCGTGCGCACCAGCTTCAGGCTCACGTAGGTGTAGTTGGCAGCCGCCGAGTAGGTACCCACCAGCACCAGCGAGGCGTTGTGGTTGCGGGCAATGTCCTTGATCTCGCGCGACAGCAGCAGTTCGCCCTGGCCTTCGCGCACAAACACGTCGCCGCGCAGCTTGATTTCCTTCACGTTGAAACCGCTGGCCGCCATGCTGGTGGCGTACTGCTCGGACAGCGTGCGGCCCAGGGGGGCAGCGCGGCTCAAGTCGTTCACATTGACCACGGTCGCCACGAGCACAGGGCCTGCGCCCAGCGCGTTCATGTCAAAGCCGGTGGTCAGCTTGGCCACCGCATCGCGGCTGGTCTGGATGAACTGGCTGCTGGCGGCTTCCTGGTAGGTGGGCTCGACGCGCACAGGCGCGGCGTTGTTGGCGCAACCGGCCAGCACGGCACCGGCCAGCACCGTCAGAAGAAGTGCAGGGGTTTTCATTGCGAGACAACCTTCATGTTGACGTTCTTGTACGAGGGGCGCGTGAACAATGGGGTGTCAGCGTTTTCCAGGTAGTACACGTCGGTCTTGCGAGCCAGGTACTGGCCGCCGCGCGTGACGGTGGTGGTCAGGATCAGCTCGGTGTTGGTCGGGCCGCCGGAGTTGATGCTGTTGGCGTAATCAGCAGCGAGGGTCAGACCGAGGCCTGCAGCCAGCTGGGCGTCGATGTGCTCATGGCGCAGGCCGTAGGCAGCAAACAGGCCAGCAGCCAGCATGGTGAACTGGCCAGGGATGAAGTGCGGACGGTCGCTGTTGTGGCGCACGACCTGGATACCGTAGGAGACTTCCAGCGCCTGGCCCAGGTTCTGCTGCACCACGGCGCCGTTCTGGACCAGCTTGGTGATCAGGAACTCGCGGAAGGCGGTTTCAAACTGCGTAGCGTTGGCAGGCAGGGAAACGTGCAGAGGGGTGTTGGGGGCCACGCCGGCTTTGTCCAGGGTGCTCAGCGTCTGGTTGACCACATCGCGCGACACCAGATCCCAGTGGCCAGCGGAGCGGACTTTGGGCTGCGAGGTGTACTCGAAATTTTCCGCGACGGGAATAGGCGCCCTCTGTGCGCACCCCACCAAAGTTGCCACAGCGCCAGCCAGCACGGCCAAGCTGATTGCCTTTGAAAACGACATGATTCCCTCCTACGGACTGAATTTGCGAGGATCCGAACAGATGCGACCCGCACGATTGAAAAATAATTCTGGGCGGTATCCTCAACAAAAACAAGAAAAAATTACGCTAACTACGCTCCGGCGTACACAGTTCGTTGTTTTTGGTCACAGTTGTGTGCCGATGCAAGGCGTGTAAGCAGGCAGAGCCACCTGTGCAGCGGCCCGCCTTGCATTTGCTTACACGGAAACGGCTGCGCGCTGCTCCAGGATGTCGAAAGCGGGCAGCTTTTTGCCTTCCAGCACTTCCAGGAAAGCGCCGCCGCCGGTGGAGATGTAACCCACCTGTTTGTCGATGCCGTACTTGGCAATGGCGGCCAGCGTGTCGCCGCCACCCGCGATGCTGAAGGCCGAGGATTCAGCAATCGCCTTGGCGAGTTGCTTGGTCCCGTTTTCAAAGGCGGCAAACTCGAACACGCCCACGGGGCCATTCCAGACAATGGTGCCTGCAGACTTGAGCTGGGCGGCGAGGCGGGCTGCCGTCTCGGGGCCGATGTCCAGGATCATGTCGTCAGCCGCCACATCGGTGGCCGCCTTCACGGTGGCGGGCGCATCGGCGGCAAAGGTCTTGGCCACGACCACGTCGGTAGGAATCGGCACCTCGGCGCCCCGCGCCTTCATGGCAGCCATCACGGCCTTGGCGGCGTCCAGCAGGTCGGGCTCGGCCAGGCTCTTGCCGATGGGCAGACCCGCCGCCAGCATGAAGGTGTTGGCAATGCCGCCCCCCACGATGAGCTGGTCCACCTTGTCGGCCAGGCTTTGCAGGATGGTGAGCTTGGTGGACACCTTGGAGCCCGCCACGATGGCGGCCAGGGGGCGCTGGGGCTGGGCCAGCGCCTTGGTCAGGGCATCAATCTCGGCCGACAGCAACGGGCCGGCGCAGGCGATGGGCGCAAACTGGGCGATGCCGTAGGTCGTGCCTTCGGCGCGGTGGGCGGTGCCAAATGCGTCGTTCACGAAGATGTCGCACAGCGCGGCCATCTTGCGGGCCAGCTCTTCCTTGTTCTTCTTCTCGCCCACGTTCAGGCGGCAGTTTTCCAGCAGCACGATCTGGCCGGGGGTCACTTGCACGCCGTCCACCCAGTTGGCAACCAGCGGAACATCACGGCCCATCAGCTCGGCCATGCGCTTTGCAACAGGGGCCAACGAATCTTCGGGCTTGAACTCGCCTTCGGTCGGGCGGCCCAGGTGGCTGGTCACCATGACAGCGGCACCGGCGTCCAGGGCCATGCGGATGGCGGGAATGGAGGCGCGGATGCGGGTGTCTTCGGTGATGTTGCCGGCATCGTCTTGCGGCACGTTCAGGTCGGCGCGGATGAAAACGCGCTGGTTACGGGCCTTGCCCTGGGCGCACAGATCGGAAAAGCGAAGGATGTTCATGGAGGGAGGTTTCCTGGAGGGGCCGGTGGATCAGGGGCGCCATTTTAGGCGGCCGTGCTGACGCGGCCCGGCGCCGCCAGCACCTACCAGCCCCAGCCGATGTGCAGTGGCAGGTATACCGCCATACCCACCAAAATGGTGCCCAGAATGCCCCGGCGCCAGAAGTAATACGCGCTGGCGAACAGCACGGCTGGCAGGCGGGCGTCCATGAAGGTGTCGATCAACTCACCCTGCACCATGAGGATCTCGGGCGCGATGACGGCGGTGAGCGCGGCCAGCGGGGCATATTTGAGGCCCCGCTTGAGCCAGTCGGGCAGGGGCAGCTCACGCTCAGGGATCATGAAGAAAGAGCGCGACACCACCGTGATCACTGCCAGACCCACAGTGGCCAGCACGGGATAGATCCAGGACCAGCTCATGGATGGCGCTCCTCGCGCAGCGGCACCACGTCGCCCGCCTCGACATGCTCGCGCTCTTCCGGCGGCATGACGCTGTCGGCAGGCACCAGCAGCAGCTCAGGCTGGCGACGGCGGCGGTCCACCGCCTCCATCAGCAGTCCCGCCGCCACGGCGGCAGCCAGCGCCACCAGGATGTTGAGCTTGAGCGGCAAGGCAAACGCGGCAATCGCGGCAGTGGCCGCAACGCCCGTGGCGAGCCAGGTGGCCCGGTCGAACAGCAGGGACAACAACACGCCCAGCAATGCCAGCACCCCCGCAAAACCCAGTCCCCAGGACAGGGGCACGGCGTTGGCCAGCAGGATGCCGGCGATGGACGGCACCTGCCATGCCAGCCAGTTGGTGGAGGCAGCGCCCCAGAAGTACGGCACCTGCTCCGGCGCCGGTCGGGGTTCCGGGAAGCGCTTCATGAACGCCACGTAGATCACATCCCCGCTGAAATACCCCACGGCCAGGCGCTGGCGCAGCGGCAGGTGCGCAAAGTAGCTGCGCCACATGCTGCTGAAGATCACAAACCGCAGGTTGACGCAAGCGGCCGTGAGCCATACCACCCACAGCGGCGCGCCCACGGAGAGCAGCGGAATCACGGCAAGCTGAGCACTGCCGGCGTACACCAGCACCGACATGAACACCGCCATGCCGACCGACATGCCACTCTTGACCATGGCCACCCCGGTGACCAACCCCCAGGCGGCGATGCCCAGCGACGTGCCCGCCATGTCGATGGCTGCCATGCGGAAGGAGGGGTGGCGCAGTGTCCAGCCCAGGGCAGCAGACACGCTCATGCAGGGTTGGCGCCCAGCACCATGCCTGGCTGCAGGTCAAAACCGCGCAAGAAATCAGCGGCCGCCAGCCGCTTGCCACCCGCTCGCTGCAAGGTGGTCAGGCGCAAGGCCGTGCCGCCACCGCATGCGACAGTCACTCCGGCGCCATCTGCAGCCAAAATCTGCCCGGGGCGCTGGTCGGATATGCCTTGAATGCTATCAATTGCATAGCTCCAGATTTTAATCGTCTCGCCCTTGCATTCGGTACTGGCCCCGGGGAAGGGATCGAACGCGCGAATGCGCTGGCCAATGACTGCGGCGGGCAGTGTCCAGTCGATGGTGCTCTCGGCCTTTTCGATCTTGTGGGCATAGGTGATGCCGTCCGCCGGTTGCGGCACGGCAGTGAGGCCCCCACAGGCGGCCAGCTCCAGGGCCTCGACGATTATGCGTCCGCCCAGCGTGGCCAGGCGGTCGTGCAAGGTGGCCGTGGTGTCGCCCGGGGCGATGGGCAGGCGCTCGGTGAGCAGCATGTCGCCCGTGTCCAGCCCGGCGTCCATCTGCATGATGGTGACGCCTGTTTCCGCATCGCCTGCCTCGATGGCGCGGTGGATGGGGGCGGCGCCACGCCAGCGCGGCAGCAGGCTCGCGTGGATGTTCAGGCAGCCCAGACGGGGCAGATCCAGGGTCCACTGCGGCAGGATCAGTCCGTAGGCGGCCACGACCATCACATCGGCCTGCGCGGCCAGCAGGGCTTCGCGCGCAGCGGCGGCATCGTCGGGGTACTTGCCATCCAGGCGCAGGCTGCGGGGCTGGGCGACGGCAATGCCATGCTCCAGCGCGCATTGTTTGACGGGCGACGCCTGCAGCTTCATGCCACGGCCTGCAGGGCGATCCGGTTGCGTCAGGACCAGTGGAACGGTGAAGCCTGCAGACAACAGCCGCTCCAGGGCCACACGGGCGAATTCGGGGGTACCAGCAAAAATGACTCTCATGAAAGCAGATAGCGGCTCAGGTGAGCGCGGGACTCAGTGGCCCAGCGGGACCACCCATCCAGTCAATCGCGCGCGTTGTCAAAATTCGGCAGTTCATCGGTGAACAACACCTGGCGCACCACCCCTTGGCGATCCAGGTGCACATGGGCCTGTCGCAGGTCCGAGTTCTGCCGGAAGCGGTAGGTCCAGATATCACCATCAAAGCGCGCCACCTGCTCGACACGCAAGGGCATTCCGAAGGTGTTTTGCAAGTCGGCACGGGTCCAGGTGCCCACGGGCAGGTTCTCGAATCGCTGCTGCGTGAGCACCTGCTCGTTGCGCACCAGCCGGCCGCTGGCGTCAAAGTCGAGGTTGTAGGCAGCAAACCCGGCGGGAAGTTCCGAATACAGCAAGCGCTCGCCAGAGGGCAGCGCAATCGTGGCCGTGGGCGGGCCCAAGCGGGCGACCACTTCGGCCCGCAATGCGCCCGGCTGTTCACGGGCCGGTAATGCGCAGGCCACCAACTGACCAACCAGCGCAGCCAGCGCCAGCACTCTGACGCCCCGGCGGACGCAGAGCGCTGCACGCATCACCCGCGCGCCTCCCGCTGCTGCTTGACCATCTTGGTTTTGATGCGGTTGCGCTTGAGGGGGGAGAGGTATTCCACAAACACCTTGCCCATGAGGTGGTCCATCTCGTGCTGAATACAGACCGCCAGCAGTCCATCGGCCTCGATCACACGGGACTGGCCCTGGGCGTCCAGCGCCCGCACATGCACGGCATCAAACCGCTCCACCCCGTCATAAATGCCAGGCACCGACAGGCAGCCTTCTTCGTTCAGGTGCTTTTCGGCGCTGGTCCAGACCAGCTCGGGGTTGATCAGCACCAGGGGCTGATCGCGCTCCTCCGACACATCGATGACCACCAGCCGCTCATGCACGTCCACCTGGGTGGCCGCCAGGCCAATACCGTGCGCGTCGTACATCGTGGCCAGCATGTCGGCCACCAGCGTGCGGATGCGGTCGTCCACCGCCTGGACGGGGCGGGCGACCTTGTGAAGCCGGGGGTCCGGGTAACAGAGAATGGGAAGGATTGCCATGGCTGCAGGTAAGAGATGTCGCTATTTTCGCCACTTTTGCGGCCTACTGCCGCCCTGCGAGCCAATAATCGTTGCCGAATCAAGGGCTTGAGCAGAGAATCTAAGAAGCTTTGTAACGTATTTGCCCGGCCGCACGCCTGCTTTGTGCGCCGAGGTGCCAGCGAGGGGGCGTTTCCCAATGCATGAGAAAAGGAACAACATGACGGCATTCACCAGCGTGCGGCGGACCGCCCTGGGCGCGCTCACCATCATTGCTGGCGCCCTGCTGGTCATGCCGGCCCAGGCGCAAAACTACCCCATCTCCAGCGGCCAGCGCGCCACGGCCCAGCAAGTGTCCGAGCGGGGAGTTCCCCTGGAAGAGCTTGCCCCCAACGCCCCCGACACCTACACCGTCAAGCGGGGCGACACGCTGTGGGGCATATCGGGCATGTACCTCAAGCGCCCCTGGCGTTGGCCCGAGCTCTGGGGCATGAACCTCAAGGCCATCCCCAACCCGCACCTGATCTTCCCGGGCCAGACGCTGTACCTCATCAAGGAAGGCGGCTACGCCCGCCTGAGCACCAGCCGCTCGAACGAACCCGAAACCGTGCGCATCTCGCCCCGTACGCGCAGCGACAGTCTGGCCGATTCCGCGCTGCCCACACTCAAGCAGCACCTCATCGAGCCGTTCCTGGTCGAGCCGCTCGTGGTGGACGAACAAGTGCTGCTGAGCGCCCCACGCGTGATCGCAACCACGGAAGAGCGCGTGCTGATGGCAGCGGGTGACCGTGTTTATGTGCGCGGAGACGCCGCGTCGCCCATGCTGGCAGAGGCGGGCGAACCCCGGTACTACCGCGTGTTCCGCAATGCCGTGGCGCTCAAGGACCCCGTCACGGCCGAAGTGCTGGGATACGAAGCCCAGTACCTGGGCAAAGCGGAACTGGTGCGTGGCGAGTCGTTCGAAGAAATTCCAAACGGCAAGGGTGGATACACAGCGGAATACATCCCCGCCACCGTGGATCTGTCGGCCACCAAGGAGGAAGTCCGCGCGGGCGACCGCCTGCTGCCCGCACCCGCCCGCCCGTTCCTGAGCTACACCCCCCGCGCCCCCGGGGTGGAGGTGGATGCCCGTGTGGTATCCATTTATGGCAGCTCGGCGGTGGCCTACGCGGCCCAGAATCAGGTGGTGGCCATCAACATGGGTTCGCAGGACGGACTGGAGCCCGGCCATGTGCTCAGCCTACTCACCAAGGGCGACCGCATCAAGGACATGACCGACAGCAACAAGGCGATGGTCAAGCTGCCCAGTGAAGTCAACGGCACCGCCATGGTGTTCCGCACCTTCGAGCGCGTGTCCTATGTGCTGCTGCTGGAAATCCGCAACGGCGTGCGCGTCGGCGACCGCTTGGTCAACCCCAAGTAACGCGGAGGGCCGGCAGCACGTATCGCCGCGCGGGGTTCCTGCGCTGCGGTAGTCACGTTGCCGCGCCGTACTGGCATCCATGGACCACGACGAGCTCGGCGCCTGGCTGCGGCTGACCTTGACACCGGGCATCGGCAACGGTGCTGCACGGCGCCTCTTGGCACGCTTTGGCTTGCCCCAAGCCATCTTTCAGCAGACTGAAGCTGCGCTGCAACTCTGCGTGCCCGCCGCGCAGGCCAAGGCGTTGCGCGAGATTCCGCAGGGTTGGGAAGCCCTGTGGCAAACCACCGCCCAATGGCTTGCCAACGCTGCGCCACAAGGTCCGGCACGCGCCATCGTGAGCCTGGGCGACCTGCGCTATCCCCAGGCCCTGCTGGACACGGAAGACCCGCCGCTGCTGCTGTACCTCATGGGCCCGGCGTCGCTGCTGGAGCACCAGCCCTTTCCCAGTGACCGCTGCCTCGCCATGGTTGGCAGCCGCAACCCCACGGCCCAAGGCGCAGAAAACGCCCGCCTTTTTGCCCGCGCGTTGTGTGGCGCTGGCTTGACCATCGTGTCGGGGCTGGCGCTGGGTGTGGACGCAGCGGCGCATGAAGGGGCACTGGAAGCGGCGACCAGCGCTGGCACCATGGCGGCCACCATCGCCGTGGTGGGCACCGGGCTTGACCGCGTGTATCCGCGAAAGAACCTGGACTTGGCCCATCGCATTGCCGCGCACGGACTGATCGTCAGCGAATACCCCCTGGGCACGCCGCCGCTGCCTGGCAATTTCCCCAAACGCAACCGCATCATTTCGGGCCTCTCGCAGGGCACGCTGGTCGTGGAAGCCGCCCTGGCATCGGGCTCCCTGATCACTGCCCGCATGGCCGCCGAACAGGGTCGCGAAGTGTTTGCCATCCCAGGCTCCATCCACGCACCACAGTCGCGCGGCTGCCATGCGCTGATCCGTCAAGGCGCCAAGCTGGTGGAGTCGGCCCAGGACGTGCTGGAAGAGCTCAAAATCCCCGCCACCACCGTGCCCGGTCTAGCCCACGAAGGCGTAAACGCCCCGGGAGCAGCCGCATCGGATGAGACAGAAGACCCCGTGCTGGCCGCCTTGGGCTATGACCCCATGGGGCTGGATGCTCTGATCGCCCGCACGGGCATGGACGCATCGACGTTGCAGGTGGCCCTGCTGGAACTGGAGCTCGACGGTCGCATTGCACGGTTGCCTGGCGGCTTGTTCCAGCGGGTCGGCCGGGGCTAACCGATCGGGCCCGGGATCACCGGCAGCCAAACCGGCGCAAACGATGCCGGCGCACGTCCCGGTTGCGCTCCCACGCGATCCCCAGCGAGATCGTCAGCAGGCTCCAAGCACTTGCCTGTAGGGCTCATCAGTCCAGCAATCGTTCCGGGTTGGCATCCAGCTTAGCCAGGGCATCGCGCGTGGCGCGCAAGGTGAGGCCTTCCTCATCCTGCGCCACCAGCAGACCGGCCTGCAGGTACGCGGCCAGGCGGCGCAACTGGATCAGGTAGCTGCTGCCATCCACGGCGGCAAAAAGATGCAACTGCTTGCGCTGACTTTGCCAAGCGTATTGCACCTGAGCCGATGCACCGTTGTGGTCCAGGGTGTACCAGGTGCCCGGCTGCAAGTCCTGCGCCCAGGCCACCATTGCATCGTCCACCGGAGCACCGTTGTCGGCAATCACGTGGATGGACGAGGCATCGATGCCCAGCATCATCTCGATGTTGTCCGCATTGAGCGGCATGTCACCCAGCGTGGCGTCACTGATGAAATCTTCCAGGTTGGCCAGGCGCTTGGCCATGGCGTCGATGTGGGCCTGCGGGATGGATGCGGTCTTGGACAGGAAGGCGTCGGCCAGGGTGTCCGTCAACACCTTGACCTGCGCATCCTGCGCCTCGCCATTCACCCCCAGCAGGGACAGGCCCTGCCGCAGGCGCTGCAGCAGCGCGGGCAGGTTCTGGATGACCTGGGCCCGGTCGCTGCGATTGGGTTTGGCGCTGGCGGCCCAGACGAGGTCTGCTGCCGTGCGCTTGAAGGCCACCGTGTCGGCATGTTGAGGGCCATCGCGCACGGCCGACAGCGCCAGCACCTCGGCCCAGGTCTTGAACAGGAACTCGCGGATCTCGTCGCGCACTGGCATGTCGCGCAACATGGTGCGCAGCTCGATGGTGTACTGGATCGCCAGCGTTTCCCGTTGCTCGACCTGCTGGGCGACGCTCACCAGGCGCGAGGTGACCTGCTTTTCGGTCAGGAACTTGGCCAGGAATTTCTCGAACTCGTCATAGACGAGCTGGAAGACGCGGCGTCCGGTCTCGGGGTACTGCTCGATCACCTGCACCACACGGCGAATCTCGGCTTCCAACGCGCTGCCATTGATGCTGGTCGCGTCAAACCCGAGTACACAGGCACCCATGCGGTCGATCAGCTTGCGGGCGGGATGGTCGAGATTGCTGAAAAATTCGGGCTCAGCCAAGGCCACACGCAGCACCGGCACCTGCAGCCGGGCAAACCACACCCGCACGGCGGGCGGTATCCGGTCCTCTGCGAGGATGCTCTGGAACATCAACGCCACCACCTCGATGATGGCCTTTTCGCCCGAAGTGGTCGCTTTCTTCTTGAGTTCGGTGGAGCGCTCCCGCACGGCGCCCACCAACTGGACCACGGCTGCAGGGCTGTAGTCTTCCATCAGCGTGGCCACGCCACTGTAGTAGGTGTCCGCATGCACGCGGTGCGCCGTGAGTGCATGGGCCAGCGCGGCCGAAGCGGGCGGCGCATTCACCATGTCAAAGCCGGTGGCGGGCTGCGTGAGCAGCCGTCGCAACTGCCCCATCACACCCTGCGCACGCTGGCGTGCCCGGGCGAGCGGCGTCATGCCCGTGGCAAAGGCCGTGGGCATTCCGTGTTGTGGCCGGGGGTAGCCGCCATGTCCGGGGGGCGGCATCTGCGTGCCCGGTGGCCCCATCGGCCGAGCCCCAGCGGGCATGCCGGGAGGCTGCTGCACTCCTCCGCGCGCGGCCATCATGGCCTGGCGGGTCTGCGCCAGGGCCTGCGAAGCCAGGCCCCCGGAGCCCGAATCGCCCCCGCCACTGCCCGTGGCGGTGCCCCCCTGCGTGCGGCGCACCTTGGATTTGAGATCGACCTGCGGCGTGATGCCCTGCTCTACGTAGAACACGTTGACCGCCTGGTAGTGCTTCTGAAGCAGGTTGGCCAGCTCGCGCTGCAGGGGGTCCACCACGGTTTGCAGGTCCGTGCGGGGTAGCCCTGCCTCCACCCATTGTTCCACCAGCAACAGGCATACGGTGTCGGGTCGCAGGATGTCGCTACTGTCCAGCTCCTGCCCTTCCAGCGACTGGGTGCGCTGGCGCAAGGTGTCGAACTGATGGCTGACCTGCTCATTCACCGTCAACGCCATGCGCGAGGCGAGGATCTTGTTCTCGACCACATCGTCGCTGAGCAGCTCGAACTGACTGAGCCCACCACCACCAGCCGCCAGCTGGCCACGTGTAGAGCTGACGTGGGGAGCCAGCGCCTCTTGCCAGGCCTTGCCGGCGCGCTCCGTCCATGCGGAATGTTTTTGCTGGTACTGCAGCCACGCATCCCGGCGCGACTGCATCTCGCGGGCTGTACCCGTCTGGTTCATCAACGCGGTGAGGAAGTCCTGGACGGTCTTGTCCAGATCCACCAACCCTCCACAGATCCCCTCTACAAACCGCTGGCGCGCCTGGCGGGCCAGGCGGCGTTGCGGAACAGAAGGGGGCGTGGTGTGCATGAACAGATATTAGCGGGTCAGACGGTAGCTCCGGCATGGGGATCATTGGGATCCCCCTCCTTTTTGGCGGGCTTGACGAGGTCTTCGCGCTTGACGCCCAGCCACATGGCAATAGCCGCCGCCACGAACACCGAGGAATAGATACCGAACAGGATACCGATGGTCAGCGCCAATGCAAAGTAGTGCAAGCTCGGGCCGCCAAAGAAGAACATCGACAGCACCATCGCCTCGGTGGAGGCGTGGGTGATGATGGTTCGGCTCATCGTGCTGGTGATGGCGTGGTCGATCACCTCGTGCGTGGTCATCTTGCGGTACTTGCGGAAGGCCTCGCGGATCCGGTCGAAGATCACGACCGATTCGTTCACCGAGTAACCCAGCACTGCGAGCACGCCGGCGAGCACCGACAGCGAGAACTCCCACTGGAAGAACGCAAAGAAGCCCAGGATGATCACCACGTCGTGCAGGTTGGCAATGATTGCAGCGACGCCGAATTTCCACTCAAAGCGGAAGGCCAGGTAGATCACGATGCCCACGACCACCATGGCCAGCGCCATCAGGCCGCCGTGCACCAGTTCCTCGCCCACCTGCGGGCCTACAAACTCGGTGCGACGCAAGGTCACTGCGGGGTCTGCAGCCTTCAAGGCGCCCAGCACCTGCTCGCTCTGCTGTGCGGACGTCACGCCCTTTTGCACGGGCAGGCGGATCATCACGTCACGCGAGGTGCCGAAATTCTGCACCTGCACGTCGGGGTAGCCCAGTGCGGCCACGGTGTCGCGGACCTTGGCCAGTTCGGCCGGCTGGCTGTAGGCCACTTCCATCACGGTGCCGCCCGTGAACTCCACCGACAGGTGCAGCCCACGCGTAAGCAGGAAGAACACCGCCAGAGCGAAAGTGATGAAGGAGATCGCGTTGAAGACCAACGCGTGCTTCATGAAAGGGATGTCTTTGCGGATACGGAAGAATTCCATGGTCTTCCTCCTTTAGTTCGTCTTGGCCACAGCACTATCGGACTCAGGCTTCCACACCTGACCGATGGCCACGCTCTTGAGCTTCTTCTTGCGGCCGTACCACAGGTTCACCAGGCCACGCGAGAAGAACACGGCCGAGAACATGCTGGTCAGGATGCCGATGCAGTGCACCACAGCAAAGCCACGCACCGGGCCGGAGCCAAACGCCAGCAGCGCCAGGCCCGCGATCAAGGTGGTCACGTTCGAGTCCAGGATGGTGGCCCAGGCACGCTCATACCCCGCGTGGATGGCCGCCTGGGGCGACACACCCTCGCGCAGCTCTTCGCGGATGCGCTCGTTGATCAGCACGTTGGAGTCAATCGCCACCCCCAGCGCCAGCGCCATGGCAGCAATGCCGGGCAGCGTGAGCGTGGCCTGCAGCATGGACAAGATGGCCAGCAGCAGCAGCACGTTCACCGCCAGCGAGACGGTGGAGAAAATGCCGAACAGTGCGTAGTAGATGCACATGAACACCGCAATGGCCACCATGCCCCAGACCACGCTGTGGATGCCGCGCTCGATGTTGTCGGCGCCCAGGCTCGGGCCGATGGTGTATTCCTCGATGATTTCCATGGGCGCGGCCAGCGAGCCGGCGCGCAGCAGCAGGGCGGTGTCATTGGCCTCGGCCGTGGTCATGCGGCCCGAGATCTGCACGCGGCCGCCACCGATTTCGGAGCGGATCACAGGTGCCGTAACCACCTCGCCCTTGCCCTTTTCGAACAGCACGATGGCCATGCGCTTGCCCACGTTTTCGCGCGTGATGTCCTTGAAGATGCGGGAGCCCTTGGCGTCCAGCGTCAGATTGACGGTGGGCTCTTGGGTCTGGCCGTCAAAGCCCGGCTGCGCATCGGTCAGGTTTTCGCCGGTCAGGATGACCTGCTTCTTGACGATGACGGGCTGGCCGTTGCGTTCCAGGTAGCGCTCGGAGCCGAAGGGCACGGGGCCACGGCCTGTCTCTGCCGAGCGGGCTTCGGTGCCTTCGTCCACCATGCGCACTTCCAGCGTGGCCGTGCGGCCCAGGATGTCCTTGGCCTTGGCGGTGTCCTGCACGCCGGGCAGCTGCACCACGATGCGGTCTAGGCCCTGCTGCTGGATCACGGGCTCGGCCACGCCCAGCTCGTTAATGCGATTGTGCAGCGTGACCATGTTCTGCTTGAGCGCCTGCTCCTGCACCCGGCGCGTGGCTTCGGGCTTGATCGATGCACGCAGCTTGAATTCGGTGCCTTCGGGCGTGGTAGTGACCTGCAGATCGGCGAACTGGTCGGCGATCAGGTTGCGCGCGGCCGTGGCCGTGGCTTCATCGCGCACCTTGATGTCGATGGATTGGCCGTCGCGGCTGATGCCGCCATGGCGGATGTTCTTGTCGCGCAGTGCCGTGCGGATGTCACCCGCATAGGACTCGGCCTTCTTGGTCAGCGCCGCCTGCATGTCCACCTGCAGCATGAAGTGCACGCCGCCGCGCAGGTCCAGCCCCAGGTACATCGGATTGGCGTGCAGGGCCTTGAGCCACAACGGCGAGCGCGACACCAGATTGAGGGCCACGATGTAGGAAGGATCGTTGGCGTCAGGCACCAGCGCCTTCTGGATGGCGTCCTTCGCCTTGAGCTGGGTGTCGGGCGTGTCGAAACGCGCGCGCACCGAGTTGCCCTCCAGCGCCACAAAGTCGGGCGTCACGCCAGCGGCCTTGAGGGCTTCTTCCACCCGCTGCTGCACGGCGGTGTCCACCTTGATGGTGGCCTTGGCCGACGACACCTGCACGGCAGGCGCCTCGCCAAAGAAATTGGGCAGGGTGTACAAGGCCCCTACCAGCAGCACGATCACCAGGATCGCGTACTTCCAGACCGGATAACGGTTCATGATCGCGCTCTCACCTCGGTTGTGCTGACGCCCTACGCGCCAGCGCCCCCTGCCCCCGCGCCCGGCCCAGCCGGGGCGCGCAGCGCCTCAGGGGGATGTTCACGGATTACTTGACGGAGCCCTTGGGCAACACCTGCACCACAGCGCTGCGCTGCATTTGCACTTCCACGCCGCTGGCGATCTCGATGTGCAGGAAACCTTCGGACAGGCGAGTGACCTTGCCGACGATGCCGCCGGCGGTCGCCACTTCATCACCCTTGGCGATGGCGTCGATCATGGCGCGGTGTTCTTTCTGACGCTTCATCTGGGGGCGGATCATGACGAAGTACAGCACCACAAACATGAGCACCAGGGGCAGCATGCCGGTCAGGGAGGACATGATGTCACCGCCGCCAGCGGCTGCGGCAGGTGCGGTTTGGGCGAAAGCGGAAGAAATAAACACGGACTGGACTCCACAACGGATGGTCAAAATTCACACAACCCGCCCACACCACACGCCAAAGCGCCTGCGGGGGCAGAACAGGGCATTGTATGCGGCGCCTTGAGCGCCGCCCAAGGGGGAAGACCCAAGCGCGCAGCGGGTGTTTGCCACCTGCGGGCCCCACAAGGGCCTGCCAGCGGAAATACAGGCCAAAACCGGGTGATGCGCTAGGGATTCATGCCTCGATAGCTACACTATTAATAGCAAAAGCCCGCACAGCGGCGGGCTTTTGTGGGAGACACTGACGGCAGAAGGACCTATCAGGCGACCTGACGCTGGGCCGGGGCGCCCGTGCGCCACTGGGCCATCAGGCCGTCCCACTTGGGACGCGCCGCCTTCAGGTGCCGTTCCTTCACGTGGCCGTAACCACGGATCTCTTCGGGAATGCGGGCAATTTCCACCGCCAAGGCCAGGTTGTCAGCGTTCAGGCGGGCCAGCAGCTCGTCGACGCAGGCACGGTATTCGCCGATCAGTGCACGCTCCATGCGGCGCTCCTCGGTCTTGCCGAAGATGTCCAGTGCCGTGCCGCGCAGGCCTTTCATCTTGGCCAGCAGGCCGAAGGCGCTGCGCATCCAAGGGCCAAACGGCTGCTTCACCAGCTCGCCCTTGTCGTTCTTCTTGGCGGTCAGGGGCGGTGCCAGGTGGTGCACCAGCTTGTAATCGCCTTCGAACATGTTCGCGATCTTGTCCGTGAAGGCCTTGTCGGTGTGCAGGCGCGCCACTTCGTACTCGTCCTTGTAGGCCATGAGCTTGAACAGGTAGCGGGCCACGGCCTCGGACAACTTCGTGCTGGTGCCCAGCTTCGCTTCCGCTGCCTTCACCTTTTCGACGAAGGCCTGGTACTCAGAGGCGTAGGCCGCGTTCTGGTAACCGGTCAGGAACTCCACACGCTTAGCCACCATCTCGGCCAGCGAAGGCTTCTTGACGAACTGAATCACTTGCGCGGCCTGGAACAGCGCCTGCACGGCCGCGAGGTCGTGCGCGCAGCGGCGGCCCCATTCAAAGGCGGCCTTGTTGTTCTCGACCTGCACGCCGTTCAATTCCATGGCGCGCATCAGCGATGCGTAGGTGAGCGGCACGCGGCCCTTTTGCCAGGCGTAGCCCAGCATCAGCGGGTTGGTGTAGATGCTGTCGCCCAGCAACTGGGTGGCCACCTGCTCGGCATCAAAGCTGCCCACACCGCCTGCGCCCACGGCCGCGCTGATGGCCGCATCGCAGTTGCCGCCGGGGAACTGCCAGTCGGGGTTGTTCACAAACGCCGCCGTGGGCGTGCCGTGCGTGTTCAGCGCCACAAAAGTGCGGCCGGGCTGCATGACGGCCAGGGTGTACTTGTGCGCAGCCACGATGGAATCGCAGCCGATCACCAGGTCGGCCTTGGCGGTATCGACCTTGGTGGTGTAGATGGCGTCGGGCCGGTTGGCGATCTGGATATGGCTCCAGGTGGCGCCGCCCTTCTGGGCCAAACCACCGGCGTCTTGCGTGATCACGCCCTTGCCGTCCAGGTGCGCGGCCATGCCCAGCAGCGAGCCGATGGTGATCACGCCCGTGCCGCCCACGCCCCCCACCACGATGCCCCAGGCGGTTTCGGCCACAGGCAGCACAGGCTCAGGAATGGACGGCAGCGCCGACAGGTCGCCCTTCTTTTCCTTCTTGGGCTTTTTCAGCTGGCCGCCTTCCACCGTTACAAAGCTGGGGCAGAAGCCGTTGACGCACGAGTAGTCCTTGTTGCAGGTGCTCTGGTTGATGCGGCGCTTGCGGCCGAATTCCGTCTCCACCGGCTCCACGCTCAGGCAGTTCGACTTGGTCGAGCAGTCGCCGCAGCCCTCGCACACCAACTCGTTGATCACCACGGTCTTGTCGGGCGTGGCCAGCTTGCCGCGCTTGCGACGGCGGCGCTTTTCCGTCGCGCAGGTCTGGTCGTAAATGATGGCCGTGCAGCCCTTGATCTCGCGGAACTGGCGCTGGATGGTGTCCAGCTCGTCGCGGTGGTGCACCGTCACGCCGTCGGCCAGCGCAACGCCGTCGTACTTGTGCGGCTCGTCCGTCACGATCACGAGCTTGGCCACGCCTTCGGCCTTCAGGCTGTTCATGATCTGCAGCACGCTGTGCCCCTCGGGCCGCTCACCCACGGTCTGGCCGCCAGTCATGGCCACCGCATCGTTGTAGAGCACCTTGTAGGTGATGTTCACCCCCGCCGCAATGCTCTGGCGGATGGCCAGCAGGCCGCTGTGGAAGTAGGTGCCGTCGCCCAGGTTGGCAAAGATGTGCGCGTCGGTGGTAAAGGGCTGCTGACCGACCCAGGTCACGCCCTCGCCACCCATCTGCGTGAAGGTGCTGGTGCGGCGGTCGGGCATCCAGTTGACCATGTAGTGGCAGCCAATGCCCGCCACAGCGCGCGAGCCCTCGGGCACGCGGGTGCTGGTGTTGTGGGGGCAGCCGCTGCAGAACCAGGGGGCGCGTTCGCCCGTGTCCACCTTCAGCTCCGCCATCGCGCGCTCGCTGGCCTCGATGATGGCCAGGCGCGCTTCCATGCGGGCCACGATGTCAGAGGGTACGCCCAGCTTCTTCAGGCGCTTGGCAATGGCCTTGGCGATGATGGCAGGAGTGAGGTCGGCCTTGGCGCGCAGCAACCAGTTCTGGCTGGGGTTGGGCATGCTCCATTCGCCGCCCGTGGCGTCGCCTTCGGGCTCGTCGAATTTGCCCAGCACGTTGGGGCGCACATCGGGGCGCCAGTTGTACAGCTCTTCCTTGAGCTGGTATTCGATGACCTGGCGTTTCTCTTCCACCACCAGAATCTCTTGCAGGCCTTGCGCAAAGTCGCGGGTGATGGTGGCTTCGAGCGGCCACACCACATTGACCTTGTGCACGCGGATGCCCAGCTGGCGGCAAGTGTCGTCATCGAGGCCCAGATCCACCAGCGCCTGCCGGGTGTCGTTGTAGGCCTTGCCGCTGGCGATGATGCCGAAGCGGTCTTGCTTGCCTTCGATGACGTTGTAATTGAGCTTGTTGGCGCGGATGTACGCCAGGGCCGCGTACCACTTGTAGTCCATCAGGCGCGCTTCCTGCTCCAGCGGCGCGTCGGGCCAGCGGATGTGCAGGCCGCCGGGCGGCATCACAAAGTCCTCGGGCAGGATGATCTTCACGCGATCGGGGTCGATGTTGATGCTGCTGGACGACTCCACCACCTCCTGGATGGTCTTCATGCCCGACCACACGCCCGAAAAGCGGCTCATGGCAAACGCGTGCAAGCCCATGTCCAAAATTTCTTGCACGCTGCTCGGGAAGAACACCGGTGTGCCGCAGGCCTTGAAGATGTGGTCGCTCTGGTGCGCGGCCGTGCTGCTCTTGCTGATGTGGTCGTCGCCGGCAATGGCGATCACGCCGCCGTGTTTGGCGGTGCCGGCCATGTTGGCATGCTTGAACACGTCGGAGCAGCGATCCACACCCGGGCCCTTGCCGTACCAGATGCCGAAGACGCCGTCGAACTTCTTGCTTTGCGGGTACAGATCGAGCTGCTGCGTGCCCCACACCGCGGTGGCGCCCAGTTCTTCGTTCACACCGGGCTGGAAGACGATGTTGTTGGCTGCCAGGTGCTTCTTGGCCGCCCACAGTGCCTGGTCATACGTGCCCAGGGGCGAGCCCCGGTAGCCGCTGATGAAGCCCGCCGTGTTGAGCCCCGCCGCCGCATCGCGCTGGCGCTGCAGCATGGGCAGGCGCACCAGGGCTTGCACACCGCTCATGAAGGCGCGGCCTTCGCCCAGGGTGTATTTGTCGTCCAGAGTGACCGTCTCTAGCGCTTTGCGGATGGACTCGGGCAGGGGGGCGTTCATGGCTATGTCTCCAATGGCTTTTGTGGGGTCCGCGCCTTGTGGGCACGCTGGGGGAGCACCATGCAGCCCGTTTAGGGCTGCGGCACTAATCTGCGGATAAGTGTATGTCTGCGCCGCTGATATGTCTTTGCGTTCTGTGCCGTGTTTAGGCTATTCTGAGAAAGAATCTTTCTCTTTTCAGCCGCTTTGTGAACACTCTCGACAAATTCGATATCGCCATCCTCAACGAGCTGCAGGCTGACGCCCGACTGACGAATGCCGAGCTGGCCCAGCGGGTGGGCCTGTCGGCCGCGCCCTGCTGGCGCCGCGTGCGGGCGCTGGAGGAGCAGGGCTTCATCAAGGGCTACCGCGCCGAGATCGACAGGCACAAGATCGGCCTCGGGGTGCTGGCCTTTGTGCGGCTGGATGCGGACCGCAGCACCGGCAACCTCACACGCAAGATGGAGGAGGCCATCCGCCAGATCCCCGAGGTTGTGTCCTGCCACTACATCAGCGGCACCGGCACCTTTGAGCTGCAGGTGGTGGCACGCGACCTGGACAGCTTCTCGCAATTTGCGCGCGACGTGCTGCTGAACCTGCCCAATGTGAAAGACATGCACACCAGCTTCTCACTGGGCGAGGTCAAGGCCAGCGGGGCGCTGCCGCTGACGCACCTGAGCCGCCCTCGCTGAGCGGCCTGCGCGCCGGATCACCTGGCGCGCTCAGCACGCTCCCATGGCAACGGCGGCGCCGCGCCGAAACCGCCTCGCAGTCAACGCGGCCACAACGCCCACAGGCGCAGGTTCTGCTTGAGCCGGCCTGCGATGTCGCCCGCCTCGGGCCCCCAGCCGGTGAAATAGTCCGCACGCACTGCGCCGAGGATGGCGCTGCCCGTGTCCTGCGCCAGCACCAGGCGGTTGAGCTGCACCTGCGGGCCGGACGAGGCCAGCCACACAGGGGTGCCGTAGGGAATGCTCTGCCGGTCCACCGCAATCGATCGGCCCGGCGTCAAAGGCACGCCCTGCGCACCACGCGGGCCAAAACCGGCGTCCAGCGGGTTCAGGGGTTCTTCGCGGAAGAACACGTAGCGAGGATTGCTCCACAGCAGCTCATTGGTGCGCTGAGGGTTGGCAGCCACCCAGGCGCGGATGCCGGGCCAGGTCGCATCGCGCGTCAGGCCCTGGTCCAGCAGCCAGCGGCCTACGCTCTGGTAAGGCTGGTCATTGGTGCCTGCGTAGGCCACCCGCACCAGCGAGACCGAGCCATCGGGCTCGGTGATGCGCAGACGGCCCGAGCCCTGGATGTGCAGCACCATGGACTCGATGGGATCACGCAGCCACGCAATGGCCCGGCCCGCCAGCGCGGCCTGGGCCTCGGGCAGCGTATCGATCTGCTGGCGCGTGTACCAGGGCTTGCGCGTCCCAAGGCTGGCGGGCACCCGGTAGATCGGCACCGTGAAGCCGTTGCCGGGCTGGCGGGCCGCATCCATCATGGGCTCGTAATAGGCCGTCAGCAGGCCATCGGGGTTGCCATCGGTGGCCTCGACGCGGTAGGGCTGCAGGCGCGCAATGAGCCAGGCGCGCTGCTCATCGGCCGTGGCAATGCTGAGTTGCCGCACCTCGCTGCATAGCGCCGTGAAAGGCGGCTGCGGCCGCTCGCAGCTCTTGATCCACGCGTTCCAGGCTTCGTGCAGCGCATCTTCGGTGAAGCCCGGCAGTTCGGCCCAGCGCACCGGAATCCATCGGCTTTTGGGTTGCGCCATGGGCGGTGGCAGGGGGCCGGTGTCCCCCGGCAGCACCACTGCACTTGGCGGCAGCGGCGCGGGAGTGCCCCCAGATCGTGCGGGGGCGGGGGCAGGGGGCGTGGAGCAGGCAGCCAGCGTTCCTACAATCAGCGCGGTCAATGCAACGCGCAGGAGTGTCAATTTCATGGGGCTGATTTTGCTTGAAGCGCTGCTGGCGCTGGTGGTCCTGGTGGCCATCGTGTGGTGGACCATGTTCTCGGGCCGCAAGGGGGGCGAACTCCAGGCTCCGCAGTCCTCGGACGACGACAAGCAGCCTCCCCCATCGCCTTGAGCCGCCGCTGAGCCCCCAGCGGGGACGACTCCGTCCTACAAGCGATGGGCCAGCGGGCTGATGGTGCACGCGCACCCCGGGCCCGACGATGGCGTGAGCCGGGTGATGGCACCGCGCCAATGCGCGGAACAGGGCAACACCCCGACAAGGCTGCGGGCGCGAAGCCCTCCCACCCGGTGCCACCGACCTTCAAGGAGCACACACATGCGCACACACATTCAACTTCTCGGCGCGGCTGCCGCCATCGTTCTGGTCACCGGATGCGCCAACATGGACGACACACAACGCCGCACGGCCACAGGCGCCGGCATCGGCGCCCTGGCGGGTGCGGTGATCGGTTCGGCCACTGGCGGCAGTGCCGGGACGGGCGCCGTGGTGGGTGCCGGGGTCGGGGCACTGGGCACCTACATCTGGTCTCAGAACATGGAGCGCCAGAAGCGCGAAATGGAACAAGCCACACAAGGCACCGGCATCGCCGTGACGCAGACGGCGGACAACCAGCTCAAGCTCAATATCCCCAGCGATATTTCTTTTGCTGTGGGCCGTTCGGACATCCAGCCCAACTTCGCGCCGGTGCTGGACCAGTTTGCTGCCGGCCTACGCAACAACCCCAACACCGACGTGCGCATCGTGGGGCACACGGACAGCACGGGCAGCGACGCCATCAACAACCCGCTGTCGATGGACCGCGCTGCGAGCACCCGCAGCTACCTCACGGCACGCGGCGTGGACGGCCGCCGCATCGTGATCGAAGGCATGGGCGAGCGCTACCCCATTGCCACCAACGACACTGCCGAAGGCCGTGCGCGCAACCGGCGGGTCGAGATTTTTGTGGGCGAGCGACCACGGGGTTGATCACCCCGGCACGAAACCTCGCCAAAGGGACGGGCTCACTGCCCCGCGCGCAGCAGGTTCGCCAGTTCCACGGCGGACTTGACCTGCATCTTGTCGAACACCCGTGAGCGGTGAACCTCGACCGTGCGCACGCTGATATCGAGCTGGTCAGCGATGAGCTTGTTGGGAAGACCGGCGACCACTAGGTCCATCACATCGCGCTCCCGCTCGGTCAACTCGCTCAGCCGCACCTGCAGGTCACTGCGCTCGCGCACCTGAGCCAGCCGCTCGGACGATTGGGCCAGCGCCTGTTCGATGCGGTCCACCAGCGCGTTGTCGGAGAACGGTTTCTCGCAAAAATCGAACGCCCCCCGCTTGACGGTGTCCACGGCGGTAGGCACGTCCGCATGGCCGGTGAGAAAGATCACCGGCATGGTGGCCAGGTCACCGCGCGCGGCCAGCACGTCAAACAGTGCCAGCCCGCTCATGCCAGGCATGCGCACATCCAGCAGCAGGCAACAGGGCTGGCGCTGGGGCGGCCGCTTTTGCAGCATGGCATCGAAGGCCTCGGCCGAATCAAAAGACTCGCTCGGCAGCCTGCGCGAGCGCAGCAGCCAGGCCAGCGCCTCGCGCACGCTGGCGTCATCGTCCACGATGTACACGGTGGCGTTGGTGATGGGCTCCATAAATCAGTTCTGTGGTCCATTGCAATATCTGTCACGCGCACACGATGAAACCGCCAGGGCTCGGCACAGTCCCATGCCATATGCCTCAGGACGTGGCGCCATTGTTCACAGGCAGCGTGAAGGTAAATACCGTACCACGGGGCTCATTCGGCGCAAATCCGAGGAAACCGCCGTGTTGTTCGATGACGGTGCGGCACATGCTCAGCCCCAGGCCCATGCCCTCGGGGCGGGTGGTGAAGAACGGGGTGAACAGCTTTTCTGCGACTTCGGGAGGAATCCCGGTTCCCACATCGGTGACGGCAAATTCAATCCAGCCATTGTGCGGGTTGGAGGCTGCGCGCCGCACCCGGATATCCAGCACACGATTGCGCACCCCAGGGTCATCCATGGCTTGCATGGCATTGCGCGCGAGGTTCAGAAGCACCTGCTCCACCATGGTGCGGTCGCACAGCGCGGGCGCCAGGCCGGGCTCGATGGATGTGTTCACGCGCACCCCCAGCTTGCGGGCCTGCAGGCTCACCAGCGGCAGGATGGCATCAAGCAATTGCTGCGCATGCACGGCCTCGCGGGCCTGGTCGCGGCGCCGCACAAAGTCGTGCACGCTCTTGATCACGCGGCCCGCCCGCTCGGCCTGTCGGGCGATCTGGCGCATGGCCATGCGCACATCCTCCAGGGCATCGTGTTCGGGGGTGGACGCACCGGCACTGGCTCCGACACTGGCGGGCGTGGCATGTTCCAGCAGGTTGATAGAGCCGTTGGCGTAGCTGGAGATGGCGGCCAGCGGCTGGTTGAGTTCGTGGCTGAGCAACGAGGCCATCTCGCCGACCGTGGCCAGCCGTGCCGTGGCCTGCAGACGCTCCTGCGAGGCACGGGACAGCTCCTCGACCCGGCGCTGCTCGCTGATGTCCAGGAACGCGCTCATCCAGCCCGTGTGCTGGCCTTGGGCATTGATGAGCGGCGCCTCGATGATCAGCACGGGAAACCGCGTGCCGTCCTTGCGCATGAACTCGGACTCGAAGCCCTCGCGCGGCGGCATGGTGCCTGCAAAGCGGATGGCCTGGCGCTGGCGGTATTCCTCCACACGCTCGGGTGGCCAGTAGGGTGCAGACATGCTCAGACCCAGCAGCTCCTGCGGGCTGAAACCCACCATCTCGCAAAAGGCCGGGTTGACGTAGGTGATGCGCCCCTCCAGGTCGCGCGCGCGCAGCCCGGTCACCAGCGAGTCCTCCATCGCCTTGCGAAAAGCCAGCGCATCGGCCAGGTCGCGCTCCGCGCGCAGGCGGCGGCGGTTGTCGCGCACCAGCACCACCATCACCGTCACCAGCGCAATCGACATGGCCGTCACCAGGGCCGTCAGCACATTGGGAAACAGGCTGGGAGCGCTGTGCCAGCTGTCCATGCGCAGCACCAGCGTGCTGCCCGGCAAGTCCAGCAGGTGCTGCGCCGAAAACATGCGCGACCCCCGGCGCGCCGCGCCCAGCACCGCCAGCCGGGTGCCGTCGGCCTCGGTGAAGGAGGCTTCCTGGCTGCGCGTGAGGTTGTGCCCCACCAGATTCGCCAGGATGTCCTGCAGCGCATAGGTCGCGACGAGATACCCCAGGGTGCGGCCGCTGGCCGATAGCGGAACACACAGCTCCATCATCTCCGAGCCCAGGCCGTCGCCATGGGGTTGGAAGTAGCTGCTGGAATACGCCGGCCCCCCCAGGCGACGCGCGTTGGCGCAGGCGATGGTGAGATCCGACTGGCCGCTGTCGCGCAGCCGCATGTCCCAGGCCACCGGGCGGTAGGGCGACTGCACGTGGGTGCGCATGCGCAGGTTGGCATCGCGCAACTCAATGCGCACCAGCTCGCGCCGGTTGCGCAGCAGGTCGGACGCCTCGACCTCCCAGGCGAGGTGGCTCGGGTTGTCACTGGGCAGGGCCTGCAGGCTTTGCAGGTTGTGCGTCAGCGCGGTGCGGATGTCCGAGACTGCATCGGCCGTGTCGCGCTCCAGGCGCGTCTGCACCTGGCTGGCTTCGTACCGCCCGGCCAGCCACACCATGGTGGCCAGCATGGAGACCACGAGCAGCACCAGCGCGGTCCATAACGACCAGCGCCGCCAGGCGCCGCGCCAGCGCTGCAGCAGGGTGCGTTTGACGGGGGTGGGTTTCACAGCACGCGGTGGGTCAATGCGGGCAGCTGGGCGCGCACGGCACTCAGGCGCTGCGCGTCCAACTCACCGGCCACCACGCCAGCACCCTGATCGCGCTGCGCGAGGATGCTGCCCCAGGGGTCCACCAGCATGCTGTGGCCCCAGGTGTGGCGACCGTTGGCGTGCACGCCGCCTTGGGCGGGGGCCAGCACATAGGCCAGGTTTTCTACCGCGCGGGCACGCAGCAACACCTCCCAGTGCGCCTGGCCCGTGGTGTGCGTGAAGGCGCTGGGCACCAGCAGCAGGTCGGCCCCCGCTCGGGCATGCGCGCGGTACAGCTCCGGAAAGCGCAGGTCGTAACACACGGACAACCCCACGCGCCAGCGCTGACCACTGCGGGCTTGCAAGTCAAACTGCACCGGGGTATCGCCAGCGTCGATGACCCGGCCTTCGTCGTACTGTTCAGCGCCGTTGCTGAAGCGAAAGAGGTGGATCTTGTCGTAGCGCGCAACGCAGGCACCCGTCGGGTCAAAGACCAGCGTGGTATTCCGCACCCGGTCCGGCACATCGGTGGCCATTGGCAGGGTGCCCCCCACAATCCATATCTGCAGCGCGCGTGCGGTGTCGGCCAGAAACTGCTGGATCACTCCAGAACCAGCGGTCTCGCGCAGGGCGAGCTTGTCCGTGTCCCTGTGCCCCATCAGGCAAAAATACTCCGGCAGCACCGCCAGCTCGGCGCCGCCCTGCGCGGCATGCTCCAGCAGCGCGCGTGCCGCGCGCAGGTTGTCGTCCAGCGAGGTGCCAGACACCATCTGGATGACAGCGACTTTCATGAAGGTTCTCCGGTCTTGGGGGGCGGGCTGACGCGGGGCGTCGCCTCGGTGGCAGGGCTGGCTTCGCGCCCGCGCCGCGCGACGCGCACCACCCGGGGGTCAGTCCAGGTGCCATCAATGCGGAACTCCTGCGTGGCCGCCTCGATGAGCGGGCCGCGCAAAAACACCTGGGCCAAAAAGCTGCCCAAGCCAATCACCGGGTTGATGGCCGTGGCCACGAGCGAGGCGGTCATGGCATTGATCTCGGGCACCACCACCACACGCAGGTCCTGCGTTTCCTGGTCGATGTTGGCGCTGCCTTCCATCAGCACGGCTGCGTTGACGCCCTTCATCTGCAGGTTGTTGGTGGTGGCCACGCCGCGCTCGATGCGCACATCGCCCCGCACAAAATCGAATGCAAAACCTTCGCTGAACACATCGCGAAAATCGAGAGTCAGCCGGCGCGGCAGCGACTGCAAACTGAGCACGCCCAGCAGCTTGGCCAGCCCGGGATCGGCCTTGAGAAACTGGCCGGATTCGACATTCAGGTTGATCTGCCCCGTCATGCTGCGGTAGTCGGGGCTGAAGGGCGCGCCAATCCAGCCCACCTGCCCTTCCATGCGGCCCTTGCCACGCCGCACCACGTTGGCCATGCCCAGGCGGGCCAGCAGATCGCCCGAATCGCGAATATCGAGCTTGAAGCTCAGCACCGTACGCCGCTCTGCAGAGCGGGGGCCGGCCGCAGCGGCGTTGAGCACTGCCCAGTTGCCACTGGCGGTGAACGCGGCCTCGGGCGCGGTGATGTTGAACTTGGACAGGCGCCACTCACGCAACACGCCCTCACCGCCCCGGTTCTGGGCCTCCATCTCCACCCGCCCCAGCCGCTTGCCCCGCAGCTCAAAGTCGTCCACCACAATGTCCAGCGCGGGCAAGTTGCCCGGTTGCTCGTTGAGCAGCTCTTCGACCTGGGTCACATCACTTTGCGGCATGTTCACCCGCGACAGGCGGGCAAACAAGCGGCCGTTGCTGAACTCGGGCGACCCAGGCTGGCGATATTCCAGATAGCCATTGAGTTCGGTGGCATCGAGGTTGGCACGCCAGGTGGTGCCCTCCCGCAGCGCGCCTGCCACCACGTTGTGCAAGGTGCGGCCTTGCAGAGTGAGTTCCCGCGCACGCAGCGCCAGCGTGGTGGGCAGATAGTCCTGCGCCATAGCCTGCCCCGCCGGTGCGGCGGTCGCTCCAGCGCTGCGCGCGGTGGACTCGGCGGCAGTGGCCCGGATGAGCACATCGTCCCACGCATCCACGTCCAGCTTGCCCTGATTGATGTTGGCGGCCACACCTTGTGCAGGCATGGGGGCGAACTCGCCATTGCTCAGGCCCACACCGATGGCGCCGCGCAGCACGCGGGGCTGGGGGCCGCTCAGGTCGCGCACATAGGTGGCCGAACCGAGCGCGCCCAGGTCGAGCGTGATCTGGTCCCGCAGCGGGGGAGCATTGCTGCCGTTGCCGTTGTTGTTCGCCAAGCCCACCAGCGATTCGCGCGCTACCTGGTTGTCGAAACGCAGGGGCAGGCTGCTATCCGCAGCCTTGCCCAGCGGGGGCGGCAAGGCCAGGGCCAGGCCCTGCAGGCTGGTGTTCACCTGCAGCTCAGGCACCCCGCGTCGAAACGACAGGGCCAGTGTGTACGGTGTGCTGCCGGTGGCCCGCCGCGCCAGTTGCGACAACATGCCCAGCTGCGGGGTTTGCTGCAGCCCCTCGGCCGTGGCGGTGCCCTGGGCACGGATCTGCACCGCCGACTCGGTGGCCGGGGCATTGGCCGCCAGCGCGCGCATGCCGCCTTCCAGCCGCACGGGTCCGCCCAGCGCCTGGGCCTGCACATTGGACAGCGAAAACCCGGTCTCGCTGAACTGCACCGCGCCCCGCACGCGGGTGAGTGCAGGGGTGTCGGGGGTGATGCGCAGCTCGTTGCCCGCCAGCGTGACGCTGCCCTGCACCTTGGATTTGTTGATGTCGCTGATGGGCAGGCTCAACCGCAGCTGGAAGTCGGCGTTGCCCGTGCCGCTAGCCTGCTCCAGCGCATTGCCCGTCATACGGCCCAGCGGCGAGGTGGTCATGAGCGTGAGCAGCTCGGCCAGCGGGCCGCGCGCATCGGCACTCACGCCGACCACGGTATGCGCCAGATCTGGAATGCGTGCCTCGACCTTGGACAGGCGCAAGCCCTTGCTACCCGCAAAGCCGCCGCTGGCGCCGCGCACCTGCATGGACGAGCGTTCAAAAATCAGCTCGCCCCCCAGATCGGTCAGCGCAGGCCAGGGCAGGGTGCCTGCGGGTTGCAGCGCGGTGGGTACGTAGGCGTAGGTGACGTCCTTGACGCGCGCCGCAATGCGGAACTCGCCCTGCTTGGGGTCATTGAAAGGCAGGTCGTGCAGATCGCCCTTGACGCGGAACTGCACATTGCTGGCGCTGCCGGCGACCACCGCATCGCGCACGTAGTGGCGGGATTCGGCGGGAATCGACAGGGGCAGGTAGCGGTGCACCCGGGTGCCGTCAGCGCGGTGCAGCGTGCCGGTGAGGTCCAGCACCCCCGGAAAACGCGACCGGTGGGGCGCCTTGGAGGGGTCGCTGGTATGCCAGGTGGCACGGGCATCTCCCTGCGCGTCGGCATTGGCAAACTGCACATCGTTGGCCTGCACGGCGATGCGGCCACCGTCCACCTGCCAGCGCACGTCGGCACTGAGCCGGTCGAGCGGCAGGACGGGCTCCTCAAAAACCCCCGGCAGCACCAGCGCCCCCGACGCCATGGTCAGCGCCGCCTTGCCCCCTGCCTGGGTCATGTCGATGTCCACGTTGGCGCCCCGCAGGCCCAGGTGGGCGGGGGTTGCGCCATCAGTGGCACCGGCCAGCGCCAGCCCCTGGATGCGCCCCTTGACCTGGTACTGCTGCAGCGCATCCAGCGGTCCCTTCCAGGAGGCCTGGATCTCGTCCACCAGCCCCTGGGGCGTGTAGTTGCGCAAGGCGTCGTGGGCGGCCGCTCCGAGCGGCAGACGGCTGGCCACCTGCGCCAGGGCCGCCAAGTCCAGCCGGTCGGCCCGTAATTCGCCTTGCGCCGGGGCCTTGCCGTTGGCATCGGTGTGCACCAGCCGCAAGTTGCCGCCGGGCCAGGTCAGGCCGTCGTCGGTCTGGAACTGCAGCGCCTGCGTCGAGAATTCAAACCCGCCGGTGAGCCGACGCCCCCCCAGCCGGCCCTGGATGGAAGGTAGAACCAGCGGGCGCAGATCGGCCGCCAGCGTGGTGTTCACATCGGCCAGAGCCAGGTCGGCCGTGACGCCCACCACCTGCCCGCTGCGCACATCGGCCCAGGCCCGCAGCGCACCCCGGCCCTGCGCCACCTCGATGCCCACATCGGCATGGTGCCGCAGGTGCGACACATCGACCCGCGTGAAGTGGGCAAACACCTGGCCGCTCCAGTGCTTCCAGTTGCCATCGCGGGCGCGCAGCAGCGGCGCGCGAAACAGACCGACCAGACTGAAACGGTCGCCCCATTCCGGCGGCGGTGTGGCATCCACCCGAAGGTTGTGGTGCCAGTTGCCGTTGCGCAAAACCAGGTCCACCTTTTCCAGCGCCAGCTCGGGGGCGCCGCGCTGCTCGTCGGTCCAGCGCACCGTGCCACCCTTGATATAGACCTCGCCCTGCGAGAACAACCAGTCGGCCGCCGCGCTGCTATCGCCCTGGTTCTGGGCAAACTCCAGCCCCGCCACATAGATGCGCCCGTCGCTGGCCCGGCGCACATCCAGGTCCGGGCCTTCGATGTAAAGCTGCTCGAACCCCCACTGCAGCAGCGAACGGGGCGACAGCGCCACCACCACCCGAGGCAGGCGCAACGCGGTACGGCCTGCCGTATCCAGCAGCGCGACGTCAGACAGCTCGATGGACGGGATCAACCCCTCGGTGCGGGCCACGATGGCGCCGATCTGCACGGGAACCCCCAATACCCGTGCGGCCTGCGCCTGCAACTGTGGGCGGAAATCACCGATTCGCGGCACAATCCAGCCATGAAGAGCCCCCCATGCGATGGTCAGCAGCAGCCAGAACGCGAGCAACAAGCCCAGCGACCACCGCGCAAAACCTGCAACTATTTTCAGCAGGCGTGAGGGGTGCGAGGTGGGATCGATCATGGTGAGATGGAAAGTGGCAGGAATTATGACCCGCAGCCCTGGCGTGGGTTCACTCGTGACCCGAGTGCCCAGTGAGCTTTTGTATGCCGTCGGGCCCGCACACCAGCACCCCGCTCCCCTTCCAACATCCGGCTGTGGCTGCCATGCATCCCTCTCTGTCTGACCCCCGCTGCCACCAGCCCCTGCCCGAGGGCCCCCTGGCCGAACATTCCCGCTTCTACCAGCGCCTGCACCGCCGCTACGCCAACGACCTGCCCCTGCTGCCCCCGGGCATCCCGGTGCTGGCGACCATGGAACAGGCCTACGACGCCCTGTGCGCACGTGGCTGCGATACCGGCACCGCGCTGCGCGTGCTGCGCCAGCTGGTCATGGAACGCCTGATCCAGCTGGACTGCGAGGCGCAGACACCCCTGGCCGACATCACCCGGGCCGTGACCGAACTGGCCGAACTGGCCCTGGACCGCGCCTGCCAGCAGGCGCGCCGCGAGCTGGACGAACGCCACGGCGCACCGCGCGGCCCGCAGGGCCAGCCCGTGCAGCTGTGGATCATCGGCATGGGCAAGCTGGGCGCCCGCGAGCTCAATGTCTCCAGCGACATCGACCTCATCTATGTGTATGAGCACGATGGCGAAACTGCCGGCATGCCCGATGGCCGGGGCCGCATCTCCAACCACGAATACTTTGCGCGCGCCGTCAAGGCCATCTACAGCCTGGTGGGCGACACCACCGAGCATGGCTTTGTCTTCCGGGTGGACCTTGCCCTGCGGCCCAACGGCAACTCCGGCCCTGCGTCGGTGTCCCTGGCCGCGCTGGAGGAATACCTGCAGGTGCAGGGCCGCGAGTGGGAACGTTTTGCCTGGCTCAAGAGCCGCGTGGTGGCCCCGCGCGACTGCATTGGCCGCCCCGAGGTGCAAGCCCTGCGCGGCGTGGTGCTGCCGTTTGTGTTCCGCCGCTACCTGGACTACAGCGTGTTCGACGCGCTGCGTTCGCTGCACAGCCAGATCCGGGACCATGCGTCCAAACGCAGCGCCGGACACCCTGAGCGCGCCAACGACGTCAAGCTCTCGCGCGGCGGCATCCGCGAGATCGAATTCACCGTGCAGCTGCTGCAGGTGGTGCGCGGCGGGCAGTTCCCCGAGCTGCGCCGCCGCCCTACGCTGGATGCGCTGCAGCGCCTGGCCCACGCGGGCCTGATGCCCCAGGAGACCGCCGACGCGCTGGCCCGGGCCTATGTGTTTTTGCGCCGGGTGGAGCACCGCATCCAGTACCTGGACGACCAGCAGACCCACGTGCTGCCCACGCGCGATGACGACCTGGCCTGGATCGCCAGCACCCTGGGCTACAAGGACTGCTGCGCCTTCCTGCACGAGCTGGACGCACACCGTGAGCTGGTGGCCCAGGAGTTCGACACCCTGCTGGGAGGCAACGGCAAAAAGCAATGCAGCGGCGGCGGCTGTGGCGGCCCCCGGGCAGCGGCACCGCCGCCCCCGGAACTGGAAGGCCTGCTGGAGCAGCTGCCACCGGGCTTTCGCGAGCGTGTGGCTGAATGGCGCAACCACCCGCGCGTGGCCGGGCTGCGTGACGAGGCGCGGGCCCGCCTGTTCCGCCTGGTGCAGCGCACGGCCCAGTGGCTCAAGGAAGGACGCGTCACCGAAGAGGCCACCGTGCGCCTGGCCAACTGGCTGGAACCGCTGCTGCGGCGCGAAAGCTATCTGGCGCTGCTGCTGGAACGGCCCTCGGTGCACGAGCAGCTGCTGCACCTGCTGGGCGCGGCTAAGTGGCCTGCGCGTTACCTGCTGCAGCACCCTGGCGTGATCGACGAACTGGTGGGCGACTCACTGTTGTCCGAACGTTTTGTGGTGGCCGACTTTGAACGCGAGCTGGGCATGCGCCTGGCGTCGCTGCGCTCTACCGGCGAGGACGACGACGAAACCCTGCTCAACCTGCTGCGCCGCGCGCAGCATGCAGAGACCTTCCGCACCCTGGCCCGCGACGTGGAGCGCCGCATCACCGTCGAGCAGGTGGCCGACGACCTGAGCGCGCTGGCCGACAGCGTCCTGCGCATCACCAGCCAGTGGTGCTGGAGCCGCCTCAAGAACCGCCACCGCGACGAGCCCCAGTTCGCCATCATTGGCTACGGCAAGCTGGGCGGCAAGGAGCTGGGCTACGGCAGCGACCTGGACATCGTCTTTGTATTTGATGACGACGACGAACGCGCCCCCGAGGTGTATGCGGCCTTTGTGCGCAAGCTCATCAACTGGCTGACCGTCAAGACGGGCGAGGGCGACCTGTACGAGATCGACACGGCCCTGCGGCCCAACGGCAACTCGGGCCTTCTGGTCACGAGCTTTGAAGCCTATGCCAACTACCAGCAGCAACGCGGCAGCAACACCGCCTGGACCTGGGAACACCAGGCCATGACCCGTGCGCGCTTCGTGATGGGCAGCGAGGCCTTGCGCGAGCGCTTCGACGCCGTGCGTGAGGCCGTGATCACCTCCGCCCGCGACCCGCTGGCGTTGAAGGACGAGATCGTGACCATGCGCGAGCGGGTGCGCTCGGCTCACCCCACGCCAGCCGGCCGCTTTGACGTGAAGCACAGCCCGGGCGGCATGGTGGACGCCGAGTTTGCCGTGCAGTACCTGGTGCTGTCGCAGTCTGCGGCCCACCCCGAGTTGCGCGGCAACCTGGGCAACATTGCGCTGCTGCAGCGTGCCGAGCAAGTGGGCCTGCTGCCTGCCGGTGTGGGCCACGCAGCCGCCGACGCGTACCGCGAACTGCGCCGGGTGCAGCACGTGGCGCGCCTGGACGAGGCGCCCACCCAGGTCACGCCCCCCGCACTGCAGACAGAGCGCGATGCCGTGCTGGCGCTGTGGACAGCGGTCTTCGGCTCTGCCGCCGCATCGGCCTGATCGACGGGCGCACAGCGCAGGGGACGGCCGACTTCTGGAGGGGTCGCCTTCCCCCTCCACACCCTATATTCGGATGGTGCAAAACCTCCATCCGATCTGCCCAGCCCCCGCTCCAAACAGCCGCTCCGCACTGGCAGAGGCAAAGCCGAAACACCTCCGACATTTTCTGAAACAAAAATTTAATCAATCGTTTGATTAAATAGTGCTGTAATCCGGCTCCATGCCAGATTCAGCTTCCAGGTCGCCCCGGCCTTCCATGCCCCCACCACCGCCGACGGAAGGACCGCAGGCCCGTGCACGACTGCTGCACGCAGCGTTGCGCCTCTTTGCCGAAAACGGCTTTGCCAAGGCATCCATCCGCGACATTGCCCAGGCGGCGGGGGTCAACCCGGCCTCCATCAGCTACTACTTTGGCGACAAGAACGGGCTGTACCGTGCGGCGTTCACCGAACCCATGGGCAGTCCCATCGCCGTGGATGCCTGGCCGGACACCTTGCCCGCGTTCATCGAGCTGCTGATCCAGAGTTTCATGCAACCCTTGCACGAAGGCGATCTGGTCGAGCTGTGCATGCGCTTGCACTTTCGCGAAATGCTGGACCCGACCGGGCTGTGGCAGCAGGAGCTGGAGTGCGAGATCAAGCCCGCGCACGCCGCGCTCGTGGGTCTGCTGTGCAAGGAGTTCGGCCTGAAAACCGCCGATGACGACGTACACCGTCTTGCCATGGCCATCACCGCCCTGGCGCTGCAGTACTACGTGGGCCGCGACGTGGTGCAGGCGGTGCGCCCCGGACTCACCGCCACGCCACGGGGGCTGGCCGCCACCACATCACGGCTGGTGGACTTTGCCCAGTTCATGGTGGACGGGGAGCGCCAGCGCCGCGCTACGGCCCGCGCTGCTGCGTCCGCCAAAAAAACCTCCTCTTCCCGTACCCCAGAGTGACTTGCACATGCGACTGATCTCACACAAACCCCTGTGGCTGGCGCTGGTCCTGCCACTGGTGGCCTGCTCCACCACCGCACCCCCAGCGCAGGTCGCAACACCCGTGCCCATGGGCTGGCAGGCACCCTTGCCGCACCAGGGTTCCCTCACGGACATGGCCCGCTGGTGGACCCAGCTGCAAGACCCGCTGCTGGTCGAGCTGATCGACGCCGCCCAGGCCGTGAGCCCGGGCATCGCGCAGGCCCAGTCGCGCATTGCGCAGGCCCGCGCCACGCAAGTCGGTAGCCGGGCGGCCTTGCTGCCCGCGCTTGACGCTCAGGCCAGCGCCAGCCGGGGCTTCAATGACCAGTTGGCCCGCGTGGCCACCACATCGCAGGCCGGACTGCAGGCGAGCTGGGAGCTGGACCTGTTTGGCGCCAACCGCGCCGCCAAAACTGCGGCCGATGAGCGGCTGGCGGGCGCACAGGCCCTGTGGCACGAGGCGCGTGTGAGCGTGGCGGCCGAAGTAGCACAGCAGACCAGCAGCATCCGCACCTGCCTGGCCCAGCAGCAGGTGGCCGAGCGCGACGCGCAGTCCCGTGGTGAAACGTCCCGCCTGTCCCAGCTGAGTGAGCGCGCGGGCTTCACGGCGCCCGCCACGGCCGCACTGGCCCGTGCCAGCGCCGCCGAGGCCCAGGCCCGTGCGTCACAGCAGCGCATGCAATGCGATGTGGAAGTCAAGGCCCTGGTGGCGCTCACCGGCTGGGAAGAACCCACCCTGCGCACCCGGCTGGCCCAGCCGGTGGCTGCGGCCCCGGACACGCTGTTTACCGTGGACGCACTGCCCGCCCAGGTGCTGGCCCAGCGCCCCGACGTGTACAACGCTGAGCGCGAAGTAGCGGCTGCCAGTGCCGACGTCGCCAGCGCCCAGGCCCAGCGCTACCCACGCCTGACCCTCAGCGGCAGCGTGGGCGCGGCCCAGGTGCGCACGGGGGGCGTGACCACGGACCTGAACACCTGGACCATCGGCCCGCTGGCGCTCAGCGTTCCCCTCTTTGACGGTGGCCGGCGTGCCGCGCAGACCGATGCAGCGCAGGCCCGCTACGACGAGGCCGCGTCGCAGTACCGCGCCAAGGTGCGCCAGGCCGTGAGCGAGGTCGAGCAGGCCCTGGTGCGCCTGCAAAGCACGGCCGAGCGCAGTGCCAGCGCGCGCACTGCCGCCGACGGCTACCGCGCATCGTTCGACGCGACCGAGGCGCGCTGGCGCGGAGGCCTGGCCAGCCTGGTCGAGCTGGAAGATGCCCGGCGCACAGCGCTGGCCGCCGACAACGCGTTGATCGCGCTGCAGCACGAGCGCCAGACCGCCTGGATTGCGCTGTACCGCGCCGCTGGCGGCGGCTGGAAGCTATGAGACACCCCCTGAGGCGCTTTGCGCCTCTCCTGCGCATCGCCGGTTTCAAGCGCAGTGGACGACGCCCAACACCATGCACAGCGGATATGAATTTTTCAGGACAGATGCACATGCAACACTCCTCCTTCTCCTTCAAGTTTTCCCCCACCGCCTTCGCCGTGATTACCGCCTGCGTGCTGGCCACGGGCGGTGCGCTGGTTTTCTCGGGTGCATCGCGTGCCGCCGATGAACCTAAGGCGGGCCAGCCCCGGCCTGCGCTCACCGTCAGCACGGCGCAACCGCAGCGCATGCAGGTGCCGCTGCGCCTGGCCGCCAACGGCAACATCGCGGCCTGGCAAGAGGCGAGCATTGGGGCCGAGAGCAACGGCCTGCGCCTGACCGAGGTGCGTGTGAACGTGGGCGATGTGGTCAAGGCCGGGCAGGTGCTGGCCACCTTCTCGGCCGACACGGTGCTGGCCGATGTGGCCCAGAGCCGCGCCAGCCTGCTCGAAGCCCAGGCCAATGCGGCCGAGGCCGCCGCCAATGCCGACCGCGCCCGCTCGTTGCAAGCCACGGGCGCACTCAGCCAGCAGCAGATCCAGCAGTTCACCACGGCCGAGCAAACCGCCCAGGCCCGCGTGGAAGCGGCCAAGGCCGCGCTGAACGCGCAGCAGCTGCGCCTCAAATACACGCAGGTGGTGGCGCCTGACAGCGGCGTGATCTCGGCCCGCACGGCCACCGTGGGCGCGGTGGTGGGGGCAGGTACGGAGCTGTTCCGCATGGTGCGCAAGGGCCGCCTGGAGTGGCGCGCCGAGGTCACGTCCACCGAGCTGCGGCGCATCCAGCCCGGGGCCAAGGTCAGCGTCACCGCCGCCAGCGGCGCCGTGGCCGAGGGCTCCGTGCGCATGGTCGCACCCACGGTGGACCCGCAAACGCGCAATGCGCTGGTCTACGTGGACCTGCCCGCCAACACCGACTTCCGTGCCGGGATGTTTGCGCGGGGCGAGTTCGCACTGGGCAGCAGCGACGCACTCACCGTGCCGCAAGAGGCGCTGGTGGTGCGCGACGGGTTCTCGTACGTGTTTGTGGTGGGCGGAGACCAGCGCGTGCAGATGCGCAAGGTCCAGACCGGCCGTCGCGTGGCCGACCGGGTCGAGGTGCTGTCGGGCCTGGACGCTGGAGCCCCCGTCGCTGTGCGCGGTGCGGGCTTTTTGAACGATGGCGACCTGGTGCGCGTGGCGGCCCCTGCGGCGGCGCCAGCGGCTGGCAAGCAGTCCTCCAGCCTGCATTTCATACAAAAAGTGCCTGTAGCGCTAGTGGATCATGCGCAAGCAGCTATCAACTAAGGAGCATTCCACATGAATGTATCCACCTGGTCCATCAAGAACCCCATACCGGCGCTGATGCTGTTTGTGCTGCTGACCTTCGGCGGCCTGCTGTCCTTCAACGCCATGAAGGTGCAGAACTTTCCCGACATCGACCTGCCCACGATCTCCGTGACCGTGGCGCTGCCCGGCGCCTCGCCCGCGCAGCTGGAGAACGACGTGGCGCGCAAGATCGAGAACAGCATCGCCACGCTGCAGGGCCTCAAGCACATCTACACCAAGGTGCAGGACGGCGGCGCCACCATCACCGCCGAGTTCCGGCTGGAGAAGCCCACGCAGGAGGCGCTGGACGACGTGCGCTCCGCCGTGGCCCGTGTGCGCGGCGACCTGCCGGGTGACGTGCGCGACCCCATCGTGACCAAGATGGACCTCGCCGCGCAGCCCGTGCTGGCCTTCACCATCGCGTCGGCCCGCATGGACGACGAGGCGCTGTCCTGGTTTGTGGACGACGCCGTGGCCAAGAAGCTGCTCACCGTGCGCGGCGTGGGCGCCGTCAACCGCGTGGGTGGTGTGCAGCGCGAGGTGCATGTGGCACTCGACCCGGTCAAGCTGCAGTCCCTGGGCGCCACGGCGGCCGATGTGTCGCGCCAGCTGCGGCTGGTGCAGACGGAGAGTGCCGGCGGCCGCACCGACCTGGGCGGCAGCGAGCAGCCGGTGCGCACGCTGGCCACGGTGCAGTCGGCGCAGGAGCTGGCGGGCCTGACGCTGGCACTGTCGGACGGCCGCCACGTGCGGCTGGACCAGGTGGCCACGGTGACAGACACCATCGCCGAACCCCGCGCGCTGGCCCTGCTCAACGGCAAGCCGGTGGTGGGTTTTGAGGTGGCGCGCAGCAAGGGTGCCAGCGAAGTCGAAGTGGGCGCTGCCGTGCAGGCGGCCCTGCAGGAGATGCGCGCGCAGCACCCCGACCTGGAAATCACCGAGGCCTTCAACTTCGTGCAGCCGGTGCAGGAGGAATACGACGGCTCCATGCACCTGCTGTACGAGGGCGCGCTGCTGGCCGTGCTGGTGGTGTGGCTGTTCCTGCGCGACTGGCGAGCCACGTTTGTGTCGGCCGTGGCGCTGCCGCTGTCGGTGATCCCGGCGTTCATCGGCATGTACTGGCTGGGCTTCTCAATCAACGTGATCACGCTGCTGGCGCTGTCGCTGGTGGTGGGCATTTTGGTGGACGACGCCATCGTGGAGGTCGAAAACATCGTGCGCCACCTGCGCATGGGCAAGACGCCCTACCAGGCGGCCATGGAGGCGGCCGACGAGATTGGCCTGGCCGTGATCGCCACCACCTTCACGCTCATTGCTGTGTTTTTGCCCACGGCGTTCATGAGCGGCATTGCGGGCAAGTTCTTCAAGCAGTTTGGCTGGACAGCGTCGCTCGCGGTGTTTGCCAGCCTGGTGGTGGCCCGCCTGCTCACGCCCATGATGGCGGCCTACATACTGAAGCCCATCGTGGGTGACCACAAGGAGCCGCGCTGGATGACGGTGTACCTGCGCTGGGCTGCGTGGTGCATCAAGCACCGGTGGATGACCTTCATCGCCACAGCCGCGTTTTTCATTGGCTCGCTGGCGCTGATCCCGCTGCTGCCCACGGGCTTCATCCCGCCGGACGACAACTCGCAGACGCAGGTGTACCTGGAGCTACCGCCCGGTGCCACGCTGGCGCAGACGCGTGCCGTGGCCGAAGACGCGCGCCAGCGCATCGCCCAGGTGGAGCATGTGCAAAGCGTGTACACCACCATTGGCGGCGGCTCGGCCGGCACCGACCCCTTCATGGGCGGCGCCAGTACCGAAACGCGCAAGGCCACGCTGACCATCTTGCTGTCCCCGCGCGGCGACCGGCCGCGCAAGCAGGGCATCGAGAACAAGATCCGCGCCGCGCTGGAGACGCTGCCCGGCGTGCGCAGCAAGGTGGGCCTGGGTGGCTCGGGCGAGAAGTACGTGCTGGTGCTCACGGGCGACGACCCGCAGGCGCTGACCACGGCCGCCTTGGCGGTCGAGAAAGACCTGCGCACCATTCCGGGCCTCGGCAGCATCTCGTCCACCGCCAGCCTGGTGCGGTCCGAGATCGCCGTGCGCCCCGACTTTGCCCGCGCCGCCGACCTGGGCGTGACCAGCAGCGCCATCGCTGAAACCCTGCGCATTGCCACGGTGGGTGACTACGACGTGTCGCTGCCCAAGCTCAACCTGGCTGCGCGCCAGGTGCCCATCGTCGTCAAGCTGCAGGACGATGCGCGCAAGGACCTGTCACTGCTGGAGCGTCTGCCCGTGCCCGGCGCCAAGGGCCCGGTGATGCTGGGCCAGGTGGCCACGCTGGAGTTCAGCGGCGGCCCGGCCGTGGTGGACCGCTATGACCGCGCACGCAATGTGAACTTCGAGATCGAACTCTCGGGCCAGCCGCTGGGCGACGTGACCAAGGCGGTGGAGGCGCTGCCCTCCATCCAGAACCTGCCGGCCGGTGTGCGCCAGATCACGATTGGTGACGCCGAAATGATGGGCGAGCTGTTTGCCAGCTTCGGCCTGGCCATGCTCACCGGCGTGCTGTGCATCTACATCGTCCTGGTGCTGCTGTTCAAGGACTTCCTGCACCCGGTGACCATCCTGGCGGCGCTGCCGCTGTCGCTGGGCGGCGCGTTTGTGGGACTGCTGATCGCGCAAAAGAGCTTCTCGATGCCCTCGCTCATCGGGCTGATCATGCTCATGGGCATTGCCACCAAGAACTCCATCCTGCTGGTGGAATACGCCATCCTGGCGCGGCGCGAGCACGGCATGACGCGTTTTGAGGCGCTGATCGACGCCTGCCACAAGCGCGCACGGCCCATCATCATGACCACGCTGGCCATGGGCGCGGGCATGCTGCCCATCGCCATCGGCCTGGGGGCTGCGGACGCGAGCTTTCGCTCGCCGATGGCGGTGGCGGTGATTGGCGGGCTCATCACCTCCACGCTGCTGAGCCTCTTGGTGATTCCGGCGGTGTTCACCGGGGTGGATGACCTGGGACGGGGGTTTGGGCGGCTGGCCCGCCGCCTGCGCGGGGGGCGCCATGCCCCGGGCGCACCGGCGGCCCCCGCAGCCACGGCCACGGCGCCCTCAGCACCGCACTCCGCCCCCTGACGCCAGCACTTGGCGCCCCCGGCGTGAGCCCAAAAAGCAGGGCAATCACGGGGGTTGCGCGGGCTTTGGCGGGGGGTAGCCGTCGGATAATGCAACGCGCACCATGAACCTCGTCAGCCTCAACATCGAATCCATCCAGCTGGGCCACCCCTTGCCTTTTGTGCTGCGGGGGGCCGATGGCGTGTTGCTGGCGCAAAAAGGCTATGTGATCCGCACCCGCGACGAGCTGGCCAAGCTGGTCGAACGGGGCCGCGAGCTGTGCGTGGATACCGACGAATCCGGCGGCAGCCACCGCGCCTACCTGGCGCAGCTGCAGCGCATGCTGATCGCCGACACCAACCTGGGCGAGATCGCCGCCATGAAGATGACGGCGGGCGAGCAGGCCGCCGCTGCAGCCGCCGCGCGTGCAGGCAAGACCCTGCCCGACTGGCCCGAGCTGCAGTTGCGCGCCACGCAGCTGCTGCGCGCTCCGTCGCCCAGCGACTTCGGCGGGCGCTTCCAGGCGCTGCACGACGAGCTGGCGCGCCATTGCGAACAAACCCCCGACGCCACCTTGCTGGGCCTGATTTACCTCTCGGCCCAGGAAACGCGCATGTACAGCGCCACCCACTCCATGCTGGTCAGCTGCGTGTGCATGGTGGTCGCCCGCGAGATGCTGCGCTGGCCCAGCAGCCGCGTGCAGCAACTGGGGCACGCGGCGCTGAGCATGAACATCGCCATGACCGAGCTGCAGGACCAGCTGGTGCTGCAGACCCAACCCCTCACCGCGACCCAGATCGCGGCCGTGGAAGACCACGCGGCGCGGTCCGAGGCGCTGCTGCGCCACCTGGGCGTGGCCGACCCGGTGTGGCTGGAGGCCGTGCGCTGCCACCACCACCGCACGCCCGGGCCGCTGTCCAAGAAGACCGAAGCCCAGCAGATGGCGCGCCTGCTGCAGCGTGCCGACATTTTTGGCGCCCGCCTGGCTCCCCGTGCGGCGCGGCTGCCCATGCCCGTCACCGCCGCCATGCAGGCCAGCTACTACGACGAAGAACACCAGGTGGACGAGGCCGGCGCCGCCCTCGTCAAAACGCTGGGGGTCTACCCCCCCGGTGCCTTTGTGCGCCTGGCCAGCCGTGAAGTGGGCGTGGTCATCCGCCGGGGCACCACCGCCACCACCCCCCGCGTGGCCGTGGTGACCAACCGCGACGGCATGGCCACGGGCGAACCCATCCCCCGCGACACGGGCATGCCGCCCTGGAAGGTCACCGGCGTGGTGGCGTTCAAGGACGTACGCGTCAACCTGTCGCTGGACCGCCTGCTGCAGATGGTCTGACGGCCTGGAGGGCGCTGCATGCCCCCGGTTCCAAGCGCCGCCGCTGTCTGCGGCGGGCCACAGTTTCCCCTGATACCAACAGGGAGCGCCGGCCCATGCCCGCCCCCAACCGCCTAGCACTGGGACTGCGCCGTATCCCCTTCTTTCCCTGCCCAGCCATGGGCTGGCGCCGGTGGCACTGCGCGGCCGCTTTTTGCCCCCGCGTCCCGTTTCCTACCGAAATCTGAATCCAAACGCGTGCGCGCCACGTAAACCATGCAGTACAAATAAAAACTCATGTGGACAAAAAATGATGAAATGGTTAAATTGGCCGTACTCACTGCCCAAAGTCCTATGAACCGCCTTACAAGACTCCTCTCGACCGCCGCCGCCCTGGGGGCCTGGCTGTTGCTGGCGCCCGCCGCCCAGGCGGCCGACGCGCCTGCCGGGTGCCCGGCCACGCTGCAGCACACCTTCCCGCGCCTGCAGGACGAAAAGCCCCAGTCGCTGTGCCAATACAGCGGCAAGGTGGTTCTGGTGGTCAACACGGCCAGCTTCTGTGGCTTTACCGGCCAGTACAAGGGGCTGGAAGAGCTGTATGCCCGCTACAAGGACAAGGGGCTGGTGGTGCTGGGCTTCCCGTCCAACGACTTTGCCCAGGAAAAAGGCAGCAACAAGGAAATCGCCGACTTCTGCGAAAACACCTTCGGGGTGAAATTTCCGATGTTTGCCAAGAGCAGCGTCAAAGGACCGGAGGCCTCGCCGCTGTACCAGCAGCTGGCCCAGCTGTCGGGCACGGCGCCCCGCTGGAACTTCCACAAGTACCTGCTGGGCCGCGACGGCAAGCTGGTGGATAACTACTCCAGCCTGACCGGGCCGGATAACAAGGGCCTGGTGCGTGCCATCGAACAGCAGCTCGCCCTACCTACTCCCCGGTAAGCGCCATGACTTCTTTACATTTCTTGAAAAAAAATACAGGCGCCCTCTGGAACTTCGCCGGAGCGGCCCCACTCTATCCATTGCGCAAGACGATTGCGCGGCGTACAGTTTTAACGTTGCGAAGCCTTTCGGGCCCCTGGGTTCCGACTGACCTCCTGGAGCGCTTCTCCTCCCTCCCTCTCTTATTCGTTTCGGGACGCTTCGCAACCTTTTTATTCCAGGCGCCGGCCAGAGGGGGCCGGCCATGAAAATCGCCATCGTCGGCTCCGGCATCTCCGGGCTCTCCGTCGCGCACCAGTTGCGCGGCCAGGCGGACATCACCCTGTTTGAGGCGGGCGACTACTTTGGTGGGCACACCCACACCGTCGATGTCACCTTGCCCGATGCGTCGGGCACCCCCGTCGCCCACGGCGTGGACACCGGGTTTCTGGTGTTCAACGAGCGCACCTACCCCAACCTGATCCGCCTGCTGGCCGAGCTGGGCGTGGAGACGGCCAAATCCGACATGTCGTTCTCGGTGCAGGTGCCCGCAGCCCTCGGCGGTGGCCGCGCGCTGGAATGGAGCGGCACCAACCTCAGCACCGTGTTTGCCCAGCGCTCCAACCTGGTCAACCCGCGCTTTCTGGGCATGCTGCGCGACCTGCTGCGCTTCAACAAGCTGTGCACGCGCATTGCCGAAAAGCAGGCCGAGGCCGCGCTGATGCAGCCCCTGGGAGACTTCCTTCGCGAGCACCGCTTTGGCGACGCGTTCCGCGACTGGTACTTCTTGCCCATGCTGGGCTGCATCTGGAGCTGCCCCACGGACCAGATGCTGAAGTTCCCCGTGGCCACCATGATCCGGTTCTGCCACAACCATGGCCTGATCCAGGTGAGCAACCGGCCGCAGTGGTGGACGGTGTCCGGCGGCGCGCGCCACTACGTGGACAAGATCGTGGCGGGCATTGCCGACAAGCGCCTGAACACGCCCGTGCGCCGCATTGAGCGTGATGCCGCCGGTGTGCGCGTGGTGACTGCAGACCGCACCGAACACTTTGACAAGGTGGTGCTGGCCACACACTCCGACCAGTCCCTCGCGCTGCTGGCCCAGCCCACGACGCAGGAGCGCGCCGTGCTCGGCGCCATCCGCTACCAGGCCAACCGCGCAGTGTTGCACACCGATACGTCCGTGCTGCCCCAGCGCCGTGCCGCCTGGGCCGCGTGGAACTATGAGCGCGCCCAACAGCGCAGCCGCGAGTCGGCCCGCGTGTGCCTGCACTACCTCATCAACCAGCTGCAGCCCGTGCCCTTTGCGCAGCCCGTGGTCGTTTCGCTCAACCCAGTGCGTGACATTGCGCCCGACCACGTGATCGGCAGCTACGAATACGCCCACCCGGTGTTCGACATGGCCGCCATTCGCGCGCAGCAGCAGGTGAGCAAGCTGCAAGGGCAGCAGCACACCTGGTTCTGCGGCGCCTGGACGGGCTACGGCTTCCATGAGGACGGCCTCAAATCCGGCCTGGCCGTGGCCGAGCAATTGAGGGCAGCCCTGCCAGCCCCCTTGGCGGAGGCCGCGTGAGCCACGCCCCGGCCCCATCCGCAGCGCCCCTCATCGGCTTCGGCCAGGTGCGCCACACGCGGCTGCGGCCCCGGCGGCATGCGTTTGCCTACCCCACGTTTTTCCTGATGCTGCCGATGCGCAGCCTGAGCGGCACACACACGCCGCTGGCGGTGAACCGCGGCGGTGCCATCAGTTTTCATGACGTGGACCATGGCGACGGCCGCAACGCCGCGCAGGGCGGTGCGCTGGCCTGGCTGGACGAGCTGCTGCACACCGAAGGCATCACCGACGCCACGGGCGAGGTCTGGCTGCACTGCTACCCGCGCGTGCTGGGCTACACCTTCAAGCCCGTGAGCTTCTGGTATTGCCACCGTGCAGACGGCCACCTGCGCGCCATCGTGGTCGAGGTGAACAACACCTTTGGCGAGCGCCACTGCTACCTGCTGGACACGCCGCAGTACGGCGTGGAACAGCAGGCGCGCAAGGTGTTCCATGTGTCTCCCTTTTGCGAGGTGAGCGGCGGCTATCGCTTCCGCTTCATGCGCACCGAGGCCAGTACCAAGGCCGGTGCACAAGATGCGGGCCGCACCGTGGTGCGCATCGACCACGACGACGACACCGGCCCCCTCATCCAGACCAGCGTGAGCGGCACCCTGCAGGCCATCACCCCAGAGACCCTGCGCCAGGCACTGTGGGGCTACCCCGCCATGACGCTGGCCATCATCGCCCGCATTCACTGGCACGCGCTGCAGCTGTGGCTCAAGCGCGTGCGTTTCCACCGCAAGCCCGAGGCGCCCGCCGCCGCTGTGACCCGTTGATTTCCATGACGAACGAGACCGCCATGAACTCCACCACCGCCCCCCGCTCTGCCCAAGCCCTGCCCGCAGGCACCCCTGCTGCCGCCCGCACGGCGCTCAAGCTGCTGCACAAGCTGCAGCACGGTCACCTCACGGTGCAGCTGCCCGACGGCACCCTGCAGCACTTCGGCCACGGGAACGGCCCCTCGGCCGCGATCACGCTCAAGAACTGGAACGTGTGCAGCGCCGCCCTCAAGTCGGGCGACATCGGCTTTGCCGAGAGCTACATAGCGGGCGACTGGACCACGCCGCACCTGACCGACCTGCTCAAGCTCTTCATCGCCAATCGCCAGCAGGTCGAAGGCGTGATCTACGGCACCTGGGCGGGCCGCCTGCTGTACCGCATCAAGCATTTGCTCAACCGCAACACCCGCGCCAACAGCCAGAAGAACATCCACGCCCACTACGACCTGGGCAATGCGTTCTACGAACTCTGGCTGGACGACACGATGAACTATTCGTCCGCCTGGTTCGAGGGCGATGCGGGCGGCGACATGCGCAAGGCCCAGCACGCCAAAGTGCGCCGCGCGTTGCGCATGGCCGGCGTGCAGGCGGGCGACCGCGTGCTGGAGATCGGCTGCGGCTGGGGCGCGCTGGCCGAGATGGCGACCGTCGAATTCGGCGCCCGCCTGACGGGGGTGACGCTGTCCACCGAGCAGCTCGCGTTTGCGCAAAAGCGCATGGCGCAGCAGGGGGTGGCTGAGCGTGCCGACCTGCGCCTGCAGGACTACCGCGACATCCAGGACGGCCCGTACGACGCCATCTGCTCCATCGAGATGGTCGAGGCCGTGGGCCGCGAATACTGGCCCACCTACTTCCAGTCGGTGAACCGGCTGCTCAAGCCCGGCGGCAAGGCCTGCATCCAGAGCATCGTCATCGACGACAGCCTGTTCGACCGCTACATCAGTTCCACCGACTTCATCCAGCAATACATCTTCCCCGGCGGCTGCCTGCCCTGCCCGCGCGAGTTCCGCCGCGAAGCCGAGGCCGCAGGCCTGCGCGTGGTCGACGAGTTTGCGTTTGGCCAGGACTACGCCGAAACCCTCAAGCGGTGGCGCGAGCGCTTCCTCGCGCAGCGCACGCAGATTCTGCAGCTGGGCTTTGACGAGCGCTTCATGCACATCTGGGAGTTCTATCTGGCGTATTGCGAGGCGGCGTTTGCGATGAGCAACATCGACCTGGTGCAGTACACCCTGGCCAAGGACTGATGACTGCTATGAAAAATATAGCTGCCACCGCAATATTCACTAGCGCATTGATGGCTTTTGGCCCTCAAACCGCGCTGGCGCAGGTTGCAGAGGCCAGCGCAGCCGCAGCAGCCCCGCTGTCGGGGGCCCGCCTGGTGGGCCAGGGCGTGCTGCGGTTTCTGGGGTTTGATATCTACCGTGCGCGGCTATGGGTGCAGCCCGGTTTTGATGCCGACAACTACGCCGCCCACCCCCTGGCGCTGGAGCTGACCTACCACCGCGATTTTTCGGCCGAGGCCATTGCCAAGCGCTCCATCGAAGAGATGCGCCGCGTGGGCAGCTTCACGCCGCAGCAGGCCGCGCGCTGGCAGCAGGCACTGACCGCCGCGCTGCCGGATGTGAAGGCCGGCGACCGGCTGCTGGGCCTGTACCAGCCCGGCGCGGGCGCCGTATTCAAGATGGGCGGGCGGGTGGTTGGCGAAGTGCCTGACGCCGAGTTCTCGCGCCTGTTCTTCGGCATCTGGCTGTCGCCACAGACCTCCGAGCCCGGACTGCGGCAAGAGCTGATCGCCGCCACCCGCACAGCGGGCCAAGGGCAGCAATGACCACCACCCCGCCCATTCGCGCTGGCCAAGGCTTGGCTTATGGGCTGCTGGGCCTGCCGCTGGCGTTCGTCGCACTGCCGCTGTATGTGCTGCTGCCCAACCACTACGCCCGCGAGTTCGGCATGCCACTGGCCACGCTGGGGTCGGTGCTGCTGGCGGCAAGGCTGTTGGATGCGGTGTCCGACCCGCTGCTGGGCCGCCTGTCGGACTACCTTTTTGGCCGCTCGGTGCGCGCCGTGCTGGCGGTGGGCGCGGTGTCTGCCGTGGTGCTGGCACTGGGGCTGACCAGCCTGTTCTTCCCGCAGGTGCGCGGGGCCGACGCGCTCATCGCCTGGGCGCTGGTGGCGCTGCTCATCACCTACACCGCCTACAGCCAGTTGGGGATTGCGCATCAGTCCTGGGGCGCGCGGCTGGGCGGCGACGAGCTGCAGCGCGGCCGCATCGTGGCCTGGCGCGAGGGCGCAGCGCTGGTGGGAGTAGTCACCGCCTCGGTGCTGCCCGCACTGCTGGGCCTGCCAGTCATGCTCAGCGTGTTTGCACTCACCTTGCTGCTGGGCTGGTGGGCGTGGACGCGCGCGCCGCGCCCCACAGGCCACGCGGGCGCCGTGGCCGGCGTGTACCGCCCGCCCCAACGTGCCAGCCTGTGGCGGCCCTGGGGGCGGCCCGCCTTCCGCCGCTTGCTGGCGGTGTTCATGCTCAACGGCATTGCCAGCGCCATCCCCGCCACGCTGGTACTGTTCTTCATTCAGGACCGCCTGCAGGCCCCGCCCGCGCAGGAGCCGATGTTCCTGGCCGCTTATTTCGTCTGCGCGGCGCTGTCCATCCCGCTGTGGCTGCGCGCCGTGGCGCGCTGGGGTCTGGCGCGCACCTGGCTGGCCGGCATGCTGCTGGCGATTGCGGTGTTTGTGTGGACGGCGTTCCTGGGTGCGGGCGATGTGGTGCCATTCCTCATCGTCTGTGCGCTGTCGGGCGTGGCCCTGGGCACCGACCTGGCCCTGCCCAGCGCCCTGCTGGCGGGCGTGATTGCCGCCGAGGGCGACAGCGGCCAGCACGAGGGCGCTTACTTTGGCTGGTGGAACTTTGCCACCAAGCTCAACCTGGCGCTGGCCGCAGGCCTGGCGCTGCCGCTGCTAGGCTGGTGGGGCTACACGCCAGGCACACGCAGCGACGACGGCCTGCACACCCTGGGGCTGGCCTACGCCGTGCTGCCCTGCGCGCTCAAGCTGCTGGCAGCGGCGGCGCTGTATTGGCTGGTGCTTCGGCCTGCGCGCGGCGCGGCCAGTGCCTGATTTTTCAAGGGATGCCCAACATGCAAAGACGCCTTCTCCTCTCCGCCGCCGTGGCCGCACCTGTGGTCTTGTCCGGCTGCGCCAGCCAGAACCTCGATGGCTACGCCAGCGAAAAACCGGTGCTGGACCTGGCCCAGTACTTCAACGGCAAGATCGACGCCTACGGAATCTTCCAGGACCGCAGCGGGCAGATCGTCAAACGCTTCACCGTGGTGATGGACTGCAGCTGGAAGGGCAACGAGGGCGTGCTGGACGAAGCCTTCACCTATTCCGACGGCACCACGCAGCGCCGCATCTGGCGCCTGACCAAACATGCCGACGGCCGCTACACCGGCACCGCCGACGATGTGGTGGGCACGGCCAACGGGCAGACGCGCGGCAACGCCTTCCGCTGGAACTACACGCTGGCCCTGCCCGTGGACGGCAAGGTCTACAACGTGGACCTGGACGACTGGATGTACCTCATCGATGATCGCGTGATGCTCAACCGCGCCACCATGAGCAAGTTCGGCGTGCGGCTTGGCGAGATCACCTTGTCCTTCACCAAGCGCGCACCATGAAACTCAACCCTCCCTTGCGCGACTGGAAGGGTCGCCGGGCCTGGCTCATCGGAGCCAGCAGCGGCATTGGCCGGGCCACGGCGGCAGCGCTGCATGCGCGCGGCGCGCAAGTCATCGTCTCGGCCCGGAGCAGCGATGCGCTGAACGCCTTTGTGGTGCAGCACCCCGGCAGCACCGCGCTGGCTTTTGACACGGCTGAACCTGCCCAGGTACAAGCCGCCGCCGCGCAGGTGCTGGCGGACGGCGTGCCCGACCTGGTGTGCTACTGCGCGGGCTACTACCGCGACATGCGCGCGACCGACTTCGACCTGACCGTGATGCTGCGCCACGAGCAGATCAACTACAACGGCGCACTGCATGTGCTGGCCGCCGTGCTGCCCGCCATGCTCACTGCGGCCCAGACGGGGCACCCTGGGCATGTGAGCCTGATCAGCAGCGTGGCGGGGTTCCGGGGCCTGCCCAAGAGCCTGGCCTACGGGCCCACCAAGGCCGCGCTCATCAACCTGGCCGAGGCGCTGTACCTGGACCTGCACGACCTGGGCCTGGGCGTGAGCGTGATTAACCCCGGCTTTGTGGCCACGCCGCTCACGGCGGGCAACGACTTCACCATGCCTGCGCTCATCTCCCCCGAAGCGGCAGCCGACGCCATCCTGCAGGGCTGGGCGCGCGGGCAGTTCGATATTCACTTCCCCAAGCGCTTTACGCGCGTGATGAAGCTGCTGCGGCTGCTGCCCTACCGGTGGTACTTTCCAGCCGTCCGCAAGTTCACGGGACTCTGAGTTTCCATGCAACCCCCTTACACCGCCCCCGCTACCGAAGAAGCCGTCACGCGCGTCATTGCGTTTTTTGAAAACCTGTCGCCCGCCGATGTGGCGACGATCGGCCAGTTCTACGCGCCCCAGGCGCGCTTCAAGGATCCGTTCAACGAGGTGGTGGGCGTGCCTGCCATCCAGGGCATCTTTGCCCACATGTTCGAGGCCCTGGAGCAGCCGCGTTTTGTGGTCACGGGCCGCGTGGTGCAGGGGCAGCAGTGTTTTCTGACCTGGGACTTTTTGTTCGCCTTCAAGGACTTCCACAAGGGCGTGACGCAGACGGTGCGCGGCGCCTCGCACCTGGTGCTGGACGCCCAGGGCCAGGTGACCTTGCACCGCGACTACTGGGATGCCGCCGAAGAGCTGTACGAGAAGCTGCCCGTGGTCGGAGCACTGATGCGCTGGCTCAAGAAGCGCGCCAATAGCTAACAGTGCAAGCCTTCATGCGGCTGCACGGATGCGCGGGTGCCCCGGCAGCGGCACGGCACGCTGCAACACGCCTTCGGCCAGCCACAGCGCGCTGTTCCATGCGCGTTGCGCCACATAGGGCAGCGGCAGCTGCTGGTAGTCGTCGTTGAAGACCTCGAAGCTGTAGTCGCCCTGGTAGCCCATGCCGTCTAGCGTGCGCACCAGCTCAGCCAGCGCCTGGCTGTGCACGCCCTCGCCGGGGAACACGCGAAAGTGCCGCGCAGTCTCGATGCGCTCCTGCACCGTGCGCGTCTCCTGCCACATGAAGTCCGACAACTGCACGAGGTAGATCTTGGCCGGGTCCACATTCTCCAGGGCCGAGAGCGGCGTGCTGGTGGCGAACTGGTGGTACGAGTCGATGGCCAGCCCGAGGTTGGGGCAATCGGCCTGCTCCACGGCCGCCCAGGCCTGGTGCACCTCGTTGATGTGGCGGCCCCACGAGAGGCCTTCAAACGCCACGCGAATGCCGTGCGGCAACGCCAGCAGGGCCAGCTTGCGCAGGTCCCGTGCAATGGCATCGGCGTCGGCCGTGGCGTGTGACGATGTGGAGCTGCAGGCCAGCAGCACGGGCGCACCCAGGTCGCGCGCCATCAGGATCATCTGCTTGGCAATGTCCACCTTGTAGCTGTGCAGGTGGCCTGAGAGGCCTTCAAAATCGCGCAGCACCTGAAAGCCCGTCACGCGCAGGCCGCTGTTGCGCACGGCGTGCACAGCGGCCTCGATGCCCGCAGGGTGGCCCACGATGTCGCGCGCGGCCAGCATGATCTGACCGAAGCCTGCGGCCTGGACGGCAGCGAGCTTGGCCTCCAGCGGCCCGGCCAGGCTGATGGTGTCCATGCCGAAGTCGGCGACGTTGCGTTGCATGGTGGATCGGCGCATGGGCGGTCTCCAGGCTCAGCGCGCGTCGAGCACCAGCTCGAAGCTGGGCGATGCTGCATCGGCACGCGTGAGGGCGCCGCGCGTGCCGGTGTGCACGCCCGTGGGCGACTCCACAAACTCCACGCCCCGCGCACGCAGTGCATTCACAGTGGCCAGCACGTCGGGCGTGCCAAAGGCCACGCGCTGCAGCAGCTCCTCGGGGTCGGCATCCAGTGCATCGACCTGCGGCTCAATCAGTTGCCAGTGCAATGTGCCGCACGGGCTGGACAGGATGCGGCCATGGGTGAGCACGCCAAACGACTGGTTGGGCGCCAGCTCGGCAAAGCCGAACAGCTCGCTGTAGAAGTGGATCCAGTCTGCCGCGCGACCCAGACCGATGTACTGCACCACACCGAACAGGCGCAGGCCCTGCAGCGCGGGCGGGCGCGGGTGGACGGTGGGGATGGGCACAAAGTCCACGTCGTAGATGGAGAACTCTTTCCAGCGGTCCACGAAGTAGATGCGGCTCGCGCCCACACCGTGGATGGCGGGGATGTTCAGCTCCATCACCTCGACCTCGGTGTGCACAGCCCAGGCGCCCAGCTCCAGTACACGGCGAAACGCTGCGGCGGCGTTGCTGACGCGGAATGCGACGGCCGCCAGCACGGGGGCTTCGGTGAGCGCAGGCGGTGCATGCAGGCCGGTGCGCTCGGCATCCTGGTGTGCGTTGACGATGATGTTCATGTCGCCCTGGCGGTACAGCAGCACCTCGCGCGAGCGGTGGCGCGCCACGGGCTGGAAGCCCATGCGCTCCAGCGCCTGGCCCAGCGCTTGCGGGCGGCTGGTAGCGTATTCGATGAACTCCACGCCCTGCAAGCCCAGGGGGTTGGGCAGTTCGCCCAGCGCTTCGCGGGCGGCCATCATCGGGGTGCTCATGGGGTTGGCTCCTTGTGGTTTGCTGCGGGCGTTGGCATCAGCGGGTACTGACCAGGCGGCGGAAATGCGCGTCCATGCGTGCGGCATCGGGCGCCTCGCCAGTGAACAGCTCGAACGCGCCCACAGCCTGGCCCACGGCCATGCCGCCGCCGTCCGACACGCGGCAGCCCAGTGCGCGCGCGGCCTGCACCAGCGCGGTGTCGAGCGGGAAATACACCACCTCAGACACCCACATCGCGGGCCGCAGCAGCGCCACGTCCAGCGGCAGGCCGGGCAGTTTGTCCATGCCCGTGGGCGTGGCGTGGATCAGGCCGGTGGCTTGTGCCATGGCCGCTTGGATGTCAGCCGCTTCGGCCCGGGCGCCGTAGAGCGCATTCACGTCGGCCGCCAGTTGCGCTGCGCGCTCGGGCTGTGCATCGACGATGCTCAGGTGCTCGGCGCCCAGGCGCAACACGGCGTGTGCAATTGCAGCGCCCGCACCGCCTGCGCCCAGCAGCACCACGCGGCGCAGGTCGGCGCCGGGCAGCGCGCGGGTAAAGCCCCAGGCCCAGCCCGATCCATCGGTGTTGTGCCCCACCAGTTGTCCATCACGGATAACCACGGTGTTCACGGCGCCCATAGCGCGCGCTTCTTCGGACAGGCTGTCGAGGTGCGGGATCACTGCCTGCTTGCAGGGGTAGGTCACGTTGCAGCCCGCATAGCCCATGATGCGCGCCGCTGACAACAGCGTGGGCAGATGCTCCACCGAGGACGCCGAGCGGTCCAGGTCAATGAGCTGGTAGTGCAGGCGCATGCCGTGGTGGCGTGCTTCTTCTTCGTGCAGCGCGGGCGACAGCGACTTCTGGATGCCGGCACCGATCAGCCCGATCAGCACCTTGCGGGGGCTTGTGGAGGACATGGTGGACATGGGTGTGGTGACCGGGGGATCAAGCAGCTGGGTGCTCATGGGGCGGGCGGAATGCGGGGTGAATGCACGGCCGGGCGTGGCCAGGCCATGGGCGGCCGTGCGAGGAGGACAGCGTGGGGCTTACTTGCCGCCGCGCAGCTTGGCCAGCGTGGCGTAGACCTCTTTCACCGTCTCGGCGCCGACTTTTTCGCTGTGCTTTTCGACCACGGGCTTGACCTTGGCGCGCAGCTTGTCCAGCTCGGCGGGCGAGAACTCGGACACCTGCATGCCGGCCTTCTTGAGGTCTTCCAGCGCCACGTTGGCCTGCACGCGCGACACACCGCGCTGGAAGGTGGTGGCCTCGGCCATGGCGTCGGTGAGCGCCTTCTGGTCGGCAGGGTTCAGGCTGTCCCAGAACTTCTTGCTCACGATCACGGCCTGGGGGTTGTACATGTGGCGCGTGACGGTCAGGTACTTCTGCACCTCCGCAAACTTGGACGACAGGATGGTGGAGAACGGGTTCTCCTGGCCGTCCACGGCCTTCTGCTCCATGGCGGTGTACAGCTCGGGGAACGGCATGGGAACGGCGTTGGCGCCCAGCGCGTTGAACATGTCGATGTAGATGGGCGACTGGATCACGCGGATCTTGAGGCCCGCAATGTCCTCGGCCTTGGTGATGGGACGCTTGCTGTTGGTGAGGTTGCGAAAGCCCAGCTCCCAGTAGCCCAGGCCGATCAGGTTCTTGGCCTGCAGCTTGTCGAGCAGCTTCTTGCCGAAGGGGCCGTCGGTCACGGCATCAGCCTCTTGGGGCGTAGCGAACAGGAAGGGGAAGTCGTAGATGCCGAATTCCTTGGCCTGGGCGGACAGGATGCCGGCATTGAGCACCGTCATCTCCACCGTGCCACCTTGCAGCGCCGACACGGTCTGCAGGTCGCCGCCCAGCGTGCCACCGGGGAAGAGCTTGACGGCAATGCGGCCGTTGGTCTTGACTGCCACCAGGTCTGCAAACTTTTGCGCGCCCTGGGCCTGGGGGTGGTCCTTCTGGTTCTGGAAGGCGAACTTGATGGTGCGCTCCTGCGCGTGCGCGGCGGGCAGCAGCGATGCGGCGACGAGGGCCGTGGCGAGCAGGGTTTTGAGCAGCTTCATGGAATGGTCTCCTAGGGTTTTGGGCAGGCAGGAACGGTAAGGGCGGAAGGGCGTGTCAGCCCCCCAGCAGGCGCAAGGGCACGAGTACGATGGACGGGAACAGCACCAGCAGGAACATGACAATGAACTGCGCCACCATGAACGGCATGACGCCCCGGGTGACCTGCGACATGGAAATGCGGCCCACCCCGGCCACCACGTTGAGCACGGTGCCCACGGGTGGCGTGATGAGGCCAATGGCGTTGTTGATGATGAACAGCACACCGAAGTACACCGGGTCAATGCCCGCTGCCTTGACCACCGGCATCAGCACGGGCGTGAGGATGAGGATGGTGGGCGTCATGTCCATCGCGGTGCCCACCACCATGACCAGCACCATGATCGCGATCAGCAACAGCGTCTGGTTGCCCATGAAAGGCTCCAGCATGCCGATGACGGCAGACGGGAGATCGGCCACGGTGATGAGCCATGCCGACACCATGGCGGCAGCCACCAGGAACATGACCACGGCGCTGGTGCGCGCAGAGGTCTGGAAGATCTCCACCAACTGGCGTAGGCTGAGTTCGCGGTACACGACCATGGCAACAAATAGCGAGTAGACGGCGGCCACCACAGCGGCTTCTGTCGGCGTGAATACGCCCATGCGCAGGCCCACCAGGATGATGATGGGCAGGCCCAGGGCCCACACGGCCTCGCGCAGCGCCAGCAGCAGCTCGGCGCGCGTGGCGCGCTTCGGTGGAGCCACGTTCTCGCGCCGCACCAGCCACCACCATGTCACCGCCAGCGAGAGTCCCAGCAGCACGCCCGGAACAATGCCCGCCAGGAACAGCTTGCTGATGGACACGTTGGCGGCCACGCCAAAGATCACAAAACCAATGGAGGGCGGGATGACCGGCGCGATGATCCCGGCAGAGGCAATCAGGCCCGCCGAGCGCTCCTTGTTGTGCCCAGCCGCCACCATCATGGGCAGCAACAGCGACGCCAAGGCGGCCGCATCCGCCACGGCTGAGCCCGACACTGCCGCCAGGATCACGGCCGCCATGATGGCCACATAGCCCAGGCCACCGGGGACATGGCCCACCACGGTGAGCGCCAGCTTCACGATGCGCTTGGACAGCCCGCCCACATTCATGATCTCGCCTGCCAGCATGAAGAAAGGCACGGCCAGCAGCGGAAAGCTGTCGGCGCCATTGATCACGTTTTGCGCCAGGATCTGCGCGTCGAACAGGTCCAGATGCCACATCAGCGCCACGCCGCAGATCAGCAGCGCGTAAGCGATGGGGATGCCGATCGCCATGGCAAGCAGCAGGGAGCCCAGGAAGATGGTGACGGTCATGGTGCGCGTTCCAGTGCAAAAGGGGGATCAGCGGCGCGGGCCTACCGAGGGAGGGGTGGCACTGGCGTCTTCCGCGCGGTGTTGCAGCGCCGCGAGTTCTTCGCTCTCCTGCACCATGACCAGTTCGTTTTCGCTCAGCGGCACAAACAGCGTGCGCAGCAGATCACGCAGCAGGATGGCAATGGCCGACCCGCCCATGAGCACACCGCTCGCGTAGAAGATGCCCACCGATGCCCCCGTGACCGGTGCTTCGGTGTCGGCATTGATCACCATCTGCGCCCAACTGCCCTTGAGCAGCAGCCAGGAGACATACAGCATGGCGACCTGCGCCAGAACCAGACAAACCTTTTTGCCCGCGGCAGGCAGGCGAGACACCAGCACGTCGGTACCCAGGTGTCCGTGCTCCCGCAAAGCCACCACGGCTCCCATGAACGTCAGCCACACGAACAGCCAGCGCGACAGCTCTTCGGACACCGTGATGCCCGAGTTCGCGGTGTAACGCAACACCACATTGCCAAACACCAGCACCACCATGATGGCCAGGCACAGGCCGGAAAGCATGTCGAGTGCGCGGGTGTATCGCCCGAGCCAGCGGTCGGCCAGTGCAAGCATGGTGTCTCCAGTCGTTATCGGTTGCTGTTTTTAAATTTTGTACGAACTGGTTAGTATTTGATCTAGGTGCAAACCCTGCTCGTTGGCGGCGGTCAGGCCATGCGGGAAAGGCTGCAATGCAGGGACGCACGGCGCCAGACGCAGAGCGCCCCCGGCTCCGATGTCCGGGAGCACCGCACGGTCAAGGCGCGCAATGCGTCGGAGAAATGCGAATCAGGGCCGCAGAAAGCGCACGATCATTTCAATGATCGATTCACGGCGTTGCGCCGTGGCGGCAGGCGTGTCCAGCGAGCGCTTGAAGATCGCGCCAAAGGTGTGGCGGTTGGCCACGTTGAAAAAGCACAGGGCGGAGATCGACATGTGCAGATCGACCGGGTCCACATCCGGACGAAAAACCCCCGCCGCCACGCCGCGCTGGTACACATCGCGCACGGCATGGATGACCGGGATGTTCAGTTCCTGGATCGTGGCCGATTGGGTGATGTACTCGCCCCGGTGCATGTTCTCGTTCATCACCAGGCGGATGAAGTCGGGGTTGGCGAGCTGGTAGTCCACCGTGAAGCCGACCAGGGTGCGCAGCGCCTGCTCGGGCGCCAGGTCTTCGAGGTGCAACTCGGACTCGATGCGGCGGATGCGCCGGTAGGCATCCTCCAGCACCGCCACGTACAGACCTTCCTTGCTACCGAAGTAGTAATAGATCATGCGCTTGCTGGTGCTGGTCAGTGCCGCGATCTCGTCGATGCGCGCCCCGGCGAGGCCCTTGTCGGCAAACTCTGCCGTGGCCACCTGCAGGATGTTGGCCATGGTGCGGTCCGGGTCGTTCACGCGCACCCGGTCGGCGCCCGGGGTGGCTGCGGCCTCGCGTGCGGCGCGCTGGCGGGTCGCCCTCGCACCAGAGACTAGGGGTGGATTTTGAACCATTTCGTTCATACACCCGGGAGCATACGGCAAGCGAAGGGTCGAACGGCACAAAGCCCCGCCGCACGCTGCGGCAGGACAGGATCAGGCAGGCTTGGTGTCAGCGAAGCTGGGGCGCTGCATCAGCTTGTCGAGCAGCTTGCCCAGGTTGGGGTACTCGCTGCGCCAGGCGATCTCGGGAAAGCGGAACTCCAGCCAGCCCAGGGCACAACCCACCGCAATGTCGGACAGGCTCAGGTGGATGCCGCTGCAATAGGGCTTGTCACCCAGGCCCTGGCTCATGGACTTGAGGCCATCGTTCACCTTGAGCAATTGGCGGTCGATCCAGGCCTGGCTGCGTTCGCTGTCCTTACGATGGACCCAAGTGGCTTCCAGGCGGGCCAGGATGCCGGCGTCCATCACGCCGTCGGCCAGCGCCTCCCAGGTCTTGACCTCTGCGCGCTCGCGGCCCTGGGAGGGGATGAGCTTGCCCACGGGCGACAGGGTGTCGAGGTATTCCACGATGACGCGCGAGTCAAACACGGCCTCGCCGCCTTCCATCACCAGGCAGGGCACCTTGCCCAGCGGGTTGGATGCGGAGATGTGGGTGTCGTCTGCCCAGACGTTTTCTTGCACGAACTGGTAGTCGAGCTTTTTCTCAGCCATCACGATACGTACCTTGCGCACGTAGGGGCTGGTGGTGGCTCCGATCAATTTCATGGTGTGTCTTCCAGTGCGCGGGGATGCTGAACAATTCGGGTTTGATTCTATCGACAGCGACCCGGCGTGAGGCTGACTGATGCGCCGCCCCCACAAACCCCGCCAACCCACCCCGCCTACAATGGCGCGCCATGAGCCTGTCCACCATCACCGCCCTGTCGCCGCTTGACGGCCGTTACGCCCCCAAACTTGCCGCCCTGCGCCCGATCATGAGCGAACACGGCTACATGCACCGCCGCGTGCAGGTGGAAGTGGCCTGGTTCATTGCGCTGTCGGATGCGGGATTTGCAGAGTTCAAGCCCCTCACTACCGGAGCACGTGCTTACTTGCTGGGCCTGGTCAAGAACTTCTCCGAGGCTGACGCCGCCGCCATCAAGGAGATCGAAAAGACCACCAACCACGACGTGAAGGCGGTCGAATATTGGATCAAGAGCAAGTTCGAAGCCCGTCCTGAGCTGGAAAAGGCCTCCGAATTCGTGCACTTTGCCTGCACCAGCGAAGACATCAACAACACCAGCCACGCGCTACAACTGCGTTCCGGCCGCGACCAGGTCATCCTGCCGGGCCTGGACCGCATCATGCTCAAGCTGCGCGAAATGGCCCACGCCTTTGCCGACGTGCCCATGCTCAGCCGCACGCACGGCCAGACGGCCAGCCCCACCACCGTGGGCAAGGAAATGGCCAACGTCCTGATGCGCCTGCAAACGGCCTGCGAGAAGATCGCCGCCGTCAAGATCATGGGCAAGATGAACGGCGCCGTGGGCAATTACAACGCCCACTTGTCCGCCTGGCCCGAGTTCGACTGGGAAGCCTTCAGCAAGAAGGTGATTGAGACCCCCGAACCGCTGGGCCTGGGCCTGACCTTCCAGCCCTACTCGATCCAGATCGAGCCGCACGACTACATGGCCGAGCTGTTCGACGCCGTGGCCCGTGCCAACACCATCCTGATCGACCTCTCGCGCGACATCTGGGGTTATGTGAGCCTGGGCTACTTCAAGCAGCGCCTGAAGGCGGGCGAAATTGGCTCGTCCACCATGCCGCACAAGGTCAACCCCATCGACTTCGAGAACGCCGAAGGCAACCTGGGCCTGGCCAACGCACTGCTCAAGCACCTGTCTGAAAAGCTGCCCATCAGCCGCTGGCAGCGCGACCTGACCGACAGCACCGTGCTGCGCAACATGGGCGTGGCGCTGGGCTACGCCACGCTGGCATACGCCTCGCTGCTCACCGGCCTGAACAAACTCGAAATCAACGAAGAAGCGCTGGCCGAAGACCTGGACGCAGCCTGGGAAGTGCTGGCCGAACCCATCCAGACGGTGATGCGCCGCTTTGGTGTGCAAGGCGCCTACGAAAAGCTCAAAGAAGTGACCCGCGGCAAGACCGTGACGGCCGAGGCGCTGCACGGGTTGATCCAGTCGCTGGAGATTCCCCAGGCTGAAAAGGACCGCCTGCTGGCCATGACGCCCGGCAGCTACGTGGGCAAGGCGGCTGAGCTGGCACGCCGCGTATAAAAAAATGATAGCTGCCCGCGCTTATTGCGTGGGCATTTAAAACCTCTGGAGCTGCCAAAGCAAGCAAACACTTGCGCTGGCAGCTCTTGTTTTTGATACATCCATGGCCATCAAATCCACCATCTTCAAGGCGAACCTGCAGATCGCCGACATCGACCACGGCTACTACGCCGACCATGCGCTCACCCTGGCCCGCCACCCCAGCGAGACGGACGAGCGCATGATGGTGCGGCTGGCGGCCCTGGCCATGCAGGCGCACCAGCTCAATGACATGTGCAATGGCGACGCCACATTGGCGTTTGGCGCGGGCCTGTCCGACCCGGACGACCCGGATGCGTCCCTCACTGACTTCACGGGCCGCAAGCGCCTGTGGATCGAAGTGGGTCAACCTGAGGACAAGCCGCTTACCAAGGCCTGCAGCAAGGCGGACTCCGTGATCGTCTACTGCTTCAACCACGCCGCAGAAATCTGGTGGAAAGGCATCGAAAGCAAGCTCTCGCGCTTAGACAAGCTGCAGGTCTGGCGCATCCCCACCGAAGCCTCCCAGGCCCTGGCGCAACTGGCCGAACGCAGCATGCAGCTGCAGGCCACCGTGCAGGAAGGGGCCATCACCCTGAGCAGCACGCAGGGCAGCGTGCATGTGGAGCCGGTGCGCTGGAAGTAAGGGAGTTTTGAGCCAAAGTGCCCGCTAGCGCTAGTGCAACAAGCCTCAATAGCTATTAAATGTATAGCAAACGAGTCCTATGCCGTCAGTCGCGCGGCATGAACGCGCCGCAATTCCAGCATTGCTCAAAACCGCCTTCCACCATCTCGCCGCAGGGGCAGGCCCAGTGGCGCTGTGGCAGGTCTTGCAGCTCCTGCAGCAAGGCCCGGGCGCGGGCAACATGCTCTTCATGGTCCAGCCAGATCTCGGGCAGGCACTGGTCGGGCGGCAGGTGGCCCGCAGCGGCCCCCAGGTACTGGCGCTGAACGGAGGCGGTCATGCCCGCCTCGCACAGCAGGTCCGCCCACAGGGTGGCGATGGCGATATTCGGGGCTTGGGTCAGACGCTGCATGGCACCACCTTAGCGGTTTGCCGGGCCGACGCATAGCCCGCCACGCGCTAAACCCCCTTGCTGCTGGCGGCGCCCGGGGTCGTCACCCCCTCGGCCGCCCGCTCGGCATACCGGTTGAACCGCCAGGCCGAGTGCTCCAACGTAATGCGACGCCACACCCCTCGCTTTTCCGCTGGCGTGAACGATAGCCAGAATTGCACTTCGTCGAACGTGCGTCCGCAGCCTTTGCACAGATCGTCGCCCTGGCTGGTGGAACAAATGGCGATGCAGGGCGTGTCGGGTGTCGTGTCGTACCAGCTCTGCCATGCGGCCATGGCGGAGTGAGGCAGGCTGTCCTCGTCGATCTCCGTGGTATGACCATAGACCATGCGGGCATAGACCTCCCCCAGGGCCTGGACCTCAGGCGCCAGGCCCAGCCCCTCGGCCGATGCAGGCGCGCGGTGGCGCCAGTAATTGATGGCGGCTTCGATGTCGGTGATGTGGATGGCAGCCATGGGAACGGGGCGAGAGGGCAGAAGCGCAGCGTTACAGCAGGAGAAGGGGGCTGGATCATAGCGGTCCGCCACAAGGGACGCTGGCAGTGGTGGTATCCATCGTCTGCCCGCCTCAGCCACCTCACCAGCCCCACAGAAGTACGCAGTAACCACAACGCCCGAGCCCTTGCGCTGCCACGCCGGGGATGTTCCAATCGCTGTCTCGAAGGGGAGTAGCTCCCGCCTTGCCAGCCGACCCGCCATCAGTCGGGCCGTGCCAGCGCAAGGCATCGGATTTGTCGTCAATACGAAGCCATGCTTCCGGCGATCCGGGTTCACATACAGCCAGCCTGTGTGGAACTGAGCAAGACCTTTGATGGGCCCACCGTGGGCTGATCAAGGCCGTCCCTTCGCTTGCCAACGCACCCCTGTCTGGGGCAAGCCTTCCTTGACCAGGTCACCCAAAGCCCCCTATCCCTGCGGGGGACTCGGCGCTACAGTGGCGCCAGGATCCTCGTTTCGCGCCACTGACATTGAGGAATTTATGGACTTTTTGGCTTCGCCCGAATTCTGGCTCGCACTCGGCCAGATCATCATCATCGACATCCTGCTGGGAGGCGACAACGCCGTGGTCATTGCCCTGGCCTGCCGCAAACTGCCTCCCGCACAGCGCACCAAGGGCATCATTTGGGGCACAGCCGGTGCCATCGTGCTGCGCGTCATCCTGATCGCCTTCGCAATGACCTTGCTGGCACTGCCCTTCCTCAAGTTCGTGGGCGCACTGCTGCTGGTGTGGATTGGCGTGAAGCTACTGGCCCCCGATGAAGACGGCCATGGCGACGTGCAAGGCAGCGACAAGCTGCTGGCCGCCATCAAGACCATCATCGTGGCCGACCTGGTCATGAGCGTAGACAACGTGATCGCCATTGCCGGTGCGGCCCAGAATGCGGGCGACCATTCGTTCCTGCTGGTGGTGCTGGGTCTGCTGATCTCTATCCCGATCATCGTCTGGGGGAGTCAGCTGGTCATCAAGCTCATGGAGCGGTTTCCCCTCATCATCACGCTGGGCGGGATGCTGCTGGGCTGGATTGCGGGCGGCATGCTGGTCACAGACCCGGCGCTCGCCAACCCCGACAAGTGGCAGTGGATGCTCAAGATGCCCGTCGATAGCGTGACCGGCGAAGTGACCGATGTCGTGAAGTACGGGGCGAGCGTGGCTGGCGCGCTGCTGGTTTTGCTGGCGGGCAAGATCATTCTGGCTCGCCGCGCCAGTTCCGGCTCTGCACCGGCTGGGCACTGACCTGACCGTTTCGCGCGGATTGCATTGCATCTGAGGCAGCACTGGGGGCCATACCGCGCCCCTGTGGCCTGCCGCACACTTGGAGGTGGGTATGGACAAAGTCATCGTGTATGTGGACGACGCAGCGTACGCGCAGCAGGTACTCGCCCCCCTGTGCGGGCGCCCCGCCAGCGCGAACACCCATTGGGTGCTTGTAGCGTGTGCACCCCGCATGACCCACCGCGTCAGCAAATGGGTGAGCCACAGCACCCGTGAGAACTGGCGCACCAAATGGGCGGACAAGCTGTTCGCACAAATTGTCCCGACGTTGCATGCACCTTCGGGCGCGGTGACCACGGTAGTGGCCAAGGGCCCGCTGGCCGAACTCACGGCCCAAATTCAGGCAGATGCCGGTGATGCAGTGGCGGCACCCGTGGTGGATGCACGTCGCCCCAAGTCCGAGCCCGTGCAGCCCGCCGGCCGTCTGGACGGGCGCTGGTCGTCACTGTCGGGCACCCTCGGCAGTGTGCTCACCGGCGTTGGTGTGTTGTGGGTGCTGGCGCTCGAATAATCCGCTGAGGAGGGCAAGCTCGCCACATCCAGCGATGGCACAGGTGCAGGCCAGTGCTATTCTCCGGCCATGCGACTTCTTCTGAAATGGCTGCTCAGCGCTGCATCGCTGCTGTTTGTGGCTTACATCTACAGCGGTGTGGAGGTGAAGAGCTTCACCTCGGCATTGATCGCGGCCTTCGTGATCGGCCTGTTCAATGTGGTGTTACGGCCGGTGCTGGTCGTGCTTACCTTGCCCGTCACCATCGTCACGGTCGGGCTCTTTCTTTTCGTCATCAACGCGCTCATGTTCTGGGCAGCGGCCAGCGTGCTGGATGGCTTCCATGTCGCAGGGTTTGGCGCTGCGATGCTGGGTTCGCTGATCTATTCGGTGCTAGGCGTGATCATCGAATCAGCGCTCGGCGGCCTGTTCGCGAAGAAGTGACTCCATCGCGCGCAAACGGGTGTCGATGATGGAAGCCTCAATGTGGTCCACCGCAGGTCCACCTCGGCGGGCCATCTCTTGGCCGGCCTTGAACCGGTCTACCGCAGCAGCATAGTCATACCGCGCGGCTTGCGCTTCGGCCTCTGCACGAATCGCCCTCAACGCCTGGCCTTGCGCTTGCCAGCTTGATGCGAGCAGTTGCCACACGGTCGCATCCTTGGGGTGGGTGGCCACCCAGGTTTGCAACGCCTGCGTGGCGTCCGCTGCTCGGTTGGCGCGCAACAGGGCTTGAGTACGCAGCACCAACTCTGGCCTGCGTGCGTTGTTGCCCTCTGGCATGGACGCAAGGGCTGCAGAGGCATCGCCCGCTGTCAGCTCGATCTCCGCCGCCAACAGGCGTGACAGGCGGTGAGCGGCGGGGTCCTGCCGCACCAGGTCATCCAGCTGGCGGGCAACCAGACGCGCATTGGCTGCATCACGCAGCTGGCTGCTTGCCAGCGCCGCCGCATACAGCGCGGCGGCCCGTCGCGGCAGCGGCTGTGACTGAAACCCTGAGCCCTTGGGCTCCGCAATCCACTGACGCAAAGTGTCCACCCCAGGATTGGACAACACGCGCGCCCGCGCGGCCACCATGGCATGTTCGCTGGAAGTCTGCGTTGGGCCCCCAGGCGCAGACGCTGCTCCCGGAGGGATGCGCGACTGCATGTCTGCCATGCGCTCTGTGGTCAGCGGATGGCTGCGCAAATAGGGCCACGATCCGTTGTCGTTGAGCCGGTTGGCCTGCTGCAGCTTTTCAAACATGCTCACAAAGCCCTGGGGCGCGAAGCCTGCCGGGGCCATCAGCCCATAGCCAATACGGTCCGCCTCGCGCTCCATGTCCCGCGAGAAATTGAGCTGGTTCTGAATGGCCAAGGCATGACCACCTACGACCAGGGCCTGCGTGGCGCCAGGGTTTTTGCTGGCTGCAAGCGCCCCCAACACCATCGCCCCCAGCAGTAGCGGCGTCTGCTTGCTCTGCTGCGTGATCAGCCGCGAGATATGGCGCTGAGTCACATGGCTCAGTTCGTGCGCTAACACGGAAGCCAGTTCATCACGTGTCGCCACCACACCAATCAAACCCAGATGCACCCCTAGGTAGCCGCCGGGCAGGGCAAACGCATTCACCGTGCGGTCTCGACCCAGCAGGATTTCCCAGGCAAAGCGCTCATCAAGCTCGGCGCTGAGTTCACCACGTGACTTGGCTGCGGAGAGGAGAGGCTGCCAGATTCCCTGTACATAGTCGGCCACAACGGGGTCATCGACGTAGTCGGGGTCCCTGTACAGCTCGCGGATGATGCGGTCGCCCAGACGGCGCTCGGCGCTGGTGGTGAGGTCGCTGGAGTCGCCGAGGGTGGGAAGCTCAGCCTGAGCCTTAACTCTTGCAGGAGCAAAAGCGCCGCACGCCATGAAAGAAAGAGCGGTCAACACAGAAAGACATCGCATCCGCGGGCTTTTTTTATTCAATATCCACACTCGGGGACTCCCTGCTGTCATCCATCACCCAACACGCTGTTTGGTGGTGGATCACCTTATGATGCACTGACTTTCTAATTGTTTCACACAGGCTTGCAACCCAGCTCGCGCGCCAAGATCATGAGCCCCAAAACATCAGTCCTCCCTGAAACAGCCAATGCCTCGCCTCTTACCCACTTCGACGCTCAAGGCAAAGCCCACATGGTTAACGTTGGCGCTAAAGCCACTACGCATCGATTAGCAGTGGCTACCGGTCGCATCGAAATGCGGCCTGAAACCTTAGCATTAATCGAATCGGGTACCACCAAAAAAGGTGACGTCCTGGGAATCGCCCGTGTCGCCGGCATCATGGCCGCCAAGAAAACAAGCGATTTAATACCCTTGTGCCACCCCCTTGCAATAACGCGGGTTGCTATTGAGTTTGAGACTGATAACATCCCCACAACGGGCACTTCGTGCATATTATGTGCAGCCACTGTGGAAACGGTAGGACAAACCGGGGTCGAGATGGAAGCACTGACGGCTGTACAAATTGCCCTTTTAACAATTTACGACATGTGCAAGGCGGCAGATCGGGGAATGGTAATCACGGAAGTAAAAGTTAGGGAAAAGCGGGGAGGAAAATCAGACTATGCTGCCTGATGGCTATATCATCCCCCCAATGGATCCCATTCTGCAAAATCAATGATTTCTGCATCGCCATTCAGAATGACCGACCAAAACCCCTTAACACCTTGCAACGGTAAATAATATAAAACATCACCATCGTGGTAGATTTTTTTCTCAATCAAAATCTCCAGCAAATTGGGCGCGCTGGCCACTAATTTTGCCTCGGAGAGCACGCTAGATTGCGACTCTTGATAGGACCTCCAGAGCTCGGTTCTGAATGCCAATGGTATACCCGACAATGCGTCCATGGTGTACTGATATTGCTCCTTAGAATCACTAAAAGGGCGTAAAGCCACATAGCGGGGTGCTGAAAAAATTCCCCTTGTTAATTCAGCAGGGATTTTTTTAGCAAAAGCCCCCTCCAAATCCATTTCCCGCACTACGGAATATTGTCCGTACTCATAGACAAGGTAGGCTGGCCTAGCGGACGCCAGAGACCACACGCCGTAAACCAAAGCTCCCATCTGCAAAAAAATAACAATAGAAACATCAAAAAGTATTTCTTTTTTCGATTTTATTTTGGAAAATACAATTAATGTAAGCAATGGGCCCATGACAAAATCGATTGCAACCAAGGCAGCAAACATCTGCAGGCCGCCGGATATTTTTACAAAATGCCCAGGATACCAAACCTGAAATACCAAGATTGCAGCACAAACGGATAAGACCAGACTAAAAAGCAAATGATAAAAAGAAGCCTGCCAGCGGTTTTTGACTGCAATCATTCAACACCCCCAGACTCCTGAATCTCCTTACGCAATAACTCTATTCTGCGCAATGCTACATCTTTTGCGTGCTTTCCATAAAAGGATTCCAGGATTTTCAATGCTGAATCTGCAGAGTATTTAGAGCCTTCTGCAACGCCATGCAGTCCCGATGCAACTGCATAGCCACGCAAAGCAGGCTCATAGGGATTACGGAAAGCTGCCTTCCGGTATTCTTCAATTTCTTTCGAATTCATTGTTGCAAAGTCATTTTGCCTCACCATGAAGATCAAGGCTTGTAGATTAGTCAACAACAGAGATTGCGGATAAGAATAGCCTGGAGGAAACGTACCTGCACGGGCCGCCTCAAACCTTGCAACTTGGAGAGAATATGCTAACCTGTAATAGTCCACAACTACGACACTACCAAGGGCGAAAAAACTTAAAACAACTAGTGATGTAACTATTTTTTTTATGCCAGCCTTTAACTCACCCGTACCGCGCCCTTCACTCTGTAAGCCCGACCCCTGCTCCATTAATTTAAAGCTAGCGAAGCCCATGATATACATAAAAAGCAACAGGCTATTTAAATACGCATGCGGGTATTCAGTATTGCAAGCAACAGCAAATGGTATCACTGCAAGAACCACGAATTGATTATCCTGAATCCAACTATTTTTAATCAATCGAATTGCAAAATACCCAATCAATAACACAAAGATAATGGCAACAGGTACTCCAAAAAGAAGCGCCATATCCAACGCAATGTTATGCGACCAAAAACTGACCAATACGGGAATTGCGTTAGCGGCCTGCTGCACCTGCACCTGCACGATTTGTCCAGGCCCGTAGCCCCACCAAGGTTGCTGCAGCACCCCGTCTATAAAACCCAGCATCAGAGAAGTTCGCGAGCCCATGGCCAGACGACTCGTGCGGATCAACCCCAATTCCAGCGCTGACGAAACGGTCGGCAGTGCCCAGAAAAGTGAAAACACCGCGACAAGCAGGGCACTATAGAACACCATTGAACGGCGGCGTTCTCGGCAAAAATACACTGAGAAACCCAGAATCAGCACAGCAGACAATAAGCCTGCTCGTGATTGCGTGAGGGCCACGCCCAATCCCAGAAAACTCACCAACAGAGCCGTAGCCCAATGGGTCAGAATGCCGCGCTGATTCAGACAAAATGCAGCCGCAATGCCTACTGCCGTATGCAATGCCATACGATTGGCTTGTGCAAAATTTCCCGAAGGGCGCACATTCTCAGGCAACTGAATCACCCAGAAACCCAAGCCGTCGAGTTGCAGCCACTGATACAGAGCTTCAGCGACGCTGGTTATGCCCGATACGAGTAACAACAAACATAAGACCTCGATGCCACCACTGCGATGCAGCGCCGCCGAAATACGGCCTTGCTCCAAAGCAACGAAGGCCCCTATGGCGTATAGAGTGACTAAGGCTACGTCACCCAAAAACACTTCAGGATTGAACAGCAAATGTCCGCAGGCAACAAATGGCAGTGCCAACAAAAACCAACTCAGATAATCTAAAGGGACACCAACCTGCCGTGAGTGTTTTCGAGATGGTAACGCACATGCCGCTACCACGAAAAGTAAGCTGACAGCTGCCCATCCCTCTGACTGAAACTTAAGCCACGGGTAATACAGATCGCTAGCATGCCAACTGACAAATGCACAGAGCAGGGCAAAGGCCCAAAGTAGTTGCGACATAGAAAACAGGAAGCCCAAATAAAAAACGGCGGTAAGACCGCCGTTTTTTAGACTGCTCTGTATTAACCGCGGCAAGAAGAAGGCAAATACTTCGTGCTCACAGTGGTGCCGTCCGTAGTGTTGCCACAACGCCATTTGTACACCTTCGTACGAACATCGGTGTTTGCGAAGAGGGTCGTGTCATCTTTCATGGGAGCCAAAGACACGATCTTCGAGTCAACAACAGCAGCGATGTTTTGAACAGTAACCCGCACAACGCCAGTGTTTGTTACATGCAATTCGTCAACATACTTTGTTTCTGCGCTGGCACCGATTGGGCAGCCCCACTTTTCGTCATCTGCAGCTGGCAGAGTTGCAGCGGTGGTGCCTTCGATCAGTTCTTGGACGCTGGTGCGGCAGCCCGACAACGCCAGAGTGGGCTCAGACATCTTGGCTCGGATGGTGTAGTCCTGGTACGCAGGCAGAGCCACAGCAGCCAAAATACCGATGATCGCAACCACGATCATCAGTTCGATCAGGGTAAAACCCTTTTGGATAGAACGCTTCATGAAGAACTCCTAAAAAAATTGCAGATGCGAGGTGGATATGCAATTGCTGTGCCTGGTGCCCAAAACAAGCACTATTTCGGACTTGAGCAGCCAAAGGCCGTAGCAACAGGTAAGAACTCCTCCACACCTTGTACAAGTGCATCGGGAGTCAAGCCGATTTTCGAGGCGTTCCCCAGGAAAACGCCTCCTTCGAGTCTAGGTGATGCAAAAAGCTTCCATCCCCAACTAGACCGCCCGAATTCACACAATCAACGACCCAAGACTTTTCATAGTTTTACATTTTTGTCGTTCAGTATTGTCAGAACGGCGCGCAACGGAATCAAATCTCCAACGTCTGCCCGGCAACCAGCCACCGAATGTCATGAGGGCCATGACGCTCGATGGCGGTGCATTCAAGCTGTCGGATCTCGTTCATGATGAGCGATGTCTCAGAAGGCTTCGTGTGCGTAATGTAGATGGGATAGCGCTGTGTTACCGGGACGTTAGCCAGTTCCTGCGCCAAGGTGGCAGGGGACAGATGAAGACTGCGGCAGGCTAGGTCGCTTTCGCGATCGCTGAAAGCCGTCTCTATCACCAAGCAAACCACTGACAATAGGTTGACGCGAGTCCAAAAGGCAGGATTGCGTTCAGTGTCGCCGCTGAATACCCACCAGCCGGTGTCGCCTTCCACCGCAAACCCCACGGCAGGGACGGTATGGTGGGCTGGCAGCACTTCGATCTGAACACCTGCGATGCTCAGTACGTCACCGCATACAAAAGCTTGATATTGCAAAAACGGAGATGCAGCAGACGGTATCGCACTGAAATCAGGCCAGATGACATTGTTGAACACATGCTTCTGCAGCGCAGAGATGGTGGCAGCCAGGGCATGCACTTGCACCGGGTGACGGCGCTGCGACGACACCGCGTCGAGCATCAGGGGCAGCGCGGCGATGTGGTCCAAGTGGGAATGTGTCAGGAGTACGTGGTCAATCTTGCCCATCTCTTCCAGCGTCAGGTCACCCACGCCGGTGCCAGCATCGAGCAAGATGCTGTCACCAATCAAGAACGATGTCGTGCGACAGTCCTTGGCGATAGCGCCGGAACACCCCAGCACGCGAACCTTCATGTCGAGCCTTCTACTTGGTGTCGAAATTGGTGGCGCTGTCCCAGTCAGGATTAAAAGGCAACCCACGCAGGCCTTCGACCCGTGCAGCATACAACTCGTAGAGAGTGCAATGAGGTCGGCAACCTCGCAACTGCGCCATCAGCTTGTCGCATTGTGCCCACTCCTGCGCCGCATAGGCTCGCAGAAAACCCTCCCATAACACCAGTTCTTCGCCAAGTTCGGCGGGTAGCTGATCCCGGGGCGCCAGCGGCTGGTAAATCGGGACGGCCTGCGCCTTGCCCTTGACGCGAACGCGATCCATGGCCTGCCATGCAAACTGAGGGGCGAGCTGCATGGCGGACTCGCTCACCACGATCGACGTGCCGTAGTGTTTGGACAACCCCTCAAGCCGCGAGCCAAGGTTGACCGCATCCCCGATGACCGTGTAGCTGCGCCGGATGTCAGAGCCCATATCTCCCACGCACATGACGCCCGTATTGAGACCAATGCCCACTCCGATCTCGGGCAGGCCGCGCTGGCGATGATTGGCGTTGATTTGCCCAATGGCCTGCGACATTTCCAGGGCCGCAGTCACCGCCAACTGCGCGTGGTCTGGTGTAGCCACAGGAGCTCCCCAAAACGCCATAACGCAGTCGCCCATGTATTTGTCGATGGTGCCGCGGTGACTGCGGATGATATGGGTGAGCTTGCTGAACACTTCATTCAACAACCCCTGCAGCTGCAAAGGCTCCATCCGCTCAGACATGGCGGTGAAGCCCCGCATGTCGCAGAACATCACCGTCAGCTCCCGGTTGGTGGCCTGCATGCTGTAGTGCTCCGGCTGCTTGACCATTTCGGCCACCAGTTCTGGAGGCACATAGGCGCTGAACAGCGCTGCGAGTTCGCGCTTGGACCGGCTTTCCACAAAATAACCGTAGGCCATGTTGAGCGCGAAGGCCAGCATGGACATCACCACCGCCGTAGCCAGCGGCAACGCCAAACCTTGCGCAATGTACATCCACAGGTTCAGCCCCACGAGCGCAGAAACCACGCCGGCGCTCAGTAAGACCGCTGAAGATGCAGACAGGAGCGGCAATGCCACCGCCAAAAGTAGCCCTGCGCAGAGGAGCTGCAGCACATCAAACCCGGCGGCATAGTCGGGCCGGACGATGCTTTTGCCATCCAGGAATGCCGACAACACGTTGGCATGGGTTTCTACGCCAGGGTAGGTTCTGCCCACTGGCGTCACACGCAAATCGAGCAAGCCAGGCGCGGTGGACCCAACCAGCACCAATTGATCCTTGAGCTGGCCCGGTGGGAGCACGCCATCCAGAACGTCCGACGCTGAGATGTACCGAAAGGAGCCCCCTTTGGCATCTCCCGGTCCCCGATAAGGAATGAGGGTGGCCAGTTGCTGGTCTACAGGGAGTGCCAGCGTGCGACCATCCTGGCGCAACACGATGCTTTGCAGCAAATCATGCGTCCCAACGGGCGTGGGGTTTACAAAGCCCGGATGGATTTCTGGCAACCCGATGGCTGTGCGGAACATGGCCAACGCCAGCGACTCGTAATACTGCCCCTGGTACTCGGCCAACAACGGCAGGGAGCGAACGACCCCATCCTCGTCCGTGATGGAATTGAAGAACCCCGCAGCAGGGGCTGCGCGGGTCAATGCCTCGATATTGCTGCTATAGCCGCGCCAAGTGGTTGCTCCCAGCGGCAGGCCCCGTAAGCGTTCCAACGGGAGCGCAGAGTCCGGCAGCGTGCCTTTCGTGATGCCATCGCGGTCTTCGCCCGAAAGGTAGTAACCCAGCACCACGGGCTGCCCACGCAAGGACTGCGCAAAAAGCGCGTCATAGTCCAGCGACGGTGCCAGTCTTTTCAGTTGCTCCTGGAAGGCCGGCTGGCTGCGCAAAGGGCCTTGGGCCAGCTCTTGCAACGTAGAGAGACCTGAACTCTCGTCGGCCTCGGCAAACAGAACGTCAAACCCGATGACCGACACTTGCTGGCGCTCAAACAGTTCGCGCACCAGCGCGGCCAATTTGTCCCTGCGCCAGGGCCATTGGCCCACACGCCCCAGACTTTTCTCGTCGATATCGACAATGACGATGCGCTCGTCCAGCGTTCGAGGCATGGTCACCCGCAGGCGGGTGTCGTAGATGATGTTGTCCAGTCTCTCCAACACCTGCAGGTGGAGCACATCGGCCACATGCAGCAGTGCAAAAACCAGCGGTATCAGCGTGACTGCAATGCGCCGCCAGCGTCGGCGGAACAGGTGCGACAGGGACTGCAGCAGCATGGGTCCGCGCGCAAGGAGAGAAGATTCAGTTCAGCAAAGGCCCGCAGCCATAGCGCGGGCCCATGCCAAGCGTCAGGTCTGTTCGAACTGCATTTCGGTGCCAGCCAGTTCCAGACGATCGCCATGCTTGAGGGGAACAGGCGAAGCACCAATGGCCGCACCGTTGAGCAGGGGCATTTCAGGCCCCTCCACGTGAGCCAATACAAAACCTTGGTGCCGCTTGGTGATGGATGCCACGGCCACGCCAGGCTTGCCAATGGTGGTCACAACCTTTTGCAAGGACACCTCGCGCCCCGCTGCAGCGCCCGACATGACACGAATCACTGCTGAAATCGGAGCGGGCGCAGGGGCGGCTGGCGCGGGCCTGGCGGCGGCTACTGCAGGCGGCACCATGCCGGGCTTGAAGATCATGGTCTTCTCGAAATTCTGACCTTCGGCATCCTGCAAAAAGCGGATCTTGTACTTGCCCACCTCGACCGTGTCGCCATTGCGCAGCTCCTGGCGCTTGACGGCCTTGGCATTCACGTAGGTGCCGTTCGTGCTGCCCAAATCCTCAATCTCCACATCGTGTCCCACCATGTGGAGCACCGCATGTTCACCGCTCACCGCGAGGTTGTCGATCACGATGTCGTTGTATGGGCGCCGACCCAGCGTAGTCCGCTCCTTGGTCAGCTGCACTTCCTTGATAACAACGCCGTCGATTGAAACGATCATTCTCGGCATGATCCACTCCTGATGTGATGAATTGTTGTAGTTCGGGCCGTTCAAGAGGCCCCTAGCAATCGGGACATGAGGCCGCGCTTCTTGCCTCCTGCGGCAGCCTGCACCAGCAGCACGCTCACGTTATCACGACCACCGTTGGCATTGGCGGTGTCAATGAGCAGTGTCGCTTTTTCTTCCAAAGGCATGGGCGCCCGTATCAGCTCCGCCAGATCCGAATCGGACACCATGTCGGTGAGCCCATCGGAACACAGCAGGAACAGGTCATTCGGCGCCACCTGGAACTCGTTGACTTCCATCAGCACATTGGGCTCCACACCCAGGGCCCGGGTCACCAGATTGCGATTGGAAGACAGGGCCGCCTGCTGCGCCGTCAGCAGCCCTGCATCGACCTGCTCCTGCAACCAGGAATGGTCCCGCGTGATCTGCTGCAAAGCACCATCGCGCAGGCGGTAGCAGCGCGAATCGCCGATATGCCCCAGGATCAGGCGGCTGCCGTGGAACACCGCCACCACCAGCGTCGTACCCATGCCCGCGTACTGCGGATTGGAGAGCGACGCCCCCAAAATGGCGTGGTTGGCGTTCTCGACACAGATTTCCAGCGCCCGGCGCACGTCCGTGGACTGGGGACTTGCGCCCGCTTGGGCCAGCCAGCGGGCCATCTCGGTACGAATGAAGGTGGTGGCCATGCCGCTGGCCACCTCACCCGCGTTGTAGCCGCCCATGCCATCGGCCAGTATCGCGACCTGCGCATCGCGGTCAACGGCGACCGCGTCTTCGTTGTTGGAACGCACGCGGCCCTTATCGGTCCGCGCAGTGAATTCGTAGGTCATGGATGTGGAGGCGTGCGTCATGGGGCGCCCGAAATCGGCGGGGCTGCCGCACCCCGCACGGCGGGGGGCTCCATCACGGTTTCCTGAAAATCCGCCATTTCTTGCCCTGTTGCATCGCGGTCCGCATCATAGACGACTGCCTCAGGGCTGGATTGCGCGTCGCCCGCCAAGGCCTGCCGCAGGTCCGCCGCAAACTGCCGCCCGGTCTGATAGCGTGCCTCCGGGCGCTTTTGCAAGGACAGCGCCACCACCTTGGCCACAGCCGCTGAAAGTTCAGGGCGCAGCTGCCGCACATCGGGAGCCTCCACGCTCGCAATCTTGTGCATCAGCTCGGTCATGGACGCACCCCGCAGCGGCAGCGTACCCGTCAGCAACTGGAAGAGGGTGATGCCCAGCGAATAAAGATCCGAACGCCCGTCGACCTTCTTTCCGGCCAATTGCTCCGGGGACATGAAGCTGGGGGTCCCCAGAACAAGCCCCGTGCGGGTCTTGCTCGAATCCGTGATGCGCGCAATGCCAAAGTCCGTCACCTTCACCGCGTCGGTACTGCTGTCAAACATGATGTTGGCCGGCTTGATATCGCGGTGCACCACGTTATGGGCATGGGCATAGTCCAGCGCATCGGCCACCCTGGCCGCAACGGAGAGTACGGTGGGGACTGGCAGCAGCCGGTCCTGGCCGCAAGCATGGGTCAGGTCCTGGCCTTTGAGGAACTCCATGGCGATGTAGGCCAAGTCATGCTCCTCGCCGGCATCAAAAATGGTGACGATGTTCGGATGCTGCAATCGCCCCGCAGTTTCGGCCTCGCGAAAAAACCGCGCGCGCGCATCAATCAAGGCATCGCCTTCAAACTCCTGTCCCAAGGCCAGCGTCTTGATGGCCACGACGCGGCCGATTTTGGGATCGCGCCCCAGATACACCACCCCCATGGCACCTTTGCCAATTTCGCGATCAATCTGGTAGCGGCCCAACATGGGCACGCCGACGCTCGCATCGCCTGGCAGGCGGGGTGTTGCGGCGGAGGCGCCAGGCAAAGAGTCTGTGGCGCCCTGCGGAGCTTGCGCCCCCCCTTGAGCCTGCGCCTTGGCACGCTTGTAGCGGCTGCGAGCGTCCTTGTAGTGCCGGTCATGGCGCAGGATATGTTCGTATACCGCCTGCGCCTTGCCGAAGTGGCGCTTGCGCTCGAAGTCCTCCGCCAGATGGTAGAGATTGTCCAGAAGTGCGCCGCTGGCAGGCACCTTGCGCAAGCGCTCAAAGGCCATGTCCAGCTGCCCTTGGCCTTGCAGGGCCAAGCCCATCATGCGGTCGGCTTCGGCGGCTTCGGCAGAGCGCGCGGAGGTTTCGCTGCGCTGCCCTTGGTGCAAAAGTGCTACGACGGTGGTACCGGTCAGTACGGCCAGAACGGGCGACAGCAACGAAAGCCACAAACCGCCGTAACGCAAAAGAGTCCACTCCGTGGCAACACCCGCAAGCACGAGCCCAGCCCCCACAGCCACCACCAAGGGGCGAGCCAAACGGGGCGCTACCAGCACCACATAGAGCAGCGCCAGCGCCAACACCAGCCAGGTGAGCGGCATGGCCCAGCCTGGTTCGACCACCCCCAATCCGAGGCGCATGGACGACACGGCTTGCGCAAGCACCTCCACGGGATGGACGAGACGCTCTCCCACCCTCACAGCGGCAGCGCCCGGCGCATATGTCATTTCGCCCACCAGCACGATCTTGCCCTTGAGGCTGCCGGCGGGAGCCGTTCCATCGAGCACACTTGCAGCTGAGAGCGTTGGGAATGTGCCTGCGCTGTCGCCAGACACCTGCCAGCGGGGGCGCAGCATGACTCCTGCATTGGTGGGAATGTTCAACCCGCCCAGGCGCAAGCCCTCCGACGCATCCAGCGCACGAAGGTCATCCAGGCCCAGGTGCAGGCTGTGTTGTACCGCCAGCAACGCCAAGGACGGCACCCCGACGCTGTCGTAGCGAAGCAGCAGAGGAATCTGGCGCACACGACCGTCGTTGTCGGGCTCTACGTACACATGCCCCACTCCCGCCGCCACCGTTCCCAACGACGGGATGGGGTGCTGCGCGGATTGCAGCGTGGTGGCAGTCGTACCCGGGTCGGGTGCCGTGCTGCGGCGTACGTACGCGGGCAGAGGGGCTGCAGCACCCGCATTTTCATACCGCGAGGCCAGAAACACGTTACCCGCCCGCTGGATGGATGCCGTCAGACGCGCATCTCCGTCCAGTGCGGCTTCTGCCTCTCCTACCACGCGGCCCAGCTCGGCTGTCAATGGGGTTGCTTCTGTCGAAGCAGACAGGGTGTCGCGGATCTTTCGCAGATAAACCAACCCCCTGTCACTCTGGGGCTGCGTGAACGCGGGGGTGTAAACAACGGTTTGGGCGCCCGCTGCGGAGAGGCGATCAATCAAGCGGGCATGGATATCGCGCGACCAGGGCCACGGGCCCAGTGCTGCCAAGCTGGCATCGTCCATGCCCACAATCACCACGTCGGCCAGCGGGGCGGGTGACGAGGTGCGGATGGCCGCGTCGTAGAGCTTGAGTTCAAGCGTGAGCGATGCGCCCGTCACTGCGCACAGGCCTGCAACAGCCAATGCCACCAATCCGCCCCACAAGCCATCGGTACGCCATCCACCCATCCGCCGCGCCGAGGTTTTTCGTCCCACTTGCTGTTGTTCCACTCAGTATTGGGTGGGTTTCAAGCAATAACCGCGCCCAAGCAAACACAGGCAGTCGGGACAGCAGAGACAAGGGGATGGGCGGCGAATCGGCCCCCGGGGCAGCGTCAGGTGCCGTTCTTGTCACGCAGCCTTTCCATGGGAAGTGACTGCTGTGCCATTTTTGTCACACGTTATATCTGACACAGCAGCCGAGGCTTGCGCGCAAGCCCCGGCCGCAGCTCCAGCCGTCAAGTGGCGGAGGCGCTGTTCGACCCCTTGCGCCAGAACTTGCCGACGCCTACGACCAGCGCTGCGCCGAGTGCGGCCGCCACATAGTGCAGTGCGGGATGCGCCACCGCATAGTCGTGCAAGATGGCATCGCTGGCGATGGTTTCCCCACCCACCCAACCAATCAGGGCTGCACCCAGCACCACGATGATGGGGAAACGCTCCATGAGCTTGATCATGAGGGTGCTACCAAAGATGACCAGCGGAATGCTGATGGCCAAGCCCAGCACCAGCAGCACCACATTGCCCTGTGCCGCAGCGGCCACGGCGATCACGTTGTCGAGGCTCATCACCAGGTCGGCAATGAGGATGGTGCGAACGGCGGCCATCAGGCTGCCATAGGTCTTGGACTCGCCCTCTTCCTCGTCGTCATCGCTGAGCAGCTGAAAACCAATCCACAGCAACAGGCACCCCCCCACGATCTGCAGGAACGAAAGCTCCAGCAGCTTGGCCGCCACCACCGTCAACAAGATCCGCAGAACCACGGCGGCGCCAGAGCCCCAGAACACGGCTTTCTTTTGCTGATGGGGGGGAAGGGACCGGGCGGCCAGCGCGATGACCACCGCGTTATCGCCCGAAAGAATGATGTTGATCCAGACGATCTTCACCAGGCCGATCCAGAAATCGGCGCTTTGCAGAAACTCCATGACTGACTCCACTGTTATGAATGCAAGAAGCGCCCGGAACCGGGGTTCCGAGCGCTTCTCTTTTTGTTGGAGCCGCTAGTCTAGCGGTCTGTGCCGAGCGCCGCGTCCGTAATTGTGCTTACGGTCGCGACGGGGCCAGGCAACTTACTTCAGCTGGGCCTTGAGCAGCTTGCCCAGTTCAGACGGGTTGCGCGTGATCACGAAGCCCGACTCTTCCATGATGGCGAGCTTGGCGTCGGCCGTGTCCGCACCGCCGGAGATCAGCGCGCCCGCGTGGCCCATGCGCTTGCCGGGAGGGGCTGTCACGCCAGCGATGAAACCGACCACGGGCTTCTTCATGTTGGCCTTGCACCATTGGGCGGCTTCAGCTTCGTCAGGACCGCCGATTTCGCCGATCATGATCACGGCGTCGGTGTCTGGATCGTCGTTGAAAGCCTTCATCACGTCGATGTGCTTCAGGCCGTTGATGGGGTCGCCACCAATGCCCACAGCGCTCGATTGGCCCAGACCCACTTCGGTCAGCATGGCCACGGCTTCGTACGTCAGCGTGCCCGAACGGGACACCACGCCGATACGGCCCTTGCGGTGGATGTGACCGGGCATGATGCCGATCTTGATTTCGTCAGGCGTGATAAGGCCAGGGCAGTTGGGGCCCAACAGCAGCGTCTTCTTGCCGCCGGCAGCTTCCTTGGCCTTCATCTTGTTGCGCACCATCAGCATGTCCTTGACGGGAATGCCTTCGGTGATGCAGATGGCCAGGTCCAGGTCGGCTTCGACGGCTTCCCAGATCGCGTCTGCGGCGCCTGCTGGAGGCACGTAGATCACCGACACGGTGGCGCCAGTCTGCTGGGCGGCTTCCTTGACGGAGGCGTAGATTGGGATGTTGAAGATCGACTCGCCCGCCTTCTTGGGGTTCACGCCCGCCACGAAAGCGTTCTTGCCGTTCGCGTATTCCTGGCACTTTTCAGTGTGGAACTGGCCAGTCTTGCCCGTGATGCCCTGGGTGATGACCTTGGTGTCTTTGTTGATGTAGATCGACATGTGTGTTCTCCGGGCTTACTTGACGGCAGCAACGATCTTGGTCGCAGCTTCGGCCATGGTGTCTGCAGCGATGATGGGCAGGCCGGACTCGGCCAGCATCTTCTTGCCCAGCTCTTCGTTCGTGCCCTTCATGCGCACGACCAGCGGCACGTTCAGGTTCACGGCCTTGCAAGCGGTGATCACGCCGGTGGCGATGGTGTCGCACTTCATGATGCCGCCGAAGATGTTGACCAGAATGCCCTTGACCTTGGGGTTCTTGAGCATGATCTTGAAGGCTTCGGTGACCTTCTCGGGGGTAGCACCGCCGCCCACGTCCAGGAAGTTGGCAGGCTCGCCGCCGAACAGCTTGATGGTGTCCATGGTGGCCATGGCCAGGCCAGCGCCGTTCACCAGGCAGCCGATGTTGCCGTCCAGGCTGATGTAGGCCAGGTCGAACTTGGAAGCTTCCACTTCGGCAGGGTCTTCTTCGTCCAGATCGCGGAAGGCGACGATTTCGGGGTGGCGGAACAGGGCGTTGGCGTCAAAGTTGAACTTCGCGTCCAGGGCCATCAGGTTGCCCTTGGAGTCGCAGTTCAGCGGGTTGATTTCCACCAGCGACGCATCGGTGTCCATGTAGCACTTGTAGATCTTGGCGAAGATGTCCACAGCCTGGTCGATGGAAGCGCCGGTCAGGCCGATGGCGGCAGCCACCTTGCGGCTTTGCGCTTCGGTGATGCCGGTCAGCGGGTCGATCATCTCGGTGACGATCTTCTCAGGCGTGGAGTGGGCCACCTCTTCGATGTCCATGCCGCCTTCGCTCGAAGCGATCAGGGCGACCTTCTGCGTGGCGCGGTCGGTGACCAGCGAAACGTACAGCTCGTTCTTGATGTCGGCGCCATCTTCGATGTACAGGCGGCGGACCTTCTGGCCTTCGGGGCCGGTCTGGTGCGTGACCAGTTGCATGCCCAGGATTTCGCTGGCGCGAGCCTTCACGTCATCAATGGTCTTGGCGACCTTCACGCCGCCGCCCTTGCCACGGCCACCGGCGTGGATCTGGGCCTTGACCACCCACACGGGGCCGCCGAGCTTCTGGGCTGCTTCCACGGCTTCTTGCACCGTGAATGCGGGAATGCCACGCGGAACGGGCACACCAAAATTGCGCAAGATTTCCTTGCCTTGGTATTCGTGAATCTTCATGAGGTCTCTCTCAGGGAAGGGTGGTAGTTACCCGTTTACCATGAACAGTTGTCTGGCCGCGGGCTTGGGACATGGCAACCCGCGACTGTATCATGCTGCAACGCACCATCCTTGTGCCTGGCTTACATCCAGGGTTGGCGTCGCAGCCTTTCCCATCCCTTTTGCCGGCAGACGCTGCCGTCCTTTTTTGCAGGAGCACCTCCATGTCCAAAGTCTTTATTGATGGCGAAGCCGGCACCACAGGCCTGCAGATCCGCGAGCGCCTGCAGGCCATGCCGCAGATCGATCTGGTCAGCATTGCGCCCGAGCTGCGCAAAGATCCTGCCGCCAAGCGCGACCTGATCGCGGGGGTGGATCTGGTGGTGCTGTGCCTGCACGACGACGCCGCGCGCGACACCGTGGCCATGGTGGACGAGATCGAGCGCAGCTCGGGCCGCAAAGTCAAGGTCATCGATGCCAGCACCGCGCACCGCACGGCCGATGGCTGGGTGTACGGGTTTCCAGAACTCGCCGCAACGCAGGCGCAAGCAGTGCGCGAAGCCAGCCGCGTATCCAACCCCGGCTGCTACGCCACCGGGGCCATTGCCATCTTGCGCCCGCTGGTCGATGCGGGGCTAATCCCTGCGGACTACCCTTTGAGCCTGCCCTCGGTGTCGGGCTACTCCGGTGGTGGCCGCACGATGATCGAAGCGTACCAGGCAGGTACGGCAGCACCTTATGAAGCGTATGCGCTGGGCCTGTCGCACAAGCACATCCCAGAGATCCTGCGCTACACCGGGCTCACGCGCCGCCCGGTGTTCATCCCTGCAGTGGGCAACTTCCGCCAGGGCATGTTGGTGCAGTTGCCGCTGCACCTGGACTTGCTGCCCGGCGCCCCCAAGGCCAGCGACCTGCACGACGCGCTGGCTGCCCACTACAGCCGCACCAACACGCCCGAACAATGGGTGAGCGTGCTGCCGCCCACCGACGATTTGAAGCTGGCAGCCGACACGCTGACCGACACCAACCAACTGGAGCTGCGCGTGTTTGCCAACGAACAATACCGGCAGGCGGTGGTCATTGCGCGCCTGGACAACCTGGGTAAGGGCGCCAGTGGCGCCGCAGTGCAGAACCTGCAGCTGATGCTGGGCGTCTAAGCACACCACAGCCCTAGCGAAGGTGGGTCGAAAGCCCTGCTTGTGAGCAGTGCGCTCATCCCTCGTCGGAATCGTCGGCGCCCTGCACGGCGCGCCGCACCACATCGCCCGAGAACCCCCGCGTCAGCAAGAAGCGCATCTGTTTGGCGCGGGTTTGCGGGTCGGTGGCGGGCTCGCCAAACTTGCGGCGCCACACCTCGCGGGCACGCTCCAGTTCGCTGCCTTGCAACTGGGCCACTGCCTGCTGCACGGCCTCGGCGCCCAGCCCTTTGGATTGCAGCTCCTGTCGGATGCGCGATGCACCCAGGCGCCCTGCGCGCCGGTTCAGCACCGACTCCACGACCCGCGCCTCGCTGATGAAGTCCCGGGCCTGCAGGTCGTCCAGCACGGCCTCCAGGTCTTCGCCCTCTTGCACATGGGGGCTGAGCTTGCGCTGCAGCTCGGCCCGCGAATGCTCGCGCTGGCTCAGCAGCCGCAGTGCACGGCCTTTGAGCGAGAGCGCAGTGAATCCCATGGCTGACCAAACGCTATATTTTCAATAGCTGCCGGCGCATATGGAATGTGCGCCTGCAGGCCATTTGGCTTCAAAAACCGCAAATCACTCGTCTGCAGCCGCTGCCGGGGCTTGCAGTGCGCCAGGCAGCAGCGCAATGCCCAGCCCTTCGCGCACCTTGTTCTCGATCTCGCGGGCCAGGTCGGGGTTTTCACGCAAAAACTCGCGGGCGTTGTCACGGCCTTGGCCGATCTTCTCGCCGTTGTAGGCGTACCAGGCACCGCTCTTTTCGATGACCTTGGCGTTCACGCCCATGTCGATGATCTCGCCTTCGCGACTGATACCTTCGCCAAACAGGATGTCGAACTCGGCCGTCTTGAAAGGCGGGCTCACCTTGTTCTTGACCACCTTGACCTTGGTCTCGTTGCCGATGGCTTCGTCGCCCTTCTTGATGGTGCCGGTGCGACGGATATCGAGGCGCACGGAGGCATAGAACTTCAGCGCGTTACCGCCGGTCGTCGTTTCCGGCGAGCCGAACATCACGCCAATCTTCATGCGGATCTGGTTGATGAAGATGACCATGCAGTTGGTCTTCTTGATCGTGGCGGTGAGCTTGCGCAGCGCCTGGCTCATCAGGCGGGCCTGCAGGCCGGGCAGCGCGTCGCCCATTTCACCTTCGATTTCGGCCTTGGGGGTGAGGGCTGCCACCGAGTCCACGATGATCAGGTCCACGGCGCCCGAGCGCACCAGGCTGTCCACGATTTCCAGGGCTTGTTCTCCGGTGTCGGGCTGGCTGATCAGCAGGTCGGACAGCTGCACGCCCAGCTTCTGGGCGTATTGCACGTCGAGGGCGTGCTCGGCATCGACAAACGCGCAGGTGCCGCCTTGCTTTTGCATCTCGGCCACCACCTGCAGCGTGAGCGTGGTCTTGCCCGACGATTCCGGTCCATAGATCTCGACCACGCGGCCGCGCGGCAGGCCGCCCACGCCCAGGGCGATGTCCAGGCCCAGGGAGCCGGTAGAGACCACCTGGATGTCCTCGATCACCTCGCCTTCACCCAGGCGCATGATCGTGCCCTTGCCAAATTGCTTCTCGATCTGGGCGAGCGCGGCGGCCAGGGCCTTGGCCTTTTCGGTGTTCACGGGCAATGCGGGGTTGGTGCCTTTGACTGCGACGTCCATGAGAAACTCCTTGAAAAACAACAGGTTGGATGCTTGCATTGCTCTGCGGTTAATCACAGGCTGGATGCTTGAACAGTAGTTTATGCGAGCAATGAAATCCAGATAAAGCGATTTTTAGTCAGTTTGCCTGACAATATCGCATGGCCGATTTTTCCCCTGCCGCCGTCTCCGCCCCATCCGCCCCGGAAGCTGATGACCGCTGGCGCCAAACCCACCTGGGCCGCCTGATGGGCAGTGCATTGCGCCGCTTCGACGCGCGGGTGCTGCAGCTCATGGCGCGCAACGTGGAGGTGCCGCTGGCACTGTCCAACCTGGCGGCGCGCGACCAGGTGACGGCTGCGCACGTGCACATCACCCGGCACCTGGCCCTGCAGGGCGACCGGCTGACCGACCTGGCCCAGCGCGCGGGCATGACCAAGCAGGCCATGGCCAACCTGGTGGACCAGTGCGAGGCCTGGGGGCTGGTCACACGGCGGGCAGACCCACTGGATGCGCGGGCGCGGCGCGTGTGCTTCACGCCCACCGGCCTGGCATGGCTGCAAGCGTTCCAGGATGCGGTGGCGCAGGCCGAGGCGGAGTTCCGCGCCGAGGTGGGCCAAGACGTGGCCACCGTGGTGGCGATCGGGCTGGAGGCCTATGCGGGCGGCGATACGGGCGTCTAAGAACTGGTTCTATGCCCCCACAGGCTCAGCGCACGCCAGCAACCATTCCTTGAAGCACTGCAGCGCGTGCAGTTGCGTGCGGCCTTCGGGGTAGCAGAACCAGTAGCCCACATCGCTCCGGTAGCCGCCACGCAGGTCGGCATCGGGCAAGGGCTCGCGCACCAGGCCCGCCGTGATTTCGTCCTGCACCAGGCAGCGCGGCACCAGCGCCAGGCCCATGCCTGCCATCACAGCGCGGATCATGGTCTGGAACTGGTCAAACTGCGGCCCAGCCAGCGGGTCGATGAGGCCCTCCACCCCGTGCGTCTCGCTCCAGCGCAACCACGCCTCAGGCACGGTCACGTGGCGCAGCAGGGTGTAGCGGGCCACATCGCGCGGGGTGTGGATGGGCCAGTCGGCCACCTTGGTGCGGGGGGCGATCAGCGCCACCTCGTTGCCCGTGATGTGGTGGGCGTGCGCACCGGGCCAGTGGCCGTCGCCGAACAGGATGGCGCAGTCCAGCTCGGGCCGGGTGAAGTCGTAGCTGTGCACATAGGGCACAAAGTGCAGCGTGATTTGCGGGTGCTGCTGCTGGAACTGCGGCAGGCGCGGGATAAGCCATTTGGCCGCAAACGTGGGCAGGCTGGACAGGTGCAGCGCGCCGCCGCCGTCATCGCTGGTGATCAGCTCCAGCGTGGCGGCCTCGAGCTGCGCCAGCACGCCTCGCACGGCCTTCTCGTAGCGCTCGCCCGCCGGGGTCAGCGCCAGGCGCTTGCGGCTGCGCTCGAACAACGGTACGCCCACCCAGCCCTCCAGTTCCTTGACCTGCTTGCTGACCGCGCTTTGGGTGAGGTGCAAGGCCTCGGCCGCGCGGGAGACGCTGCCAAATCGCGTGACCATGGAGAACGCGCGCAACAGGTGCAAAGGGGGCGACAACCGGCGGAGGGAGGACATGGGCTCAGCGCTTGATCATTCCAATATGGAATGTTATCAGGCCCAACCATTGCTTGTTGATTGGGAGCAGCCTCCGTAACCTTGAGTCTCTTCAACAGGAGAATCCTCCATGCAACGCCGTCATATGCTCTCAGCGCTGGCCGCTGTATCTTTCGTTCCTGGAATATCCTTGGCGCAAGAGGGCAAGCCTCTGCGCATCATCGTGCCCTTCCCCCCGGGCGGAGCGACCGACATCACGGCCCGCAGCCTGCAAGAGCCGCTGGCGCGCATCCTCAAGCAGCCCGTGGTGCTGGAGAACCGGGGCGGTGCAGGCGGCTCCATCGGCATGGCCGAAGTGGCGCGGGCTCCGGCAGACGGCCTGACCCTGGGGGTGGCCACGCTGTCCACCCATGGCGTGAACCCCGCCGTCTACAGCAAGCTGCCATACGACCCCACCAAGGACTTTGTGGGCGTGACCGAGATCGTCAAGGCGCCTGGCGTGATCGTGGTGAATCCGACGGTACTGCCCGTCAAGGACCTCGCCGAGCTGGTGAAATACCTCAAGGCCAACCCCGGCAAGGTGTCGTACGCCACCCCCGGCAATGGCACCATCGGCCACATGTGGGGCGAGCTGTTCAAGCGCGCATCGGGCACCTCCATGGTCCACATCGCCTACCGGGGCGCGGGCCCGGCCATCAACGATGTGCTGGCGGGCCAGGTAGGGGTTTACTTTGACCAGGTGGCCTCGTCGCTGCCCTACATCAAGGCGGGCAAGCTCAGGGCGCTGGCCGTGTCCTGGCCCGTGCGGCTGGACGTGCTGCCCGACGTGCCCACCTACGCCGCGCTGGGCTACAAGCAGGCCAACGAACCCTCGTGGTTTGGCATGGTCGCCCCCACGGGCACACCCACCGCCGTGGTGGAACGCATCCAGCAGGCCGTGGCCCAGGCCCTGAAGGAACCCACCGTGCGGGAGCGCCTCGCGGGGCAGGGCCTGTACCCATCGGGCACAACGTCCAAAGAGTTCACCGCGCAGATCGCCCACGAGATCGAGAAAATGAAGGGCGTTGCCGCCTACGCCAAGGTGGTGCTCGACTGACCTGATTCCCCCCCGGGCCCTGGGCCCGGGGACGGCCACAGCCGGGATGACGAAACGACGCGGATGCCCCTCAGGGATAACCATAGTCACATCCCGGTCTGGGCGGCTAGGCCAGCCGCCCTCCTTTGCGCACACTCTGCCTATGCATGCAGCCTTGAAACTGATCCACCACCGCTTCCAGCAAGCCCAGCCCGGCGTCACCGGCTCCCCGGGGCTTGCCACCCAACCCTCCACCGCCACCGTCACTGCGGTGCCCGGCAGCACCCCGCTGGTGCTCGACTCTCCCCACAGCGGCACCCAATACCCCGACGACTTTGGCTCCGCCCTCGACCTGGCCACGCTGCGCCGGGCCGAAGACACGCACGTCGAGAAGATCTACGCCTTTGCCCCCCCGCTCGGCGTGGCCTGGGTCGAGGCCCATTTCCCCCGCATCTACCTGGACGCCAACCGCGACACCACCGAGCTGGACACCAGCCTGCTCGACGGCGACTGGCCCGACCCCATTTCCACTGACCCCAAGGTGCTCAGCAAGGTGCGCTTGGGCAAGGGGCTGATCTGGAAGTTCACCGACCAGGGCGAGCCCATCTACCAGCGCCAGCTCACGGTGGCCGAGGTGCGTGCGCGCATTGTCCGCTGCTGGCGCCCGTACCACGCCGCCGTGGCACAGGCCATCGATGCCGCCCACGCGCGCCATGGCTACAGCATCCACCTCAACTGCCACTCCATGCCCGCTGTGGCCGGGCGCTTTGCCACCGAGTTTCCGGGGCTGGAGCATGCCGACTTCGTAGTGGGCGACCGGGACGGCACCACGGCCAGCCCGGCGCTGTCGGCGCTGATCTGCGAGCACCTGCGCGCGTGCGGCTACAGCGTCGAATACAACCACCCCTACAAGGGCGTGGAACTGGTGCGCCGCTACGGCAACCCCGCGCAGCACCGCCACAGCATCCAGGTCGAGATCAACCGCAAGCTCTACATGGACGAGCAGACGCTCGCCCAGCACCCCGAGGGCATGGCCCGCCTGCAGGCCGACCTGCAAGCCCTGGTACACAAGCTGCTGGCGCACGACCCGCGCTGAGCACCCGGCGCGGGCCCGGCGGGCTCAGGCCACCAGCGTGGAGACACCGTCGTAGAGCTGGCCCATGCTCTCTGCCGTGGCGATGTTGCTGTGGGCCAGGCCCGCGCGCGAGCCATCGAGTGCGACCACCGACATGGCCTGAAAGCCCGCGTCCTGGCCGTTGTGCAGCAACCAGCCTGTGCCGTGCGCCGCATGCACCAGCCAACCCAGGCCATAGCGGCCTGCGGGGGCGTGCCCCAGGTCCTGCAGACCCTTCACGTAGCTTCGCGGCAAGGGGGTGGCGTCGCCGCGCAATGCCCGCAGATGCCACTGCAGCCACCGTGCGTCCTCGTCCACCGTCAGGCTCACGGCGCCTGCCGGGTCCAAGACCTCCAGCCACACACGTTCCGGCGCCTCGGCCAGCGGCAGGGGCTGCAGCCGCCCGTCCAGGATTTCATGCCCGGCGGGCTGCTGGCTCCCGGCACGCATCGGTTCTCCCACAAAGAGCGACAGGCCCAGGGGCTGGGCCACGCGCTGGCGCAGCAGATCCGCCCACTCCAGGCCCGTGGCCGCGCGCAGCATGCGGGCCGCCAGCGCATAGCCTGCGTTGGAGTAGGCAAAGCCGGGGTCCGCGCCTGTCCCGCGAACGGGCGGCTGGCGCAGCAGCCACTGCAGGAAGAACGCCTCCGCCTGCGCAGGTTGCTGCCAGCGCGCCAACACCTCGGGGCCCACTGCATTCACGAACAGGTCCACGTCTTCGATGGCTGAAAAACCCATCACCCCAGCGCGGTGGTCCAGCAGGTCGCGCAGCGTGATCTGCTGGTAGGCGGGCAGGGCGCTCTGCGCCAGCTCGGGCAGTGTCTGGGCCAGCGTGCTGTCCCAGCGCAGCAGGCCCTGGTCCACCACACTCGCGGCCGCGCAGGCCGTCATGGCCTTGGTGTTGGAGCCGATGGCCATCAGGTCGCCCGTGGCCAGGGGTGCATTGCCCGCCAGGCGGCGCAGCCCCGCGACGGCTGTGCGGACCTGGCGCGGGTCCGCCCACCCGGCTGCTGCGCCCACCACGCCCTGCTTCACCAGCCCTTGGGCCAGAGCCTGCACCCGCTTGTGGGCTTCGTGGGGGCCGTCGTCGTCGCCACCGCCGCAGGCGGTGAGCACACTGCCCAGCGTGGACAGACCTGCGGCGGCCAGCCAGTGGCGGCGCGAGAGGAGGAGGGCGCTGCGCGCCGTGGAAGGGGTAACAAGGTGGGTAGGGTTCATGGCATCTCGTGAAGTGAAGAAGATGCCGGGATTGTTGAAACGCGAACCTTGGGCGAACCCAAAGATCTGCGCTGGGCGTGGAGCTGCCGGGTGCGGATTGTCAGCCCGCCACCGGCCAGCGCAGCGTGAAGCCCACGCCCCGCCCGTGAAGCCCCGGCCCCAGGCGGACCTGCCCGCCCAGGTGGCCGATGGCCTGCTGTGCAATGGTGAGCCCCAGGCCCGATCCGCTGCTGCGCGCGCGCGGCGAGCGCCAGAAGCGCTCAAACACCCGGTCTTGCTCGCCGGCCGCTATGCCCGGGCCGTCGTCGGCAATCCAGACCACCACGTCGCCGCCCTCCTGCCGCACCCGCAACTGCACCTCGCGCCCCGCACCGGGGCCGCAGCCGTGCTTGAGCGCGTTGTCCAGCACATTGCCCAGGGCGGACCAGAGCAGCTGTCGGTCAAACGGCAGCTCCAGGGTGTCCGGGCCGTCAAGCGACAGCTCCACACCCAGACCCTCGGCCCAGCCCGCGCGCTCTGCCAGGCAGTCCTGCAGCAGCGCCATCAGGTCCTGGGGCGCGGCGGGGTGCAGCGCGGGGGCTTCTTCCAGTGCCGCCAGTGTGAGCAGCTGTTCGCTCAGGTGCGCGGCGCGCTGCACGGCGCGCATCAGCGCCTCGCTGGCCTGCGCGCGTGCGGGGCCTTCGGGGGCTTGCGCCAGCACATGGGCCTGGGTGGCGATGACGGCCATGGGCGTGCGCAGCTCGTGGGCAGCGTCATGCACCAGCGCCTTTTCGCGCGCCAGGTGGGCGCGCAGGCGGGCCAGCAGCTGGTCGAACGACTGGGCCAGGCCGTGCAGCTCGCGCTGGGGCGGCAGGTGCTGCAGCGGCCGCAGGTCGTGGGCCGAGCGCGCGGCGATCTGGGCATCCAGCCGCGCCAGCGGGCGCAGCCCCGTGCGCACGGCCAACCACAGCGGCAAGCCCACCAGCGGCAGCGCCAGCAGCACCGAGGCCGCCAGATCTTCGCCCATGAAGCCCAGCAGCCGCGCATCGGCCAGGCGGGGCTCGGCCACCACCACGCGCCAGGGGCCCGTGCTTTCCCACGCCACCCAATGGGGTGTGCCAGCCACGTCCATCGCGGCATGGCCTGCGTCGCCCGCCAGCACCACCGCGTGCACACCGGCCGTGCTGCTGTGCAGCAGCTGGCCTGTGCGGTCCTGCAGCTGCAGCAGCACCAAGGTGCCCTGCAGCAGATCCACATCGGCGCGCATGGCGTTGAGGGTGTGGGCCATGCCGTGCACCAGCGCGCGGGCCTCGGCGGGCTGGTCCAGCGTGGCCAGCGCCCCTGCCAGCCCCTGGGCGAGCTGGCGCACGCCGGGGTTGGTGTCCATGGCGCGGTAGTGGGTGATGGCCGCCTGGCCCAGCAGCACCAGCCACACCAACGCCATGGCCGCGAGCAGCGCCAGCAGGGTGCGGCGCATGAGGCTCGGGCCCCACCAGCCGCGTGGGCGCGCGGGGGTTTCGGTCGGTGGTGTCATGGCTGCAGCCGGTAGCCCACGCCACGCACCGTGACCACGCGCTCGGCGCCGATCTTCTTGCGCAGGTTGGAGACATGCACCTCCAGCGTGGCGGCGTCCAGCGCGTCGCCCAGGGGTTCGAAACGCTGGGCAAGCACGTTCTTGGCCACCACCTTGCCGGGTTCGCGCGCCAGCTCCACCAGCAGCCGGAACTCGCGCGGTGACAGCGCCAGGGGCTCGTCGCCCACCCAGGCCTCGTGCCGCCGAGGCGCCAGGCGCAGTGCGCCCAGCGTCCACTCCTCGCTGGCCTGGCGCGCACTGCGCCGCAGCACGGCGTGCAGGCGCGACAGCAGCTCGGGCACATCGAAGGGCTTGAGCACGTAGTCGTCGGCACCGCCGTCCAGGCCGTCAAGCCGGTCCTGCAAGGCGGTGCGGGCCGTGATCACGATCACCGGCAGGCTGAGGCCCGCGCGGCGCCAGCGACGCAGCAACGCCATGCCCTGACCGTCGGGCAGGGTCAGGTCCAGCAGCACGGCGGCGACCTCGTTGGCGTCGGGCAGGGGCGGCGTGGCGGCCACGCTGCGCAGCCATTGCACAGTGAATCCGCCCTGCTGCAGGGCTTGCAGCAGGGCCTGGCCCAGGTCCAGGTCGTCTTCGATGAGCAGGATGTGCATGGCCGCCATTTTCCGTGCCCCAAGCTTGCAGTCAGCCAAAGACGCCGGACAGGGAGCGGGCGCCTTGGGCACCCTAAAATCCTCGCACAGGCAGACAATGACGACACAGGCCCGCCCACGGGCCGCACCACCCAAGGAGACAGTCCGCATGCGCATCCTCATTGCCGAAGACGACCAGGTGCTGGCCGATGGCCTGCTGCGCACGCTGCGAGCCTCGGGCGCCGTGGTGGACCATGTCGCCAGCGGCAGCGAGGCCGACGCGGCGCTCATGACCAACAACGAGTTCGACCTGCTCATCCTGGACCTGGGCCTGCCCAAGATGCATGGGCTGGAGGTTCTGAAAAAGCTGCGCGGCCGGGGCTCCGCCCTGCCGGTGCTCATCCTCACCGCCGCCGACAGCGTGGAAGAACGCGTGAAGGGCCTGGACTTTGGCGCCGACGACTACATGGCCAAGCCCTTCAGCCTGCAAGAGCTCGAAGCCCGCGTGCGTGCCCTCACGCGCCGGGGCATGGGCGGCACAAGCAGCGCGATCAAGCACGGCCCGCTGGTGTACGACCAGGCCGGCCGCGTGGCCACCATCGACGGCAAGATGATCGAGCTGTCCGCCCGCGAGCTGGGCCTGCTGGAGGTGCTGCTGCAGCGTGCCGGCCGCCTGGTGAGCAAGGAGCAGCTGGTGGAGCGCCTGTGCGAGTGGGGCGAGGAGGTGAGCAACAACGCCATCGAGGTCTACATCCACCGCCTGCGCAAGAAGATCGAAGGCGGTCCCATCCGCATCGCCACCGTGCGCGGCCTGGGCTACTGCCTTGAGAAGATCCCCAGTTAACTATCAAAACGATAGCTGCTCGTGCATATGAATCTAGCGCTATCGGGTGTTTTGGCTTCAAAAATGCCTCGGCGGGCGCTGTGAAGATCTTCCAGCGCGAGCAGCGCTCCCTGTTCGGCGAAATCCTGGACTGGATGCTCACGCCGCTGCTGCTGCTGTGGCCCGTGAGCCTGGCGCTGACCTGGCTGGTGGCGCAGGGCCTGGCCAACAAGCCGTTTGACCGCGCGCTGGAGTACAACGCCCACGCCCTCGCCCAGCTGGTGAGCGTGGTGGGCGACAAGGCCCAGTTCAACCTGCCCCAGCCCGCCAGCGAGATCCTGCGCGCCGATGACTCCGACATCGTGTACTACCAGGTCATCGGCCCGGGCGGCGAGTTCCTCTCGGGCGAGCGCGAACTGCCCGAGCCCCCGAGCGACGAGGTGCCCATGTCCGGCGAGGTACGGCTGCGCGATGCCGAGATGCGCGGCATTGACATCCGCGTGGCCTACATCTGGGTGCGCCTGCCGCTCAAGGACACGCCGGTGGCGCTGGTCCAGGTGGCCGAAACGCGCGAAAAGCGCAGCGTGCTGGCCACCGAAATCATCAAGGGCGTGATGCTGCCGCAGTTCGTCATCCTGCCGCTGGCGGTGCTGCTGGTGTGGCTGGCGCTGGCGCGGGGCATCCAGCCGCTCAACCAGCTGGAGCAGCGCATCCGTGCGCGCAACCCCGACGACCTCTCGCCGCTTGACGACCGCACCGTGCCGCTCGAAGTGGCGCCACTGGTGTCGTCCGTCAACGACCTGCTCACGCGCCTGAACGATTCGCTGGCCACCCAAAAGCGCTTTCTGGCTGACGCCGCCCACCAGCTCAAGACCCCGCTGGCGGGCCTGCGCATGCAGGCCGACCTAGCCCAGCGCGAAGGTACCAGCACCGAGGAGCTCAAGCGCTCGCTGCAGCAGATCGGCCGCTCCAGCATCCGCGCCACGCACACCGTCAATCAGCTGCTGGCACTGGCCCGGGCCGAAGGCAGCGGTGTGGGCATTGCCCGCCAGCCCTGCGACCTGGCACGCCTGGTGATCGAGGTGGTGCGCGACTCGGTGCCCCGCGCGCTCGACAAGCACATCGACCTGGGCTACGACGGCGCCGAGCCGGGATCGCCGGGCGTGCTGATCGACGGCAACCCCACGCTGCTCAAGGAGCTGGTGCGCAACCTGGTGGACAACGCCATCAACTACACCCCCTCCACGCCCGACAAGCCCGGCGTGGTCACCGCCCGCGTGCTGGCCGACACCTTCGGCCATGTGCTGCTGCTGCAGGTCGAAGACTCCGGCCCCGGCGTGCCCGAGGCCGAGCGCGAGCTGGTGTTCCAGCCGTTCTACCGCGCCCTGGGCAGCGAGGCCGATGGCTCCGGGCTGGGCCTGCCCATCGTGCTGGAGATTGCCAGCAAGCACGATGCCGAGGTCACGCTCGAAGACGCGCGCCCTGGCCAGACCCCGCCCGGCGCGCGCTTCAGCGTGCGTTTTGCGGCGCGGGACGTGGTGGCAGGCAGCTGACCCTGTGGCAGAAGACAAGGCCGGCACGCCGCAGGGTTGATGCGCCGGCAACCCGCCACAGCACCGGGCATCCGGCATCATGCGGCCTCATAGCTTGGCCCGATCTTTTTGCACGGACGCAGCCCCCCATGACCTCACCGCCCCGCCGCTTTGCCAACACGCACCCTGACGTGGTGATCGGCAACTTCCCCTGGTACGAAATGGTCTGGCGCTCGCTGCGCGGCGATTTCAAGCCGCGCAGCGAACCGGCGGGCGGCTACGCGGCATTTGCCCGGCAGTGGACGCAGCCCGTGGACCCTGCGCGCCTGGCGCAGCGCCAGCAGGCGCCCGTGATCACCTGGCTGGGCCATGTCTCCATGCTGCTGCAGGTGGCGGGTCTCAACGTGCTGATCGACCCCACGCTGTGCGATTTTGCGGGCCCCCTAGGCCGCTTCGGCGCCCCGCGCCGTGTGCCCGCGCCCCTGGCGCCCGAGGACCTGCCGCCCATCGATGTGGTGCTGATCTCGCACAACCACTACGACCACTTGTGCTACGGCACCCTGCGCCGGCTGCGCGACGCGGGCCAGTCACCCCGCTTTGTGGTGCCACTGGGGCTGGCCGACTGGTTCACCCAGCGGGGCATGGGCCCCGTCACCCCACTGAACTGGTGGGAGCACGCCGACATCGCCCCCGGCGTGCGCGTGGTGTTCACACCGTCGCAGCACTGGAGCCGCCGCACCCCGTGGGATACCAATGCCTCGCTGTGGGGCGGGTACCTGCTGGAATGGGCGCGCCCGCAGGCGGCGGCGCCCTGGCGCTTTCTGTTCCCGGGCGATACGGGCTACAGCGAAGACTTCAAGGCCATCCGCCAGCGCCTGGGGCCGGTGGACTTTCTGGCCCTGCCCATCGGCGCCTACCTGCCCCGCGACTTCATGAAGCCCATGCACGTGAACCCGGAAGACGCCGTGCAGCTGATGCTGGATGTGGAGGCCAGGCAGGCCATGGGCGTGCACTGGGGCACGTTCATGCTGACACAGGAGGCCTTCGACCACCCACCGCGCGACCTGGCCGCCGCACTGGCGCAGCGGGGCCTGCCGCTGGACCGCGTCTGGCTCCTGCGGCAGGGCGAGACGCGCGCCATCCCGTTGCCATAGCGCTGCACCCGGGTGGGCGCAGCAATCGTGCTCACGCCACGCGTTGCACCGACATCAGGGCCATGTACAAAAAGCCCCGCTCCATCGGCACGCGGTACACCCCCTGGGCGCCCAGCACCTGCGCGGCCACGCCCGACAGCTCCCAGCCATCGACGGCATCGCCCTTCCACAGCGGCACCGTGAGGTGCAGAAAGCCCTGGGCTTCGCCCCACTCCCGCACGGCCGCGATGCGCGACACCACCGGGGCTTCGTTGTGGAAATTGGCCCAGGCCCACAACCAGGTGCCACTGACCTCCGACACCGATCCGATGAACTCGATGTCGGCCACCACCCGGGGCACGCCACCGGCCGAAAAGGTCAAAGTGCCGGCGGACTGGTCGTAGTCCCAGCGCTCAAAGCTGGCGATGCCGTAGTCCTGCTCCAGCGCGCGCTGCTTGTCCCGCAGCGCGTGGTGGCCCTGCGTCACCGCCTCGATCCAGGCGGCTTGGGTGTCGCCGTCCAGCGCCTCCACACTGCGCGCCATGGCGTCCTGGTAGCAGTGGTGGCACAGGATCTGAAGGTCCAGGCATTGCGTGTTGTGCTCGGTCCACTCACCCCCCTGCCGCATCAGCTCGGCGTTGCAGCTGGCGCACCATGCGTCCGGGTAGGGGGTGTCTGGCGAGGGTGCATCGCAAAACCAGCGCTGCACCGGGTGACGGCACAGGTGGCCGCACACGAAGGTGGGTGCGGCATCGCCGTGCTCGCCGCACTGGATGGACGTTGGCTCTTCATTCATGGTGGCAATGTGCAAAAGGGGGTCAGCCGCAGGCACGCAGCGTCTTGCCCGCCATGGCCGTGCGCAGCACATCCAGCTGGGCACGCAAGGCGTCGTTCACGGCGGGCAGGCGCAGCGTGAAGCCGGGGGCTTCGGCACGCTCCTGAATCACGCGGGCGGTGCGCACGCCCTTGGTGCCCAGGTTGGTCAGCTCGCGCTCGGCCGCCTCCTTGGAGGCAAAGCGGCCCAGCGACAGGCCCAGCTCGAGCGTGCCTCCGGCGCGGTCGTGGTCCACCTTGCGGGCGCGCAGCTCGGCGCGTTTGCGGTCCAGAGTTTCGATGTCGTCAAACCGCCCCATGTAGACCATCCAGCGGCCTGGGATGGGCGTGGGCTCCAGCGTCCAGCTGCCGGCGGGCAACCCGGCGGCCGCCGTGCGCAGCGCTTCGGCCTGGCGGTCGTCAAACACGCCAGCCTGCAGGCACTCCGCAGAGTCTGCGGGGGGCGAGGCGGCCGGTGTGGTGGGGGGGGCGGGGGAGTCGTTGGCGGCGGTGGCCTGGGAGGGGGAAGCGGGGGTGGACGTGGAACCGGGAGGCGCAGCGGAGGAGGTCTTGCTGGGGTTGACCTTCAGGATCTGCAGCGTTTCGGGCCGGATCTGCTGGTTCATGCGCTGGGGTTCCGACTGCTCCTGCGGCGCGTAGCCCAACGGGCGCAGCAGGCCCTGTGACCACGCGTAATAGCCCGCGTTGGCCAGGAGCAGCACGATCACGGCAAGACGGAGCATGGGGCGCGGCCTTTCAAGAACACTCGCATCGGAAGGAAAAGCGGGCTCACACCGGTGGCACCGCTGTCGGCCGCACGCTGATTTCGGAACTGGTGATGGCCTGCATGCCACCCGCCGTGTGCACCAGCAGCGCCCCGTCATCACCCACGCCATGCGCGGTGCCCGTGTGGCCGTCGCTCAGCGTCACGGCGCGGCCCTGCAGCACATCGCGCGCCGCAAAGCGGGGCTGCATGGGCGCAAAGCCATAGCCCGCAAACGACTGCAGCATGGCCACCAGCGGCGGCACGATGCGCAGCAGCGCGGTGGGCGCGTCCAGGCCCGGCTCCACCTCCTGCAGGCTGCCGGGGGGCATGCTCATGCCCTCGGGGCTGCGGGGCAGCACGTTGATGCCGATGCCCACCACCACATAGCGCGCGGTGCTGGTGTTCGTCTGCGGGGCTACGGCCTGGGCGGCCTGGGGCGCCACAAAACTCGCGGTCTCCACCAGAATGCCGCCCAGCTTGCGGTCGCCCGCCGCACCGCCCAGCCAGAGGTCGTTGGGCCACTTGAGCCCCACGCGAGCGGGCTGGTTCGCGCCCAGCGGCGGCAGCACGGGCTGCAGGCTCTCGGCCACGCTCACTCCCACGGCGAGCGACAGGCCCGACCAATCCTTGGGTGCCAGCGGCAAGCCCAAGGACATCATCAGAGAAGCCCCCACATCGCTTTGCCATACCCGCCCCAGCCGCCCACGCCCTGCGGTCTGCTGCTCAGCCACCAGCAGGGTGGGCTCGCACTGGCCGTTGCGCGCACGGCGCATCAGCTCGGTGTTGGTGGAGTCGATGGTGGGCAGCACCTCCACCGTAAAGCCCGGCAGCAGCGGGGATACCGCCTCCCAGATGGCTTCGGCGGGCCAGCGGATCGGAGAGGTGGCGCTCACTGGCTGCGGCCTCGCGGCTTGGCCTTCTGGGGAGCCTTGGCGGCCTTCTTGACCTTGGTAGAAAACGGCTTGGACGGTGGCAGCGGCACCGGCGGTGCCCAGCCGCGCTTGGGCGCCAGCAGCGTGCCCCGGCAGTTGGGGCTGCCGCACCAGCAGGGGTACTCGGCCTTGAGCTTGGGGGTATAGCGCTCTTCGATGATCAGGCCGTAGTCGTAGTTCAGCTCTTCGCCCGCCTTGATGTTGCGCAGCGCGGTGATGAAAATGCGGCCGTCGCGCTCGTCGGCGTAGCAGTTGGGGTTGCAGCTGTGGTTGATCCAGCGCGACGAATTGCCGCCGAACTTTGCATCGATCACATGGTCTTCATCCACATGGAAGTAGAACGTGTGGTTGGGCTGCAAAGGGTCGTGCGGGTGCCGGTCCTGCGCTTCCTGCCAGCCGATCACTTCACCCGTGTATTCGACAAGGACCTCGCCCTCTGCAATATCCTGCACGGCAAAAACGCCCTTGCCGTGCACGCCCGAGCGCCGGGTCTGGATGCGACGCCCCTGCGCAGGGGTCGGGGTTGCAGGCGGTGCGGTGCGGGGCATGGCAAAAACTCTGTTAACTTGAATATGCACACATGCGCGTGCGCGTGTACGCGTGAGGCAACGGATTGTAGAAGCGACCGGCCGGATGCCGGACAGCCAGACTGGCGAGAAACCAAAAAATGACCAAGACCCTGGTAATTGCAGAAAAACCCTCGGTGGCGCAAGACATCGTGCGCGCACTGACCCCCGTGGCGGGCAAGTTCGAGAAGCACGAAGACCACTTCGAGAACGACCGCTATGTCGTCACCAGCGCCGTGGGCCACCTGGTGGAGATCCAGGCCCCCGAGCAATTCGATGTGAAACGCGGCAAGTGGAGCTTTGCGCACCTGCCTGTGATCCCGCCGTACTTTGACCTGAAGCCCGTGGACAAGACCAAGAGCCGCCTGAACGCGGTGGTCAAGCAGGCCAAGCGCAAGGACGTGACACAGCTCATCAACGCCTGCGACGCGGGCCGCGAGGGAGAGCTGATCTTCCGCCTGATCGAACAGTACGCCGGTGGCGCCAAGCCTCTGGGCAAACCGGTCAAGCGCCTGTGGCTGCAGTCCATGACGCCCCAGGCCATCCGCGACGGCTTTGATGCGCTGCGCACCGAGCAGCAGATGGCGGGCCTGGCCAGCGCGGCCCGCAGCCGCTCCGAGGCCGACTGGCTGGTGGGCATCAATGGCACGCGGGCCATGACGGCGTTCAACTCGCGCGATGGTGGGTTCTTCCTGACCACCGTGGGCCGGGTGCAGACGCCCACGCTGTCGCTGGTGGTGGAGCGCGAGGAAAAGATCCGCAAGTTCATCAGCCGCGACTATTGGGAAATCCACGCCACCTTTGGCGCGGAAGCCGGCGAGTACCCCGCCAAGTGGTTCGACCCCAAGTGGAAGAAGGGCGAGGATGTGGAAATGCGCGCGGACCGTGTGTGGTCCGCCGCCGAGGCCACGGCCATTGCCAACGCCGTGCGCGGCAAGCAGGCCACAGTCACCGAAGAGAGCAAGCCCACCACCCAGGCGTCGCCCCTGCTGTTCGACCTGACCAGCCTGCAGCGCGAGGCCAACGGCAAGTTCGGCTTCTCGGCCAAGACCACGCTGGCCCTGGCGCAAAGCCTGTACGAGCGTCACAAGGCCCTGACCTACCCGCGTACCGACTCGCGCGCGCTGCCGGAAGACTATCTGCCCGTGGCCAAGCAGACGTTTGAGATGCTGGCCGACAGCGGTATGCGCCACCTGGCGCCCCACGCGCTCACGGCGCTGAACAACAACTACATCCGCCCGTCCAAGCGCATCTTTGACAACAGCAAGGTGAGCGATCACTTTGCCATCATCCCCACGCTGCAGGCACCGAGCGGCCTGAGCGAAGCCGAGCAAAAGCTGTACGACCTGGTCGTGCGCCGCTTCATGGCGGTGTTCTTCCCCAGCGCTGAATACACGGTGACCACGCGCATCAGCACCGTGGCCCCGCACAGCTTCAAGACCGAAGGCAAGGTGCTGGTCAAGCCGGGCTGGTTGGCCATCTACGGCAAGGAAGCCGCCGACGAAGTGGAAGGCGGCAAGGACGGCGACAAGGGCCAGAACCTGGTGCCGGTGAAGCCCGGCGAGAGCGTCAACACCCTGGCTGCCGACCCCAAGAGCCTCAAGACCAAGCCCCCCGCCCGCTACTCCGAAGCCACGCTGCTGGGCGCCATGGAAAGCGCGGGCAAGCAGATCGACGACGACGAACTGCGCGAAGCCATGCAGGAAAAAGGCCTGGGCACCCCTGCCACGCGTGCGGCGATCATCGAAGGCCTGCTGACCGAAAAGTACATGCTGCGCGAGGGCCGCGAAATCATCCCCACGGCCAAGGCCTTCCAGCTCATGACGCTGCTGCGCGGTCTGGAGGTGGAAGAACTCTGCCGTGCCGAACTCACGGGCGAGTGGGAGTACAAGCTCTCGCAGATGGAGAAGGGCCAGCTCAGCCGCGAAGCCTTCATGCAAGAGATTGCCGCCATGACCGAGCGCATGGTGAAGAAGGCCAAGGAATACGACCGCGACACCATCCCCGGCGACTACGCCACGCTCGAATCCCCTTGCCCCAACTGCGGTGGCGTGGTGAAGGAAAACTACCGCAGGTATGCCTGCGTGGGCAAGCCGGGCGCAGAAGGTTGTGGCTTCAGCTTTGGCAAGTCGCCCGCCGGCCGCACGTTTGAAACGGCCGAGGCCGAACAGCTGCTGCGCGACAAAAAGATCGGCCCACTGGAGGGCTTCCGCTCCAAGGCGGGCTGGCCGTTCACCTCTGAGATCGTCATCAAGTACGACGACGAGGCGCACAACTACAAGCTCGAATTCGACTTTGGCGACGACAAGAACGCCGAGGAATCCGGCGAGCTGGTGGAGTTTGAAGACGCCTCGCTGGGTGCCTGCCCCATCTGCGGATCGGAAGTGCACGAGCACGGCAGCAACTATGTGTGCAGCAAGGCCGTGCCTACTGCCGCGCAGCCCACGCCCAGCTGCACCTTCAAGAGCGGCAAGATCATCCTGCAGCAGCCCGTGGAGCGCGAGCAGATGCACAAGCTGCTGGAGACCGGCAAGACCGACCTGCTCGACAAGTTCGTGAGCATGCGCACGCGCCGCAACTTCAAGGCCCACCTGGCGTGGGACAAGGAGGCAGGCAAGGTCAACTTTGAATTTGCCCCCAGCAAGTTCCCACCCCGCCCAGGAGCCGCTGCAAAAACAATAGCAGCCAAGGCAAAAGCCACTAGCGCTACCGCCAAAAAGCCCCCTGCAAAGAAGGCCGCAACCAAAACCGCTGCCGCCAAAGCCCCGCGCAAGGCCGCCGCAGGCAAGGCGCCCAGCGCCGCCCTGGCCGCCGTGATCGGCAACGAGCCCGTGGCCCGCCCCGAGGCCGTCAAGAAGATGTGGGAATACATCAAGGCCCACAACCTGCAGGACCCCAAGGACAAGCGCACCATCGTCGCCGACGACAAGCTGCGCGCCGTGTTCGGCAAGGACAGCGCAGGCATGTTCGAACTGGCCGGCATTCTGGGCAACCACCTGGGCGGCGAATGATGAAGCCGCTGAACAGGGCACCTACCGCGTCGATGGCGGGCAGCGTCTGCCGCAGCGCGCTGGTGGCCATCGCGGTTGCAGCTGCGCTGGGGGGTTGCACCACCACAGGCTCCGCGCGCTCCAGCGACCCGGCCAGCCAGCAGCAGCCCCAGGGTGCCAGCGGCGTGACCGTGTTTGGTGACATCGACGTGAACGTGACGCGCGAGCGCACACGCTGACGGACCTTAGCAGGCACTCTCACCGCATCAGCATGCGTAGCCGCACTGAACGCACCGTCCTCACCGCCATTGCGATCGTGGTGGTGGCTACCGCCGCCGCTGCGTGGTGGACGCGCGATGCCTGGCTGCCGCAGGCAGGGCCGTGGTCCGCACAGATGTGGAAAAAGATCACCCGCCCGGGCCCCGACACCCTGCCGCCTGACAAGCGGCCCGCCCAGGCGCAGCCCGCGCGCAACGGAGCCTCAACGCCCGCTGCGCCGCAACCGCGCAAGTGTGTGAAAGACGGCCGCACTACCTACACCGACCAGCCCTGTCCCAAGGGCATGCAAGAGCTGCCGGTGGATGGCGCGGTGACCTCGCTCCCGCCTTGACGGTTCGCTGCCCATCGGACAAAGGCGTAACCAGACGCCTGAACCCGCGCTTGCATGCGGCATGGGTTCTTGTATCGCAGGGTTCACTGTCGCCCCGGTGTCTCCTGCGTTTCTGTCCTGCGCATATCCGCGCCACCATGTCACGCCGCTGCAATGGCGCCGCCCTAGAGTCGGCCTCTTTTCAGAAACGGAACCGCTGCCATGAAAGCCTTGTCCTCCTTCGCCGCCGTCTGCCTGTCTGCCCTGGTGCTTGCCGGGTGTGGCGGTAGTGACGATGCGCCTGCACAACCCCAGGTCATCGCGCACCGTGGCGCCAGCGGCTATCTGCCCGAACACACACTGGGCGGCTACGAGCTGGCCATCCGCATGGGGGCCGACTTCATCGAACCCGACCTGCAGATCACCAAAGACGGCGCGCTGGTCGCCATCCACGACGACACCCTGAACCGCACCACCAACGTGGCCACGCTGTTCGCGCAGCGCAACGGCGGCTACAAGGTGTCGGACTTCACCCTCGCCGAAATCAAGACACTGACCGTGGTGCCCACCGGCACGGGCAAGGCAAGCTATCCGGGCTTCACGCCCAGCTCGGCCAATGCGTTCGCCGTACCCACCTTCCAGGAAGTGGTGGACCTGGCCAAGAAGCAAAGCAGCACCGCAGGCCGCGAAGTGGGCATCTACCCCGAGGCCAAGCAGGCCGACCCCGCCATGGAAGACGGCATCTTGAAGACCCTGGCCGCCAACGGCTACAACGCCACGAGCAAGGTCTTCATCCAGTCGTTCAGTGATGCCACACTGCGCAGCCTGCGCACCAAGCAAGTCGCGCAGAACAACAAGATGCCGCTGATCCTGCTGGGGGTGGCCACCACCGCAGCGGACGGCACCGCGCGCATGGGGGTCACGGGCACCACCGGCGTGCAGGCACTCGCGCTCAAGGATGTGGCTGCCTTCACCGAGGGGGTGGGCGTGCTCATCAACAACACCACCTACCCGGTCACGAAGTCCTTCATCGACCAGGCCCACGCCGCAGGCCTGAAGGTGCACGGCTGGACCTTTGCACAGGCCGATGCCGCTCCTGCCGCCGCAGAGTTCCGCAAGTACCTGGACATGGGCATGGACGGCATGTTTGCCAACTACCCCGACCTGGCGTTGACCGCGCGTAACGCCTACGTGCAGGGCAAGTAACCCTGGCGCAGCGAAGGGGGCAAACCAGATCCCGCACACGGCGTGCCGGTGCGCTGGATAGCCCCCATGCGACAACCGGGCGGGCGCATCTGGGCTAGTCTTGCGGCAACGCCCTGTGCTTGAGCCTTTTGACCATGTCCTCTTCTGCTCCTTCCCGATCCCTGCCCCTGCGCGGCGCCACCAACTTCCGCGACCTGGGCGGCTACACCGGCCACGGCGGCCGCTCGGTGAAGTGGCGCCGCATCTTCCGCTCCGACCACCTGGCAGGCCTCACACCCGAAGACCAGGCCCTGCTGGCCGACCTGGGTGTGGCCCGCGCGGTGGACTTTCGGGGCCAGGCCGAAAGCGCCGCGTATGCCTACGCGCTGCCCGGCGTGGCCTACCACCCGCTGCACATCGAGCCCACGGTGGTACAGCGCGCGCTGGAGCTGCAAAGCACCGGCCGCCAGCTCACCGCCCAAGACGCCGTGGGCCTGATGCAGGACACCTACCGGGGCTTTGTGCACGACAACGCTCCGCGTTTTGCCGAGCTGTTCCGCCTGCTGCTGGCCAGCGACGCGCCCACCGTGTTCCATTGCACGGCGGGCAAGGACCGCACCGGCTTTGCCGCCGCCCTCATCCTGCTGACGCTGGGCGTGCCGCGCGACGTGGTGATGCACGACTACCTGCTCACCAACGCGCTGTACCAGCGCCCACACGGCATGGGCAGCCACGCACCAGAGGAAGTGCTGCGCGTGCTGTGGCGCGTGCAAGAGGAGTTTCTGGACGCCGCCCTGCACATGGTGGACAACGACTTTGGCGGGCTGCAGGCGTATCTGGTGGACGTGCTGGGCGTGGACGCTGCCGCGCAGAAGGAACTAGCGGGGCGGTATCTGCAGGCGGCCTGAACCGCCGATGGTGCCTGCTGGCAGCGCCAGCCCGGCTTACCCCAGGCTGTGCTCCGGCCGCGCTGGCGCAACGCGCTGTTGCCGCACGCGCCAGAACAGCCAGCCCACGATCGACAAGTTCAGCAGATTCCACGCCATGCCGTTCAAAAACGCCGCGCGGTAGCTGCCCGTCAGGTCGAAGATCCAGCCCGACATCCAGCCCCCCAGCGCCATACCGATCAGCGTGGCCATGATCACTGCGCCCACGCGGGCACCGGCCTCCTGCGGGGCAAAGTACTCGCGGATGATGATGGCGTAGGCGGGCACGATGCCGCCCTGAAACAGCCCGAACATCGCCGAGATCACATACAGCGGCACCAGCCCGTCAAATGGCAAAAACAGCGCCAGCCCCACGCCCTGCAACGCCGAGCCCAGCAGCAGCGTGCGCACGCCGCCAATGCGGTCGCAGATCACGCCCGACACCAGGCGGCTGACGATGCCGCACGCCAGCATCAGCGACAGCATCTCGGCCCCGCGCGCCGCGCCAAAACCCAGGTCGGTGCAATAGGCGACGATGTGCACCTGTGGCATCGCCATGGCCACGCAGCAGGCCACACCCGCCACACACAGCAGCAGCTGCGCATGCAACGGGCGCAGGCCAAACGGGCGGCTGCGGTCGAACGACAGCGCTGCAGGCGCCATACCGGCTGCCGCACCTTGCGCCGATGCGGCCGGTGCAGGGGCTGCATCCATCTGCGCCACCGGCGCGCGCTGGCGCATGCGCAGCGCCAGCAGCAGCATGCCCACGCCACACACCAGGCCCAACAGCACATAGGTGTGGCGCCAGCCGATCAGCTCGATGCCGTGCTGCACGATGGGCGGCCACAGCGCGCCCGCAATGTAGTTGCCGCTGGCGCAGATCGCCACCGCAATGCCGCGCCGCTTGTTCCACCACAGCGCGGTGTCGGCCATCAGCGGCGCAAACGTGGCCGAGCTGCCAATCAGCCCCATCAGTCCGTGCGCCAGCCCAAACCCCCAGATGCTGCCCGACAGCCCAGCCCACACAAACCCGCCACACACAGCCACCGCGCCCACGCACAGCACCGGCATCAGCCCATGCCGGTCGGCCATGCGCCCGGTCCAGATGCCGCCCAGCCCCAGGCACACCATCATCAGCGTGTAGGGCAGCGACGCATCCGCACGGCCCACGCCAAACTCGGCCTGCACGGCGGGCAGCACCACCGACACCACATACATGCTGCTGTTGCCCAGCACCACTAAACCCAGCGTGGTTAGCAGGCGCCACGCGGCCTGGCGGGAGTCGATGAGGGAGGCAGGTGCCGCTGCGCTAGCGGCGGCGGTTGTGGCTGGGGAGGGGTGGGGCATTGAAGCAATTTACCCGAACCAGTGTCCGGCCTGGGCACGACGTACGCTTCTGCAGACAGGCACCGTTCTGCGCCGACCCCACGGGTTGCCGGGTACCCGGCCGGGCCTGGAACAAGCAGAGGACGCCGGACCTCACACCCGCACCGACGCCCCCGTCGCATAAAACTGTCCACCCGCGACGTAGTGCAGCGTGCGCAAGTCATCCGGCGCGGTGTCGAACTCCCAGTGCCCGTTGCGGAACACACGTTCGTCGGCCCAGGCGGCCACCACTTCGCCAATGAAGAGGTCGTAGGCCTGCTGGTTGTGGGGCTCGGGGACCACGCGGCACAGCAGCCAGGCGGCGCAGCCTTGCACCAGCGGGGGCATGGTCTGCGCGGGTTGGCCCGGTGCTTCAAACAACTCCACGCCATGGCGCTGCAGCTTGTCGGGCGTGGTCTTGGCGGTGTCGGTGCCCAGGGCGACGGTGAGCGCGGCCTGCGGCACGGTGGGCAGCTGCAGGGCAAACAACCCGCTGGCCTCCACCAGCTCGCGCGTGCGCGTCGCCTTGTCGAGCACCACGGTGACCTTGGGCGGCGCAAAGTCCAGTGCGCAGGCCCACGATGCGGCCATGACGTTGTGCTGGCCTGCATGGGTGGCCGACACCAGCACGACGGGGCCGTGGTTGAGCAGGCGGTAGGCCTTGTCGAGGGGCACCGGGGTGAAGTGGGGCGGGGAGGCAGTGGGCAGCATGGGGTGTGATGGCTTGTTCAAAGGGCGATACGAGGGGTATGAGATGGAGCGCGGAAGCTATTGGCGCTGAGGATGTTTGCTATAAATTAGATAGCTATTCAGGCATGTTGTACTAGCGCTATGGCGCATTTTTGCCTCAAAACGGCTTCCATGCAGCCTGTGTGGACGCCCGGGGGCCACAGAGGCTGCCGCCAAAAGGCGCCCCAGCCAGAGTGCCGCACAGGGGCTTGTGGCACGCCCCTGTGACGGCGATAGCCACCCGCTAACATGCCACCGCCAACCGTTGGCCACAACCCGCCCCTTGAGGGGCTTACAGGAGACGATGAATGTTCAGTCATGTGATGGTCGGTGTGAACGACCTGGAGCGGTCCAAGAAGTTTTATGACGCGCTGCTGGGCACGCTGGGTGTACCGCCCGGGGTGGCCAACAAGAACCGCTATTTCTATCGCGGCCCCACCGGTACCTTTGGCATCACCACTCCCATCAACGGCGAACCCGCCACCTTTGCCAACGGCGGCACCATCGGTTTTGCCATGCAGTCGCCCGAACAGGCCGACGCCTTTCATGCCGCCGGCGTAGCCAACGGCGGCGTTACCTGCGAAGACCCACCCGGCTGGCGCGAAGGCCCCGGCGGCAAGCTGTACCTGGCGTACCTGCGCGACCCGGACGGCAACAAGATCTGCGCCCTGCACCGCCCGGCCAAGGCCTGATCAGCGGACAGGGCCGCCGCTGCCACCCCGGTGGCGCACAAGACAGCGCTGGGTGGCCTGCACCGCTTGGCAGGCCGCAGCGGCCATGGCCCCGGTGACGGCCAGCATGGCCAGGATGTGAACACCCAGCGCGGCCAGCGCCAGCAACAAGGGGGTGGAGAGCCCGCCACCCGCTGGAGCCGCCCCACCTGCTGCGCCATCACCCCCGCACAGCGGGGCCAGCGCAGGCATCAGCGCCAGCCCGGCACCGTGCACCGTGGCCACCCCAAAGGACCAGACTGCCATGCCCATGGGCCCGGCGGGCTTGCGCAGGCGATGCCACACCGCCGCCGGCCAATGCGCGCGAGTGAGCACCACCACCCCAGCCATGCCGCCCGCTACCGCCAGCAGCGCGGATGGCGACAACGATAGCCCCCACACCGCCGCAGCCGCCGCCAATGCCACGGCGGCCAGGTGCCCGCAGGCCATGGGCAGCAGTGCGCGCAGCGGCATGCTACGGTCGTTGGCGTGCAGGCTGCAGGCGGTGGCCAGCCCCCAGCCCGTGAGGGGGTTGAGCCCGTGCAGTGCGCCCATGGCAGCGATGGCCAGCCAGGACCAGAGGGTGGCGTCCATGGTCGCGGTCTCAACCGTGTGTGGTTCAGCTCCGTGTGGAGCAGCACCCGCCCGGCGCCGTGTGGCCCGGTGAAGGCTGTGGCGCCTGTGCAGCTGGTGCCGCCGCAGACCCAGCCGCTGGCAGGGAAGGTGCATACCGGTCGTGGTGGCGCACCCAGTCCATGGGGTAGGCGGGGTTGGTCTCGTGGCGGCCTCGGGGCGCGAGGTCCAGCAGCTGGTAGGTGCCCATCATGGCCTCCACGCCGCGCCCGAAGGTGGAGTAGGCGTGGAACACCTCACCCGCGTCACTGCGCACAAACACGCTGATGCCCGGCGCCTCATCGGCGGGGAACGGCTGCATGCCGTAGTTGTAGAACACCTCGCCGTGGCCGCGTGCGCGCTGCTCGGGCGTGAAGCTCACGGCAAAGTCGTGGTTGAAGTCGCTGCCATGCGACGACGCCCAGCGGAACTGCCAGCCCATGCGCTGGCGAAAACGCTCGATCTCGGCCAGCGGCGCGCGCGAGACGGCGAGCACCGATACATCGCGGTGCTGCAGGTGCAGCTCCATGCCGCCCATGTGGTCGGCCATGAAGGAGCAGCTGGGGCAGCCCTGCTCCCACCCCGGGCCAAACATGAAGTGCTGCACCAGCAGCTGGCTGCTGCCATCGAAGAGGTCGGCCAAGGCGCGCGGACCCTGCAGCGTGTCCAGCGTGTAGCGCTTGTCCACGCGGGTCCAGGGCAGTGCGCGGCGCTGCGCGGCGACCTCGTCATGCAGGCGGGTCAGGGCCTTTTCGCGGGCCAGCAGCGCATGGCGCTGAGCCAGCCATTCGTCGGCAGAAACCACGGGGTGGGAAGTGGGTGCGTTCATGGGGGTGCTCCTGGTGGGTGATGGATGACGTTGCGGGACGAAGAATTGCATGGGGAGGGAGGCGCTGGCAGGCGCACCTGTCCCCGGCCTGCGACATCGCGTGATGCGCGCAGGGCCTGTGGTGGCAAGGGGTGGTGGTTGCGGCGGGGCGCCGCGTCGCTCAAGGGCTGAAGGTGTCAGGGGCTCAGGGGCGGGCCGCCTTGGGCCGGCGCACAGCGCGGACCTTGCCGCTGCCGCCGCCCCCGCAGTAGAAGAGGTCGGCACCGTCCGATTCGAGGCCGCTCACGCCCACGCCTGGAGGCATGTCGAGCTGCTGCAGCACGGCGCCGGTGGCGGGGTCGATGTGGCGCAACGTGCTCTCGTCACCCTCCCAGGTGCCGTGCCACATTTCGCCGTCCACCCAGGTCACGCCGGTCACGAAGCGGTCGGACTCGATGGTGCGCCGAATGGCGCCCGTGGCGGGGTCGATCTGGTGGATCTTGCGGTCGCGGTACTGGCCCACCCACAGGCTGCCTTCGGCCCAGGTGAGGCCCGAGTCGTTGCCGTTGCCAGGGGCGGGGATGGAGGCCACCACCTGGCCGGTGGCGGGGTCGATCTTGTCGATGCGCGCCTCGGTGATCTGGTACAGGTGCCTGCCGTCAAACGCAGTGCCGGCATCGCTGGCCACCGCCAGCGTGCGCTGGGTCTCGCCCGTTGCGGCATCGAAGGCCACCAGGTGCGCCCCCGTGGCCGCCCAGACATGCTGGCCGTCATGGGTGACGCCGTGCACGCTGTCCGCGCCCGCAAAGGGGCCGTATTCGCGCACGATCTCGGCGGGTTGTGAAGGGTGGTGGCGGAGGGTGGCGGGTGTCGGTTCGCTGTGGGTGCATGCGGTCATGGTTGGCTCCTTTGGGGTGGCCCGGTGGGGGCTTGGCGTCCACTTTATGCAATCGGCAGCGCAGCAGGGAGTAACAAGATCGTCGTGAATCCGGACAGCGGCGGCGCCAGCCAGCGCTGCGCACGCGCGCGGCCGATGGAGCGCACACGGCCTTGTGCTTCCAGCTCGGCCAACGCGCGCTGCACGGTGCGCTGGCTGGCATCCGTGGCCAGCGCGAGCGCCGAGGTGGACCAGGCCGCACCGTCCGACAGCAGAGCCAGCAGCGCCGCCTGCTCGCCATCGATGGGCGGCGCCAGCACCACCACCGGCCGTGCGTCCAGGGGCTGCAGCACAAAGCCGCGCGCCGTGGCCTCGATGCGCGCCAGCGGCCGCAGGAGCGCGCGCAGGCGCCCCACCTCCACCCGCAGCCGCGCGCGGTGGGTGTCGTCCGGGTGGCGGGTACGGAAGGCCTGGGCAATCAAAGCCTCACGCTCTGCATCCCCGGGCCAGGCCTGCGCCAGCGCGCGGGCGAGGGCAAACAGAATGGGTCGGCGTGCCAGGGGTTGCCACACGGCAGCGGCGTCTGGGGCAGATGGGGCCGCGCCCACCCCCACGCAGCGCCGGCACGCATCCACCACCAGCGCGCCAGACGCCAGCAGGTCGGCCACCTCTGACAGACGCAGCGGTTGGTCCACACCGGCCTCCACGCGGCGCGCTGCGGGCTGGTCCAGCATGGCGCGCGCCTGCGCCACCTCGGCCAGCAGGGCCGGCACGCGGGCTTGCAAAGCGGCCTCATGCGCGCGGCCCAGGGCAGCGCGGGCGGCGGCAATGTGCAGCGAGCGCAGTGCCAGTTCGGCCAGGGTGAGGTCGGCCATTGCCCGCAGGGCGGGGGGCAGTTTGCCCGCTGCGGGGGCGGCCGCCAGGGCATTCATGGCCGCTGCAGCTTCGTCCAGGCGGCCGATGCGCAGCAGCCGTCGCGCCGCAATCAGCCGCGCTTGGGTGGCGTTGGCGGTGTCGCCGTGGTCTTGCAGCGTATTGGCGGCCTCCAGCAGCGGGCGGGGTGACCCGCCGAGGTCGCGCATGGCCAGCGCCACCTCGGCCTCAGCCACCACGCATCGGGCGCGCGCCTGGGCTTCGTGGGTGCCAAAGGCGCGCGCAGCCTGCCGCAGCAGGTCGCGCGCACGGGGGTGTTCGCCCAGCTGCGCCATGGCAATGCCGCGCAAGGCCAGGGCGGGCGGGTCGTCGCGCAGGGCCACTCGCTTGAGGGCGCCCAGCGGGTCCCCGGCGGCCAGGGCGCGGGCAGATGCGGAGATCAGCGAATCCATGGGCCACAGACTACACGCCCGCCGTAGCCGCCGTCACGCCCACGCCAGACACCCGGCCGGGTGCGAGATACTCTGGCGCTTTGCTGCTTTCTCCGCCACAAGGACCGTCCATTGAAATCCGCCAATGCCACCACCTTCGACGAGGCCTACTACCAGCGCTTCTATTTCGACAAGAAAACCAGCGTGGTGGACCCGCAGCACATGGAGCGCCTGGGCACCTTTGTATGCAGCTACCTCAAATACCTGCGTGTACCGGTGCGCCGCGTGCTCGACGTGGGCTGCGGCATCGGGCTGTGGAGGGACATCATGGCGCAGCACTTTCCCGCCGCCAGTTACCAGGGCGTGGAGTTCAGCCCCTACCTGTGCGAGCGCTTTGGCTGGCAGCAAGGCTCGGTGGTGGACTATGTGGCAAGCGAGCCGTTCGACTTTGTGATCTGCCAGGGGGTGCTGCCCTACCTGAGCCCGCCCGACCTGAAGGCCGCCCTGCACAACCTGGGCCGCCTGAGCTGGGGCGCGCTGTACATCGAAGCGGTCTCGCGCGAGGACTACGAGCGGGACATCATCGACGAAGACATCACCGACAACCGCGTGTTCCGGCACCGAGCCGACCTCTACCGGCGCGGGCTGCAAGAGGGCGCCATCGAGCTGGGCGGCGGCGTGTGGCTCAGCCGCAAGGCGGAGGTGCCGCTGTTTGCGCTGGAGCAGGCGGGCGGCCAGTGAACCACTCCACGCCCCCAGCCCCCCATGCGGTAGCCCGCCTGCGCGCCGAGCGCCTGGCCCGCAGTGCCAAACCCTTTTTGGCGCGGGGCGGCCCCAAGGGCGAGCGCTGCGCGGGCTGCCGCCTGGTGCCCAGCCACTGCATCTGTGCGCTGCGCCCCCAGCTACCCACGCGCGCGGGCATGTGCCTGTTGATGGCGGACATCGAACCCCTCAAGCCCAGCAACACCGGCTGGCTGATTGCCGATGTGGTGGCCGACACCTATGCCTTTGGCTGGGCGCGCACCGAGGTGCACCCCGACCTGCTGGCACTGCTAGCCGACCCGCAATGGCAGCCGTATGTGGTGTTCCCCGGCGAGTTCGTGGCGCCCGAGCGCGTGGTCACGCAGGTGGCCACGGCAGAGGGCAAGCGCCCGCTGTTCGTGCTGCTCGACGCCACCTGGCCCGAGGCGCGCAAGATGTTCCGCAAGAGCCCCTACCTCAACCACCTGCCCGTGCTGAGCCTGCAGCCCGAGCAGCTCTCGCGCTACCACCTGCGCCGGTCCACGCGCATGGACCACTTCTGCACCTCCGAGGTCGGCGCGCTGTGCCTGGAGCTGGCGGGCGAACTGCAAGCCGCACAGGCGCTGGAGGCGTACCTGGACGTGTTCACGCACCACTATCTGCAGGCCAAGCACCAGTTGCCGGTGGCGGCAGACGAAGCAACGCACCTGCGGCTGCGCGGTCTGACCGAGACGGGTAATTAAGGCGCCGCCGGAGCCAATATGCGGACGATGCGCGCCGTCGTCGCCCTGATGCGCTTTGGGGCGGCACAGCGCCAAAAAATGGACAAAGAGCGTGACATGAACGCTTACAAAAATGCACGTTTTGTAAGGCGCAACGCGACGAATGCAGGGCCTCTGCGCGGCACAATCCGCAGCGCTTGAACCATCGGGTCGAGCGCGGGTACCGGCCAGGGAGGGGCTGGTGGCCGCCGTTGCGAGAACAGGTTCTCCAAACCGTCCATTGAAAGAACACTATGAGAAAACACACGCTGGTGATTGCATCCCTGAGCCTCGCCGTGGCCTCGCTGGCCCATGCCGGCAAGGCCGAGCGCGACTTTTTTGCGGCAGAGGTAACGCCTGCCCTGCAGTCTGCCGCCAGCACCCTCAAGCAGTCTTGCGGCTGCAATGTGAAGATGGAAGTGAAGCAGGAAAGCTTCCAGACCGTGGACCACCTGCGCCAGGTGCGCTACGCAGCCGGCACCATCGTGGACAACGCTCCGCGCTACTGCAACGATGCCCCCTCCAAGGCGGCGGTGTGCAAACTCAAGACCCTGGAATTCGCCCGCACCGGCACTACGGCTTTCAAGTTTGTCGCAGGCAAGGGTGCCATCACCCTGGACGAAAGCTCCTACCCCAGCTGGGACATGCTCACCGCCGAACTCGACAAGTAAGCGCGCGGTTCCCACCCCGGTCTGGCCAACGCCCGGCATCGCCTTTCGCGGTGCCGGGCGTTGGTGTTTCTGCGCGATCGTCCGCAGCATGAAGCAAGGGGATGCCGACCAGAGCAAGCTGCTGCGCAATGGTCTTGCGGCACAATCGCGCGCCCTGTTCTCTGTGAGCGACCCGCCTATGCTCTCTGTCCACATCCGCAACTTTCGCCCTGGCGACGAGCCCGCGCTGCGCGCCGTTTTCCATGCCTCGGTGCATGGTCTGGCGTGCAAGCACTACAGAGCCGAGCAACTCGATGCCTGGGCACCACAGCGCTATGAGGCCGCAACCTGGGCAGAGCGCATGCGAGCCAACCAACCCTTCGTCGCACAAGCGCAGGGCGATGGCCCCATTGCGGGGTTTGCCGATCTGCAGGCCGACGGTTGCATCGACATGTTCTTCGTGGCTCCAGCGTTTTCCGGCCAGGGCGTGGCCCGGGCGCTGATGGCGCATATCCACGCGCAGGCCCAGCAGCGCAACATCCCCCGTCTGCACGCGTACGTGAGTCTGACTGCCGAACCATTTTTTGCCGCCCAGGGCTTTGTGGTGGAGCTGCGCCAGCAGGTGGAACGTGCCGGCGTGGTGCTGCACAACGCGCGCATGGCCAAGACGTTGGTGGTCAGCTGACTTTTCACTCCTGATTTGATAGCTGACCGCGATTAATCCACAAGCCCTGGAGGTTCATTGGGGTTGCAGTGCCGATCCCGCTCAGTGCCTTTTCGTCGCCGGTGCCTTACAGTAGCCGCCCCGCAGCAGACAAACCCACACCCCAGCCCACGATGGCTGCTACCCCATGACCAAAGACTTGGCACGACAGAACGAACTCAAACCCATGGCCCTGTGCGAGCCCTGCCAGGGCATCCAGCGCAATTGGCGCAAGGCGCCGGGCCACGCCGAGCTGGTGCAGCGCGGCAACCGCAAGGAAGACCGTGACGACGGCACCGTCACCATCACCCGCTACGTGTGCGACCGCTGCGGCACCGCGTGGGAGTACGAGAACGACAAGAACAACCAGCGGACGGGCTGGTTGGTGGTGGGGCGCTGAGCGCAATCTGCGCCGGGGCACCTTTTCGCTGCCTCGAAGTCACACCGGTTTTTGCCGGAGAACGCCCATGCTGCACCGCCGACGATTTCTGACCGCCGCCACTCGTGGCCTCGCCCTGGGCGGCGCGGCACTGCTGGTGGCGCGTGGCGCACAGGCCCAGCCCAGCTACACCGTGCCCCTGGCGCAGCTGCAGTCCATGGTGGACCCCAAATTTCCCCGCAGCGTGCCGGTGCAGGGCCTGTTCAACCTGACCGTGCAGACGCCGCACTTGCGCCTGCTGCCCGAGGTGAACCGCCTGGGCGCGGCCATGGCGCTCGACGTGGCTGGCCCGGCTTTGCGGCGCAGCTACCCAGGCAGCCTGGATGTGGAATTTGCGCTGCGCTACGAGGCCAGCGACCGCACGTTGCGCGCCCACCAGATCCAGCTGGGCCGCATGGAGTTTCCCGGCCTGCGCCCGGCGGTGAACGAGCTGCTCAATGCCTACGGCCCACAGCTGGCCGAGCAGTCGCTGCGCGAGGTCACGCTGCACCAGCTGCGCCCGCAAGACACGGCGGTGTTCGACGGTCTGGGCCTGCAGCCAGGGCCCATCACTGTGACGGCCAAAGGGCTGACCGTGGCGTTTGTGAGCAAGGCACCCTGAGAGCCTGCCCTGTCAGCCCGCGCGCTCAGGCGGGCGATTTGGATTTGTTCAGATACGGCGCCAGATAACGTCCTGTATGGCTGGCAGGGTTGGCAGCCAGCTCTTCTGGGGTACCCACACCCACCACGGTGCCACCACCCGCGCCGCCCTCGGGGCCCATGTCGATGAGCCAGTCGGCCGTTTTGATCACATCGAGGTTGTGCTCGATGATCACGATGGTGTTGCCCGCATCGCGCAGCTGGTGCAGCACCTTGAGCAGCAAATCAATGTCCGCAAAGTGCAGGCCGGTGGTGGGCTCGTCCAGGATGTAGAGCGTGCGTCCGGTGTCGCGTTTGCTCAGCTCCTGCGCCAGCTTCACGCGCTGGGCTTCGCCGCCCGACAGCGTGGTCGCCGCCTGGCCTAGGCGGATGTATGACAGGCCCACGTCCAGCAGCGTCTGCAGCTTGCGCGCGATGGTGGGCACGTCTTTGAAGTACGCCGCCGCGTCTTCCACCGTCAGCTCCAGAATCTGCGCAATGTTCTTGCCCTTCCACAGCACTTCCAGCGTCTCGCGGTTGTAGCGCTGGCCGTGGCAGATGTCGCAGGGCACGTACACATCGGGCAGAAAGTGCATCTCCACCTTCACCACCCCGTCGCCCTGGCAGGCCTCGCAACGGCCACCGCCCGAAGACTGCGACACGTTGAAGCTGAAGCGTCCGGGGCCGTAGCCGCGTTCCTTGGCGGTGTTGGTCTCGGCCATCAGTTCGCGGATGGGGGTGAACAGGCCCGTGTAAGTCGCAGGGTTGCTGCGCGGCGTGCGGCCAATGGGACTCTGGTCCACGTTGATGACCTTGTCGAAGTACTCGATGCCCACGATCTCTTCGTGCTCGGCCGGTTCTTCGTGCGCACGGTGAATCTGCCGCGCTACGGCGGCGTACAGCGTGTCGTTGACCAGTGTGCTCTTGCCCGAGCCCGACACCCCCGTCACGCAGGTTAGCAGGCCCACGGGGAAGTCCACCGTCACGCCCTTGAGGTTGTTGCCCGTGGCACCCACCACGCGCAGCGCCTGCACGGCACCTTGGCGCGCATGGTGCTCGGCCATGCGTTCGGCACGGCGCTTGCTGGCTTCGGTTTGCGGAAAGCGCGATTTGGCTTTTGTCTCGACAACCGGCGCAGGCTGGTCCAGAACCGGCAGCCAGGGCGTGCGCCGCTGGGGCACGGCAATCGTGCGCGTTCCCGACAGGTACTGGCCCGTGAGCGATTGCGCATTGGCACGCACTTCGTCGTACGTGCCCTGTGCCATCACCCGCCCACCGTGCACACCCGCACCGGGGCCCATGTCGATCACGTGGTCGGCGGCGCGCATCATGTCTTCGTCGTGCTCGACCACGATCACGCTGTTGCCAATGTCGCGCAGGTGCTGCAAGGTGGCAATCAGCCGGTCGTTGTCGCGCTGGTGCAGGCCGATGCTGGGCTCGTCGAGCACGTACATCACCCCCGTCAGGCCCGAGCCGATTTGCGACGCCAGGCGGATGCGCTGCGCCTCGCCGCCCGACAGCGTTTCGGCGCTGCGGTCCAGGCTCAGGTAGCTCAGGCCCACATCGTTCAAGAACTGCAGCCGCGTGGCAATCTCGCGCACCACCTTGTCGGCAATCTCGGCCTTGGCGCCGGTGAGCTTCAGCGCGTGGAACCATGCGTGCGCATCGCTCAGCGTGGCGTGGCTCACTTCGTAGATGGCGCGGGCTTGCTCAGCGTCGCCCACCTTCACATGGCGGGCCTCGCGGCGCAGGCGTACGCCGTGGCATTCTGGGCAGGGCTGGGTGCTGCGAAAGCGCGCCAGGTCTTCGCGCACCACCACCGAATCGGTCTCGCGGTAGCGGCGGGCCATGTTGGGGATGATGCCCTCGAAGGGGTGCTTCTTGGTGACGGTTTTGCCCTTCTGCGCGCCGCTGTCGAGGATGTAGCTGAAGGCAATCTCTTCCTCTCCCGAGCCATGCAGGATGGCGTGCTGCACAGCGGCAGGCAGCGATTCAAACGGCGCTTCAATGTCAAACGCGTAGTGCTTGGCCAGGCTCTCCAGCATCGCAAAGTAATAGCCGTTGCGCCGGTCCCAACCCTTGATGGCACCGCTGGCTAGACTGAGCGTGGGGAAGGCCACCACACGCACTGGGTCGAACACCTCGCGCTGGCCAATGCCGTCGCACGCCGGGCAGGCGCCCATGGGCGAGTTGAACGAGAACAGGCGTGGCTCCAGCTCGGCCAGCGAATAGGTGCACACCGGGCAGGCGAACTTGCTGCTGAACAGGTGCTCCTGCCCCGTGTCCATCTCCAGCGCCAGCACGCGGCCATTGCCTTCGTGGCCACCCACGCGCAGTGCGGCCTCGATGCTCTCGGCCAGGCGCTGTTGCAGGTCGGCCCGCACCTTCACGCGGTCGATAACCACGTCGATGTCGTGCTTCTCGGTCTTCTTGAGCTGGGGCAGGGCTTCATGTTCATAAATCTGCCCGTCCACCCGAAAGCGGATGTAGCCCAGTGCCTGCATCTGCGCAAACAGCTCGGTGAACTCGCCCTTCTTCTCACGCGCCACGGGCGCGAGGATCATCAGCTTGGTGTCCTCGGGCAGGGCCAGCACGGCGTCCACCATCTGGCTCACGGTCTGCGCGGCCAGCGGCAGGCCGTGGTCGGGGCAGAACGGCGTGCCCGCGCGGGCGTACAGCAGACGCAGGTAGTCGTGGATCTCGGTCACCGTGCCCACGGTGGAACGGGGGTTGTGGCTGGTCGCCTTCTGCTCGATGGAAATCGCTGGCGACAGACCTTCGATCAGGTCCACGTCCGGTTTGTCCAGCCGCCCGAGGAACTGCCGCGCGTAGGCCGACAGGCTCTCGACATACCGCCGCTGCCCCTCGGCGTACAGCGTGTCGAACGCCAGACTAGACTTGCCCGAGCCCGACAACCCCGTGATCACCACCAGCTGGTTGCGCGGGATGTCCAGGTCGATGTTCTTGAGGTTGTGCGTGCGCGCCCCCCGGATACTGATGCGCTGCTCGCGCAGGGCGCGGGCGAGGTACACACCATCGGCGGATCGGTCGTCGGTAACATGGGGAAGGGTCACGGGCGGGCTCGGTGCAGGAAAACCCACCATGATAGGACACCCAAGCTTTCTCGCGCAGCCCTCCTGCATTACCCACCACGGTGGCGCACCGTCCCTGCTGGCCACGCTTTGAAGGCCTCCGAGCAGCCAACCAGCCAATCGGCGAAAATCCCGGTTTTGCTTCTTCGGGCCTTAGCGCACCACCGTGCCGGATTCTTCTTCCCTGTCAGCCACCGCCGCCTCCCGGCAACCCACCCCCAGTAGCCAGATGACCCCGCTGGAGCGCCGCTCCAGCGTCAGCCTGGCGCTCATTTTTGCGCTGCGCATGCTGGGCCTGTTCCTGGTGCTGCCCGTGTTTGCCCTGGAGGCGCGCAAGTACCCCGGCGGGGACGACCCAGCGCTGGTGGGGCTGGCCATGGGCATCTATGGCCTGACGCAGGCGGTCCTGCAGCTGCCGCTGGGCATCGCGTCTGACCGCTTCGGGCGCAAGCGGGTGATCGTGCTTGGTCTGCTCGTTTTTGCGGGCGGCAGCTTGCTGGCCGCGCTGGCAGACTCTTTGACCGGGCTGCTGGTGGGCCGGGCGCTGCAAGGCGCCGGCGCTGTCTCGGCTGCTGTGACAGCGCTGCTGGCCGACCAGACCCGCGACAGCGTGCGCACCAAGGCCATGGCCCTGGTGGGCGGCAGCATCGGGCTGATGTTTGCTGTGGCGTTGGTGGCTGCCCCGGTGTTGGCCGCCCATATTGGCCTGTCGGGCCTCTTTGGCCTGACCTGTGCGCTGGCCCTGGCCGGTGTGGCGGTGGTGGTGTGGTGGGTGCCGCCCGAGCCGCTGCAGCACCAAAACGCCCCCCGGGGCCGCCTGGCCGATGTGTGGGGCCACCCCGATCTGCTGCGCCTGAACCTGGGCGTGTTTGTGCTGCACACCGTGCAGTTGTCCATGTGGGTGGCTGTGCCGGCCATGCTGGTGCAGGCGGGACTCACCAAAGACCACCACTGGCAGGTGTACCTGCCCGCCGTGGTGCTGTCATTTGCCGCCATGGGGGGGCTGTTTGCGCTGGAGCGCGCGGGCCGCCTGCGCGCCGCCCTGCTCGGTGCCATCGCCCTGGTGCTGGTGGTACAGGCCGGGCTGGGCCTGCTGGCAGCCAGCGGCATGCCGGCCACGCTGTGGGTGCTGGGGCCGCTGCTGTTCGTTTTTTTCTGCGGATTCAATGCGCTGGAGGCCAGCCAGCCCAGCCTGGTATCGCGCATGGCGCCCGCCCACCTGCGCGGCGCCGCGCTGGGCAGTTACAACACCCTGCAGTCGCTGGGCCTGTTTGCGGGCGGTGCGTTGGGTGGTGCGCTGGTCAAGTGGGCGGGCGCTCCGGGCCTGTTTGCTGTGACCACCGCGCTCACTGCCCTGTGGCTGGTGCTGACCTGGCCGCTGCGGCCCGTGGGGCGCGGCGGGCACTGAACGGCAGACCATGCCGTCCCGCACGGGCTGCCATTGCCCCCGGGGTTGCGGCACAATGACGCGTTTGGCGTCTGGAATCTCTCTCCAAATCCGGCGCTTTCCTCCCTTAAAGGCATAGACAGCACCATGGCATCCGTAAACAAAGTCATCATCGTCGGCAACCTGGGCCGCGACCCAGAAATGCGCACCTTCCCCAGTGGCGACCAGGTGGCCAACGTGACGATTGCCACCACCGACAAGTGGAAAGACAAGCAGACCGGCGAAATGAAGGAAGCCACCGAGTGGCACCGCGTGGTCTTCAACGGCCGCCTCGCCGAAATCGCCGGCCAGTACCTGCGCAAAGGCTCGCAGGTGTATGTAGAAGGCAGCCTGCGCACCCGCAAGTGGACCGACCAGAGCGGCGTTGAAAAATACAGCACCGAGATCCGCGCCGACCAGATGCAGATGCTGGGCAGCCGCCAGGGCATGGGCGGTGGCGGACAGGGCGGCGGACAGCAAGGCGGTGGATACGACGACGGCTACGGTGGCGACCAGGGTGGCTACGACCAGGCCCCGCGCCGTGCAGCGCCAGCGCCGCGCCCCATGGCCGCCCCCGCACAGCGCCCGGCGCCCGCCCCTGTGGCACAGGCACCGCGCGCGGCCTCCGGATTTGACGACATGGACGACGACATTCCGTTCTGACAGCTTCTGGCACCGGATTCAGTACCCAGCCCGCACCCGCAAGGTGTGGGCTTTTTTTTGCCTGTGCGCAAGGCATGCCCAACCCCACGGAAAACGTCGCCTGTGGGCGTCAAAACGTAGCAACTCGCAACAGGAGGTGCTGGAGCCCACCCGACTCACAAGCGCCAGCACGGCCATGGAGCGATGGCTTTTACAACGGCACGCACGGGCGCCGCTTCTCAGTTTTGTCCAGTTCGGCACCACCGCGACAAACCAACAATTCCTTACATCCGATACGGAAATATCAAAGATCATCGCTGCCTGGCGCGCTAAAGAGGTGCAAAACCCGGCGGCCAGCCATTACCAAAAACCAATATTCCAAAGAGAGAGAGAGGGTCGTGATGCCTGGGTTCGTGCGCAAGATTTTGATATTTGTCACTGGCTATGCGTGGCTGCTGCTACTGGCTGGCCCAGGGCTGATCGCACTGTCGGTGTACAGCGGCTGGAAGGCGGAAGACGGCCACGCCTACGTGGCGCGCGAAAGCCTGCAGACCGTGTCCGGTACCGTGACGCAGGCCTCTGAAGTCACCGTCAAGCGCAAGCGTCGTACGACCAAGAAGTACTACGAAATCACGGTCCAGCCCGACACCGCTGGTGCCGAGGCGCGCAAGCTGCGCATCGACCACAGCACGCCGCAGCAGCTGGTGAGCAACCTGATCGACGAAAAAGTCACCGCCTTGGTCGATGGCAGCGACAGCGACCTGGTCTATGAAGTATCGGCAGACGGCGCGACCGTCATCAGCTACGACACCACCAAACAGCGGCTGCAGGCCGAAGCCGCCTCTTCCGCGCAGTCCTTCAGCGGCGCAGGCACCTGGATCTTTGCCATTTTGCTCACGCTGGTGGGAGCGGCAGGCGTTTGGTCCAACCGCAAGCTGCGCGCCGCCGACGAAGCACACCAGCTGGCCGCCGCCTGACGGCCATACCCCATAAAAAGAGAGAGGGAGGGAGGGGCAGCGCCCGGGGCGCGCTCCTCCCATCGTTTGCGCCAACCTGAGCGCTCACTACGGAGGACCACACCATGAACCCCAACGCACTTTCGCCACAAACCCCTGCGGGCGCTCCGATGGAGCGGCGCGATTTCATCGTCTCCACCTACAAGCACCTGGGCGTGGCCATTCTGGCCTTTGTCGTGCTGTCGGCGGTGCTGATGGTGAGCGGACTTTCCACCGCCGCGGCCAAGATGCTCATGGCCAGCGGCAGCAAATTCTTGTGGCTGGGGGTCATGGGCGCTTTCATGCTCGTGGGCTGGCTGGCATCGCACCTGGCCGACAACTCGGACAACCCTCAGACACAGCTGATGGGCCTGGGCCTCTACGTGCTGGCGGAAGGGCTCATCTTTGCCCCGATGTTCGGCATTGCCCAGCTTTTGGTGCCCGGCGCCATTGGCGCTGCCGCCTTCATCACGCTGCTGCTGGTGGCAGCGCTCACCTGGACGGCGTTCAGCAGCAAGACCGACTTTTCGTTCCTGGGCGGCATCCTGAAGGTGGCGGGCCTGGTGGCACTGGGCACCATCATCGCGGGCGCCATCTTCGGCTTCAAGCTGGGCATCTGGTTCTCAGGGCTCATGGTGCTGTTTGCGGGCGCCTGTGTGCTGTACGACACCTCGCGCATCATCCACGACTACCCTGCAGACCGCCCCGCCGGCGCAGCGCTGCACCTGTTCGCATCGATTGCGCTCATGCTCTGGTACGTGCTGCGCATCCTGATCAGCCTGGCCATGAACGACGACTGACACGCCAGGGCACCGCCCCACAAAAAAGCCGGAGCGATCACCGCCCCGGCTTTTTTGCATCTGGAAAGAGAGTTTCAAGACAAATCAGGCGCAAGCGCCAGATTCCATTGCCCTGACAGCTATTAATTTTGAAGCATCAACGGGCCATGGCTGGCTGCACCGCCGGCGCATGGCCGGTGGGCTGCGGCAGCCCTTCCACGGCAGCAATCACGCCACCGCCCAGGCAGACATCGCCGTCGTACAGCACCGCGCTCTGCCCCGGCGTCACTGCCCACTGGGCGTCCGGGAACTGCAGCGCAAAGCCGTCGGGCACAGCCTCCAGCGCGCACGCGGCGTCCTGCTGGCGGTAGCGCGTCTTGGCGGCATAGGTGCCAGGTGCCGGGGCCTGGCCAGCGCACCAGCTCACGTCCTGCGCCACCAGGCGGTGCGATAGCAGCCAGGGGTGGTCATGCCCCTGCACCACACGCAGCGTGTTCTTCTCCAGGTCCTTGCGGGCCACGAACCAGGGCTCGTGCGCGCCGCCACCGCGCTGAGCGCCTTTTTCCTTCACACCGCCGATACCCAGGCCCTGGCGCTGGCCCAGGGTGTAGAAGCTCAGGCCCACGTGCTGGCCCAGCTTGCGCCCCCGGTCGTCCAGGATCGGGCCGGGCGCATGGCTGATGTAGCGGTTCAGAAACTCGCGGAACGGCCGCTCACCAATGAAGCAGATGCCTGTGGAGTCCTTCTTCTTGGCATTGGGCAAGCCGATTTCTTCGGCGATGCGGCGTACTTCGGTCTTGTGCAGCTCGCCCACGGGGAACAGCGTCTTGGACAGCTGCGCCTGGTTCAGGCGGTGCAGAAAGTAGCTCTGGTCCTTGCTCGGGTCCAGCCCCTTGAGCAGCTCGTGCAGGCCTGTGGCCGGGTTGTGGCGCACGCGGGCATAGTGCCCCGTGGCGATCTTCTCCGCCCCCAGGCGCATGGCATGGTCCAGGAAGGCCTTGAACTTGATCTCGGCATTGCACAGCACGTCGGGGTTGGGCGTGCGGCCGGCCTGGTACTCGCGCAGGAACTCGGCAAACACGCGGTCCTTGTAGTCGGCCGCGAAGTTGACGTGCTCAATCTCGATGCCGATGACATCGGCCACAGCGGCTGCGTCCACAAAGTCGATGTTGGACGAGCAGTACTCGCTGTCGTCATCGTCTTCCCAGTTTTTCATGAAGATGCCGACCACCTCATGGCCCTGCTTTTTGAGCAGGTAGGCGGTCACGGCCGAGTCCACGCCGCCGGAAAGGCCGACGACAACGCGCTGTTTGGTAGGGGAAGTCATTGCCCTGATTGTATTTTTGATGCCGCCGGGGCACTGCGCGGGCGCGCAGAACGCGTAGCCACCAGCAGGTCATACAGCTGCTGCGCGGCAGGCGACAGGGTTTTGCCCCGGCGCTTGATCAGCCCCATCTGCCGCGTGACGATAGGCTCCACGAGCGGGATGCTGACCAGCGTGGGATGGTCCTTGCCCGGCATGGCCAGGCTGGGCACGGCCGCCACGCCCAGGCCCGCCTCCACCAGGCCCAGCAGCGTGGTCACGTGCTTGGCCTCGTACAGGCACTGGGGCCGGTCGGGCACGTTGGCCAGCGCCAGGTCCATCAGCAGGCGGTTGCCCGAGGTCTTGCCCACCGACATGAAGTCGTGCTGGCCCAGCTCGGCCCAGCTCACCTTCTTGCGGCGCGCCAGCACATGGTCGCGCCGGCAGGCAGCCACAAATCGCTCGGCCAGCACGGGCTTGAACTCGATCTCGGCCTCCTGGCTGCCAATGAAGTTCAGGCCAAAGTCCGCATCGCCCTGCGCCACGGCCACCAGCACCTCGTTGGCGCTGGCGTCGTGCACCTTCACGCGGATCTTCGGAAACCGCTCGTGGTAGCGCTTGACCACCTGCGGCAGAAAGTAATACACGGCCGAGGGCACGCAGGCAATCGTCACCTCGCCCATGCGCCGCGCGGCCACATCGCCCAGGCCCATGAGCATGCCGTCCAGGTCGTCCAGCCACACGCGCGTCTTGCGCGCAAAGTCGCGCCCCACGGCCGTGAGCGTGACGCGTCGCGTGGTGCGGTCGAGCAGGCGCACACCCAAGGCTTCTTCGAGCTTGTCGATGCGGCGGCTGAATGCGGGCTGCGAAAGGTGGATGGCTTCGGCGGCCGCACGAAAGCTCTGCAGCTCGGCCACGGCCGCAAAGGCCTGGATGTCAGCAAGGTCGAATTTGTTGTTCATCGGGCGTCCTTCGTGTGCGCTTCAGCGTATTGGCAGCGTTGCAAGCCGTGCATCAAACGATCAGAACATTGCAATTCACGGCCGAGATTGAAGCATGTACAAGCCGCGTTAGCCTATTGCACAGCATGCATCAATCGTTGCCAACAATGCAATTCACAGATCATCGAAGGCGTCGCACCATGCCGACCCATGAGCACCAACATTCCTTGCGTTCTGATGCGTGGCGGCACTTCCCGGGGGCCGTTCTTCCTGGCCGACTGGCTGCCGCGCGACCCCGAAGCCCGCGACCGCACGCTGATTGCAGCCCTGGGCTCGCCGCACGAGTTGCAGATCGACGGCCTGGGCGGCGGCAACTCGCTGACCAGCAAGGTCGCCATCGTCTCGCGCTCCACGCAGCCCGACTGCGATGTGGACTACCTGTTTGCCCAGGTCAGCGTGCAGGAGGCCCGCGTGGACACCCGTCCCAACTGCGGCAACATGCTGGCCGGTGTGGGGCCCTTCGCCATCGAGCAGGGGCTGGTCCCTGCAGACCCCGAAGGCCAGACCACCACCGTGCGCGTCTACAACGTGAACACCCGCTCCCGCATCGATGTGCAGGTGTGCACAGCGGGAGGCCAGGTGCACTACGACGGCGATGTGCGCATTGACGGCGTGCAGGGCACGGCCGCACCGGTGCTGATGAACTTCCTGGACGCCTGGGGCGCGGTCACCGGGCAGATCTTTCCCACCGGTCAGCGCATCGACACCATCCAGGGTCTGCAGGTCACCTGCATCGACGCCGCGCAGGTGATGGTGCTGGTGCGCGCCGCCGACCTGGGCCTGCGGGGCAATGAAACACCCGCCGAGCTGGACGCCAACACCGCTTTGCTCGCCCGCCTGGAGGCCGTGCGCCTCGAAGCTGGTCAGCGCATGGGCATGGGCGATGTGACCCACAGCGTGCTGCCCAAGCCGGTGATCTTGTCGCCAGGCACATCACTAGGCAGCGTGGTGTCGCGCTACTTCACCCCCCACCAGTGCCACCGCTCGCATGCCGTCACGGGCGCGATTGGCGTGGCGGCGGCCTCGGTACTGCCGGGCACCGTGGCCACCGACGAACGGCATGCACCCGCCGCCGGGCTGCGCCGCGTGGAAGTGCAGCACCCGGCAGGCCGCATCCAGGTGGAGGTGGAGCTCAGCGAGGTGGATGGCCAGTTCAAGCTGGTGCAGGCCGCGCTGGTACGCACCGCCCGAAAGATTCTGGAAGGCACGCTGTTCGTGCCCGAAAGCGCCCCCGCGCACTGAGCGCTCTTCAGGGCGCCGCTTGCGCAGCGCCCGCCCAACGACTTCAACGATTCCAACCATTACGACAGGAGACAAACCATGACCCGTTCCATTCACTCCACCACGCGCCGCACGGCACTGGCCACGGCGGCACTGGCGCTCGCGTCCAGCGCCTTCTGGGCCGCAGGCACCGCCCATGCGGCCTATCCCGAAAAGCCCATCACGCTGGTCGTGCCCACCGCCGCCGGGGGCGGCAACGACGGCATGGCGCGCGTCGTGGCCATCAAGCTCTCCACCCTGCTGGGCCAGCAGGTCATCGTGGAGAATAAGGCCGGGGCCAACGGGGCCATTGCGGCCGAATACGTGGCCCGTGCGGCACCCGATGGGCACACCATCTTGTTCGGCTACATCGGCACCCACGGCATGAGCCCCGCGCTGCAGAAGCTGCGCTACGACCCCATCACGCAGTTCGAGCCCATCGGCATGGTGAGCTACTCGCCCACGCTGATGGTGGTGAACCCCAAGGTGCCCGCCAAGACCGTGAGCGAGCTGGTGGCGCTGACCAAGGCCAAGCCCCATGACTTCAACTACGCATCGGCCGGCAACGGCACGGCCCCACATTTCTCAGCCGAGATCTTCAAACTGGAAAGCGGCGCCCAGATGGCCCATGTGCCCTACCGGGGTGCGGCGCCCGCGATGAACGACACCATGGCCGGGCAGACGCAGGTGATGTTTCCTAGTCTGTTCTCCGCCTACCCGCACGTGAAGGGCGGCAAGCTGCGTGCCCTGGCGCTGGCCGGGCCCAAGCGCTCGTCGCTGCTGCCCGATGTGCCCACGCTGGAGGAGGCCGGCATCAAGGGGGTGGAGATCACCCAGTGGTATGCCCTGTTCGCACCCGGCAAGACACCCCGCCCGGTGATCGACCTGCTCAACAAGATCTTGAACACCGCACTGGCCGACAAGGACGTGGTGCGCCGCATCGAGGAACAAGGCGCGGTGGTGGACACCAGCACGCCCGAGCAACTGGCACTGACCGTCAAGCAGGAGCTCGCCAAGTGGAAGGGCGTGGTGGTCAAGGCCCAGCTCACCCCCGATTGAGCCCCGGCGAAGACGGCTCTGGGAGGCAGACGGGCGCCACCGCCCCTGCGCGGCACGCGTGCCCACATTTCAACAAGCGGAGACACAGATGAGAACAAGGATGACAGCGGCCTGCGCTGCACTGATCGGCCACTGCGCAATGGCACAAGGCACCGACGTGACGCTGTACGGCGTGGTGGACCTGGGCCTGCGCAACGGCAGCGGCCTGTCCGCATCCAACGCGCCCACGGCCGGCTCCAGCCACAGCCTGGGCAGCGGCATCCACACCACCAGCCGCTGGGGCCTGCGGGGCAGCGAAGACCTGGGCGGCGGCGCCAAGGCGCTGTTCAACCTGGAGAGCGGCCTCAACGCAGACACCGGCGCACCGGCCAATGCCACCAAATACTTCGACCGCGCATCGTGGGTGGGCCTGCAAGGCGGCTGGGGCACCCTGGCCCTGGGCCGCCAGACCACCACGCTGGCCGACGCCATCTCGCCCGTGGACCCACTGGCCATGCGCTTTGCCAGCTTCAACCCTAACATCGGCGTGACCGCGCTGAGCCAGCATGGCCTTGGCATCGAGTACGGCAGCGCAGGCGCCAATTCGGGCTCGTACCGGCTGGACAATTCGCTGAAGTACACGGGCCGCTTCGGCGGCTTCACCGCACGTGCCATGTGGGGCCTGGGCGAAGTCGCATCGCAGGCCTCGGCCTTGTCGTCACGCGGTGTGGGCTTGGCGTGGGCTGCGGACGGCTTTGTGGTGTCCGGCGCCTACCAGAGCTTCAACGACGCCAACAAGCGATCACTCGACGGCACCACCCTGGGCGCCGCGTACCAGTGGGGCAATGTGCGCCTGGCCGCCAACGCCGGCCGCAACAAGGCAGAGACAGCCGAAGGCCGCTTCACCGTGCAGCGCGTGTTGTCCGCCGGTGGCACCTGGGCGGCCACGCCCTGGGTGGACCTGACGGCGGCCTACTACAAGGTGGACCGTTCGCGTACCGGCGCGGCCGACGACGGTTACGGCCGCCTGGTGGCGTTTGCCGAATACAAGCTCTCGCGCCGCAACAAGGTGTATGCCGAACTGGACAACACCCGCTGGCGCAACGGCTTCCAGGGCACGGCCAACAAGGCCACGGCCACCGGCATCTCCGCCGGTGTGGTGCACACGTTCTGAGCCCTGTAGGCCGATACGGCGGGCGCTGGGCACAGGTCTTTTGGAGGCTTGTGCCCCAAAGCTCCCTTTGGCGCGGAGCACACCCGCCGCAGGGGGCGGGAAGGGAGAGTCTGTCGACCCGCTATCGCACCACCATGGACGTGAAGGGCCACACATAAGCCTGCAGACTCACCAACAGCCCCACCAGGCAGGCCAGCGCGATCGAGTGGAAGAAGACGAAGCGCAGGATGTCCCCTTCATGGTTGAACCAGCGGGTGGCGGTAGAGGCCACAACAATCGACTGCGCATCGATCATCTTGCCCATCACGCCGCCCGAGCTGTTGGCGGCGCCCATGAGGTTGGGCGAAAGGCCCAGCTGTTCGGCCGCCACCTTCTGCATGCCCCCGAACAGCACGTTGGACGCAGTGTCCGAGCCGGTCAGCGCCACCCCCAGCCAGCCCATGAGGGTGCCAAAGAAGGGGTACAACACGCCGGTGTTGGCGAATGCCAGACCCAGGGTGGTGTCCGTGCCCGAGTAGCGGGTGAGCGTACCCAGGGCCAGCATGAGCACGATGGTCAGCAGCGAATAGCGCACCAGCCAGATGGTGCGGAAGAACGTGCCGACGATGGCGACCGGGCTGTAGCGCATGAGCAGGGCACTGATCAGTGCGGACAGCAAGATGCCCGTGCCGGTGGCCGACAGCAGGTTCAACGTGTAGACCGCGCCTTCCTTGGTGGGCTTGGGCACCACCGGAGGCATCTTCTCAATGAGGTTGTGCAGCCCGTCCATCGGGAAAGCCGGGGCGAAGATGCCGTTGAGCGCTGCCTTCACCGATGGCAGCCCCCAGACAAACACACACACCGACAGAATCAGCCAAGGCATCCAGGCGTTGATCAGCTGGGCGCGTGAGTAGCGAACGACCGGCTGTGCAGGCTTGGCTTCGGCAGCGCTTGGGTCGTGGCCCCGCATCGAAGGCGAGGTCCAGATCTTCTTGGGCTGCCACACGCGCAGGAACGCGATCAGACTCGCCATGGAGATGATGGCCGCAATGATGTCCACCAGCTCGGGGCCGATGTAGTTGGAAACCAGGAACTGCGGAATGGCAAACGACACACCGGCCACCAGAATGGCAGGCCAGATCTCCCACATGGCCTTGCGCCCCGCAAATGCCCAGATCAGCCAGAACGGCACCAGCACCGAGAAGAAGGGCAACTGGCGGCCGATCATGGCCGTCACCTCCATCAGATCGTAGCCATGGACCTTGGCCAGCGTGATCACTGGTGTGCCCAGGGCACCGAACGCCACGGGGGCGGTATTGGCAATCAACGACAGACCCGAGGCAGCAAGCGGCGAGAAGCCCAGCCCGATCAGGATCGCGGCAGTGACCGCCACGGGCGTGCCGAAACCGGCGGCACCCTCAAAGAACGCGCCAAAGCAAAACGCAATCAGCAACAGCTGGATGCGGCGGTCTTCCGTGATGTTGGACAGCGAGTCCTGCAGCACCTTGAAGCTGCCGTTCTGCTCCGTGAGCTGGTGCAGAAAAATGATGTTCAACACGATCCAGCCGATCGGCAGGAGCCCCGTGAAGCCGCCATACAAAGCGGCGCGACCAGCCATGTCGGCAGGCATGCCATAGGCAAATATGGCCACCACCAGTGCTGCGACGAGCCCCATGCCCGCAGCAATGTGGGCTTTGATGTGAAAGAACCCCAGGGCGGCCAGCATGATGATCACCGGGATCGCAGCCAGTGCGGTGGACACAACCATATTGCCCGCCGGGTTGTAGATTTGTTGCCAGATCATGGCCTGTCTCCGTTCGGAAAGGGTTGAAGTGAAAAGATGCGGGCGCAGCATTCGCCTGTGCCAGCTCGCCGGCGGATTCTTCGGGAAAGCGCTGGTGGCGCTCTTGAAATGCAGTCCACCGGCGGTGCAAATAATTTCAAGTCCCCAGCTTCCACAGGGAATTGACGCGCCCCGGATGCGCGGACTGCGTGTTTACCCGGAGCAACGGCGTCAGCCTGCTGAAAGTGCTGCGTTGCGCGCGCCGCACGCAGTCGCCAACGAGTCAGGTGCGAGTGGCGGCACCGGTGTATTTGTGCCCCCGGGGGCAACGGACACGCCGGAGTACAGTGCCGCATGACCAAAAGGGCGCCATGGAACTGAGACAACTGCGCTATTTCGTGCGTGTGGTGGAGCAAGGCTCCATGAGCCGCGCTGCGCTGGACCTGGACGTGGTGCAGTCCGCGCTCAGCCAGCAGATCACCCGGCTGGAGAGCGAGCTGGCCACGCGGCTGCTGCAGCGCACGCCGCGTGGCGTGACGCCCACCGAGGCGGGGCTGGCGTTCTTTCGCGAGGCGCAGCTCACCCTGCGCCATGCCGACCAGGCCGTGCGCGCAGCGCAGCAGGCGCGGCTGTCGGGCACCGTCACCGTGGGGCTGGCGCCCACCACCTCGGGCGTGCTGGGCCTGCCGCTGATGCAGGCCATGCGCACACGCTACCCGGACGTGCGGCTGCACATGGTGGAGAGCATGTCGGGCCACCTCACAGCCATGCTGCATGCGCGCGAGCTGGACCTGGCCGTGCTGTTCGACACCCGCCTGCACCAGGCGCAGCAGGCCACCGGCGCGCGCCGCTGGGACATGGCGCCGCTGCTGGAGGAGGACCTGTTCCTCATCTGCGCCCGCAGCGATCCCGGCAGCCCCGGTGGCCGGCAGCTGCCGGAAACCATCACCGTCGCCGAGCTGGGGCAGGAGCCGCTGATCCTGCCCACCGGCCCGCACGGCCTGCGCAGCACGCTGGACACCGCCTTTGCCCGCGACCGCGTGGCGCCGCACGTGGTGCTGGAAGTGGACTCGCTCGCCATGGTGATGGCCGCCGTGGACGCAGGCCTGGGCTCCACCGTGCAGCCCTGGGCCGCCATGGGCCGCTACCCCGATGCCGCTGAGCGCTTTCAGTGCGCACGGCTCACCGACACGCCCGCACGCCGCGTCAATTTGCTGTGCAGCCTGCCCGACGAAGAGCTCTCGCCCGCTGCGCTGGCCGCGCGGGTGGTGCTGACGGACTGCGTGCGTGAATTGGTGACGAGCGGCCAGTGGTTTGGCACGACATGGATAGGCGGACAAGACACCAGCGCCTGAGCGGCCACCCCGCAGCCATCACGATCCGTGATACCCCCATGACCTGAACCCGCTGCTCAGCGGGCCTGCGTCTCCCTACAGTCGCCATCACCCCGATGAACGACACGGCGACCACGCCAGGAGACACCCCATGGGCCCCACACCCCCTTCTTCATTCCCCCGCTCGCAGCACACCGCCGGGAGCCACCGGCCATGAGCGGCGATGCTGTGGTCGATGTGCTGGTGATCGGCGGCGGCAATGCCGCCCTGTGCGCCGCCCTGATGGCACGCGAGGCGGGCGCCAGCGTGCTGCTGCTCGAATCCGCCCCGCGCGCCTGGCGCGGCGGCAATTCCGCCCACACGCGCAACCTGCGCTGCATGCACGACGCGCCGCAAGATGTTCTGGTCGACGCCTACCCCGAGGAAGAGTTCTGGCAGGACTTGCTCAAGGTGACGGGCGGCCTCACCAACGAACACCTGGCGCGCCTGGTGATCCGCGAATCCAGCACCTGCCGGCCCTGGATGCGCCGCCACGGCGTGCACTTTCAGCCCGCGCTGGCGGGCACGCTGCATGTGGCGCGCACCAACGCGTTCTTCATGGGCGGGGGCAAAGCGCTGGTCAATGCGTACTACCGCAGCGCCGAACAACTGGGAGTGCAGATCCGCTACGAAGCGCCCGTGGAGCGCATCGAGATGGACGGCCGCCGCTTCATCGCTGCCCACCTGGCGAACGGCGAGCGCATTGCCGCCAAAAGCTGCGTTCTGGCTGCGGGCGGCTTTGAATCGAACCGCGAATGGCTGCGCGAGGCCTGGGGCCAGAACGAGCGGGGAGAGTGGCCGGCCGACAACTTCCTGATCCGCGGCACGGTCTACAACAAGGGCGTGCTGCTCAAGCACCTGCTGGATGACCACGGCGCCGATCGCATCGGCGACCCCACGCAGGCGCACATGGTGGCGATTGACGCGCGCGCGCCGCTGTACGACGGCGGCATCTGCACGCGCATCGACTGCGTGTCGCTGGGCGTGGTGGTCAACCGCAACGGCGAGCGCTTCTACGACGAGGGCGAGGACTTCTGGCCCAAGCGCTATGCCATCTGGGGCCGCCTGGTGGCGCAGCAGCCGGGGCAGATTGGCTACTCCATCATCGACAGCAAGGCCATCGGCCGCTTCATGCCGCCCGTGTTCCCGGGCGTGAAGGCAGACACGCTGACCGAGCTGGCACAAAAGCTGGGTCTGCCGGTGGACACCTTCACCCGCACGCTCGGTGCCTACAACGCCGCCTGCCGCGTGGGCCAGTTTGACCACACCACACTGGACGACTGCCACACCGAAGGCGTGGTACCCGCCAAGACGCACTGGGCGCGGCCCATCGACACCGGGCCGTTCTACGGCTATGCGCTCAAGCCCGGCGTCACCTTCACCTATCTGGGCCTGCACACCGACGACACGGCTGCGGTGCGCTTCAACAACCAGCCCAGCCCCAACCTGTTTGTGGCTGGCGAAATGATGGCCGGCAATGTGCTGGGCAAGGGCTACACGGCCGGCGTGGGCATGAGCATTGGCACCGCATTTGGCCGCATTGCGGGCACGCAGGCAGCTTTGGCCTCCAAACAGCCGATAGCGCCAGTCGAACATGCCTCAAATGCTACAAAACAAGGAGCAAACCATGCAAACGCTTGAGGCCCTGACGCGCGACGCGCGGGCGCTGGCGAACGGCGATATGGTGCTGTCTGCACCCGAAACCGAAGTGGCGCGCCAGCTGCAGATCTGCAACGCCTGCCGCTACTGCGAGGGCTTTTGCGCCGTGTTCCCGGCCATGACGCGGCGGCTGGAGTTCGGCAAGGCCGACATCCACTTCATTGCCAACCTGTGCCACAACTGCGGCGCCTGCCTGCACGCCTGCCAGTACGCGCCGCCGCACGAGTTTGCGGTGAACATTCCCCAGGCCATGGCCCAGGTGCGCGGCCAGACCTATGCCGACTACGCCTGGCCACCCGCACTGGGCCAGCTCTACCAGCGCAACGGCCTCACGCTGGCGCTGGCGCTGGTCGCAGGGCTCACGCTGTTCCTGCTGCTGGCCGTGGCGCTGCACGGCCAGGGCATTGCCGCGCTGTGGCAGGCCCCCGCAGGCGGCTTCTATGGCATCTTTCCGCACAACCTGCTGGTGAGCCTGTTCGCACCCGTGTTCCTGTTTGCCGTGCTGGCACTGGGCCTGGGCGTGCGCCGCTTCTGGCGCGACGTGACGCCCGCCACCAGCGGCGCGCCGCTGAGCGCCCCCGCCACGGCCGAGGCCACCGATGCCGTGCTGCGCCTCAAATACCTGGACGGCGGCCACGGCGATGGCTGCCACAACGAGGACGATGCCTACACCCTGTCGCGCAGGCGCATGCACCACCTCACGTTCTACGGCTTCATGCTGTGCTTTGCGGCCACCAGCGTGGCGACGCTGTACCACTACCTGCTGGGCGCGCCCGCACCGTACGACCTGCCCAGCCTGCCCAAACTGCTGGGCGGCGTGGGCGGCATCAGCCTGGCCGTGGGCACCGCAGGCCTGTGGCGGCTGAACCTGCGCCGCCACCCGCAACACGGCGACGCCGCACAAAAGCCCATGGACTGCGCCTTCATCGCCCTGCTGTTCCTCACCGCCACCAGCGGTCTGGCCTTGTGGGCCGCGCGCGGCACGGCCGCCTTGCCGCTGCTGCTGTGCCTGCACCTGGGCGCCGTGATGGCACTGTTTGCCACCATGCCCTACGGCAAGTTTGCGCACGGCATCTTCCGCACCGCCTCGCTGCTGCGCCATGCGGTGGAGAAGCGCCAGCCCAACCCCATCGGCCTCGGCGCCGACTGATCCCCCCACCCACCATCCACGATGAAGGAGACCTCCATGAAAAAACGCACCCTCTTGATGAGCGCGCTGGCGCTCGCCACCGCTGCCGCGACACTGTCTGGCGCAGCCCATGCGCAGGATTTCCCGCCCAAAAAGCCCGTCACGCTCGTCGTGGGCTTTGCCGCAGGCGGCGCGGCCGATGCGGCGGCGCGGCTCATCGCCAAGAAGCTGGGCGAGAACATCGGCCAGTCGGTGGTGGTGGACAACAAGGGCGGCGCGGGCGGCAACATCGCCCACCAGTTTGTGGCCAATGCGCCCGCCGATGGCTCGGTGCTGCTGCTCGGATCGGTGGGGCCGCTGACCATTGCGCCGCACCTGATGAAGGTGAACTACGACCCCTTCAAGGATCTCGCCGCCGTGTCGGGCGGCGTGAACTTTCCGAACGTGCTGGTGGTGCACAAGGGCGCGGGCGTGAAGACGCTGGCCGAGTTTGTGCAGCTGTCCAAAAAGAAGCCCGGCAGCGTGGACTTTGCCTCCACCGGCGCGGGCTCGGCATCGCACCTGGCGGGCGAACTGTTCAACCAGCGCGCGGGCATCGACATGACCCACGTGCCCTACAAGGGCGGCGCCCCGGCGTTGCAGGACCTGCTGGGCGAGCGCGTCACCTCGTACTTTGCCGCGCCGCCCACCGCGCTGCCGCACATCGAGGCCGGCAAGCTCATTCCCCTGGCCACCACCGGGCTCACGCGGCCGTCCTACATGCCCAACATCCCCACCGTGGCCGAAGCGGGCTACCCGGGGTTTGAAGCGCTCAACTGGTACGCCTTCGTGGCCCCCGGCAAGACGCCTGCGCCGCTGCTGGACCGCTGGAACCAGGAGATCGTGAAGGTGCTGAACGACCCGGGCGTGAAGGAGGCACTGAACAAGCACGGCCTCACGCCGCAGCCCACCACACGCGCCGAGCTGACTGCCTTCATGAAGAAGGAATCGACCCAGTGGGCCACCATCATCAAGGAACGCAAGCTGACGGCGGACTGAGGCCACAAGAACTCGCGTCGCCCAGCCCGCGCAGAGCTATTGCGCAGCGGGCTCGGTGACCGAAATATCGGTGTGCACCAGGGTCAGCGGAAAACGCTGGCCCGCCAGGTAGTCCTCCAGGCAGCGCAGCAGCAGCGGGCTGCGGTGGCGTTCGGGGCAGGCGCGGATCTCGTCGGGCGTGAGCCACAGCGTGCGCACGATGCCGGTATCGAGCGTGCGCCAGTCGTGGTGCGTGCCCAGCGTGCCTGCAAACGCAAAACGCAGGTAGGTGGTGTCGTCGCCCGTGCGCGTCTTGGTGAAGCGGTTGAGGTACACGCCGATCAGCGCCGTGGGTTCGAAGTCGTGGGCGGTTTCTTCCAGCACCTCGCGCGCACAGGCCTGGATGGGCGACTCGCCCGGGTCCAGGTGGCCGGCGGGGTTGTTGAGCTTGAGGCCGTCGGTGGTTTCTTCCTCGACCAGCAGAAAGCGGCCATCGCGCTCTATGAGGGCGGCCACGGTGACGTTGGGTTTCCAGCGGTGGGGCATGGCGGGCATTATGACGAGGGCCGGTGACAGAGCGCCTACAAGGTCTACAACGCTCGCGCCATGTACACGGCGCCGTCGCCGTAGCTGGCCAGGCGGGCCTGCTGGGCGGCGTTCTGCAAGGGGTGCAGCGCATAGCCCTGCCGCTGCCAGTAGGCCTGCGAGCCCTGCACCGAGACCAGCGCGCTGTGCCGCAGCCCTTCTGCGCGGGCCTGCGCCCACAGGGGCTGCAGCAGCGCGTGGGCCAGGCCTTGCCCTGCATGGGCAGGTAGCACGGCCATGTCGTGCAGGTACAGCGTGTCGGGCTGGGCGGTGGCTTCAAAGTCGCCATGCAGCGGGGTGACCTTGCCACGCACGCTGCGGTAGGCCGCCAGGTAGGCGCACACCACACCAGCTTGCTCCAGCACCAGCGAGCAGTTGGCGGGGCTGGCGAGGCGGCGGGCAAACACCTCGCCGCTCTCCACAACCCCCTCGCCATAACAGGCCAGTTGCACGGCCAGCAGGTCGGCCAGATCGCTCAGCGCCAGCGGGCGCACCACCACGGACATGGGAGAACGTCGCTGGGTCAGTGCGGCAGCACGGGCGCCTGCACAAAGTCGTCGAGCGACAGGCCCTTTTCCTTCAGCAGCGCCTCCAGCACCGGCTGCAGGCGGCCCAGGCTCTCCTGCACGGCCTCGCGCACGGTGTCCACCACCACCTGGGTGCTGCGCTCGATCTCGATGTTCAGGCGGTCGCCCACCTTCTTGTGCTCAAACACCGTGGCGCGGCGGGTCTCGGGGATCATCCAGATCTCGAACCAGCCCTCTTGCCGGTTCACCTCGGCCACCGTGAGGCTGGCGCCATGGATGGCGATGTAGCCCTTGGCAAAGATGTAGCGGCGAAACGCCTCAGGCACGGCCACGCGCCACACCAGGTTGTTGTCGAACTCGCGCCGCTCGATGAGCGTGCCGGTGAAGTCCACATGCCCCGACAGCGGGTGGCCGCCGATCTCGGCGCCGTCCTTGGCCGCGCGCTCCACGTTCACACGGTCGCCCTGCGCGTAGCTGCCCAGCGTGGTGATGTTCAGGCTCTGCAGCATCACGTCAAAGTTGGCCTGCGTGGGCGACAGGATCTCGGTCACGGTGAGGCACACGCCATCGGTGGCCACGCTGGCGCCAATGGCCAGGTCCTGGCAAAAGCCCTCGGGGAAATCGAGCGTGAACGTGCGCAGCCCTGCGCGGTCGTGGATGGCGGCAATGCCTGCCGTGGCTTGGACGATGCCTGTGAACATGGTGGCGCGGCTTGTGGAGCGTTGGAAGGGGAACCGGGAATTTTGCCACCCGGCCCCCACCGCGCGCTGGTGCCGGGTTACTTGGCCCGGAGCAACTCGCCCACTTCGAGCAGCACAAGCTCGTTGTCATCCGCCTTGTTCGGGTCGCGGCTGCTGCTGAAGGGCAGGTTGTTGTCGTTGCCTACCACGATGTGCGTGCCGTCCACGATGTCCACGTTCTCGATGGTGAAGAACGGGAAGGTCAACACGCCGTTGTTCAGCGGCTTACGGGCCAGGCGCTGCGGGTCCTGGATGTTCATGAGGTCGATGTAGCCCACCTTGCGGATCTCGCCGCCCACGTTGGCGTCGCTCAGCTCGACCTTATAGACGCGCTTGAACTTGGCCAAATCGTGGAAGCAATCCGTGCGTTTCTGGCCTTCTGGGCAGGCCTTGTCGGCTGTGCCTTCGCCGTTGTCGCGCTCGATAATCAAACCGGTAGTGCTATCGATCATGTTGAAGTCGCCAATCGCGTGGTGGTTGGCCTCCAGCACGTAGTTCCAGTGGCGGCCGGTCCATTGCTCGGTCTTCACATCGAACTCCAGCACACGCAGGTACTGCTTGCCGCCCACGTTTTCGTACGCCTTGGCGCTGTCGTTCCACAGCGCGCCTTCCAGCAACGCATAGAGCTTGCTGCCGTCCTTGCTGGAGGCCATACCTTCGTAGCCCTTGGAGCGCTTGACTTCAAACGGCGTGGGCTTGGCGTCGGGGGCGCCGGGCATGAGCACGCCGGGCGCATCGGGCGAGCGCACGACCTTGCCGTCCACCTGCGTCTCGAACACGGCCAGCACCTTGCCGTTCAGGTCGGCCTTGATGAGGAAGGGGCCAAACTCTTCGCCGATCCACAGCGCGCCACCGGCGAACTGGAAGCTCTCGGGGTCGAAGTCGGCGCCGGTCAGGTAGCGCTTGTCGGTGCCTTCGTGGGTGATGCGGAAGGGGATCTTCTTGTCGGGGTCGTGCAGGAAGATGGTCTTGAGGCGATTGAACTGGCCCGACTTGAAGTCCACGGTGTAGTGGCTCAGGTGCAGCATGAAGTCGGGCGAGTTGGCCTTGGAGCCGGCGCCGTTGTCGGTGAGGATCCAGAACGAGCCGTCGGCCATGCGTTTGATGCCCGAGTGGCCCTGTAGGGGTTGGCCCTGGAAGGGCAGCGACACACCCGTGTCACGGCCGCCCGACTGGCCCATCACGCTGCCCACGGTATCCACACGACGGGGGGTGGTGAACTTGCCAGCCACCTGCAGGTCTTGCGGCGCGTCCTTGGGCGCGGCAATCACGGTGAGGGCGGGCAGCACGGCGTGGCCGGCCAGCGTGGCCGGGAAGGCCTGCTGGGCGATGGCGGGGGTGGCGGCGGCGCACAGCAGCGCTGCGCAGGCGGCAATTTGGGACAGTCGGGACATGGTGGTCAAGGTGAAAAGAGCCAAAACCGTGAACGATGCCGCCGCCCTGTGACACCGCCATGAAAGGCCGTTCTCCAACGCCCCCCACCAGGCAACGCCGAATCGGGCACACACCAGGAACCGTGCCAGGGACCTTTTTCCGCTGGCAGGAGTCACACCCACCTCACCCCACCCGCACAGCCTGCGCACCCTGCCATGGAAACCCTCTCTGCACTGCAATCCCTCGGCCTGGAGCTGCCCAGCCCGGCCTACATCGTGGGGGCCATCCTGTTTGGCCTGATCGGCATGGCGGCCTACTGGCACGGCAAGCGTGCGCAGCAGCCGCGCACCCGCTGGTGGGGCGTGGCGTTGATGTTCTATCCCTATGTCGTTTCGGCCACCTGGCTGCTGTACGCCGTGGGCGTTGCGTTGTGCCTGGGGATGTGGTGGGACGGGCAGCGCGGCTAGGAACGGTCTGGACGAATCGCCGCAGGCATCAACCGGCGGCGGCCACCAGCCCCGCGCCGTGCCCACGCGTGAAGGCCTCTTCAAACACCGAATACCCCGACCAGTCGGCATGCGCAAACGCCAGCCGTGCGGTGGTGGGCGTGGGCAACCAGGCGACGCGCTCACCATTTGATAGCGCCTTGGGCATGAAAGACCTGCGCTCCAGGCCGATCTGGCTTAAAAACTGCTGCAATCCCGGTGTCGGGATGGACATGGCGTGCCCATAGCGGGTGATCTCCACGCGCGTGGCGCGCTGGCGCAGGTCGGGGTGCGGCACGGCCAGGGCGGCCAGGGCGGCATCGGCCCATTGTTGCCAGGGCTGAGTGGCCAGTTGCTGACGGCCGTCCGCCCGGTCGCCCAGTGCCTGGTAGTAGGTGAGCACGGTGGGGCCGGCCAGCGTGGCGCGGGTGTCCAGGCGCTGGTGGCCGGCGTTGACATAGCCCAGCCCCCCCGCCGTGGGGTCGGCGTACAGGACGTTGTCCCAGGCCGGCGCAGCGCCCGGGCGGTCGGTGAGCGGGCTGTGGATGTGGATGTTGGCCACCAGCCAGGGCGCCCACGACAGGCTCTGGGCCGCCCCGGTGAGGAAGGCGGGCGGGTTCTGCACCACGCGCGCCGCCACGAAGACGGGCAGCGCCACGATGCAGCGTGGCGCCTGCCAGCGCTCCACGCTGTCGGTGGCGTGGTTGAACGCATCCACCTCCACGCCGTGGCGGCCTTCGGTGATGCGCAACACGCTGGTGCCGGTGCGCAGCTGGCCGCCGCCGTTGGCGGTGTTGGCCAGCGGCTCGGCCAGGCGCCGGGTGATCCAGCCATTGCCCTCGGGCCAGGTGAGCACGCTTTCGCGGGCTTCGTCCACAGCCTCGCCGGGCGCATGAAAGCCGTGGCGGCTGGCAAAGTAGTGGATGCCCGCCCAGGCCGAGACACGGTCGGCCCCGGCGCCGTAGTCGTCGCGGCAGCAGTAGTCCAGGTACCAGCGCAGGTGGGCATCGTCCAGCCCTTCCTGCGCCAGCCAGGCGGCGAACGTCATGGCGTCCAGCGCCTGCTGGCTGGGCGCCAGCGGGCGCCTGGCGGTCCACAGCTTGAGTGCGGGCATGGCAAACCGCGCGGCCTTCGACTCACGCTCCACCGCCTGCGCAAAGCGGCGGTACTGCGCCAGCGTGGCCTCGCCCACGCCCTGCACGGGCAGCAGGCCCTCCTGCCACTCGCCCTCGAAGTACAGGCGCTCCTGCGGGCTGTGGCACAGGTGGCGTTCGTCGTACTGCCAGCGCCCGGCCACGCGTTGGCGCAGGCCCAGTTCTTCCATCAGGTCCTGCACCTCGCGCGCGTCGTCGCCGGGCACGGGCAGGTAGTGCGCGCCCTGCGGGCAGGCCAGGCCATTGACGGCGGTGCCCCGGCTGTTGCCGCCTGCGGTGTCTTCCAGCTCCAGCAGCGCAAAGTCCTGCACGCCCGCCAGGCGCAGCGCGCGCGCGGCCGCCAGCCCCGCCACGCCCCCACCGGCAATGATGACCTGCGCGCGCCGCACCACGGCGGGCTCGGGCCAGGTGCCGCGCGCCAGCCACTCGCGCAGCTGGTGGCCGCGCGCCATATCGATGCCGGTGAAGCCGCCTTCCAGCGGCGGCACGGCACGGTCGCACCCACCCAGCGCGGCCGTGGCCAAGGCGGCGGCGCCCGCCACAAACTGGCGGCGCTGCAGGGTCCAGGGGGTCATGCGGTCACGCATCAATCCGACCAGCGTGCGCGGATCTCGAGCAGCTGCGGCACCAGCGGGGCAAACAGCGCCACCAGGGCGGGATCGAAGTGTTTGCCCGCCTGCGCTGTGATGTGGTCCAGCGCGTCCTGCACGGGCCAGGGCTCCTTGTAGGGGCGGCGGGTGGTGAGGGCATCGAACACATCGGCCACGGCCACGATGCGCGCCGACACCGGGATGGCCTCGCCCGCCAGGCCGCGCGGGTAGCCGCTTCCGTCCCACTTTTCGTGGTGGGCCAGCGCAATCTCGCGGGCCAGCTGCAGCACGCCGGACGGGTGCTCGCCAATGATCTCGGCGCCGATCTCGGGGTGGCGGCGCATGGTGTCCCACTCAGCGGCGTCCAGCGGGCCCGGCTTGCGCAGCACGGCGTCGGGGATGCCGATCTTGCCCACGTCGTGCATGGGCGCGGCATTGAGCAGGTCTTCGGCCCAGGCCGGGCTGTGGCCGGCGGCCAGTGCCAGCAGCTGGGCAAAGTGGCTCATGCGGATCACATGCATGCCGGTTTCGTTGTCCTTGTACTCGGCCGCACGGCCCAGGCGCTGCACGATCTGCAGGCGGGTTTCGCGCAGTTCGTCCATGCGCACCAGCGACAGGTGGGTGCGCACCCGCGCGCGCACCACGGGCGGGCTGACGGGCTTGGTGATGTAGTCCACCGCGCCTGCGTCAAACCCGGCGGTTTCGTCCTGGCTGTCGGTGAGGGCGGTGATGAAGATCACCGGGATGGAGGCCGTGGCGGCATCGGCCTTGAGCGCGCGGCACACCGCGTAGCCATCCAGGTTCGGCATCATGATGTCGAGCAGCACCAGGTCTGGCCGCTGCTCGCGCGCCACCTGCAGCGCGCGTTCGCCGTCGGTGGCAAACAGCAGGCGGTAGTCGGCCTGCAGGATGTGGCGCAGCACCTGCAGGTTGGTGGGCTCATCGTCCACCAGCAACAGGCGGGGCCGCTGGTCAGGGGCCGGGGTCATGCGGGGTTCTCCAGGGGTTCGTCCAGCCAGTGTGTGCGCAGCTGCTGCAACTGCACCACGGCCTGGTCAAAGTCAAAGGTGTCGATGGCCTCCTGCAGGCGCTCTGTGGCGGCCGCAGGCAATAGCTGCACCAGCACGTCCAGCGGCGGCTGGGCCAGTTCGGACTGCACCAGGGCCCGCTGCAGCGCGTGAGCGGCGTCCAAGGCCTGCTGGCGCTGGTCGGGGGTCAGCGGTGCGTGCTGGCCCACGCCGGGGGCAGGTGCTGCGGCGGCCTCCACCTCGTGGGCCAGAGCCTGCTGTACGGCCTGCAACGCGACGGGCAGGGCGGCCACGAGCGGCGGCAGTGCCGTCCGGTCCAGGCTGTGGGCCGCCTCCTCGATGCGCTGCGCCAGCGTTTGCAGCGGGCCCAATGCCAGGTTGCCTGCCGCACCGCGCAGGCGGTGGGCCAGCGCGCGGGCCGCATCCATGTCGGGCTGCGCCACCATGGCCTGCAAGGTGGCTGGGGTGGCCGCGTGATCGACTAGCAGGCGCGCCACGGCATCGCGCAGCAAAGCACGCTGGCCCCACAGGCGGGTGCCGCGTTCCCAGTCCACGGCAGGCACTGCGGCCTGGGGGGCGGGGGGCATGTCGGGGCCGCGCGACAGGGTCTGCAAGCTGCTCCAGTCCGAGGAGGAGGTGTCGGGCTGCAGGTGCAGCACGCGGGCGATCTCGCGGAACAGGCGGGCGGGCTCCAGCGGCTTGCTGGCAAAGCCGTCCATACCGGCAGCGCGGGCATTGCGCCGGTCCTGCTCCAGCACGCTGGCCGACAGGGCGATCACCGGCACCGGCTTGCGCCGTTGCGCCTGCTCGAACGCGCGGATGCGGCGCGTGGCCTCCAGGCCGTCCATGACGGGCATCTGCAGGTCCATCAGCACCACGTCGAAGCGCCCGGCTTCATAGGCAGAGACTGCGTTTTCGCCGTCCCGTGCCACGGTGACCTGGTGGCGACCCCGGTCCAGGTGAATCTGCAGCAGCTCGATGTTGGCTGGCACATCGTCCACCACAAGGATGCGCAGCGGCGGCAGCTGCACGGCCTGACTGACGTTGGCCACGGCAGCCAGGGCCTGGCCCACGGGCAGCGGCACACATACCGTGAACGTGGTGCCCACCCCCAGGGTGCTGCGCACACTGATGCTGCCGCCCATCAGCTCGACCAGCTGCCGCGAGATGGTCGTGCCCAGGCCCGTGCCGCCGAACTGCCGCGTGGTGGATGCGTCGGCCTGTGCAAAAGGGTCGAAGATGCGCTCCAGGTGCTGCGCGGCGATGCCGATGCCGGTGTCCTCCACCTCCATCACCAACGTGCCGTCGTGGTAGTCCAGCCGCAGCAGCACATGGCCGCGCTCGGTGAACTTGAGCGCGTTGCCCAGCAGGTTGAGCAGCACCTGCTGCAGGCGCAGCGCATCGCCCCGCAGGTAGGGCGGTACCCGGTCGTCCGTCACGCACTGCAGCGCGAGCCCTTTCTTGCCGGCATGGATGCGCAGCGAGGCGAGGATCTGGTCGCACACCTCCTGCAGCGAAAAGTCGGCAATCTCCAGCTCCACCGCGCCTTTTTCAAGCTTGGCAGTATCCAGGATGTCGTTGAGCAGGCGCAGCATGGACCGCGCCGCATGCTGCACGGTGCCCAGGTGGCGACGCTGCTGCGCGTCCATAGGCGTGTCGAGCAGGGCCTCGGTGAAGCCGATGATGGCGTTCATGGGCGTGCGGATCTCGTGGCTCATGTTGGCCAGGAAAGTGCTGCGCGCCGCGGCGGCTTGCTCGGCACGCTCCTTGGCGGTGCGCAGCTCTTGCTCCATGGCGCGGCGCTGGGTGAGGTCGGTCGCAAACTTGACGACCTTGAAGGGTTGGCCCTGCGCGTCAAAAATGGGGTTGTAGGTGGCCTGGATCCAGATGCGCCGGCCGTCCTTGCCGAGTCGCTGGTACTCACCGCCATCCAGCTGGCCAGATCGCAGCTGTTGCCAGAACTGCGCATACGCCTCGGTCTGCACGTAGGCGGGCTCGCAGAACATGCCGTGGTGCTGGCCCACGATCTCCTGGAGGCCATAGCCCATCAGACTGAGGAAGTTGTCATTGGCGTGGAGCACACGGCCCTGCATGTCGAACTCCACTACCGCCAACGCGCGGTTGATGGCGCGCACGGTGCTTTCGAACTCTGCGTTGCGTTCCTTGAAGGCGGTCATGTCCATGATGACCCCGTCAATCCATTGCACTTGGCCATCGTCCCCCACCACGGGGCGCCCGCTTTCGGACACCCAACGCAAGCGGCCCTCGCGATCACGCAGGCCAAACTCCACGTGATAAGGCCTGTGCTCCTCAATGGCTGCCGACACCTCGTTCCAAAGACGGTCCACCTCTTCAGGCAGCGTTAACTGTGTGAAGTTGACACGCCCTTGCAGGAAGTCTTGCGGCAGCCACCCCGTCAGCGCTGTCACGGCATCACTGATGAACAGCATGGTCCAGTCGGCGTCATAGCGGCAGCGAAAAGTCACACCAGGAATGTTCCCTATCAGCGAGCGCAAACGCTGCTCGCTCGCCTTGAGCTCCTGCTCCATCGCGCGGCGCTGGGTCAGGTCGCTGATGAACCCCACAAACACCGGTTCGCCATCCAGCGGTACGCGTCCAACGGCAATGCGAATGGGCACGGTATTGCCGTCGGGGCGCAAGGCCAGAACCTCGCGGCTGTTGGCGCCGACCACGCCACCGCCCTGGCCCTGCAAGTAGCGCTGCAGGTAGGTGTCATGGCGAGAGCGATCAGGCTCGGGCATGAGCATGGACACGTTCTGGCCCACCACATCCTCAGGGCGCCACCCCAGGATGCGTTCGGCCGCCGCATTGAAGGACTGCACCCGGCCCTGCGCATCAATCATCACCATGCCATCCACGGCCGTGTCGGCAATCGCGCGCAGGCGGGACTCGCTCTGGCGCATCTGCAGGAACATTTGCCGGTAGCGCAGGCCGGCGTTGATGGCGATGACTAGTACACCAATAACCAGGGCCACGGCAGCCACCGCCAGGGCCATGGGGGTGCCCTCTGCAGCAGCCAACAGCTCCAACTCGTTTGGCACCTCGATAAAGCGCAACGCCGCCATCCCGGTGTAGTGCATGCCCGCAATGGCCAGCCCCATGACCACGCCCGCTGCCAGGTTCAGCCAGCGGGCCCGCCAGCGAACCACCCGCTCCAGTCCAAATCGCACCCACAAGGCCACAATGGCCAGCAGCACGGCCACCAAGACGGAGGCCGCAAAGCCCCAAGGATCAAAGCGCATGAATGGAGCCCACTGGGACGCCTCCATGCCGATGTAATGCATGGCGCCAATGCCAGCGCCGACGAGCACGCCGCCGACGACCAAGGCTGCACGGCTGATTTCGCGGCGCATCAGCAGCCCCAGCGCAACCCACGACGCAGCCACGCTCGGAAGCATAGACAGCGCTGTCATCCAGGGATCAAAACGCCCTCGCCCACACACTGTGAATGCGAGCATGCCGATGAAGTGCATCGACCAGATGCCCCCACCCAACGCCATCGCACCCGACCCCCGCGCCATCTGGCGCATGAAACGGGTGTCTGCACGCCGGGCCAGGCCCGCCATTTGTAGCGCCAGCACAGACGCCAGCACCGCCATCGCTACAGACAGCGCCACCAGCCAAGGATCATGCTGGGCCCAGAGCAGCGGATAGGGCTGTGCGTTAGAGAGGAAAAAGAAATCCGGCATCGGGAGCCCACGGCGATCAGGTCTTGACAGCTTTGTAGCCGATTGTGACGCCCGTGCCACCGGGCAGAACCCCTGCAAATTGCTCGGCGAATGCCCGTTGGCCCCCAAGCCATCGCCGGCTCAATGCGCCACCACCTTGCCCCATTCGCGCTCGTAGCTGTGTACCAGCGCCTGGTTGGACAGGCGGTTCACATCGGCCGGCACCCGCGCCATGTCGAGCGGAAAGTCAAACAGCAGCGGCAGCGACGGGGGGCTCAAAAACCGCAGCCCGGGCGGCAAGGCATCGGGCAGGCGCCAGGGCCTGCGACTGGCAATGACATACCCCCATTCGCCAAAGCTGGGCACATGGGCATGGTACGGCGCCGTCGAGAGGCCCACGGATTCGATGGTCTGCACCACCGTCCAGAAGCTCTGGCGCGCCACCAGCGGCGAGGTGGTCTGCACCACCGCGTAGCCACTGGCGGCCAGCCGCTTGTCCAGCAAGGCATAAAAGCTGTTGGTGTAGAGCTTGCCGATAGAGAAGTTGGTCGGGTCGGGAAAGTCCACCACGATCACGTCAAAAAGGTCTGTCCCCTGCTGCAGCCACCCAAAGGCATCGGCATTGACGATGGTCACCTTGGGGTTTTGCAGCGCTTGGCCGTTGAGCTTTGCCAGCGTGGGGTTCTCGCTGAAGATGCGCGTCATGGCCGGGTCCAGCTCGACCAGGGTGACGGACTCGACCGAGGGGTACTTGAGGATCTCGCGCACCGCCATGCCGTCGCCGCCGCCCAGCACCGCCACCCGCTTGGGCGCCCCGTGCGCGGCCATGGCGGGGTGTACCAGGGCCTCGTGGTAGCGGTATTCGTCGGACTCGGAGAACTGCAGGTTGCCATTGAGATATAGCCGGTGGCCATAGCGGCCCTGCGTGACCACGATCCGCTGGTAGGGCGTGGCCGTGGTGAAGATGATGCGGTCTTGGTAGAACTTGTCCTCGGCCAAACTCGTGATCTGCTCTGCCCCCGCCAGCCCCGCCAGCAACAGGCCCACCACCATCATGCAGGCGAACAAGTGGGCTTGAAGGCGCCGCAGCTCATGCCGGAACAGCCACACCGCCCACAGCGCCACAGCGGCGTTCATCAGCCCGAACAGCAGCCCCGTGCGGATGAGCCCCAGGTGCGGCACCAGCAGCAGCGGAAACGCCAGCGACACCGCCAGCGCGCCCAGGTAGTCGAACGTGAGCACCTGCGAGACCAGGTCCTTGAGCACCACGTTGCGCTTGAGGATGCGCATGACCAGCGGAATCTCCAGCCCCACCAGCGTGCCCACCACCAGCACCATGCCGTACAGCAGAAACCGGAACGCGCCCGGCGCGTACGCATTGGCCAGGAACAGCGTGGCGGGCAGCGCGCCGCCGATCAGCGCCACCAGCAGCTCGATGCGCAGGAAGTGCGCGGGCAGCTGCCGCTCGAAGTAGCGCGACAACCACGAGCCCAGGCCCATGGCAAACAGGTAGGTGCCGATGATGGTGCTGAACTGCAGCACCGAGTCGCCCAGCACATAGGAGGCCAGCGCACCGGCGGCCAGCTCGTACAGCAAGCCGCAGGCCGCCACGACGAACACGCTGATGAGCAGCGCAATGTCGATGGGGCGGGGGCCGGAGGATGTGGGCGGCACCGCAGGTGCGGGCGCAATGGAAGGCGGGGTGGGAGACGACAAGGCGGCGGTCAGCGCACCCTGCCGGGTGCGCCGCTTCGTTCATTCAAGCGGTAGGGGCTCGAAAACGCGTCAATGCGTTAATGCGTCAATGGATGGCAGCCGCCACGATGATGCTGATGCCCAGGCACATCGCCGCCACCACCAGGCCCAGCGCCTGGTTCTGCTTTTCAACGATCTCGCGCCACAGGTCATAGGGCGTGATCTTGTCGACGATGACAAAAGCCAGCCAGAAGATGATGACGCCAATGATGGCGTAGAGGATGGACCCGAGAAATGCTGCGGGTTTGAGCCATTCGAATCCCATCATGGTGTGATCTCCTTGAAACGTGTGGTCAGTGACAGTGGGGGGTAGACGGTGGACAAGCGCAGACGCTGCACTACTTGTGGCTGCCGCCCGACGAATATCCGCCGTACGAGCCCCCCGAGCTGCGGTAGCTGGAGGACGAGGAACAGTTTTCGACCCGGGGATCGCAGCTGGAGCAGCGGCTCAGCAGAATGAGCAGGATCAAGATCACCACCGCGATCAGGATGATGGTGCCGCAGCCCAGGCCGGATTTGGCCACGAATGGACCGGGGTCGTCGCGCTTCAGGACATCTTTCTTGTCGTCCAGCTTGAACGCCTTGGCCACCGTGTCGCTGGAGAGCTTGTCGCCCGCTGACCAGGTGATCTCGTTCGGGCTCTGCTCCATCGACAGCAGGCCCTTGGCGCTTGCAAAGTCGCGGTTGGTGGTTTTCTGCCCGCGTGTGACCTGCCAGTAGAACTCGCCCAGCACATAGGTGGTCTCGGCCTCGTAGGTGTACTTGAGGTCGTACTTGGTGCCCATGTACGTGGCGGAGCGGCCCGTGGCCGCCATCTGCGGCGCGCCGGTGGTGGGGCGCACCATGCTCCAGCCTTCTTCGGAATCGACCAGGAACGCAAAGCCGCGCTTCTGGTTGTAGAGCAGGTATTCGCTCCAGCCAAAGTGCTCGTCGTCGCCGGGCTCCACGCCCATGCGGTGCTGAAAACCCACCACCTGCCAATGCACGCCTTGCAGCTGGCCCTTGCTGCCCAGTGGGATCAGGGGCTGCACGGGTTCGTCCTGCTCGGCCGAGCGCAGCTCGCCGCCCACGCCGCTGTCCAGGCTGATGATGCTGGCGCACGAGCCGCAGGTGATGCTCTTGGAGGTGGACAGTTGCACCTGCACGGGTGCACCGCAATGCGGGCAGTTGAACTGGCGGCCTTTTTCGTCCTTGGCCGATTCGTCTTTCAGGCCCTGGAGCTGCAGGTCTTCGAGCAGCACGGCCTTGCCGCGCTCGACGTTGGGCGGGGTGTGGCCGTAGTCGATGCTGACCACTTCGCCGTCGGCACTGCGCAGCTCGACCATGCCGAACGGCTGGCCCAGCGGCGGCAGCTTGGGCAGCTCGCCCTGGGCCGAGATCAGCTGCGCCTGGCCGGTGTAGGCCACGCTGTAGGGCTTGCCGTTGATGGCCGTGGTGGTGCCGATGCGAAAGCGCTCGGGCGCAGGCATCTCGCGGCCGGGGTCGATGGGCCGGGTAAAGACGTAGGCACCGTTGTCCTCGCCCAGCGTGGCCAGCGTGCCGTCATTCAGAAAGGCCGCCCATTCGGTCCACACGCCCGCGTCGCCCTTGTACTGCAGGCGGCCGATGAGGGTGAAGGGAACGTCCTTGCCATCGAGCTGAATGCGCCCGCTGGCCATCAGCTGCAGCGGGCTGTGGTCGTCGAACAGCTCGGCCATCTTGCCCAGGCGCGTGAGCACGTCGCCACTGCGCACCACGGTGCTCTGACAGTAGCCGCAGACGGCATGGGTGGACTGCGCGCTCTTGAACTCCACCGGCGCGCCACAGCCGGGGCAGGGCGCGCGGTAATAGCGCTGGGTGGGGTCGGTGGCCATCGTGTGGAGTGTTCTGCCCGCGCCGCACTAAACGGTTTTGAGGCCTTTTTGGCCTCTAGCGCCTATCCCTCCAGCGCAAGCAGCTATTTTTATGATAGCAATCGAGCCAATCGGTCAGACCAGCTTCTTGAGCAGTTCGGCCTTCTTGGCGTCGAACTCTTCCTGCGTGAGGATGCCCTTGGACTTGAGCTCGCCCAGCTTCTCCAGCGTGGCCATCACGTCTTCGGGCTTGACGCCCACCGCAGCGGCTGCCGCTGCGGGCGCAGCCTGGGCTGCTGCACCGCCACCTTGCAGGCCCTGTTGCAGGTTCTGCGCGAGCACCTGCCCCAGCGCCACACCGGCGCCCAGGCCCATCGCGTCACCCGCCACACCACCGCCGTTGCTGGCGCCCTCGGCAAACTTGGGGATGGCCTGCGCCGTCTGGTACTGCATGAATTTGGCCATGTCGTTGCCGACCATGCCCATGCCGATCTTCTGGTCGAGGATCTTCTGCAGCTCTTCGGGCAGCGAGACGTTCTGCACCGTGAGGGACTCGATCAGGATGCCCAGCTTGGCAAAGATGGGCGCGAGTTCTTTGGTCAGCGCATCGGCAAACATGACCTGGTTGGCCGCCAGGTCCAGGAACGGCAGGCCGCTGCCCGCAATGGCGTTGCTGATGTTCTGCAGCACCAAGCCGCGCAACTGGCCTTCGAGGTCGGCCACGGGGTAGGACTCGCGCGTGCCCGAGATTTCGGTGTGGAACAGCTTGGGGTCGGCAATGCGGAAGGCGTAGTTGCCGAACGCGCGCAGGCGCACGGCGCCAAAGTCCTTGTCGCGGATCGTGATGGGCTGGGGCGTGCCCCACTTCTGGTCGATCTGCTGGCGCGTGCTGAAGAAGTACACATCGCTCTTGAAGGGGGACTCAAAGAGCTTGTCCCAGTTCTTGAGGTACGTGAGCACCGGCAGCGTCTGCGTGGTGAGCTTGTAGGTGCCGGGGCCGAACACGTCGGCCACCTGGCCTTCGTTCACGAAGATGGCCATCTGCGACTCGCGCACCACCAGCGTGCCGCCGTTCTGGATTTCCATGTCGCGCATGGGGAAGCGCCAGGCCAGCGTGCCGTCCCCCTCTTCGGTCCACTGAATGATGTCAATGAACTGTTTCTTGATGAAGTCCATGAGGGCCATGTGTGCTCCCAAAGCAAAAGAGGGGGTTGAAAAGAGCGGCCATCATAGCAACGGGTGCTTTGGTCGCAGCGGCTTTTTTCAGTCCTCGAACGTGAACTAGTTCACACGCAGAACCAGTCTGTTTGGGATAGGCGCTGTGGCGCTTCGCCCAGCGTCATTGGATAGCGGCTATCTGCGCTTTAGCGATGATCAATTGGCTTTCGCTATTGCGAATCACTACCATTTCTCCATCGCTGTACCTCCCCCGCAGCCTGAAGAAAAAGGAACCCGCCATGTCCCACATCCGCCGCGCCGCACGCCAGAACAAGACCATGCTGATGAAGACCGGCAGCTACTACCTGATCCACATCAGCGTGGCCGCCCTGGTGGCCTATGCCGTCACCGGCAACCTGTGGGCCTCGCTCACCCTGAGCCTGCTGGAGCCCACGGTGCAGGCGGTGGCCTTCTTCTTCCATGAAAAGGCGTGGGACCGGGCGGGGCGGCGCGCTGCACGCCAAAGCGCTACGGCATCGCCCAACAGCAGTCCCGCCATACAGGGCGCCTGAACAAACTCACGACAAGGAGCACCACCATGTACGCCATTCCATTGCGCAGCCGCACCGCCACAGGCCTGGCCTTTCAACGCTGGCTGGTCCAGCGCCTAGCGGGGCTGGCACATGCCAGCTGATAACGGGCAATCCTCTCTGCTTGCGCCAGAAACGAACATGCCCCGGCCAGCGGGGCATGGGGGTGGCAACACAGACGGGCGCTGAATGGGCAGGGCTCAGGCCTTCACATCCAGCAAGGAGCCCATCATTTCGTCCTGCGTCTTGATGGTCTGCAGATTCGCCTTGAACGCGTAGGTGGCCGACATCTGCTCCACCGCCTCCTGCTCCAGCGCCACGCCCTTGGCGTCCTGCTCGCGTTGCACGGTGGCGCGCACGCCGGCGCTTTCAGCCACTTCTTCTTGTGCAACCACCTCGCGGCGGTAACCGGGGGTGTTCATGTTGGCCACGTTGTTGGCCGACGCGTCCAGCCGCAACTGGGCGGCCTGAAGGCCTGAACTGCCGATGGAAGAAATACTGGCCATGGGCGCTGCTCCCGATGTCACACAATGTTGCAAAGAAGGCGAATTGTCCGCCTCACCCAGGCCGCTGGCAAGCCGCAGCCCCGCAATGCCCCTGTCAGCGACCGGGGCGGTGCGCGTCTTCCAGGCATTGCGCAAACGCCTGGGCCGCGCGGGCGGGCGCGGGCGAGCGGCGCATCAGGCTCACAAACTGGCAGTGGTAGTGGAATAGCGCAGGGTTTACTGCCTGCATGCGGCCCTGGCGCTCGAAGGCCTCGGCGTAGTGGTCGGGTAAGAACCCGAGAAAGCGGCCCGACAGGATCAGCGTGGCAATGGATTCCTGATCAAACCCCGTGGCCGCGCGCTGCAGCCGGGCCTGGTGGCTCAGCTCCATGTTGGGCGAGTGGTAGCCCAGCCCCGCAAACTGGTAGCCCCGCACCGCGTGCCAGTCGGCCGGGGGCGATGACGCCCCAAACAGCGGATGGCCCGCGCCGCAATACAGCAGCATGGTCTCGCCAAACAGGTCGGCGTAGGCCAGGCTTTGCGAGCTGCGGTGCGCAGGGATGATGCCCACTTGGTAGCTGCCGTCGATCACGCCACGCTCGATGGCGTTGATGGAGCCCACATGCAGCTGCAGCTGCACATCGGGCGCCTGGGCGGTAAAGGCGGCAATCGCCTCGCCAATGCGGGCGGCCGGGTTGCTGGCGGTCTTGTCGAACACCGCCACGGCCAGCTGCCCGCCCATGCGCGAGTGGATGTCGTCAACGCTGTCGCGAAAGCTGCGCACAGAGGCCAGCAGGCGCAGGGTTTCGTCATACACCCGCTGCCCCTCGGCCGTCAGCGCAAACCCCGCCCGCCCCCGGCGGCACAGCGTGAGGCCCAGGCGGGCTTCCAGGTCCTTGATGTGGCGGCTCACGGTGCTGGTGCCGATGTTCAGCTCCAGCTCGGCGGCCGACATGCCGCCGCACTCCACCACGCTCTTGAAGACCTGCAAAAGGCGCAGGTCCATGTCGCTGAGCTGGCCCAGCACGGCGCGGTGTTTTCCGGGTCCGGCAGGCGCGGAGGTGGGTGGGGCTGGAATTGGGTCTTTTACTTGCATAAATCGTCAAGTAAACATTGATATTGGATTATTTGAGAGATTAACAGGCGGCGCAACAATGCCCTACGTCAAGCCCCAGCCCGCTGGGGTTGCCTGCATTTTTTGCCGCCTTTGCACTGGAGAACCCCATGAGCTTCGTCAACATCGAAAAACCCGCCGCCGGTGCCGAAGGCCCCCGCATGGACGCCGAATGGCTGGACGCGCACTGGATGCCCTACACCGGCAATCGCCAGTTCAAGGCCAACCCGCGCATGATCGTGGAGGGCAGCGGTGCCTACTACACCGACTCCGAAGGCCGCAAGATTTTTGACGGCCTCTCGGGCCTGTGGTGCGCGGGCCTGGGCCATGGCCGCCGAGAGATCGCCGAGGCTATCGGCAAGCAGGCGATGAAGCTCGATTACGCGCCCGCCTTCCAGTTTGGCCACCCGTTGTCGTTCGAGCTGGCCAACCGCGTCAAAGAGCTGACGCCCGCAGGGCTGGACTATGTGTTCTTCACCGGCTCGGGCTCCGAGTCGGCCGACACGTCTCTGAAGATGGCCCGCGCCTACTGGCGCGCCAAGGGCCAGGGCACCAAGACGCGCCTGATCGGCCGCGAAAAGGGCTACCACGGCGTGAACTTCGGCGGCATCTCGGTGGGCGGCATCGTGGCCAACCGCAAGCTGTTTGGCCAGGGCGTGGAGGCCGACCACCTGCCCCATACCCAGCCACCTGCGGGCTCGTTCCACAAGGGCATGCCGCCCACGGGCAGGGAGCTAGCCGACCGCCTGCTGGAAGTGATTGCGCTGCACGATGCATCGAACATTGCGGCCGTCATCGTCGAGCCCTTCTCGGGCTCGGCCGGTGTGGTGATCCCGCCCGTGGGCTACCTGCAGCGCCTGCGCGAGATCTGCACCCAAAACAACATCTTGCTGATTTTTGATGAGGTGATCAGCGGTTTTGGCCGCAGCGGCGCCTGGACGGGTGCCGAAGCCTTTGGCGTGACGCCCGACATCCTGAACTTTGCCAAGCAGGTCACCAACGGCGCGCAGCCGCTGGGCGGCGTGGTGGCCACCAAAGAGATCTACGACACCTTCATGGCGGCAGGCGGCCCCGAGTACATGCTCGAATTCCCGCACGGCTACACCTATTCGGCCCATCCTGTGGCCTGCGCAGCGGGCATTGCGGCGCTCGACATCCTGCAAAAAGAAGACATGATCGGCCGCGTGAAGGCGCTGGCCCCGTACTTTGAGCAGGCGGTGCACAGCCTCAAGGGCGCCAAGCATGTGGCCGACATCCGCAACTTTGGCCTGGCCGCTGGCTTCACCATTGCAGCGCTGCCCGGCGAGCCCGCCCGCCGCCCTTATGAAATTGCGATGAACTGCTGGAAGAAGGGCTTTTACGTGCGCTACGGTGGCGACACCATCCAGCTGGCACCGCCCTTCATCAGCACCCAGGCTGAAATCGACCGCCTGATCAGCGCCCTGGGCGACGCCCTGCAAGAAACGGCTTGAGGCACAAGCCCGACCGGCCCATGCGCATCTCCATCCTCACCTTCGACGCCTTCAACGACCTCGACTCGCTCGTGGCGTTTGGCATGCTCAGCCGAATCGCGCTGCTGGGCGACACGGACTGGCAGGTGCGCATTGCGAGCCCCACGCCGCGCGTCACGTCCATGAACGGCCTGACCATCGACGCGCACGAGGACCTGAGCCAGTTGGCCCAGGCCGATGCGGTGCTGGTGGGCAGCGGCATGAAGACGCGCGAGGTGGCGAACACCCCGGCGCTGATGGAGCAGCTGCGTGCGCTGAACCCTGAACGCCAGTTGCTGGCGGCGCAGTGCTCAGGCACCTTCTTGCTGAGCCGCCTGGGCCTGCTTCGCGGCACGCCCGCCTGCACGGACCTGACCAGCAAGCCCTGGGTGGTGGAGTCGGGCGTGGACGTGGTGCCGCGCGCCTTCACTGCCCGTGGCAACGTGGCCACGGCGGGTGGGTGCCTGGCGTCGCAGTACCTAGTGGCGTGGCTGATTGCGCGCCTGAAGGGGCTGGACGCCGCGCGCGAGGTGCTGCACTACTTTGCCCCGGTGGGCGAAAAGCAGGAATACATCGACCGCGCGCTGGCCCATGTGCTGCCGGTCTTGGAGCTCCAGGCCGCGGCAGCCGAATTACTATTAATTTGATAGCTTGTGGCGCATATTGCACTATCGCTTCCGGCACTTTTGACCTGAAATCATCATGAACCACGACAAGAACGTCACCACCACCATCGGCCACCTGATCGACGGCAAGATCGTTGCCGACACAGAGCGCACGCAGCCCGTGTTCAATCCCGCCACCGGCCAATCGACCACCAGCGTGGCGCTGGCTAGCAAGGCCACGGTGGAAGCCGCGATCGCCTCCGCCGAGGCCGCTTTCCCTGCCTGGCGCAACACGCCTCCGCTCAAGCGCGCCCGCGTGATGAGCAAGCTGAAAGTGCTGCTCGAAGAAAACGCCGACAAGATCGCCGCCATGATCACCGCCGAGCATGGCAAGGTGCTGGCTGATGCGCACGGCGAGCTGCAGCGCGGCATCGAGAACGTGGAATACGCCAGCTACGCGCCCGAACTGCTCAAGGGCGAGCACAGCCGCAACGTGGGCCCCAGCATCGACTCGTGGTCCGAATTCCAGGCGCTGGGCGTCACCGCCGGCATCACCCCCTTCAACTTCCCGGCCATGGTGCCGCTGTGGATGTGGCCTATGGCCGTGGCCTGCGGCAACACGTTCGTGCTCAAGCCGTCCGAGCGCGACCCTTCGTCCACCCTGTTCGTGGCCCAGCTCGCGCTGGAAGCCGGCCTGCCCCCCGGCGTGCTGAACGTGGTCAACGGCGACAAGCTGGCCGTGGACACCCTGCTGCAAGATCCACGCGTCAAGGCCGTGAGCTTTGTGGGCTCCACACCCATTGCCGAATACATCTACAGCGAAGGCTGCAAACACGGCAAGCGCGTGCAAGCCTTGGGCGGCGCTAAGAATCACGCCGTGCTGATGCCTGACGCTGATGTGGACAACGCCGTGAGCGCCTTGATGGGCGCGGCCTACGGTTCGTGCGGCGAGCGCTGCATGGCCATTCCGCTGCTGGTGGCCGTGGGCGACGCAGTGGGTGACGCCGTGATTGCGGGCCTGAAGACCGAGATCGCCAAGATGAAGGTGGGCCCCGGCACCGACAACAGCAATGACATGGGTCCGCTGGTCACCAAGCCGCACTTTGACAAGGTGAAGGCCTACGTGGACAGCGGCGTGGCCGAAGGCGCCACGCTGGTAGTGGATGGGCGCTCGGTGAAGGTCGCCGGGCATGAAGAAGGCTACTTCCTGGGTGCCTGCCTGTTCGACAACGTCAAGCCCGGCATGAAGATCTACCAGGAAGAAATCTTCGGCCCCGTGCTGGGCGTGGTGCGCGTGAAGACGCTGCAGGAAGCCATGCAGCTCATCAATGACCACGAATACGGCAACGGCACTTGCATCTTCACCCGCGACGGCGAGGCCGCCCGCTACTTCACCGACCACATCCAGGTCGGCATGGTGGGCGTGAACGTGCCCCTGCCCGTGCCGGTGGCGTACCACTCGTTCGGCGGCTGGAAGCGCAGCCTGTTCGGCGACCTGCACGCCTACGGCCCGGACGCCGTGCGCTTCTATACCAAGCGCAAGACCATCACGCAGCGCTGGCCCTCGGCGGGCGTGCGGGAGGGGGCGGTGTTCAGCTTCCCCAGCAGCCGCTGAACGCGGAATGAACATGGGGTAGCTGCAGGGAATCGCGGTGGCTCCTCAGAGTCATCCAGCCCTGGGGTGCCCCGTTGGCCCCTCTTGGTGTGAACAATGGCACAAAGCTTGTGCTTTGAAGCCACATTGCCGTGTAACTCCTCTAGTGAAACCGCAGCATTCCGATACACTCCGTTGATATCACTATGGGGAGGGCTCGCGCAAGCTTTGCCCAGTCCTCATCGCGGCACCCATTTTCTGCAAGGGTTTCATCATGGCTCTCATCAACGGCACTAACCTCAACAACTCTCTCAGCGGCACAGCGCTTGCCGACGTCATCAACGGCTTCGATGGCAACGACACCTTGTATGGCCAGGGAGGAGATGACCAGTTGTTTGGCGGCAATGGCAATGACGTGCTGAATGGGGGCACCGGCGCTGACTTTATGGACGGCGGTAGCGGCAACGACACCTTCCACGTGGACAACGTGGGTGATGTCGTGAGCGGAGGTGCCGATACTGATCTGGTGCAAGTCACGCTGGCAGCAGGCCTCTACACCCTGGCCGGCGATGTGGAAAACGCCACTGCCATGGGCGCAACCCTGATCAATCTCCAAGGCAATGGCCTTGACAATGTACTGACGGGCAACACCGGCTCCAACCAGCTATTCGGCGCTGGCGGCAACGACACGCTCAATGGTGGCACCGGTGCAGACTACATGGAAGGCGGCACTGGCGACGACACCTATGTGGTGGACAACGCGGGCGACACTGTCGCCGAAGCCGCTGGCGAAGGCACGGACCTGGTGCAGGTCACTATGACCACGGGCACCTATACCCTGGGCTCCGATGTAGAAAACGGCCAGGTCATGGGTTCCAGCGCAGCAAGCATTGTCGGCAACACGATGAACAACTACCTGACCGGCAGCAGCGGTGCGAACACCCTCACGGGCCTGGATGGGAACGATACGCTGGATGGTGGCGCGGGCAACGACCGGCTCATCGGTGGCATAGGCGACGATACCTACATCGTGAGTACTGCAGGCGACGTGATCGTCGAAGCCGCTGGCGAAGGTGCTGACCATGTGGAAGTGGCCTTCACTTCGGCAGGCACCTACACGTTGTCCGACTACATCGAAACTGCCACCGTCACCTCAGGCGCCCAAGGCGTCAACATCACCGGCAACTTCCAGGCCAATGTGCTCACAGGCAGCGCGCTCAACAACGTGCTCTCGGGCGGTGGCGGCAACGACACGCTGGAGGGCCTGAGCGGCAACGACACGCTCGATGGCGGTGCAGGCACCGACCGGGCGATCATCAATGGCAACTTTGCCGACTTCGTCATCACGGCAGCTCCCTCAGGCCTCGCCGGCGACATCCAGCTCAAAAGCCTGACCCAAACCATCATCATCCGTGGTGTGGAAGTGCTGGAGTTCAACGACGGTGACAAAGTCGTGGCAGAACTGAGCATTCCCACCAATGGCAACGACTTCCTCACCATGACAGGTGTTGGAGGGCAAATCAATGCGCTGGCGGGCAACGACACCGTTATCGGCACCGCAGGCAATGACACCATCGACGGCGGCAAGGGCAGTGACCTGATGTCGGGTGGCCTGGGCGACGACGTCTACTATCTGGACTCGCTGACCGATAGCCCAGTGGAAAACCCTGGCGGCGGCAATGACAAAATCTATCTGTCAGTTGCTTCCGGCACCTACGTGTTGCCCACCGAGGTGGAGTGGATTCAGGTGACATCGACCGGGGCCGTGAACGTAACAGGACACGACACCACAGGCAATACCATCACAGGCGGCAGCGGTGCCAATATCCTTACCGGCGGCACCCAAAACGATACCCTGGACGGCGGTCTTGGCAACGACAAGCTCATTGGTGGCTTGGGTGATGATTTGTATGTGGTCAACGTGGCAGGTGACGTGGTCACCGAAAACGTTGCCGAGGGCACTGACACCGTCCGTGTCGCGTTTTCAGCTGCTGGTACCTACGTCCTTGCGGCCAACGTCGAGAACGCAATCGCGGTTGGCGCAATCAACGTGAACATCACGGGCAACTTCCTGAACAATGAGTTGACCGGTAATGACGGCAACAACCTGCTCAACAGTGGCGAAGGCAACGACACGGTCATTGGCAGCTTGGGCAACGACACCGTGGACGGTGGTATCGGCTCCCTGGACATGCTTGATCTGAGCGCCTACGGCACCTCCGGCGATTGGACTGTCACTCGGATTAACACAACAGACATCAAGCTCACCTATACCCTGTTGGCCAATACGTCCGTCACCCTGCGCAACGTGGAGTTTGTCAAATTCAGCGACACAACGACGTCGCCAGAATCGTTGCTGGCGACCGCGAGCACGCCTTTTGCTGACAACCTCTACCTTACCGTTCCTGGAACCCTGGACGGCGGTGCTGGCAACGACACGCTGCATGGCAGTTCAGGCAACGACACGCTGATCGGCGGCACTGGCAATGACGTGATGTACGGCGGAGCTGGCAACGACACCTACCGCGTGGACTCGGCAAGCGACGTGATCGTAGAAAACTCCGATGAGAACCCCGGTGACAACGGGGACACGGTTGAAGTGTTCATGACTACAGGCACCTATTCGCTGGGCTTGGGCAATGATCTGGAGATTGGCATCATCAAGTCCACTGGCGCGGTGAACTTGACGGGCAATGAGCTAGACAACACGCTCACCGGTGGCGCGGGTGCCAACATCCTCATCGGGGGAGCAGGCAACGACACGATCAACGGTGGTCTGGGCGCTGATGTGCTGACTGGCGGAGCTGGTAACGACGAGTTCGTATTCGATACAACGCCGAGCGGCACCAACACGGACAAAATCACGGATTTCGTCAATGGTGAAGATCACATCACTATTGACCTCTCAGGGACCATTTATGGAGGCGGCGTGATCAATGGGGCGGATCTGGACATCACCACGAGCACCTATTTCCGCTACAACGCAGCCACAGGCGCACTGATGTTTGACTCGGATGGTTTCGGGGTTGGCAAGGCCAGCATCAATATCGCGATTCTGGGCACCACCACTCACCCAGCATTTTTGCTCGCCTCGGATGTCACCATCATTGGGTGAGATCAAGAACCGGTGTTGCTGTAGCACAGCAAATTAAAAGCCGCCCAGAGGGCGGCTTTTTTCTGGGTGACTACGGTAAGTGCCTGCAGGAATCACCGGAAAGCAAACACTACTGAAGCAACCCGTTCACTGCCGCGATACCTGCCGCTTCGTCACCTCCTGCGAGAGCCTGCAGGCGCACATAAGCTACCAGCATTTCGTAGCGCGCACGCGCCAAGTCGCGCTGGGCCTGTGCTTTTTTCTGGTCGGCATTGAACACGTCCACCAGGGTGCGCACGCCGGCCTGCATGGATTTGCGGCTGGACTGGGCCAACTGCTCAGCCGATCGCTCCGCTTGTTCCAGCGCACGCACCCTCAGAAAGCCTTCGGTGACGTTGCGATACTCGGTGGTGACACGCAGAGCCAGATCGCGGCGTGCAGCTTCCAGTAATTCCTCGGCCTGGGTCTGGCGCGCCACCGCCTCACGCACGGTGGCGTTCACGTATCCACCGGCATACAACGGCACACTAAGCTGCAGCCCGATGGTGCGATTGAGGTACCGCGTCGCAGGCGATGTGACATTTTCACTGTCGCTACGACTCCACTGGGCCACTGCATCCAGCGTGGGCAAGTGGCCGGAGCTGGCTTTGTCCACCTCCAAGCGGGCCGCTTCCAGCCTCGCCTGCAACTGGCGCAGTTCGGGGCTGCGGGCCTCAGCGTTCGCCAGCCAGTCCTCCAAGCTGCTGGATGGCGGGCTCCAGGTGGCTAGCCGATCGACCGCCAAAGAACGCAACGTCGCCAAGTCCACAGGCGCATTGATCAACAACGCCAACTGGCGCTGAGCAAAACCCTGCTGCTGGCGCGCCTCCAGCTCCAACGCAACGGCCATGTCGAGGCGGGCCTGCGCTTCGTCAATGTCGGTGCGGGTGCCACTGCCACCCGCGAATTGTTTGCGGGCAGCTTCAAGCTGGGTGCTGGTGGCTGCTTTCTGTGCATCCATGAAGTCCAGCTGATCCCGTGCAAACAGGATCTGGGTGTACGCCTCTGCCACGCGCACAGCCAGGTTCTGCGTTTCTTTTTGCAGCCCGGCCTCCACGTCATCACGCTGAGCTTGGGTCTGCTCAATGGTGACCCCGATCGCCTTGCGATACAGCGGCTGGCGCAACGTGAGTGTGGTGTTCTTACTGGAGTAGCGGTCGTTGACGGTCGCCTCCTGGCCCAAAAAATTGGGCTGGGTGCGATCCAAGTTGTTACGCTGGTAGCCGGCGCTTATGCTCAGATTGGGATAACGCTGCGCCTTGGCCTGGCTGACGCGCTCATCGCTGGCCTGCAACGCCGCTCGCGCGGCGCGGGTGGTGGCGTCCTGTAGCAAGGCTGCCTGGTAGGCCTGCTGCAAGTCCATGGCGTACGTGGGTACGCCCATCATCATCAAGGCCGCACATGCCAACGCGGTGGAAGCTGAGGGTCGCTGCACCATCATTCTTCCTTCATCGAACCAGCCATGCGCTTGAACAACGGTGCAGCCAAATAAGTCAACAGGCTGCGTTCACCCGTCTTGATGACGATTTCGGCAGGCATACCAGGCTGCAACTGACGACCTCCCAGCGCCTTCATACCTTCCGGCGTCAACTTGACCCGTGCAAGGTAATAGCTCACGTTGGTTTGAGCATCTGTCAGCAGATCACCCGACACTGTAGCGACCTGTCCGCGGACCACCAGTTGGGGTGTATGCGCAAAGGAAGCAAACCGCACGTCCGCCGCAAGACCCCTATGCACGCGATCCACCAGATGCGGCGCCACGCGCGCCTCCAGCACAAGCGGCTCGCCAGGGGGCACGATGGACATGAGCTGCTGCCCTGGCTGCACCACAGCACCCACGGTCTGCACAGCGAGCCCCACCACTTGCCCTGCGGCAGGCGCCCGAAGTTCAGTACGTGCAAGCTCGCCTCGCAAAGCGTTGTAGCGCTGACCTTCGGGGTCGACATCGCGCACCGTCTCTGCCAAGGCCGCTTCGACCTCTTTGCGGTACTCCTGCTTGCGCGAGAGGATTTTCTGGCGCAGTTCGGCCACGGTGCGCTGACTGCGTGACGTATTGCCCAGGAGTTCGGCGATGGCAAGGTTGGCATCGGCTGTCTGACGCTCCAGCTCCAGCTGCCGGTTCCGCGGCGCATAGCCCTCCTTCACCAGTTCGCGGGTATGACCCAATTCGTCCTGCAACAGAGCGCGCTGGGCCCGGCGGCTTTCCAACATACCGGCGTAGGACTGCAGGAGTGCATTCAAGCCTTGAACGTTTTCTTCCAAACCCTGCAAGTCAGCGCGCAGGGCCGCACGGCGCGATTGCAATAGTTGCCTCTGGTTATCGAGCAGCTGTCGGATTTGCGGCTCCGCCTCGGCCGCGGCCAACAGATCCGACGCAAAACGTGGCGTATCCGAATCTGCCTTCTCGGCCTCCAGACGCCCCTGCATGGCACGCAAAGTGAAATAGCGAAGACGCGACGCTTCGTGGTTGGCACGGGTGGTGGCATCGTCCAGAACGATGAGAGGCTGACCTTCTCGAACAGTCTCGCCCTCATGCACCAAGACTTTGCGCACGATGCCGCCCGACAGGTGCTGCACCACCTTGCGTTTGGTGTCCAGCGTGACCATGCCCTGGCTCGGCACACCTTCGTCCAGTGGTGCAAGAGCGGCCCAGAGTAGAAAACCGCCCAGCCCCAGGCCCAGTGTCCACAAGCCGATGCGCGCTGCACGGCCAGTATCGGTGGGGGGCTCAGGCAAAGGAGAGGTCGTCAGGGGAATCGACATAACTTGATTTGGACAATGGATTCAGACAGGCAACGCCTGCGGTGCGGCAGATGCGGGCTTCAGCTGGGCGAGTACCACGTCGCGCGGGCCCTGGGCACGCAAACGGCCTTCATGCAGCACCCACAGCTGGTCAGCCAATGCAAGCGCACCCGCACGGTGGGTAACCAGCAAGACAGTAGCGCCCCTTTGGGTGAGCACGCGCAGCGTCTGCAACAGCGCGGCTTCACCCGCGTCGTCCAGATGGGAGTTGGGTTCGTCGAGGACAACAAGGTCAGGCTCCCCATACAACGCACGAGCCAGCGCGATGCGCTGCCGCTGGCCACCGGAAAGCGAACGCCCCCCTTCGCCCACCGGAGTGTCATAACCCTTCGGAAGACGCAGCACCATCTCGTGCAAACCAGCGGCCTGTGCCGCTGCAACGACCTGCGGAGCGTCCAACTTACCGTTGACAGTGTGAAAACGCGCAATGTTTTCCGCTACCGTACCGGTGAAAAGTGCTGTCTCTTGCGGCAGATAGCCCACACGCAAACCGCCGGTCGTCAGCTCGCCGCCGGTCAGAGGCCATGCACCCGCCAGCGCGCGTGCCAAGGTGGACTTACCCGAGCCCGACGCCCCCAACACCACTGTGAGGGTGCCGGGCTGCAGCGTGAAGTCAAGCCCGTGCAGGACGTCCTGCACACGTCCAGGCGGGGCCACACGCATGCCATGCGCAACAACGGGACCTCCCGCCCCGGAGACGTTTCGCGCGCCACTTTGTGTAGCGGCAGCCGGATAGTCCGCCAACAGCGTTGCCAGGCGGCCATAAGCGTCACGTGCACCCAGTAGACCGCGCCATATGCCCACCAGTTGATCGATCGGCGCCAGCGCGCGTGCCATCAGGACGTTGGCGGCAATCATCGCGCCAGGCGTGAGTTCTCCGTGAATAACCAGAAGGGCCCCACCCGCCAATGATGCGGTCTGCTGCGCATAACGCACAAACTTGCTCCATGCGGTGATCCGATGCGTGAGCCCCTGCAAATCCACGTGGCGCCGGGCTGCACGGGCATGCAGCCCAAGCCACCTCTGGCGCAGTGGCAGCGCCATGCCCAGCGCTTCCACAGCTTCGGCGTTGCGCAACTTGCCCTGCAGATACCCATTCGACTCTGCCTGCGCCTGAGACAGCGCCTGGGCCGGCGCAATCGTGCGGCGCTGACCGAGCCACGCCAGTGCGGCCTGGATGAGCGCGAACCCGATGGCCACTAGGCCAAGCAGCGGATGCAGCAGAAAGAGCGCCGCCAAATACACCAGAGTCCAAGGCAGGTCACAGAACGCGAGAATGCCAGGCCCCGTGAGAAACTGACGCAGCTCCGTCCAATCGGAGAAAGGCTGGCCACGCTGCGCTTCTGGCTCGCGGGCACTGCGTGCAAAGGCAGCGGAGCAAATACGCGGCCCTAAAACTTGATCCAGCCGCCCCCCCAGACGCACAAGCAGGCGAGCACGCATCGCGTCGGCAAAGCCCATTGCGACGAACAGGAACAGCGTGACCAGGGACACCACAAGAAGCGTGAGTTCACTGCGGCTGACCATGACGCGGTCATATACCTGGAGCATGTAGAGCGTGGGCGTGAGCAGCAACACACTCACAACCATGCTGAATAGCGCCACCACCGCCCAAGCGCGGCGCTGGGCCCAGAGGGCCCGGCCAATGTCACCGCGTGAATGATTGCTGAAAATATTCATGTCACACGGCTACGGAGTTGTTGTTCTGATTGGCTTTCTGCAGCGCAGCCAACACCTCGTCACGAGGGCCAAAAGCGCGCTGCGCTCCCCCAAACAACACCAGCGCTTTGTTGGCCACAGCCAGCACGCCAGGCAGATGGGTCATGACCACTGTGGTCGCGCCGCGCGCCTTGGTATACGCAATGGCCTGCACCAGTGCCTGATTGCCCGCCTCGTCCAGACTCGCATTGGGCTCGTCCAACACCACGAACGCAGGAGCACCATACAGTGCGCGTGCCAAAGCCACGCGCTGGCGCTGCCCGCCGGACAACATCACCCCCTCTTCTCCGACCGGAGTGTCATAGCCCTGCGGCAAGGCAGCAATCCAGTCGTGCAGCCCTACTGCACGCGCGGCCTCGTGCAGCGCCGCCATGTCGGGTTCGCCAAAGCGGGCTATGTTCTCGGCCAGCGTGCCAGCCAACAGTTCAACACTTTGCGGCAAATAACCGAGGTGCGGGCCCAGCTCGGTCTTGTTCCAGGTGCTGACGTCGGCTCCATCAAGACGCACACTTCCCCCCAACGGTGCCCACAGGCCCACCAGCATGCGAGCGAGCGTGGTCTTGCCGGATGCGGAGGGACCAATCACCGCCAGCACGTCCCCCGGCTGCAGGCCGAACCCAATCTGGCGCAGCATTGGAGGGCCACCAGCGGACGCCGCGGCTGTGAGGCTTTCCACCGCCACATGACCTCGCGGCGCGGGCAGGGACATGGAGGGCGCAGCAGCGGGCATCCGCTCCAGAAGGTCCGAGAGGCGCTGCCATGCCAGGCGTGCTTGGACCACCTGGCGCCATTGAGACACCAACTGCACCAGCGGGGCGAGCACTCGCGCCCCCAGCACAGAACTGACGATAAGCATGCCCGCTCCCCCGGGTAACTCATCACGCAATAGCAACCATGCCCCTAGCCCCAGCAATGCCGAGGATAGCGTAATCTGCAACCCACGGCCTAGCGCCTGGTACATGCCCGCGTTGTCGGAGGCACGGGCCTGCAATGTCATCGTCTCCCGGTGCATGCGCAACCAGCGCGCCTGCATGTCTGGCGCCATGCCGAGCGCAGCCACCACTTCAGCGTGACGCAAGGTGCCATCTACGTAGGTACGGGCTTGAATATCGGCTTGATTGGCGCGAGCCAGAGGCTCAGTAGTGCTACGCTCGTTAAGCCATGAGATCAGGGTTTGCAACAGAGCGAGGGCCAAGGCCACCCAGCCCAGCACAGGCTGAATGAGGAACAGAACCACAAGCGCAATCAAGGCGACAGGAGACTCCAGCGCCGCTGCCAAGGCTGCGCCATGGAAGGCGTCGCGCAGCGTACGCAAATCGGAAAGAGGCTGCGTTCCAAGGGTCAGCCCCTTTTTGAGATGGGCGGATTGCGTCGCCTCGAATGCGCGGGGCGCCAGTTCAGCATCGAAAGCACTACCCGCCTCACGCAGGGTTTCGGCACGGGCCCACTCCAGTACCTCCATCACGGCCAAAGCAACCAGCGCCATGAGCGTGAGCATGGCAAGCGTCAGAACGTTGCGGCTATCCACCACACGTCCGTACACCTCGAACATGTACACCGTAGGCACGAGCACCAGCAGTCCTGCGAGCACAGAAAACACAAAAGCCCGCCGCAAGGCGGGCGTCTGCCGCGCAAGGGCCTGCGCGACTTCGACGGGAGGGGTCATTGCAGATTATTTGGAGAAAAACAGCGCCACACCCACAATCTCGTCTGCGCCCGTGGCCACCATGCTCAGGGCATTCTTGGCGGAATTCAGCGTGGCAATACCGTTGAATAGCGTGGAGGCCCCGTCGGAACAAGTCTCTCTGAAGGCAGCAGTGTAGGCGCTGGCGTTGGTCATGGCTGTAAGAGTTCCGGTGTAAGTGCAGCCTGTCGTGCTACTGCCAGACACGGCGCCAGAGGTAGCCACGGTCCAGCTCACGCTTTGCGCATTGCCACCGACCGATGCCTTCCAGGCCCCTGCGGCATCGGCCTGCACTGCGGCTGAAGTCAATGCGTCGGTTTGCGCCAAGGTCAACGCGCCACTCGGCAGACCGCTCAGCGTCAGAGATTTGGGTGTAGATGCAGACGCGCTCCACTGACCATTGACAGATGCGGCTGCAGTGCTCTGACCTAGTGCATAGGCCTTACCACCCAGAGTGCCGCTGTCCTGCGCGGTGAGCTTAACAAGGCGACTTGCATCGTTAGCCAGGAGCCAGACTGTCGCAGATGAGTTCGCGGCGGGTGTCCCAATGGCCGTATACGCAGGCGTGCTCCCTGCCGCCGTAGCCCAGCGCCCCTGCACTTGCGTTGAAGGACCGGATGCAGAAGGTCCCTCACCACCGCCTCCACCACCACAGGCAGTGAGGGCACAGGCCAGCAGAACGTAGAGTGTCAAACAAGGTTTGTTTTGCACAGTGGATGCTCCTAATAGAAAGTGTGAACTGTTTTGAGTGCCCGCCCGCACTGGCAGAGCAACAACGGCCATCCGAGCAGCCGCGAAGAAGAAGAGCTTGATGCAGCCCTCAGAACCAGAACCCGTGAGGCATATCCGGCGCCATTCCCACTACCGACAGCGCCATGTGCCCCGGCGCCCCCGGGT
>NZ_JBQUYO010000006.1:147112-300349 GCF_056314325.1 Acidovorax sp. DMC1 | reverse complement strand
GTGTGAAAGTAGGTCATCGTCAGGCTCTTACAGCCCAGAAAACCCCAGTCTCATAAAGACTGGGGTTTTTTGCTTTGGAAAGGCGGAAGTTAATCACCGCTGTCACAGCATCTTCTGCAACTATTGGCCATGCAACTGCAAGACATTCTTTATTCTCAGGGCTTTGGTACGCGACGTGTCTGCGCGGGGCTGATTCAGCAGGGATGGGTTTCGGTGTGTGATGCGTCATCGCCCAATGCTGACTACGTGCTTTGTTCGGAGGCAACGGCCGATTTCGAAACCGAAGGACTGCTGCTTCGCGTGCAAGGCGTGGACTGGCCTTTCCACGCCAAGGCTTACGTACTGCTGCACAAGCCCGCCGGTACGGAATGCTCTCAAAAGCCTTCTACCTATCCCAGCATCTACACCCTATTGCCTCCGCCGTTGCGCCAGCGGCCCACAAAGAGTGCCGTGCAAGGCGTGCAGGCAGTGGGGCGTCTTGATCAGGACACCACCGGCATGCTGCTACTGAGCGATGACGGGCAGTTCATCCACCGCTTGAGTTCGCCCAAGAAGCATGTGCCGAAGGTCTATCAAGTCACGACGAAACACCCTGTGGATGAGGCGCAGGTATCGAAACTATTGGCAGGAGTTGTTCTGGACGACGACCCCAAGCCAGTGCGTGCAGCACATTGCACCATGGTGGACACCCATCGCTTGGATATGACACTGACCGAAGGTAAGTACCACCAGGTCAAACGGATGATTGCAGCTGTTGGTAACAGGGTGGAAGGGTTGCACCGCTCTCGCATTGGAGGCATGGACTTGCCGGCTGATTTGGCGCCCGGGCAATGGCGATGGCTCAGTGCGTCGGATCTTGAGCTTCTGAACAGCAACACTTGAGTCGTTCTTTAGGGGGGAATCGTTGTTGTTTGGCGCCAAGCGTGCGGTCGATGCATGGTGCTCCCTATCCTTGAAGGTCCAGTCATCTAAGCGAATTCGGCCCTTCTGGTGTAGTGCGACGGCATCTCTCAGCGCGCCCAGCATCCTTGCTCGTTCCAGTGCCGACATGACTTTGGTCAAAGAGTGCACGATCACCCTGATGTTACGTCTTGTCGCTCAAGACCGCTGCAGGCGCGGCGCTACACTCCAAGGCTGTGTTGAAAGTGGTTTTGTGAAGATTCTCTCGATTGCACGCACCTGCGTTGTGGCCCTCTGTGGGTTGTGGTATTCCGTTGCCAGTGTCGCATCGGGCGCGCCGCCTCTTTTTGTGCTCAATTCGCTGGAGGCCAACGTCAGCGTCATCGACCCGGTGACCTGGGCCGAGACAGCCCGAATTCCCACGGGCAAAGAGCCGCACCATCTGTATCTGACGCCCGATGAAAAATCGATCATCGTGGCCAACGCGCTCGGCGATACCCTGACTTTTGTAGACCCCCGTACCGCCGAGGTGCAGCGTACGGTGCGCGGCATTGTGGACCCCTACCACCTGCGCTTCAGCCCGGACATGAAATGGTTCATCACGGCCGCCAACCGCCTGAACCATGTGGATTTTTACCGCTGGGATGGCAAGGACTTGACGCTGGTGCAGCGTGTGGCCACCTCCCGCACGCCCAGCCATCTGTGGATCGATAGCCGCAGCACCACCGTCTACTCGACCATGCAGGACAGTGACGAACTGGTGGCGATTGACATTGCCACACAGACCATCAAATGGCGCGTCAAAACAGGCCCTATGCCTGCGGATGTGTATGGCAGCCCCGATGGCAAGCACCTGTTTGTGGGCCTCACGGGCGGTGACAGCGTGGAGGTATTCGATATCTCCGGGCGTGAAGCGGTCAGCGTCAAGCGGATCAAGACAGGCAACGGTGCACACGCTTTTCGTGCCGCTGGCGACGGGCGCCACCTGTATGTGAGCAATCGCGTAGCCAATTCGATCAGCAAGATCGACATGAACACCCAGCAGGTCGTCGAGTCGTACCCGGTGCCAGGCGGACCTGATTGCATGGATGTTTCGGCGGACGGACGCTACATCTACGTCAGTTCGCGTTGGGCACGGAAGCTGTCCGTGGTGGACACCCAGGCCAAGAAGGTGGTGCGCCAGGTCAACGTGGGCAAATCGCCCCACGGCGTGTGGACCTTGCAGCACGCGCCGCGTTGAGCACTGTACAGCCGGTCAGAGGTATGTTTCTCAGCGCTCTTCGTGCAACACACGGCAGGCGCCGCAATGCTATTGTATTGATAGCTGCTTGGGCATGTTTCACTAGCGCTACTGCGCAAAATGACTGCAAAAAGCCTCTCTACCTGACCTTTGACACCGGCCACATGGAGGTGGCGCCTTTGGTGGCGGAGGTCCTCAAACGCCAGCAGGTGCACGTGACCTTCTTTGCCGCCAACGAGCGCACGAAGGAAGGCGATGGAAGCCTGGGAGACCATTGGGCTCCGTGGTGGCGTGCGCGCGCTGCGGAGGGGCATGAGTTTGCCTCCCATACCTGGAACCACACCTACTGGCGCGCCGATGCCGGCAACGCGCAACACCTGGCGTTTCGGGTTCGCCCCTCGGCGGGACCGCGTGAGGGGCAGAGTTTTGTGATGTCGGCGGCGGAATACTGCGAAGAAATCACCCATGCAGCGGATCGCTTGAAGGCCATAACCGGCAAGACGCCTTTGCCCCTGTTCCGCGCGCCGGGCGGCAAGATCTCTGCGCAATTGATTGCTAGTGCAAAGGCTTGCGGTTATGCGCATGTGGGTTGGTCGCCCGCCGGCTTTTTGGGCGATGAGCTGCCCAGTGAGACGGCCAGCAACGCCGCGCTGCTGAACAAGGCGCTGCGCGATGTGCGCAGTGGCGACATCCTGCTGGCCCACCTGGGGATCTGGTCGCGCAAGGACGCCTGGGCGCCCGCTGTGCTGGAGCCTTTGATTGAAGGGCTCAAGCAGCGAGGGTTTTGCTTTCGCACCCTGCGGGACCATCCGGACTATGCAGCCGCAGTGGTGCAGGTTCGCTAGAGGGCTGTGGGGGCCAGTGCGACCATGTATGCAGTGGCGCAGGGCACAGGTGCCGGATGGGTGCATGAATAAACGGGTGCCAGGGAGCGCAACACGATGGGATGGCTAGGCGGCGTATTTGACAGCGTGCAGCAATGGCTTTTTGAAAGCGTGCTGCAACCGCTGATGTTCACCACGGGGTTGGCCAGCCTGCTGGAGAACGGCTATGAGGCTTCTGGATGGCTGCTGGTGGGCTTGCTGCAGCTGGTGGTCATCGTGGCCGTGATTGGTCCGATGCAGCGCTGGTGGCCAGTGGAGGAGATCAATGACCGCGCCACCATACGCACCGACATCCTCTACACCCTGATCCACCGGCTGGGGCTGTTTCGTCTGGCGCTGTTCTTCACAGTAGACCCGCTCGCGGATTCGTTGTTTGGTGCGCTGCGTGTGGCAGGTGTCAGTACCTTCCAGCTCGACGGTATCTGGCCGGGTGTGACGGACATCTCCTGGGTCAGCTTGCTGCTGTACCTGGTGGTGTTCGATTTTGTGGACTACTGGATCCACCGGGGGCAGCATCACTTCGAGTGGTGGTGGCGACTGCATTCGCTGCACCATGCGCAGCAGCAGATGACGATGTGGAGCGACAACCGCAACCACCTGCTCGACGACCTGCTGCGCGACGTGATTCTGGTGACGGTGGCGCAGCTGATTGGTGTTGCGCCGGGGCAGTTCATCGCCATTGTGGCCATCACCCAGCTCAGCGAGAGCTTTCAGCACGCCAACGTGCGGCTGTGGTTCGGTCAGGTGGGAGAGCGGCTCTGGATCAGCCCCCGGTTTCACCGCCGGCACCACAGCATTGGTATTGGCCACGAGACGGTCAAACCCTCGACCGAGGCGACATCAGGCCAACCTGCAACGCCACCGCGCGTGGTGCTCGGCGGGCATAACTTCGGGGTGCTGCTGCCCTGGTGGGACATGCTGATGGGTACGGCCAACTTCGAAAAGCGGTTTGACCCGACCGGCGTGCGCGACCAGGTGGAGCCGGGGCCTGATGGCCGGGTGCGCGACTACGGTAGAGGCTTCTGGTCCCAGCAATGGCGGGGCGTACTGAGGTTGCTGGGCAAGGCCTGAGCGACCCGGCGGGCGCTGCCTGTATGCTTGCCGCCATGGGATTACTGCTTGATTCTTTCTGGCGTGCCGCCGCCTACTGCCTGCGTCCGCGTGTGATCGCGCTGTCGCTCCTGCCCCTGGTCTTGATGGCCTTGTTGGCGATGGGCCTGGGCTATTTTTACTGGGACGGGGCAGTGCAGGCAATGCGCACTTTGCTCGACGCCTCCTCGTTGCTGGCCAGCGTCTGGGGCTGGCTCCAGGGCTGGGGGTTGGGGGATGTGACGGCCGTCATGGCGCCGTTGATGGTGGTGCTGGCTGTGGCACCTGTACTGGTGGTGGTGTCGCTGCTGGCCGTGGCGGTGCTGATGACGCCTGCCCTGGTGGCCTTGGTGGCTGCCCGGCGTTTTCCGGACCTGGAGCGCAAAAAAGGCGGGTCTTTCATCGCGAGTGTGGCTTGGTCCGTGGGCTCCACGGTGCTGGCGCTTGTGGCGCTGGTGGTGTCGGTTCCTCTGTGGCTGGTTCCGCCGCTGGTCCTCGTTCTGCCGCCCTTGATTTGGGGATGGCTGACTTACCGGGTGATGGTGTTTGATGCGCTGGCGGACCACGCCAGCAAGGAGGAGCGCCAGGAGATCTTCCGGCGCCATCGCAGCAGCCTGCTGGGTATTGGCATCGTCACGGGTTACCTGGGGGCGGCCCCCAGCATCGTGTGGGCATCGGGTGTGGTGTTTGCCGCCGCGTTTTTTGTGCTGGTGCCACTGGCGATCTGGATCTACACCCTGGTGTTCGCTTTTTCCTCGCTGTGGTTCGCGCACTATGGCTTGGCCGCCTTGCAACGCTTGCGGGCCGAGCGGGGGACGAATATGCCCATGGCCGAGCCCGCCCCTTCGTCGGCCTCGTCTGCATTGACCCCACGCCCTGCTGACACGCCGGCGCTGGAAACTGCGGCCCCTGCTGCGGCCGTGCTACCACCCCCTGCCATTTCGCCCTCTGGAGACAACGCACCATGACACCTACCTTCGGCCTCATCATCGTGGGCGACGAGATCTTGTCAGGCAAACGTGCCGACAAGCACATGCCCAAGGTGATCGAACTGTTGTCGGCACGCGGCCTGTCCCTGGCCTACGCCGACTATCTGGGGGACAACCCGGACCGGATTACGGCCACCTTGCAGCGGGCGTTCGCGTCGGCTGATGCGGTGTTTTCGTGTGGCGGCATTGGTGCAACCCCTGACGACCACACGCGGCAGTGCGCTGGACGAGCCCTGGGCCAGGATCTGGCCCTGCACCCGGAGGCCGAGGCGCTGATCCGCGAACGCATGCAGGATGTGGCGCGAGAGCAGGGCGTGCCTTACGATCCTGATCGCTCTGACAACGTGCACCGCCTCAACATGGGCATGTTCCCGGTGGGCGCGCGCATCATCCCCAATCCTTACAACAAGATCCCCGGCTTCAGCTGCGACGGGCCTGGCGGTGGATCCGTGCACTTCGTTCCAGGGTTTCCTGTGATGGCCTGGCCGATGATCGAGTGGGTGCTGGAGCGCCATTACGCAGCCCATTTCAACCGCGCGCCGCAGACCGAGCAGTCGGTGGTGGTCTTTGGTGCGATGGAGGCCTCGTTGACGCCCCTCATGGAGCAGATTGAAAAATCGCACCCTGACGTGCGGGTGTTCAGTTTGCCCAGCGTAGATCATCCACAATACGGGCGGCATATCGAACTGGGTGTCAAAGGGCCTGCGTCTTCCGTGCCCGCCGCATGGCAGGCACTGAAAACAGGGCTGCACGAATTTGGTGCAAGTTGTGGCCCTGAATTGGTGCGCAACCTCTGAGACCCAGATTGGATAGATGAATTGCACCGTATTGGTGCTTTTGGGCGTGTGCCACGCCGACCTGCCGCCAGTAGCGCTCCTTCATAGTGCGGTGCTGCACTCGGCTGGCACGCAAACTGCTTTTGTTTCAGCAAACTCTTTTTTCAACAAGCGCTTTATCCAGGAGAACCTGATGGCCAAGACCGTTGCAGACGTGATGAAGATGGTGAAGGAGAACGAAGTCAAGTTCGTTGACTTCCGTTTTACCGATACCCGTGGCAAACAACAGCACACCACGGTGCCCGTCTCTCACTTCGACGAAGACAAGTTCACTTCGGGCCACGCCTTTGACGGCTCGTCGATCGCCGGTTGGAAGGGCATCGAAGCCTCCGACATGCAGCTGATCCCCGACCCGAGCACGGCCAACATCGATCCTTTCTTCGAAGAAACGACGCTGATCCTGACCTGCGACGTGATCGAGCCCGCCGACGGCAAGGCCTATGACCGTGACCCGCGCTCCATCGCCAAGCGCGCTGAAGCCTACCTGAAGGCCTCCGGTCTGGGCGACACCGCCTACTTCGGTCCTGAGCCAGAATTCTTCATCTTCGACGGCGTGCGCTGGAGCACCGAGCCCAACAACACCTTCTACGAAATCGAAGAGTACGAAGCCCCCTGGAACACTGGCGCCAAGCTCGAAGGCGGCAACCGCGGCCACCGTCCCACCGTCAAGGGCGGCTACTTCCCCGTGCCTCCCGTTGACAGCACGCAAGACATGCGCGCCGAGATGTCCCTGATCCTTGAATCCCTGGGCATCCCGGTCGAAGTGTTCCACCACGAAGTGGCGGGCGCTGGCCAGAACGAAATCGGCACCAAGTTCAGCACGCTGGTCGAGCGCGCAGACTGGACCATCCTGCAAAAGTACGTGATCCACAACGTGGCCAACGCCTACGGCAAGACCGCCACGTTCATGCCCAAGCCTTACCACGGCGACAATGGCTCCGGCATGCACGTGCACCAGTCCGTGTGGAAGGACGGCAAGAACCTGTTCGCTGGCGACGGCTATGCCGGTCTGTCGGACTTCGCGCTGTACTACATCGGCGGCATCATCAAGCACGCCCGTGCCCTGAACGCCATCACCAACCCCGGCACCAACAGCTACAAGCGCCTGGTGCCTCACTTCGAAGCCCCGGTGAAGCTGGCCTACTCGGCCAAGAACCGTTCTGCCTCGATCCGCATTCCTTATGTGGCCAACCCCAAGGGCCGTCGCGTGGAAGCCCGCTTCCCCGATCCACTGATGAACCCTTACCTGGGCTTCGCTGCACTGCTGATGGCCGGTCTGGACGGCGTGGAAAACAAGATCCATCCGGGCGAAGCCGCCACGAAGGACCTGTACCACCTGCCTCCCGAAGAAGACAAGCTGGTGCCCACCGTGTGCCACAGCCTGGACCAAGCCCTGGAGCACCTGGACAAGGACCGCGCGTTCCTGACCAAGGGTGGCGTGTTCACCGACAGCATGATCGACGCCTACATCGATCTGAAGATGAACGAAGTGACCCGCTTCCGCATGGCCGTGCACCCTGTCGAGTACGACATGTACTACTCGCTGTAATCGTCTGCTTGCAGACCATGGCTCAAAAAGGCGGCGTAAGCCGCCTTTTTTCATGGGCGGGCGAAGCGGGCGGACGCGCTGAGTGCACGTGGTGGAACCAAGGCGTCCGGTGTTGCATCCGTATACACAGCCCTGCAAGGGTCTGTCTTTGTTGGATTGGAGATGTGAGGTGATTGGGGGATACTCCCCCGACCCCTGCATGTCCGTGCGAGGAAACCGAATGAAAAAAACGCTCATCACCCTGCTTCTCATCGCCGCCGCCGTTCCCGCAGTCCAGGCGCAAGACCGCATCTATCGTTGCGGCAACGAATACACCAACAACGCGCAGCAGGCCAAGGAGCGTGGCTGCAAGCTGGTCGAAGGCGGCAATGTCACCGTGGTGCAGGGCACCCGCCCGGCGTCTGCCGCAGCCCCTGCCGCCGGTGGCGGTGGGGCAGCAGCTCCGTCGTCTGCGACCTCGCCCGCCAACGCTCCGCGCGTCAGCAACAATGAACAAAAGTCCCGCGACTCGGATGCCCGCGCCATTCTGGAGTCCGAGCTGCGCAAGGCGGAAACGCGCCATGCCGAACTGCTCAAGGAGTACAACAACGGCGCCCCCGAGCGCAATGCGCTGGATCTGCGCAACCCCCAGCGCTATACCGAGCGCACGGCCGAACTCAAGGCCAGCCTCGCCCGCAGCGAGAGCGACATCGCAGGGATCAAGCGCGAGATTGCCCGCCTGCCCGCGCCCGCTGCGCCCACCAACTGACAACGGCGACAGCGCGTGAGTGCCCCTTCCTTTCCCGACCTGTCCGGCACTGACACCGGGCGTTTTCATTCCCTGGACCTGATGTCCACCCTGGTGGCGGTGCTGCGTGCGGATGATGGTGCCGTGCAGTTTGCCAACGCCGCCCTGGAAAACACGCTGGGCCTGTCGCGCCGCACCCTGGAAGGGGCGGACTTTTCCACCTTCTTCACCGACCCCGCCTTGCTGCAGACTGCCCTGGCGGGCGCCCGGGGCAAAGACTTTGCCGCGCTGCGCTACGAGGCCAGCCTGAAGCGCCTGCACCAGGACCCGGTGCCCGTGCATGTCAACGTGGCCGATGCCGAGCAGGTGGGCGAAATCCTGGTGGAGCTGTGGCCGCTGGAGCAGCAGGCCCGCCAGGACCGCGAAGAGCGCCTGCGCGACCAGGCCCAGGCCAACAAGGAGCTGATCCGTAACCTGGCCCATGAGATCAAGAACCCGCTGGGCGGTATTCGGGGCGCGGCGCAGTTGCTGGAGATGGAACTCGACAACCGCGAGCTCACCGAATACACCCAGGTCATCATCCACGAGGCCGACCGCCTGCAAAGCCTGGTGGACCGGTTGCTAGCCCCCCACCGCCACCCGCATCTGGTGGGCGACGTGAACATCCACGAGGTGTGCGAGCGGGTGCGCTCGCTCGTGCTGGTCGAATACCCGCAGGGCCTCAAGGTACAGCGCGACTACGACACCTCCATCCCCGAGTTCCGGGGGGACCGTGCGCAGCTCATTCAGGCGGTGCTGAACATTGTGCAGAACGCGGCCCAGGCGCTGTCAGAGCGTATCGCCAAGGGCGATGCCGTGATCACGCTGCGCACACGTGTGGCCCGCCAGGTCACGTTCGGCCGGCAACGCTATCGGCTGGCACTGGAATTGCATGTCATCGACAACGGACCGGGCGTACCCGATGCCATCAAGGAGCGGATTTTTTACCCCTTGGTGTCGGGTCGGGACGGCGGATCAGGGCTGGGGCTGACGTTGGCGCAAACCTTCGTGCAGCGACACCACGGGTTGATCGAATGCGACAGCGTACCGGGTCGCACCGACTTCCGAATCCTGATCCCCTTGCCTTGACAGCGCACGACGGTCCCTGACACGCAACCACAGGGAAGGTAAGAAAAACATATGAAGCCGATCTGGATAGTAGATGACGACCCCTCGATCCGCTTCGTCCTGGAAAAGGCGCTGGCCCGCGAGAACCTGCCCACGCGCAGCTTCACGCATCCGCGCGAAGTGCTGGACGCACTGGCCGATGTCACTGCGGGCGACCCCGCCCGCCAGGGCCCCCAGGTCTTGGTGAGCGACATCCGCATGCCCGGAGGCTCGGGCCTGCAACTGCTGGAGAAGGTGCGCGAGCTGCAGCCCGGCCTGCCCGTCATCATCATGACGGCGTACTCCGACCTCGACAGCGCGGTGTCGGCCTTTCAGCGCGGCGCGTTCGAATACCTGCCCAAGCCCTTTGACCTGCCCAAGGCGGTGGAGCTGATCCGCCGCGCGGTCGAAGAGAGCCAGCGCGAAGAAGTCACCGAAGAGCGCCAGACTGCAACCCCCGAAATGCTGGGCCAGGCGCCCGCCATGCAGGACGTGTTCCGCGCCATCGGGCGGCTGTCGCAAAGCCAGGTCACGGTGCTCATCACCGGCGAATCCGGCTCGGGCAAGGAACTGGTGGCGCGCGCGCTGCACAAGCATTCGCCCGTGGCGGACGGCCCCTTTGTGGCCATCAACACCGCCGCCATCCCCAAGGACCTGCTGGAGAGCGAACTCTTCGGCCACGAGCGTGGTGCCTTCACTGGTGCGCAGACGCAGCGGCGCGGCCGCTTCGAGCAGGCCGAGGGCGGCACGCTGTTCCTCGATGAAATCGGCGACATGCCGTTTGACCTGCAGACGCGCCTGCTGCGCGTGCTGTCTGACGGCCAGTTCTACCGGGTGGGCGGCCACGCGGCCGTCAAGGCCCATGTGCGCGTGATTGCCGCCACGCACCAGAACCTGGAGCAGCGCGTCAAGGAAGGTGGCTTCCGCGAGGACTTGTTCCACCGCCTCAACGTGATCCGCCTGCGCCTGCCCGCGCTGCGCGAGCGGCACGAGGACGTGCCCATGCTCACGCGCCACTTCCTGCAGCAAAGCGCGCGGCAGCTGGGCGTGGAGCCCAAGCGCATTGCCGACTCGGCGCTGGCGCGGCTGGAGCAGTTCGCCTTTCCGGGCAATGTGCGCCAGTTGGAGAACATCTGCCACTGGCTCACGGTGATGGCGCCCGCGCAGGTGATCTCGCTGCAGGACCTGCCGCCCGAGGTGCTGGAAGCTCCGGTCTACCAGCCGCCCGTGCGCGCTACGGCTGGAGCTGAGCCTGCAGCAGCGACGGTGACATCCATGCCGGTGGCCCCGCTGGCACCTGTCGCCCCGGTGGCGCAGCCAGCGCCCGATCTGGTGGGTGGTCTGCACCCCGCAGCGCCCGTGTCGATTCCCGTGCCTGCGTCTGCACCTGCGGCCGCTGCGTCCTGGTCGGCCGACGCTGTGGCAGCCCCTGTGGCTGCCGCCCACAGTTGGGAGCAGGCACTCGAAACAGAAGCTCAAAAACTGCTCGCAGGCGGCCAGCCCGAGGTGTGGGACGCGCTCACGCGGCGCTTTGAGTCGCGCCTGATTCGTACGGCCCTGGTGGCCACCCACGGCCGCCGCATGGAGGCCGCGCAGCGCCTGGGCATCGGGCGCAACACCATCACCCGCAAGATCCAGGAGCTGGGCCTGGACGCGCCGGACGAAGCGTGAAAATGGCCGCAGGCGAATGTTGATCATGCCTCTGTAGCTATTGAAATCGTAGCGATGCAAGGTGCCGCCGCTTCGTTGGTGGCATCGCTGTAACTTGGCCCGGATGCGCGCTGCGCATCGCACTGCATGGCGGGCCATGTCCTACATGCAGGCCCTCCCTGGGCCGACCCGGCACTCCGGAGGTGGCTTCAACAATGAAGTCACTGTCAACCAACCGGAGATGTTCCTATGTCGGATTTCAACGATGCCAACCGTGACCCTTTGACCAATGAGCCGGGTGCTCACCCCGTCGGAACGGGCGTGGGTGCTGCCCTGGGGGGCGCTGCCGCCGGGGCTGCTGCCGGTGCTTTCGGCGGCCCGGTCGGCGCTGCCATTGGTGGCGTAGCAGGGGCTGTGGCCGGCGGCCTGGCTGGCAAGGCGGCTGCCGAGGCCGTCAATCCCACCGAAGAAGACGCCTACTGGCGCGAAACCTACCACCGCGAGCCCTACTACGTGGGCGGCCGCACGTACGACCAATACCGTCCCGCCTATGAGCTGGGCTGGTCGTCTGTGGGCCGCTACGAGGGCGATTTTGACGCCATCGAGCCGCGCCTGGCGGACGACTGGCGCGCACGCCACGGCAGCGACGGCCTGGCCTGGACCGATGTGCGCCCCGCCACCCGTGCGGCGTGGGAGCGCGCCGCCAACCGCACTGCGCTCGCCACCGACCGCCCCATGGACGTGATCGACGCCGAAGATGTGGTCGATGTACTTAATGACCTGCTGGAGTCTGCACGCGATGGCGAGTACGGCTTCCATGCCTGTGCAGAGCATGCCGAGTCGGGTCAGCTCAAGGGCATCTTCCAGCGCCACTCGCGTGAATGTGCCGCTGCCGCTGTCGAGCTGGAGCATGAGATCCGCCGCCTGAATGGCGACCCCGCACAGGGCGGCACGGTGGCAGGTGCGCTGCACCGGGGCTGGGTGTCGGTGAAGACGGCACTCTCCACCCGCGACGACAAGGCCGTGCTGGAAGAGTGCGAGCGTGGTGAGGACGCTGCGGTGGCCCGCTACCGCAAGGCGTTGAAAGCCGCGCTGCCTGCCGATGTGCGCGCGCTGGTGGAGCGCCAGGCACAAGGCGCCCAGCGCAACCATGACGAGGTGCGTGCGCTGCGCGACGGGTTCTCGCCACGGCCCTGATCCCAAGGGCCAAGGGCGTCCCTGGGGGAAGCCACGCCTGAGATGGCGCCTGTGCTGCACCTGAGGGTTGCCCCTAGAAAAAAGGCTGCCAGAGGAATACTCTGGCAGCCTTTTTTGCGTCGCATACGGGCAGCCTGAGGGCTGCAGCCCAGCGGTTCTAGGGCGTATCAGGCGCTCATCGTGACCACCACCGGCGCGTGGTCGCTGGGCTGCGGGTTCTTGCGCGGGGCGCGGTCCACCACGCAGGCCGTCACTGTGGGCTTGAGCGCTTCGCTCACCAGGATGTGATCGATGCGCAGGCCCCGGTTTTTCTGAAAGCCCAGCATGCGGTAGTCCCACCACGAGTAGCTTTTTTCGGGCTGCTCGAACATGCGGAAGGCATCGGTCAGCCCCAGCGCCAGCAGCGCCTGGAAGTGGTTGCGCTCTTCGGTCGTGTGGTGGATGGTCTCGCGCAGGCCTTCGGGGTCGTACGAGTCGCGGTCTTCCGGTGCCACGTTGAAGTCGCCCACCAGCACCAGGCGCGGGTGCGCGGCCATCTCAGCGCGCACCATGTCCTGCAATGCCTGCAGCCAGCGCATCTTGTAGGCGAACTTTTCCGAGCCCGGCTCCTGGCCGTTGACGAAGTAGCCGTTGAGTAGGCGCAGCGGGCCTGTGGGCGTGTCCAGCGTGGCGGCAATGACGCGGGCCTGCTCGTCGCCAAAGTCAGGGATGTTGCGCACCACGTCGCGCAACGGGTGGCGGCTCAGGATGGCCACGCCGTTGTAGGTCTTCTGGCCGAAGGCGACGGCTTCGTAGCCCGCCTCTTTCAGCGCGTCGTGCGGAAACTTGTCGTCGGTGAGCTTGAGCTCCTGCAGGCACAGGGCATCGACCGGGTTGGCGGCCAGCCAGGCCAGCACCTGGGGCAGGCGCACCGACAGGGAGTTCACGTTCCAGGTGGCGATTTGCATGGTTTTTGGCCGGTAGCGCTAGTGAATCATGCGCTAGCAGCTATCAAAATGTGAGTAAAAGAGTGGTGGGGCTACGCCGTCAGCTGCGGCGCACACGGGTCACAAAGCTGAACGGCAGCCCGTTGGTGCTGACATGGTGCTCGCGGGCGGTTTCTACCCATTCTGCTCCCAGCACGGGGGCATAGGCATCGCCGTCAAAGTCCTGGGCGATCTCCGTCACCTCCACGCAGTCTGCCAGGGGCAGGGCCTCGGCATAGATCTGCGCGCCGCCAATGATCCACACGGTCTTGCCCGCGTCGCACAGCGCCAAGGCTTCGGCCAGGCTGCCAGCGCGGTGGGCACCCTCGGCCTGCCAGTCGGCCTGGCGCGTCACCACGATGTTGGCGCGGCCGGGCAGGGGGCGAAAGCGCGGGGGCAGCGAGTCCCAGGTCTTGCGGCCCATGACCACCGGGCAACCCTGCGTGAGCTGCTTGAAGTGCGCCATATCCTCGGGGATGTGCCAGGGCAGGCGGTTGTCCTTGCCGATGACGCCGTTGGCCGCGCGGGCGTAGATGAGGTGCAGGGGCATGGGGCTCGCTAGGTGCGTGAGTGGGGAGGGGATCAGATGTGCAGGAACGCCAGCGCGCCCACACCCAGGCCTACGGCGGCCACGCCGTACATGCCGTATTCCAGCCACTTTTTCTTGGTCAGCAGCGCAATGGCGGCCAGGGCAATCGCCACCTGCAGCGCGGTGGTGGCCTGGGCCCAGCGGTGGTGCTGGTGCATTTGGGCTTCGCTTTGCTGGTCGAATGCGTGGGCATCGGCTTCCAGCTTTTCTGCCACGGTCTTGATCTCGTTCTTTTCTTTTTCGTAGCGGTCGATCTTGGCCTGGTACTTGGCCTTTTCGGTCTCGGCCGGGGTCAGGTCACGCGCCAGCTCGGCCAGGCTCTGTTTGGTGCTTTTGGACTGGAAGTAATTCCACTGGTTGGAGGCCTCGGTCTTCTTGATGGCCGCGTCGTTCTTCGTCAGGCCTGCATTGGCCTGCGTGGCGCCGCCCATGTAGGCAAAGATGGCGCCTACCGTGGCCACAATGGCCGTGAACATGGCGATCTTGTTCGTGGACGAGCCGCCGCCATGGTCTGCGCCGTGGTGCGCAGCATCGTGGCCGTGGGTGGCATGTTCGACCGCGTGGTCATGGGGGCCGTGTACGTGGAATCCGCCGGAAGACATGGATAGAAACTCGTTGTATTGGTTGTGGGTGAAAGCGGGGGCAGATGCAGCAGGGGCGTGGGTGCGGTGATTAGACCGCCACGGGCGCCTTGATGGCCGGGTGGCACTGGTAGTTCAGCACCTCAAAGTCTTCGTACTCGTAGTCGAAGATGCTGTCCGGCTTGCGCTTGATGTTCAGCACGGGGTAGGGGTAGGGCGTGCGTGCCAGTTGCGTCTCAACCTGCTCGTGGTGGTTGCTGTAGATGTGGCAGTCGCCGCCCGTCCAGATGAAGTCGCCCACGTCCAGGTCGCATTGCTGCGCCACCATGTGGGTCAGCAGCGCGTAGCTGGCGATGTTGAAGGGCACGCCCAAAAAGATGTCGGCGCTGCGCTGGTACAGCTGGCAGCTCAGCGTGCCGCGCCCACCGGGCTCTTGCGCCGGGGCTACGTAGAACTGAAAGAAAGCGTGGCACGGCATCAGGGCCATCTTGTGCAGCTCGGCCACGTTCCAGGCGCTCACGATGATGCGACGCGAGTCAGGGTTGGTTTTCAATGTCTTGATGACGTCGCTGATCTGGTCGATGTGCCCGCCGTCTGGTGTGGGCCAGCTGCGCCACTGCACGCCATACACGGGGCCCAGGTCGCCGTCCTCGCGTGCCCATTCGTCCCAGATGGTCACGCCGCGCTCTTTCAGCCAGTTGTTGTTGCTGGAGCCGGTCAGGAACCACAGCAGCTCCTGGATGATGGACTTGAGGTGCACCTTCTTGGTCGTGACCAGCGGAAAACCTTCCTTCAGGTCAAACCGCATCTGGTGACCGAAAACGCTCTTGGTGCCGGTGCCCGTGCGGTCCGACTTGTCCACGCCGTGCGTGAACACATGGCGCATGAAGTCTTCGTACTGGGAGCGCACAGGGCGGGCAGGCAGGGCAGAGGCTGCCGGAGCGGCAGAAGGCTGGGTCATGGGATGGATCACTCAGGGTGGGGCGCCGCCATCAAGGGGTGGCCGTTGCCGACGGCGGATTTTATGCGGAGCGGGACAATGCGGGACTCGCCTTCCATCCACTGCAGTTCCCATGACGACTTCCGACACCCCCGTCACCATCCGCCCCCTCCAGGCTGCCGACTGGCCCGCCGTGTGGCCCATCCTGCGCACGACCTTCCAGGCGGGAGACACGTATGCCTTTGCCCCCGACAGCAGCGAGGCCGAGATCCACAAAGCCTGGGTAGAGCTGCCTGCAGCAACCTTTGTCGCCCTCGGTGCGGGCAGGGAGATTCTGGGCACCTACTTCATCAAGCCGAATCAGCCTGGGCAGGGCGCCCATGTGTGCAACTGCGGCTATGTGGTGGCACCGGTTGCGCAGGGGCAGGGTGTGGCGTCGTTGATGTGCGAGCACTCGCAGCAGCAGGCTGTGGCCATGGGCTTTCGGGCCATGCAGTTCAACCTGGTGGTGGCCAGCAATGTGCGCGCCGTGCGGCTGTGGCAGCACCTGGGCTTTGCAATCGTGGGCACGCTGCCCGGGGCCTTCAGGCACCACACGCTGGGCTATGTCGATGCCCATGTGATGTTCAAGACGCTGGTGGCCTGAGCCGGTTGCCCACGCAAAAAGGGCTCCCAAGTGGGAGCCCTTTCAGAGTCCGGGGGGCAGGCCAGCAACCGTGCGAGGCTACCACCGGGGAAGCTCTGCGTTCTCACATCGCGCTGATTTCGCCCGATGGGATCTTGCCGGTGCGCACAGCTTCAGCAGCCTGGGCACGCACCGCAGCGCGGTCGGCCGTGGACTTGTAAGTCACCACACGCGAACCAGCGGGTTCGATGGAGCGGGTCTGTGCCACGGTAGCGGCTTCGGCTTGCACTTCAGCGCGAGTGCGGTTGGTTTGGAATTGGGTGGCAAATTGCGAAGCATCGGCTTCGTCAGCCTGGGCACCAAAAGAAGCGAAAGCAGCGATAGCGGCGATGGAGAGGAAACGTGCGGTGTTGTTCATGATGGATAAGTCCTTGAAGTTAAAAAGCGTCTCAAAAAAGCCGGGTCAAAAACCATTCCTGAACCGGGTTCGGTGAGTCGCCTTGCGGGTTCGGCTCATCGATGGGTTGAACTGTACGCCGATGGTCTTCGGCGAAAAACTACGCAGTCGCAAACTGACTGTTCCAGTTTTGGAAACAGTGACACGTACGAAGCGCGCCCCTGTGCGGAATTTGCTCTGGGCTATTCAGAGCCAAGGCAGGCATCCCGGGGGCGCAATACACATACCCAATTGATGGATCTAGGTATAAATCCTGAGATTCTGGCGAAATTTAGTATGTGTATGGCTTTTCAAAGTATCAACTGAGCATCAGAGCATCGGTATCGTTCAGTCCATCAATGCCGCGATCCGACTGGCGTTGAATGGCAGATCCATACCAACTACGCAGGAGACGTTCCGATGCCCCGTTCCACCCGTCCACACACCCGCCTGGCCCTGGCCGTTGCTGCCCTGGCGGCATCGCTGTGTGGCGCCGCTGCGCACGCGCAGACCGAACTCGTGATTGCCACCGTGAACAACGGCCACATGATCGAGATGCAAAAGCTCAGCAAGAACTTCGAGCAGGCCAACCCCGACATCAAACTCAAGTGGGTGACGCTGGAAGAGGGCGTGCTACGCCAGCGCGTGACGACTGACATCGCCACCAAGGGCGGGCAGTTCGACGTGATGACGATCGGCATGTACGAGGCGCCCATCTGGGGCAAGAAGGGCTGGCTGCAGGAGCTGAAAACCGACGCCGCCTATGACGTGGATGACCTGCTGCCCGCGGTGCGCAATGGCCTGTCCATCGACGGCAAACTGTTTGCCGCGCCCTTCTACGGCGAAAGCTCGATGCTGATGTACCGCAAGGACCTGGCCGACAAGGCCGGTGTGCAGGTGCCCGAGCGCCCCACCTGGCCACAGATCAAGGACCTGGCCGCCAAGATCCACGATCCCAAGAACGGCGTGTATGGCATCTGCCTGCGCGGCAAGCCGGGCTGGGGTGACAACATGGCCTTTTTGACCACGCTGGTCAACACCTTTGGCGGCCAGTGGTTCGACATGCAGTGGAAGCCGCAGCTCGAATCCAAGCCCTGGAAGGACGCGATCACCTTCTACGTCGACCTGCTCAAGAACTATGGCCCTCCCGGCTCGTCCGCTAACAGCTTCAACGAAATTTTGGCGCTGACCAACTCGGGCAAGTGCGGCATGTGGGTGGATGCGACCATCGCCGCGTCGTTCGTGGCCGACCCCAAGCAGTCCAAGGTGGCCGACCAGATGGCCTTTGCCCAGGCGCCCACCATGAACACGCCCAAGGGCGCCAACTGGTTGTGGTCGTGGAATCTGGCGATCCCCGCAGGGTCCAAGAAGGTGGAAGCCGCGCAGAAGTTCATCACCTGGTCCACCAGCAAGGACTACATCCAGCTGGTCGCCAAGACCAACGGCTGGGCCAACGTGCCCACCGGCACGCGCAAGAGCACCTACGCGTCGCCCGAGTTCCAGAAGGCCGCCCGCTTCGCTGCTGCAGAGAAGACCGCGATCGACTCGGCCAATCCCACCGACTCGACCTTGCCCAAGAGCCCGTACGTGGGTGTGCAGTTCGCTGCGATTCCTGAGTTCCAGGCCATCGGCATTGCGGTGGGGCAGCAGATGAGTGCAGCCCTGGCAGGCAAGACAACGGTGGACGCCGCGCTCAAGGCCAGTCAGGTGACGGCGGACCGTGAGATGAAAAAAGCCGGCTACTACAAATAGGCATTCATGCGGCTACTGCGCGGGCCGATCCGGGGCCGGTGTTCCTCGCCGTACGGGAGTACGGCTGCGGTACAGCGACCCCGCCTCGGCCCGCTCGCGACGCCGACTGAACGCCTATTTCGGCTGGACTTTTTTTTCTGAGGCCTCCATGAATCGCCGCCTGCTCCCCCGCCTGCTGCTCACGCCTGCCATGGCCACGCTCTTCCTGTGGATGATCGTGCCGCTGGTGATGACGATCTACTTCTCGCTCATCCGCTACAACCTGATGCAGCCGGACCAGACCGGTTTTGCCGGGCTGGAGAACTTTGAGTATTTCGTCACCGACCCTTCGTTTGGCACGGCAGTGGTCAACACGCTGCTGCTGCTGGGCAGCGTGATCCTCATCACGGTGGTGGCTGGCATTGCGATTGCGCTGCTGATCAACGAGCCGTTTGCGGGGCGGGGCATTGTGCGGGTGCTGCTGATCTCGCCGTTCTTCGTCATGCCCACGGTGAACGCGCTGATGTGGAAGAACATGATGATGAACCCCATCTACGGCGTGCTCGCGCAGGTGTGGATGTTCTTCGGTGCGCAGCCGGTCGATTGGCTCACCGACTACCCGCTGTTCTCCGTCATCGTGATGGTGTCATGGCAATGGCTGCCCTTTGCCACGCTGATCTTCATGACCTCGCTGCAGAGCATGAACCACGAGCAGCTCGAAGCCTCGCGCATGGACGGCGCCAACTACCTGCAGCAGCTGCGCTACCTGTACGTGCCGCACCTCGCGCGCTCGGTGGCCGTGGTGGTGATGATCGAACTCATCTTCCTGCTCAGCATCTTTGCCGAGATCTACACCACCACGGGTGGGGGACCGGGCGATGCAAGTACCAACGTCACCTTTTTGATCTTCAAGCAGGCGCTGCTCAACTTTGATGCGGGCGTGGCCTCGGCCGGAGCACTGTTTGCGGTGGTGCTGGCCAACATTGCGGCCGTATTCCTCATCCGCATGGTCGGCAAGAACCTCGACAAGTAAGGCTCGCATTTTTATGACCGTACGACGCCGTTCCCAATTTCCGCTCGGCATGTTGGCCCTGCGTACCGCTGCGGCCTGGGCTTTGGCCCTGCTGCTGGTGTTTCCGCTGGCCTGGCTGTTTCTCACCGCGTTCAAGACCGAGCTGCAGGCCATTGCCGTGCCGCCACTGTTCGTCTTCACGCCCACACTGGAGAACTTCCACGAAGTGCAAGAGCGCAGCGACTACCTGCTCTACGCCAAGAACTCGGTCATCACCAGCGTGCTGTCCACCGTGCTGGGGCTCATGCTGGCCGCGCCTGCGGCGTATGCCATGGCCTTTTTCAAGGGCAAGTACACCAAGGACATCCTGATGTGGATGCTCTCCACCAAGATGATGCCCGCCGTGGGCGCGCTGGTGCCCATCTACGTGCTGGCGCAGAAGAGCCAACTGCTCGATACGCAGCTTGCGCTCATCATCGTGTTCGCGCTGTCCAACCTGCCCATCATGGTCTGGATGCTGTACTCGCACTTCAAGGACATCCCGCGTGAGATTTTGGAAGCCGCACGCATGGACGGGGCCACGCTGTGGCAAGAGGTGCGCCTGGTGCTGCTGCCGCTGGGCATGGGCGGGCTCGCGTCCACCGGCCTCTTGTGCCTGGTGCTGTCATGGAACGAGGCCTTCTGGAGCCTGAACCTGAGCGCCGCCAAGGCGGGCACGCTGGCCACGCTGATCGCGTCGTACTCCAGCCCCGAGGGTCTGTTTTGGGCCAAGTTGTCTGCGGCATCGCTTATGGCCATTGCGCCCATCGTGGTGTTTGGCTGGTTCAGCCAGAAGCAGCTCGTCCAAGGTCTTACGTTCGGCGCGGTCAAGTAAAGCGCAGCGTTCATCTCCCCAGTTTTCAAGCATTCAGGAACCCGATTCCATGGCCTACCTTCAACTGCGCGGCATCGAGAAATTCTTTGGCGAACACCGCGCCATCAAGGGCATCGACCTCTCCATCCAGAAGGGCGAGTTCATCGTCTTCGTGGGTCCCTCGGGCTGCGGCAAGTCCACGCTGCTGCGGCTGATCGCGGGGCTCGAAAACATTGACGGCGGCACGCTGATGCTGGATGGCCGCGACATCACCGACCAGCCGTCGAGCAAGCGCGACCTGGCCATGGTGTTCCAGAGCTATGCGCTGTACCCGCACATGAGCGTGTACGAGAACATGAGCTTCGCGCTCAAGCTGGCCAAGGTGGACAAGCAGGTGATCGACGAAAAGGTGCAGAACGCTGCGCGCATCCTCAACCTCACGCAGTACCTGCAGCGCACGCCCAAGGAGCTGTCGGGCGGCCAGCGCCAGCGCGTGGCCATCGGCCGCGCCATCGTGCGTGCGCCCAAGGTGTTTTTGTTCGACGAGCCGCTGTCCAACCTCGACGCAGCGCTGCGCGGTCAGACCCGCGTGGAGATCGCGAAGCTGCACCGCGACCTGGGCGCCACCACCATCTACGTGACCCACGACCAGGTCGAGGCCATGACGCTGGCCGACCGTGTGGTGGTGCTGCGCGACGGCATCATCGAGCAGGTGGGCACGCCGCTGAAGCTGTACGACCGGCCCGCCAACCAGTTCGTGGCCCAGTTCATCGGCACGCCGCAGATGAACGTGGTGCCCTTGCCGCAGCTGCCACCGCCCGTGCAGCAGCAGGCGCCGGAAGGCGCGATGGGCGGCGCCATTGGCCTGCGCCCGGAGAACATCACGGTGCGCAACACCGGCGCAACGCCGGTGCCGGGCCAGGTGGACCTGGTGGAAGCGCTGGGCGCCGAAACCCTGATCTACGTCAGCACCCCCGGCGGGGCGCAGTTTGTGGCCCGCCAGAACGACCGCACAGGCCTGCGCGCGGGCGATGCGGTGAGCCTGGACATCGATGCCTCGCAAGCCCACTGGTTCGACCCCCAAGGGCGCGTGGTGGCCCGGCAGGCTGCATGACGGTCATGAGCCTGCAATACCCACTCCAAGGCAAGGTGGCGGCCATCACTGGCGCGGCCTCTGGCATAGGCTTTGCCAGCGCCCAGGCCATGGCCGATGCGGGCGCGCGCGTGGTGCTGATCGACCGCGACGAGGCCGCGCTGGCCGAGGCCTGCACGGTCATTGGCGAACGCGCTTCGCCGCTGGTGCTCGATCTGCTGGATGCCAGGCAGTGCGCCAGTCTGCTGCAGCGCACGCTGAGCATCGCCGGTCCGCTCGACATCTTCCATGCCAACGCGGGGCTTTATGTGGGCGGCGATCTGGTCGATGCCGACCCTGACGCCATCGACCGCATGCTCAACCTGAACGTCAACGTGGTGATGAAGAACGTGCACAACGTGCTGCCTCACATGATCGAGCGCGGCACGGGCGACATCATCGTCACCAGCTCGCTGGCCGCGCATTTCCCCACGCCGTGGGAGCCTGTGTACGCATCGTCCAAGTGGGCCGTCAACTGCTTTGTGCAGACCGTGCGCCGTCAGGTCTTCAAGCACGGCATCCGCGTGGGTTGCATCTCGCCCGGGCCCGTGATCACCTCGCTGCTGGCCGACTGGCCTGCCGAAAAGTTGGCTGAAGCCAAGGCCAGCGGCAGCCTGATCGAGGCCTCTGAAGTGGCCGAGGTGGTGCTGTTCATGCTCACCCGCCCACGCGGCATGACCATCCGCGACGTCGTGATGATGCCCACGAACTTTGATCTCTAGAAACCTGCAGTCACGCACCATGAATTTCATCCTGCACCTGGGCCTGGGCTCCTTTCACCGTGCCCACCAGGCCGTCTACGTTCACCAGCTGCGCCAGCAAGGTGACACGGGGTGGGCCATCGCGGGCGGCAACCTGCGCCCCGACATGGCCGACACCATCGCTGCCCTGCAGGCGCAGGGTGGCCGCTACACGCTGGAGACCGTCACGCCCCAGGGCGAGCGCAGTTACACCGTCATTGAGTCCATTCAGCGCGTGATTCCTTACCAGGACGATCTGGACCCGCTGATTGCCATGGGTGCCGACCCCGCCACACGCATCATCAGCTTCACGGTGACCGAGGCAGGCTACTACCTCGATGCAAAAAACCAGCTCGATTGGCCCACCTTTGCCGACCTGCGCGCTGATCTCGCGGCAGTCAAGGCCGGGCAGGCGGGTCACACCATTTACGGCGGCCTGGTCAGTATCCTGCGCGCGCGCATGGCGGCTGGTGCGGGCGCAGTGACGCTGATGAACTGCGACAACCTGCGACACAACGGCGAGCGCTCGCGCAGCGGGCTGTTGCAGTTCATCGACGCGCTGGGCGATACCCAGTTGAAAACCTGGGTGGAGCAGAACACCACAAGTCCCAACGCCATGGTGGACCGCATCACGCCGCGCCCCACGTCCGATGTGGCTGAGCGCGTGAGGGCCGCGACCGGCTGGGACGACAAGGCGGCTCTGATGGGCGAGAGCTTCATCCAGTGGGTCATCGAAGACAACTTCATCGCCGGCCGGCCCGCTTGGGAAAAGGTCGGCGTCGAGATGGTGCAATCGGTGCAGGCGCACGAAGAGGCCAAGATCCGCCTGCTCAACGCCACCCACAGCTGCATTGCGTGGGCGGGCACGCTGGCGGGTTACCAGTACATCCACGAAGGCACGCACGACGCCGCCATCCGCCAGATGGCCTACGACTACGTGACCGACGACGCGATCCCCGTGCTGCTGCCGTGCCCCATCGACCTGGAGCGCTACCGCGACGTGGTGCTGGACCGCTTCGGCAACCCCGCCATCGCAGACACCAACCAGCGTGTGGCCATGGATGCGTTCTCCAAGATCCCCGGCATGATCGCGCCCACCATCCGCGACAAGCTGGCGCGCAATGCGTCGTTTGACAGCGTGGCCCTGCTGCCCGCACTGTTCCTGGCTTATCTGCAGCGCTGGCATGCCGGGCAGATCCCCTACACCTACCAGGACCAGGCCATGGACCCGGCCGTGGCCCACGCCATCTGCGAGGCCACCGACCCGGTGGCTGCCTTCGCGGCCGACACGACCCTGTGGGGCGAGATGGCCAGCCGCCCCGAGCTGGTGGACACCCTGCGCAAAGCCTATGCCCGCGTGCTGGCCTTTGTGGCGCAGCGGACAGGCGCCTGATGCTGGTGTAACTTCGGCCCACCCACTGCCATGACCGTGAAAACGCCCACCGCCCCGCGCCAGACCAAGCCCGAGCTGGAGCACGACTATGTGCGCTCGCCCGCGCTGGGCTACGAGCCGCCCGAGACGGCGGGGTTCATCCGCTGTCTGTCGCATGGTTTTCCCACGCCGCTGGCGCGCTGGCACTACCACGACGAGTACGAACTGCACCTGATCACCGCCACCTCGGGCAAGGTGTTTGTGGGCGACTGGATCGGGCAGTTCCAGCCCGGTCAGCTGGTGCTGACCGGTCCACGCCTGCCGCACAACTGGATCAGCATGGACTTGCCCGAAGGCGGCGTGCCGCTGCGCGACTTGGTGATCCAGTTCTCGCACGCGCCGCTGGTCGCCAGCAGCGAGAGCATCCCTGAGCTGCGCGAGGTGCTGCCCCTGCTGGAGCGCGCACGCCACGGCATCGAGTTCTTCGGCATGGAGGCGCAGGCGCAGGAGCACTGGCACCGCATCAAGGCGCGCCAGGGCCTGGCACGGTTTGGCGCGTTCTGCGAGTTCTTGAGCGACTTGGCGCGCTGCACCGACTTTCGCCTGCTGTCGAGCACGCAGCTGCAAAGCGAGGACGACGACACGCAGCTCGACCAGATCAACGCCATCGTGAGCCGCATCACCGACCATCTGGCAGAGCCGCTGTCGGCCGCCGACCTGGCGCAGGAGCTGGGCATGACGGAGAGCCGTTTTTCTCGCTTCTTCCGCCGGGCCACGGGCAACACCTTCACCGACTTTGTGAACCTGGTGCGCGTGAACCGCGCGTGCCAGCTGCTGATGGAGACCGAGCGCTACATCACGCACATCGCGTATGACGTGGGGTTCAACAACATGGCCAACTTCAACCGCCGCTTTCTGGACATCAAGGGCATGACGCCCAGCGAGTACCGCAAGCAGGGCGCCGGAAGGTTTGGCAAGACCTCCTGAGTCCAGTAGGGATGGCCTCATGGATGAGGCGTCCCTGCTTGTGGACTCCCGGCCTGCAGCCCGTCAGACGCACTGCGCAGGGCTTGCGCTTTCACTATGAATCACTGACATCGGTCCATCCCCCATGTACCTCGGAATCGATTTGGGCACCTCGGGTGTCAAGCTCCTGCTGCTGGACGACGCGCAAGCGGTGGTCGCCACGGCCGATGCGGCCGTGCCCCAGCACCGCCCCCAGCCCACCTGGAGTGAGCAGCACCCGGCCGACTGGTGGGCGGCAGTGGAAGCCGCCGTGGCGCAGCTGCGCGCAGAGGTGCCTGCTGCGTGGGCGCAGGTGCGGGGCATCGGCCTGTCGGGCCATATGCATGGCGCCGTGGTGCTGGGTGCTCAAGGCCAGGTGCTGCGCCCGGCCATTTTGTGGAACGACGGCCGCGCCAGTGCCGAATGTGCGCAGCTGGAAGGCGCCGTGCCCACATCACGCCAGATCACCGGCAACCTCGCCATGCCCGGCTTCACCGCGCCCAAGCTGCTCTGGCTGCGCACCCACGAGCCTGCCGTGTTTGCGCAGATCCGCACCGTGCTGCTACCCAAGGACTGGCTGCGCCTGCAGCTCACCGGTGATGCCGTGAGTGACATGTCTGACGCATCGGGCACGCTGTGGCTGGACGTGCAGGCTCGCGCCTGGAGCCCGGCAATGCTGCAGGCCTGCGGGCTGGATACATCGCACATGCCCGCGCTGGCCGAGGGCAGCGCTCCCACGGGCACGCTGCGCAGCGATGTGGCAGGCCGCTGGGGGCTTGGTGGCAATATCGTCGTGGCTGCTGGCGCGGGCGACAACGCCGCCAGTGCCGTGGGCGTGGGTGCCCGCACCGCCGGGCAGGGTTTTGTGTCGCTGGGCACTTCGGGCGTGGTCTTTCGTGTGACGGATGCCTTTGCGCCCGCCACCGAGCGTGCCGTGCACGCCTTTGCCCATGCGCTGCCGCAGCGCTGGCACCACATGTCGGTCATGCTCAGCGCAGCCAGTGCGTTTGGCTGGGTCACGCGGCTCACAGGGCGGGGCGACGAGGCGCAACTGTCGGACGCGGTGGGCGCCCTCAGCACCACCCGCCAGGCGCAGGCGCCGCTGTTTTTGCCCTACCTGAGCGGCGAGCGCACGCCGCACAACAACGCGGCTGCCACCGGTGTTTTCATGGGGCTGCGTGCTGAGCACGACGCAGTCGACTTGGCCTATGCGGTGATAGAAGGTGTGGGCTTTGGTTTGCTGGATGGCCTCAATGCGATGCGTGCCGCTGGGGCCGGGCAGGGCAGTGCATCTGGTGATGTTGGCGCAGCCCTGGCCCTGGTCGGTGGCGGTGCCCGCAGCAACCCATGGGCGCAGCTGCTGGCCAGTGCGCTGGGCACTCCACTGCAGCGCCCGCAGGGGGCACATGCTGCTGCGGCTCTGGGCGCCGCGCGCCTGGCGGCCATGGCCTGCAGGGGTGATGAAGCCCACTGGTGCCAACCCCTGCCCGCTGACGCCACCTTCGTGCCACAGCCTGCGCAACAAGCCCTGCTGGCCGAACGCTATGCCCGCTTTGTCGCGCTGTACCCCGCGCTGCAATCGCAGTTCTGATCTGCTGCCTAACAAGCCACCATGACTTCTGCACCCAACACCTCTACCGCTACGACGCCTATCCACGCCGCCATCGCCGGCGAGGCCCTCATCGACCTCATCCGCCGCCCCGATGGCAGCTACCTGCCATGCCTGGGCGGCGCGCTCTACAACCTGTGCCGCGCGCTGGCCCGGCAAGGGGTTGGCACGCAGTACCTCAACCCATTGTCGCGCGACCGCTTTGGCCGTGAACTGGCGGCGCAGTTGGTGGCCGACGGCGTGGTGCTGGCCCAGCCCGAGCCTGTGCAGCAAGTTACGTCCCTGGCCGTGGTTAACCTCGATGCGCAAGGCCACCCCGACTACGCCTTCTACCGCGAGGGCGTGGCAGACCGTGCCGTGTCCGCCGCGGGCCTGGGCGGTAGCTGCGCCGCCTTGCCCGCGCTGCAGCTGGTCTGCACCGGCGCCCTGGCACTCGACGCGCGCGACACGGCTATCTACCTGCCGTGGCTGGCCGCCCAGCGCGCCGCAGGCCGCTGCGTGGTGGTCGATGCCAATCTGCGCCCCTCCGTCATGCCCGACCTGCCGGCCTACCGCACCACGGTGCACGCAGCGCTGGCCCACGCCCACATCATCAAGGCCAGCGACGAAGACCTGGAGCATCTGGCCGTGCCGGGTGTGGATGCCTTGGCCCGTGCGCAGCATTTGCTCGCCACCAACCCGCATGCCCACCTGCTGGCGCTGACGCTGGGCGCGGAAGGCGCCTGGCTGCTGCACCGCAACGGCGCGCAGTGTTTTGCCAAAGAGGCCCAGCCGCTGCAGGTGGTGGACACCGTGGGCGCGGGCGACAGCCTTCTGGCCGGGTTGCTGGCGCATTTGCTGCGGCAGTCGCAGGCCACTGGGGTTGCGAGTTTTGCGCAGTTTGTGGGCGGGCTGACGGCCGACGCCTGCCAGCTGGCACTGCGCCATGCACTGGCCAGTGCCAGCCTGTGTGTGATAGAGCGGGGCTGCGTGCCGCCGGGCTGGGCCGCTGCACGCGCATGGAGCGAGCGACATCCCGCCGACCAAGACCCGCGCTGACATGGGACTTGTGTCCGCCCCCCCTGGGAGCGGCATGTCTATGATCAAACATCGTCAATTCGCCAGGGATGCCCATGACTGATCTTGTGGTTGCGGTGTTGTGGTCGGCAGTGGATGTGCTGCTCATAGCTACCGGTGCACTGCTGGTGCGTGCGCTGAGCCTGGGGCGCTGGCGCACGGAAGATGCGCGCAAAAAGGAAGCCCACATGTTTGCTCCCGCCGGGGCGTTGTCGTTTCGGCGCGATGGTCAACGCGTGGTGACAGCGACCGGGGTGTACATGGCCGGATCAGCGTTTTATGCCGTGCTGGCGGTGTTGCTGCTTGGTCTGTCGCGGGCCGCATCGGCATGACGCCCGCCGACGCTGCCGCCGAATCCCTTTGCATCATGCCTGTGGGGGCAGATGCGGCAGAAGCCGCCTGTACGGTCACCCGCCAGTCCATCACCCACTGCTGCGTGCTCGACCATGCCAATGACGCTGCCATCCTGACAGCCTGGCTGGCCAACAAGACGCCCGAGAACCTGGCCGCGTGGATGGCCGCGCCGGGTGCTGCAGCGTGGGGCGCATACCGGGGCGAAACGATGGTGGGCTTTGCGCTGCGGGCGCAGGCCACGCTTGCGCTGTGCTACGTGGTGCCGGAGGCATTGCATCGGGGGGTAGGGCGTGCGTTGCTGCAGCACGTTGAGGCCCACGCCCGCGATGTGGGGCTCGCCACGCTGGACCTGGAGAGCACGCGCACGGCAGAGCCCTTTTACCGCCGTCATGGCTATGTGCCGCATGGCGTGGTGCAAACGTGGGCCGGGCTGCAGGCGCAGCCCATGCGCAAGCGGTTGTGACGTCACCTTGTTTGCGGTGGCGTCAACCCTCGGGTCACGGGCGAGTTAGCGAGTTTTATAGCTAAAAGAGCCTCTGGCGCTCAATTTGTATGCGCTAGTTGCTCTCAATTTAATAGCAATTGGCGCGCGCACCCCTGACGCACCTCACACATCAGTACGCACCCGGTGGCCCTGGTTGTCGTTCATTTCCAGAATCCACCACTGGGCCCCCGTGTTCTTGTCGATGAAGCGCATGTGCGAGGCGATGTTGGCCAGCATTTGGCTCTCGAGGTGGAGCAGGCGCTGCACATAGTCCACCACGTCGTTGGCCACGTGGGTGAATTCAAAACCGTCGTGGTCAAACTCGAACACCTGGCCGGCGCAATCGCCATCGGTCGCCATCAGGATGTAGTTGCCCGAGTGGGGCGTTTCGCCAATCACCAGGCTGTGCGCAATCCAGTCGGGCAGGATCTCTTCGCGTTCTTCGTCACTCAGATGTTCCGTCCAGCCCTCAAACGCTTCTTGCAGAGTGGGCCATTCAGCGGGCGGGGCGATGTAGCGGGCGGCATCGCCGGTGTTGGCGTCGTGGTACAGCAAAACGCCGCCCATCGTGGCGTAGAACGCTGGCAACTGGCCCACGTCGGGCAGTGGCGCATCCAGCGCTGCAGGTGGCTGGATGTGGTGCTGGAAGTTCACCGTTTTGGTTTCTTGCGGCTTGTTGATGCGTTCGCAGGTGAACGTGCCGGTGTGTTCGGCAATGGCGCGGTGCAGGTCGGGCAGGGTCATCGCAGGTCCTTGGGGCGGCGGTCAGAGTTCTTGGGCGTACACGATGAAGCCATGGTGCTTGGCCAGCTTGTCGTACAGCTGGCGTCCGGCGGTGTTGCTCTCATGGGTTTGCCAGTACACGCGTGACGATTGGGCGGCGCGCGCTGCGCCGTACACCGCTTCGATCAGCGCCCGCCCCACGCCCCGGCCGCGCGCGGCCTCGCGGGTGAACAGGTCGCTCAGGTAGCACACGGGTTCGATGCGCGTCATGCTGCGATGAAACACATAGTGCGTGAGGCCCAGCAGCTCGCCGCTGGCATCGTCTTGCGCCACCAGGCAGAACATGGGCTCTGCCGCGTCATGAAAGCGCTGCCAGGTGGTTTGCGTGATGCGCTCTGGCAGCGCGGTGGCACCAAAGCGGCCGTAGAACGCGTTGTAGCCGTCCCAGAGCGGGCGCCAGGCGGCGTAGTCTTCGGGTTGAGCCGGGCGCACGGTGATGGCAGCGGTCATTGGGCAGCTTTCAGTGGGTTTACTGCAGCACGCGCTTCGGGTTCATGATGCCCTGCGGGTCCAGCGCCTGTTTGATGGCGCGCATCATGGAGAGCGCCACGGGCGACTGGTATTTGGCCAGCTTGTCGGCCTTGAGTTCGCCAATGCCATGCTCGGCCGAGAACGAGCCGCCGAACTCGGCCACCGCCTCGTACACGAGGTGGTTCACATGGTCCTCGTACTCGCGCAGGAAGGCCTTGGGGTCGCCTTCTGCCGGCGCCTGCACGTTGTAGTGCAGGTTGCCGTCGCCCAGGTGGCCGAAGTTGACCAGGCGCACGCCCGGGATCTCGCGCTGCAGCACCGCATCGGTGTGCGCCACGAAGGCGGGGATGCGCGAGATCTGCACCGAGATGTCGTGCTTGATGTTCAAGCCCTCTTCGGCTTGGGCCAGCGGAATGCTCTCGCGGATGTGCCACAGCTGGTGCGCCTGCGTGAGGTTCTCGGCCACCACGGCGTCGGTCACGCAGCCCATTTCAAACGCGGTTTCCAGCAGCGACTCGAATCGTGCACGGGCGTGCTCTTCGGATTCGCTGTCGGAGTTTTCGAGCAGCACACACCACGGCGCGTTGTCGTCTCCCAGAAACGGCACGCGCAGCTGCGGCATGTGTTTGCCCACCAGGCTCAGCGCAAACTGGCCCATCACCTCAAAGCCCGTGAGGCCCGCGCCCAGCTGCTTGTGTGCCAGACCCAGCAAAGCCACAGCGTGTTCCATCGAAGGCACAGCCGCCCACGCGGTGAGGTTGGCGGCGGGCTGGGGGTAGAGCTTCATCGTCGCGGCGGTGATGATGCCCAGCGTGCCTTCGCTGCCGATGAACAGGTCGCGCAGGTCGTAGCCGGTGTTGTCCTTGCGCAGACCCTTGAGGCCGTCCCACACCTCGCCCTGCGGCGTGACTACTTCGAGGCCTAGGCACAGGTCGCGCGCGTTGCCGTAGCGCACCACCTGCGTACCGCCCGCGTTGGTGCCCAGGTTGCCGCCGATGGTGCAGCTGCCTTCGGCCGCGAGGCTCAGGGGGAAGAGCACGCCAGCCTTCTCCGCCTCGTCCTGCAGGTTCTGCAGGATGCAGCCCGCTTCCACGGTCATGGTCAGGTTGTCGGTGTCCACGCTGCGCACCGCGTTCATGCGTGTGAGGCTCAGCACGATCTGCGTCCCGCTGTCATCGGGTGTCGAGCCCACAGCCAGGCCGGTGTTGCCGCCCTGGGGAACGATGGCGGTGCCCGCTGCCGCGCAGGCCTTGACCACGGCGGCCACCTCTTGCGTGTTGGCGGGGCGCACCACGGCCAGGGCTTTGCCGCGCACGCGGCGGCGCCAGTCCTGTTCCCAGGCGGTCAGGTCGCCTTCGTGGAGCACATGGGCGGGGCCGACGATGGTGCGCAGGGTGTCGAGCAAGGTGGTCATGGATGAAGCAGCGTGTTCAGTGGGTGGATCGGGTGGCAGGGGACTGCGCTAAGGGCATCAGGGAGCGGGCGTCGCCGCGCTGGCTTCTGCCACAGCAGCGGCGGCCTTGGCGTTGCGCTGGCGCACGCGCACATGCAGGGTGCAGGCAGTGAACAGCACGAGGCACAAGGCCACTTCGCCCCAGGCCAGCCACTGCGATGGCGGCTTGTCGCCCCAGCCGCGCACCACGCCTTCGGTGAAATACAGCCAGATCACCAGGCTGACCCAACGGTAGGTGTACATGCGGTTTTTCAGGATGCCCGCCAGCGGGATACACAGTGGCAGCGCCTTGATGGCCAGCCACGAGCCGCCAGGCCTGACCGGGGCCAGCACCAGCTCCCAGGCCAGACACAGAACAATCAGGGCGAGCAGGCTGCCGGTGGCAAGCCAGCGGGTGGCGGCCACCCCATGGTCGGACAGTGCGGAGTGGGCGGTGGGTGATGAAGGGGTGGCGGGGGATGCAGTCATTGGAGTGGCATCATATCGGCCATGCCCTTGACCTTACAGACAGCCGCACTGCGCGTGGAGGCGCTGATGACCGAGCTGTCCCACTTCCCCTGGAAGACCACGGCCCAGACGCTGCGTGAGCGCTTCCGCGAGGACCACCTGGGCCTTACGGCCAGCAGCCTGACCTTCACCACCATCCTGGCGCTGGTGCCGTTTTTTACCGTGGCGCTGGCGGTGTTCACCGCATTTCCCATCTTCGGCAAGCTGCAGGATGCGCTGCAGGGCTGGCTGGTCAGTAGCCTGGTGCCCGACAGCATCTCGCGGCAGGTGCTGGGCTACCTCACGCAGTTTGCGGCCAAGGCCAGCAGCCTGGGGGTGGCGGGGTTCAGCATCCTGCTGGCCACGGCGCTGGCGCTGATCCTGACCATCGACCGCACCCTCAACGACATCTGGCGCGTGCAGCGCCTGCGGCCGCTGGGCCAGCGGGTGCTGATCTACTGGGCCGCCATCACGCTGGGCCCGCTGCTGATGGGGGCGAGCCTGGCGCTCACTTCGTATGTGATGTCGGCGTCGGGAGGGCTGGTCAAGCGCCTGCCGGATGGCGTGCAGCTGTTGTTCGACTCGATCCAGTTTGTGGTGCTGGCGGGCGGCATGGCGTCGCTGTACCACTATGTGCCCAACACGCCGGTGAAATGGCGGCACGCCTGGACGGGCGGCTTTTTTGTGGCGGTGTGCATTGAGCTGGCCAAAAAGGTGCTGGCGGTGTATCTGGGCAAGGTGCCCACCTATTCGGTGGTGTACGGCGCGTTTGCCACGCTGCCCATCTTGCTGGTGTGGATCTATGTGGCCTGGGTCATCGTGCTGCTGGGGGCCGTGGTCACTGCCTACCTGCCCAGCCTGCTGGCGGGCGTGGCGCGGCGTGGCACTGTGGCGGGCTGGACGTTCCAGTTGGCGGTGGAGGTGCTGCAGGTGCTGCACCGCGCGCGCCAGCAGCCTGCCAAAGGACTGCGCCCCAGTCAGCTGGCCCAGCTGTTGCGGGTGGATGGATTGCAACTGCAGCCGGTGCTGGAAGCCCTGACCGCGCTGGACTGGGTGGGGCAGGTGAGCGATGCCGCCGTGAGTGCGGCCGACGTGCCCGAGTCCCGCTACGTGTTGCTGGCAGACCCTGAAAGCACCTTGCTGGCACCCCTGGTGCAGCGCTTGCTGCTGCAGCGGGTGGACAGCCTGGGCCCGCTGTGGGCCAACGCGAAGCTGGAAACCTTACGCATGGCGGATGTGCTGCAGGCGCGTTGAGCGGAGCGGGTGGGCGCCTTCAAACAGCAGTCGTTTGCTATATAAGTAATAGCTAGTTAGGCATGCTGCACTAACGCTTCCGGCCTCTGGGGCTTCAAATCAGCTCACAGGGGCACTTTGCCCGTCCAGATGTCCTTGTACATCACCCAGTCGCCCATGAAGCTGTAGAGCGGGCGCTTGAAGCTGGCGGGCTTGTTCTTCTCAAAGCCGAAGTGCCCCACCCAGGCAAAGCCGTAACCGCAGAGCAGGCCGTACAGCAGATACTGGGGCTTGCCTGTGGCTACCAGCATGGCCAGGCAGACCAGGGTGAGCGTGGAGCCCACAAAGTGCAGGCGGCGGCACGTGCGGTTGCTGTGCTCGCTCAGGTAGAACGGGTAGAAGTCCGCAAAGCTTTTGAAGGCCCGAGGGTCGGTGGCGGGCGCGGGTTGCGAGGCGGCAGTCTGGGTGGTCATGGCGTTGTCTCCGGGCGGCGTTGGGGCTCTGCCTGCGTTATACGCCGCAGCGCCAGCGCGCACCAGCGGGGCAGTGCGGGTGTGCTGTCGCCAACGGGTCTGCCACCCTGGACCGGCGATTGAAACCCCGGCAGGCTGCCAGCGCGCCGGGGTGTGGGGTCTCAACTGGCCAGGAAGTCGCGGATGGCGGCCAGTGTTTCTTCCGGCGCCTCGGTCATCTGGTTGTGGCCCACGGGCAGGTGGGCGATCTGCACCTGCTTGCCCGCCGCCTGGGCGGCCTTGACGAGACCTTGTGCCGCCTTGGGCGCCGTCATCTGGTCCTGGCTGCCCAGCGCAAACAGCACGGGGCAGGTGAGGGCTGCCATTGCCGCTTCGCCGCCCGCGTAGCTGTCGCAGGCCACAAACCCTCGGTGGAACACGTTGACCGCCGGATTGCTGCGCAGCACCTTGCGCCCCAGCGCCATGCCCGCGCCAAACACCCAGGTGCCAGGCCCCAGGGCCGACGGGGGGGCAGACAGCGTGCTGCGCGAGAACACATTGACCATGCGCATCGCCTTCTCCGGGTCGGTCTGCGAGGCCTCGATGAGTGCGGGCGACACTTTCATGGGGAACGCCGTGCCCACCAGCACCAGATGGCTGATGCGGTCCTTCAGCCGCGCGGCGGCTTCCATGGCAATGAGCGAACCCCAGCTGTGGCCCACCAGTGCCGCGCGCTGCACGCCTGCTGCATCGAGCAGCGCGCCGATGAAGTCCGCGCCTTGCTCCACCGTAGCAGGGGCATCGCCGCCACTGCGGCAGTGGCCGGGGAGGTCGATGGCCAGCACGTTCCAGCCGTGGTTGGCCATGTAGCGGCTTTGCAGGGCCCACACGCTGTGGTCGTTGAGCACGCCGTGGATGAACACCACGGTAGGCTTGGCGGCATCGAAGGCCTTGCCGCCGGTGTAGGCGTAGATGGCGGCACCGTTGACGTTGATATGCATGGTCAGGCCCCCGCTTTCTCGGCCGCTTTCAGCGCGCGCTTGAGGTCGTCGATGAGGTCGTCGGCATCTTCCAGACCGATGGACAGGCGGATCGTGCCCTGGCTGATGCCAGCGCCCGCCAGCGCATCGTCGCTCATGCGGAAGTGTGTGGTGCTGGCGGGGTGGATCACCAGGCTGCGGCAGTCGCCCACATTGGCCAAGTGGCTGAAGACTTTGAGGGTTTCGATGAACTTCTTGCCCTGCTCGCGGTTGCCCTTGAGGTCAAAGCTGAACACCGAGCCCGCGCCGCGTGGCAGCAGCTTTTGCGCTAGTGCATGGCTGGGGTGCGAGTCGAGCAAGGGGTGGCCTACGCGCGATACAAAGGGCTGCGCGGCCAGAAAATCCACCACCTTCTCGGTGTTGCGCATGTGCTGCGCCATGCGCAGCGGCAGGGTCTCGATGCCTTGCAGAATGAGCCAGGCGGTGTGCGGGCTCATGCAGGCGCCAAAGTCGCGCAGGCCCTCGCGCCGCGCGCGCAGCAGAAAGGCGCCCACGGTGCTCTCTTCAGTGAACACCATGTTGTGAAAGCCATCGTAGGGCTGGGTCAGCTCGGCAAACTTGCCGGCGGATTTGGGGCCGTCCCAGTCAAAGCTGCCGCCATCCACCACGATGCCGCCCACGACGGTGCCGTGGCCCGAGAGGAACTTGGTGGCCGAGTGGTAGACCAGATCGGCGCCGTGTTCAAACGGCTTGATGAGCCAGGGCGAGGTGAGGGTGGAGTCCACTAGCAGCGGTACGCCCGCCTCGTGCGCGATGGCGGAGACGGTGGGGATGTCCAGCACATCCAGGCCGGGGTTGCCCACGGTCTCGCCAAAGCACAGCTTGGTGTTGGGGCGCACCGCAGCGCGCCAGCCGTCGATGTCGCCGGGCTTGACGAAGGTGGTCTCAATGCCGAAGCGCGACAGCGTGTAGTGCAGCAGATTCTGCGATCCGCCATACAGCGCCGTGCTGGCCACGATGTGGCTGCCCGCGCCCATCAGCGTGGCAATCGCCAGGTGCAGTGCGGCCTGGCCGCTGGCGGTGGCAATGGCGCCCACGCCACCTTCCAGGGCAGCCACGCGCTGCTCCAGCACCGCGTTGGTCGGGTTGCTGATGCGGCTGTACACATGGCCGCCGCGCTCCAGGTTGAAGAGGGACGCTGCGTGGTCGCTCGACTCGAAGACGAACGAGGTGGTCAGGTGGATCGGCACGGCGCGCGCGCCGGTGGCGGGGTCGGGGCTGGCGCCTGCGTGCAGTGCCAGCGTGTCAAAGCCGGGGTCGGAGTAACCGGGCATCTGTGTGTCTCCCATGTTGTCAATGCAGGCGGGCATTGTGGGCTATATTTGCTGACAAACAGCCTGCAGCACCTGGGCAGCCCCAGTCGGTGTGCTGGTCGCTGCGGGCCCACACCTACTCTTTCCGATTCTTCCCGATCCCCCGGAGACTCCGCACCATGAAAGTCAGCGACATCCTTCGCGTCAAAGGCAACACCCTGTACACCGCATCGCCGGACGAGCCGCTGGCGGGTGCCGTGAGCTTGATGGCCGAGCGCGACATCGGCTCGCTGGTGGTGATGGAGCATGGTGATCTGGTGGGCATGCTCACCTTCCGCGAAGTGATCCAGGCGCTGGTCAAGAACGGCGGCAGCGTGGGCACGATGCTGGTGCGCACGGCCATGGACGATGCGCCCCTGACCTGCACACTCGAAACCGACATGGACGAAGTGCGCCGCATGATGCTGGACCGCCACGCCCGCTACATGCCCGTGATGGACCGCCGCATGCTGATGGGCGTGATCAGCTTCTATGACGTGGCCAAGGCCGTGGTGGACAGCCAGAACTTCGAGAACAAGATGCTCAAGGCCTACATCCGCGACTGGCCGGAAGAAGAACCCCGCACCTGAGTTTCTGAGGTCATGGCCAGGGCCTGATGCTCAAGGCCCAGGTCCAGGCCCTGGCGGGGCAACGCCGATGTGCCCCGAGCCACTTCAGCGATAGGGGCGCGGCGCCTGGGCGCAGAGCCAGGCTTCGATCTCGTCGGGTGGTAATGGCTTGCCGAACAGATAACCCTGCATCACCGGGCAGCCGTGCGTTTGCAGCCACTGCTGCTGGCCGATGGTCTCCACCCCCTCGGCCACCACCACCATGCCCAGGCTGTGGGCAATGCTCAGCACCGACACTGTGAGGGCGCGCGCCGTGGCGCTGGTGGTGAGGTCCTGTACAAAAGCCATGTCGAGCTTGAGCTCGCTGATGGGCAGGCGGTGCAGGTAGCTCAGGCTGGAGTAGCCGGTGCCAAAGTCATCGAGCGACAGCTTGAAGCCCTGGTGGTGCAGGGCCTCGATGTTCTGCAGCGTGACGGGCCGCGCATCCATCATCACGCTCTCCGTGATCTCCAGCAGCACATCGCTGGCGCGCAGGCCGTGGCGCTGCAGTGCGTCGCTGATCTCCTGCGCAAACTCCGGCCGGTGAAAGCTGCGGCCCGAGAGGTTGACGGCGACGCAAGGCACATCGTGGCCTGCAGCGCGCCAGGCCGCCAGCTGGCGGCAGGCTTCGTCCAGCAGCCACAGGGTCAGCTCATGGATCAGCCCGGCGTCCTCGGCCACAGGGATGAACTGCGACGGCGGCACCATGCCCCACTGCGGGTGGTTCCAGCGCGCCAACGCCTCCACCCCGTGCAACGTGCCGGGAGAACTGCTGAGCACCTGCGGCTGGTAGTGCAGCATGAGGCTGCGGTCGGACAGCGCCTGCTGCAGCGCGCGCTCCAGCGAGGCGCGCTCCTGGGCACGGCGGTTCATCTCGGCGCTGAACAGCTGCAGGCTGTGGCGATGGTCGCTCTTGGCCTGGTGCATGGCCTGGTCGGCATGGCGCAGCAGGGTGTCGATGGTGTCCCCATCGTTCGGAAACATCGCAATGCCGAGGCTCGCGTGCGGCACATGGGTCTGCCCAAAAATGTCCAGCGGCTGGGCAATGTCGTGCAGCACGCGGTGGGCACTTTGCACGGCCTGTTCGGTGGTGCATTCGGAGAGCAGCAGCACAAATTCGTCGCCCGACAGGCGCGCGATCAGGTCACGGGCGCGCAGGCCTTGCGTGAGGCGCTGGGCCACCTCGCTCAGCAGCGCATCGCCGGCGGCATGCCCCTGGGTGTCGTTGACCTGTTTGAACCGGTCGAGGTCCAGGAACAGCAGGGCGCCTGTGTGGTTGCCCCGGCGCAGGTCACCCAACGCGCGCTCTGCGCTGGTGCGAAACAGGGCGCGGTTGGGCAAGCCCGTGAGTACATCAAAAAACGCCAGCTGGTGGATGCGCTGGTGCGTGCTGTCGCGCTCAATGGCCAATGCGCACAGGTGCAGGCACACATCGACCAGGCGCTGGTGCAACGCGTCGGGCGCGCGTGGCTCGCGGAAGTAGAACGCAAAGGTGCCAATCGGCTGGCCCCGGTGGTCCCGGATCGGGCTGGACCAGCAGGCGCGCATTCCGCTCCGGGCAAACAGTTCCCGGTAGTCGTCCCAGAGTGGGTCCGTGGCCATGTCGGTGACCACTACGGGCTCGTTGCGGAACGCTGCGGTGCCACATGACCCTGCGGTAGGGCCAATGGCCAGCCCGTCCAGTGCACGGCTGATGCTGGCGGGCAGGCTGGGGGCTGCCAGTGGGTGCAGTCGGCCCTGGGCATCCACCGCCAGGATGGTGGCGGTGACCTCGGGCGCGATACGTTCCACCTCGCGGCAGACCAGGGCCATCAGCTCGTGCAGGGGCAACTCGTTGACCATGCCCTCCAGCACATGCGTCTGCAGCACCTCGTGCATTTTGGTGAGCGTGATGTCGGTCAGGATCGAGATGCTGCCCCCCGGTCCGCCCGAGCTTTCGTCGGACGCATTGATGACCAGCGACACCCAGCGGGGTTGCCCCGCCTTGCTGTACAGCAGGGTGTCTCCATGAAAGCTGCCTTGCGCCAGCACATTGCCCCGGATGCTTTCGAGCAGGTCCGGGTCAGAGTGGGGGCCCAGCAAGACCTCGCTCAACAGCTTGCCCAGCACCTCAGCGGGCTGGTAGCCAAACAGGCGTGTAAACCCTTCGTTGACATACACCACGCGCTTGGAACTGTTGGTCATCACCACGGCGTTGTCGCTGGCATCCAGCGCCCGGCGAAGAGGCGCGTCTGCCAGGGTGGCAGTCAAAAGGGTGCGGGACGGAGATGTTGGACCCGGAGAGGGGGGCGCGAGGGCGGGCATGTAGATCCCAGAAATCGATGGTTACATGCTAACAAGCGCTCAGGGGCCTGCCAAGCGAGATATGTCCTGCCCGTGCCTCGGCGCCACGCCCCCGATATTCGGCCCCTGCGTACCTTGGCGCAGCGGAATATGCCTGTGGTGCGTGGTGGTGCGCCGCAGCAAACCGGTGTTGCTGCTCGGGGCTCCCCGGGAGCTCTGGGATAATCCGGCCCCATGAGCGGCAACACCATCGGTACCCTATTCGCAGTCACCAACTTTGGTGAATCCCACGGCCCGGCCATTGGCTGCGTGATTGACGGCTGCCCGCCCGGCATGCCCCTCACCGAGGCTGACATCCAGACCGACCTGGACCGGCGCCGCCCTGGCACCAGCCGCCACGTCACGCAGCGCAACGAGCCGGACGCGGTGGAGATCCTGTCGGGCGTGTACGAGGGCAAGACCACCGGCACCCCCATTGCCCTGCTGATCCGCAACACCGATCAGCGCAGCAAGGACTACAGCAATATTGCCGAGAGCTTCCGCCCGGGCCATGCTGATTACACCTACTGGCACAAGTACGGCATCCGCGACCCGCGCGGCGGCGGCCGGTCTTCCGCCCGCCTGACGGCGCCCACGGTGGCCGCAGGTGCCGTGGCCAAGAAGTGGCTGGCGCAGCAATATGGCGCCGATTTCCGCGCCTGCATGACCCAGCTGGGCGAACTGCCCATCCCGTTCGAGAGCTGGGACCATGTGCGCAGCAACCCCTTCTTCGCCCCCGTGGCCGACGTGCAGCAGTACGAGGATTACATGGACGCCCTGCGCAAGGCCGGTGACTCTTGCGGCGCGCGCATCCGGGTGCAGGCCACGGGCGTGCCGGTGGGCCTGGGCGAGCCGCTGTACGACAAGCTCGACGCCGACATTGCCCACGCCATGATGGGTTTGAATGCCGTGAAGGGCGTGGAGATTGGTGCAGGCTTTGCCAGCGTGGCCCACCGGGGCACCATGCACGGCGACTCGATGACGCCGCAGGGCTTTCGCACCAACAACGCCGGGGGTGTGCTGGGCGGTATCAGCACCGGGCAGGATCTGGAGGTGAGCATCGCCATCAAGCCCACCAGTTCCATCATCAGCCCGCGCGAGTCCATCGACATCCACGGCAAGAGCACCGAAGTGATCACCAAGGGCCGCCACGACCCCTGCGTGGGCATCCGCGCCGCGCCGATCGCCGAAGCGCTGCTGGCGCTGGTGGTGATGGAGCACGCACTGCGCCACCGTGCCCAGTGTGGCGACGTGGTGCCCCCTGTGCCACCGATCCAGGCCTCGTTTCTGTAACACCAACTCCCACCGTCCCAGGGGCGGTCCCTCCGTATGAGCAACCGCTTGTTCCGGGCCTTCCGTCGCCGGGCGTTGGCCGCCCTGACCGTGCCGCTGTGGCTGGCTGGCTGTGGCGGCATGGCACCCATCTCGCCCACCGCTCCTGCGGCGGGCAACGCGCCGGCCCACATCGACATCACCCTCATCGGCTTCAACGACCTCCACGGCAACCTGGAGCCGCCCCACATGGCGCACCGGGTGCAAGGGCCCACAGGCCCGGTGCTGGCGCCTGCCGGGGGCATGGCCTACTTCGCCAGCGCCATGGCCGCCCTCAAGGCCCAGTCGCCGCACCATGCCGTCGTGTCTGCGGGTGACATGGTGGGCGCATCACCGCTGGTGTCGTCGCTGTTCCTGGACGAGCCCACCATCGAAGCGGTCAACCGCATGCAGATCGACTTCAATGCGGTCGGCAACCACGAGTTTGACCGGGGCTGGCGCGAGCTGCTGCGGCTGCAGAACGGCGGCTGCGAAAAATTCACCTCGCGCGAGCCCTGCCGCATCAGCAAACCGTTCGAGGGTGCAAAGTTCGGCCTGCTGGCCGCCAACACGGTGCGCGAGGACGGGCGCACTCTGCTGCCCGCCACGGGGCTCAAGCGGTTCACCGAAGGCGGTGTCACCGTCACCATGGGGTTCATCGGTCTCACGCTGCAGGCCACACCTACCATGGTCAGCCCATCGGGCGTGGCCGGGCTGCGTTTTGAGGATGAAGCGGCCACGGCCAATGCGCTGATTCCCCAGCTCAAGGCCCAGGGCGCCGATGTGATCGTGGTGGCCATCCATGAAGGTGGTGGCACCACGGCGGGCTTGCAGGAGACCAGCTGCGCGGGCCTGTCTGGAGACATCGTGCCCATCCTGGAGCGGCTGGACCCGGCCGTGGATGTGGTGGTTTCGGGCCACACGCACCAAGCCTATGTGTGCGATTACAGCCGTGTGAACCCCGCGAAGCCCTTCTTGCTGACCAGCGCGGGCCAGTACGGCACGCTACTCACCGACATTCAGCTGCGCGTGGACACGCAGACCCGCCGCGTGATCCGCAAGACGGCGCGCAATGTAGTGGTGCAGGGCGAGGCCTTCACGGGCGCCCAGCGGCCTGTGCCGCTGACCACTGCCGTGCCGACGTTTCCTGCGGACCCTGGCGTGCAGAAGATCATCGACACCTACCGCGCCGCCGCCATCCCGCTGGCCCAGCGCCCGGTGGGCCAGGCCCAGGGGGCCATGCGCCGCCAGCCCAACGCGGCGCTGGAAAGCGGATTGGGCAATCTGGTGGCAGACGCCCAGTTGCTGGCCACGCGGGCGCCCGAAGACGGTGGCGCTCAGTTGTCGTTCATGAACCCGGGCGGCCTGCGTGCGGACCTGGTGCCGGATGAACAAGGGCTGGTGCGTTACGGCCAGCTGTATGCCGTACAACCTTTTGGCAACCAGCTGGTGATCAAGACCTTCACGGGTGCGCAGATCCGCGCCGTGCTGGAGCAGCAGTTTGCCAGCGGCGGCAACACAGTGCAGCGGCCCCGGGTGCTGTCGGTGTCCAGCGGCTTCAGCTACCGCTACGACCTGAGCCAGCCCGCCGGGGCGCGTATCAGCCACATGGTGCTGAATGGTGCGCCGGTGACCGATACGCAGTCAGTGCGCGTGGTGATGAGCAGTTTTCTGGACAGCGGTGGTGACAACTTCACGGTGCTGACGCAGGGCCAGGACCGGCGCGTGGGCGAACTGGACCTGGATGCGCTGGAGGCGTACTTCCGGCTGCAGAGTCCGGTGGCACCGCCTGCTACCAACCGCATCACCCGTGTTGCGCCCGCTGCGCGCTGAGCCGTGTCCACCGGGCACCCTTGCTCGGAGGGGCCTAGTGTGGTGTTGCACGCTATCTGGCACTTAAAAACCGCGTCTTTTCGGCCAGGGCTGCGTTGCAAATCCTCGCGATACCTCCGGGTATCGCTGCGGTTTGCGCCTTGCCCTGACCAAAAATCCATCGGTTTTCAATGTGCCATCCAGCGCGCAACACCACACTAGTCGGCTGTGCGGCGCAGCGCACCCAGCCAATGCAGCGGGTTGAAGCTGGTGACCAGCCCGGTCGCCACCAGCACCAGCGCGCCGCCCCAGAGCATGCCCGGCCCCAGGGCCTCGCCCAGAAAGATATGCCCCCAGGCCACACCAAACAGCGGGATCATGAAGGCAGAGCTCATGGCGGCGACCGGGGACACCTGTGTCAACACCCGCAGGTTGAGCCAATAGGCCAGCCCCGAGGTCACCACGCCCATCACGGCCACAGCGGCCAGTGCCCCTGGGGTGAAGTGTGCGGCGGGCATGGTCCATGCGGCGCCCGGCAGCAACAGCACCAGCGCTGCGGCGTGGATGCCTGCTGCGATCGACAGCGGTGACATGCGCTGTGTTGCACGCTTCATCCAGGTGGTGGAGATGCCGTAGCAAGCCGAAGCCGTCACGCAGGCTGCAGCAGCAGTCAGCAGCGCGGGCGTGGGCTCCACGGGCCCTAGCTGCACGATAAGCGCCACCCCGGCAAAGCCGCAGAGGCAGCCGGCCCATTTGCGTGCGCTCAGCGTGTCTTCCTTCATCCACGCGGCAGCGATCACGCCAAACGGCACGGCCATGGTGTTAAGCAGCGAGCTGTAGCCCGCTGGCAGGTGCAGCGCCGCCCAGGCGTACAGCAGAAAAGGTGCTGCCACCGTCAGCGTGCCCAGCCCCAGCAGCTCTCGCCAGTGGCGCCAGGGCCAGGGCTCACCTGCCCAGCGCATGATGCCCATCAGCGTGAGGGTGGCCAGGCCAATGCGCAGCGCGGCCATCACATTGGGGCCCAGCACCGGACTGGCAACGTGAATGAAAAGAAAGGAAGCGCCCCACAGGGCAGACAGCAGCACCAGCTGCAGGAAATGACGGGTTTTCACCGCGCGCATTGTCAGGCACCTTCGTGGTGCTTGCCGGCGTGTGGTAGAGCCGTTTTGATACAAAAAACGCCTGAAGCGCAAGTGCATCATGCCGTGATAGCTATGAAATTAATAGCTGCTGCAAAGTAGCTTGCGCGACATGTGCAGAGGCTACGGCCGAAGCGGTGAGGATACACAGCGGACCGGTGGCTGCATAACCGCATCGCACAGACCAAATAGCCGCGTGGGGCTCATGACGGGAAAGGGCAGGCGTTACCGCGAGGGCTGGCCCAACGTGCGCGCGCTACTTGCGCACTTCATCGACCATGGCACGGAAGTCGTCGATGTCTTCAAAGCTGCGGTACACGCTGGCAAAGCGGATGTAGGCCACCTTGTCGAGCTTCTTGAGCTCGCGCATCACCAGCTCGCCAATGCGGCTGGAGATCACTTCACGCTGCCCCAGGTTGAGCAGTTTCTCTTCGATGCGCTCGATGGCGCTGTCGATCTGGTCGGTGCTCACGGGCCGCTTGCGCAATGCCAGGTTAAACGAGCCCAGCAGCTTGCTGCGGTCGTATTCAATGCGCCGGCCGTCCTTCTTGACGATGGCCGGGAAGTTCACTTCCGGCCGCTCGTAGGTGGTGAAGCGCTTGTCGCACGCGCCGCACTGGCGGCGGCGGCGGATGAAGACCCCATCCTCAGACACCCGCGTTTCAACGACTTGCGTTTCGAGGTGGCTGCAGAAGGGGCACTTCATGGGCGCAGAGAACCGGCTTGCTTAGCGGTAGACCGGGAAACGTGCGGTCAGGGCGTTGACCTTGGCGCGCACGGCGGCGATGTTGGCTTCGTCGCGAGGGTTGTCCAGCACATCGGCGATCAGGTTGGCCGTGATGCGGGCTTCTTCTTCCTTGAAGCCGCGCGTGGTCATGGCGGGGGTGCCAATGCGCACGCCGCTGGTCACCATCGGCTTTTCAGGGTCGTTGGGGATGGCGTTCTTGTTGATGGTCATGTGGGCGGCGCCCAGCACGGCCTCGGCTTCCTTGCCGGTGATGCCCTTGGCGCGCAGGTCCACCAGCATCACGTGGCTTTGGGTGCCGCCGGACACGATGCGCAGGCCGCGTGCGGTCAGCGTCTCGGCCACGACCTTGGCGTTCTTGGCCACTTGTTCCTGGTAGGCCTTGAACTCGGGCTGCATCGCTTCCTTGAAGGCCACGGCCTTGGCTGCGATCACGTGCATCAGCGGGCCGCCTTGCAGGCCGGGGAAGATGGCGCTGTTGATGGCTTTCTCGTGTTCGGCCTTCATCAGGATGATGCCGCCACGGGGGCCGCGCAGGCTCTTGTGGGTGGTCGATGTCACCACGTCAGCGTGGGGCACGGGGTTGGGGTACACGCCCGCAGCGATCAGGCCGGCGTAGTGGGCCATGTCCACCATGAAGATCGCGCCAATTTCCTTGGCGACCTTGGCAAAGCGGGCGAAATCGATGTGCAGGCTGTAGGCAGAGGCACCGGCCACGATCAGCTTTGGCTTGTGTTCGCGGGCCTTGGCTTCCATCGCGTCGTAGTCGATGGCTTCGTTCTTGTCCAGGCCGTAGCTGACCACGTTGAACCACTTGCCCGACATGTTCAGCGGCATGCCGTGGGTCAGGTGACCGCCTTCGGCCAGGCTCATGCCCATAATGGTGTCGCCGGGCTTGAGGAAGGCCAGGAACACGGCCTCATTGGCAGATGCGCCGCAGTGGGGCTGCACGTTGGCGGCGTCGGCGCCGAAGATCTTCTTCACGCGGTCGATGGCCAGCTGCTCGGCCACGTCCACATGCTCGCAGCCACCGTAGTAGCGCTTGCCGGGGTAGCCTTCGGCGTATTTGTTGGTGAGCTGGGTGCCTTGCGCCCACATCACGGCGGGGGAGGCGTAGTTCTCGCTGGCGATCAGCTCGATGTGGTGTTCTTGGCGGGCGTTTTCGGCCTGGATGGCGGCAAACAGCTCGGGGTCGGTTTGTTCGACAAGAATTTTGCGGTCGTACATGATTGGCAGTCCTATGAACTTGTGTCCCTTGAAACAAGGGCTGCCCAGGCGAACGGCTGAACGCACGGGGCAGGGCCCCTGCGGCACGCTTCCCAGTGGTTCACAAGAAGTAGGTTCTTGCTGGTTTCCACGTCAGCGGCTACATCCAGTGACTGAATGCAGCGCCTATCGCCAGTCGCGTACCTCATTAGTGTAGCCGACACGGCACTGCTACACCGCCGAAACCGCCGGGGGCCAAGGTTGTTACCCGGGCGCCGGGAGCCTGCCTGTTACAGGCCCGGTGTCAGCAAAGCCACCTTGTCGCTGACCGCAGCCGGTGCTGGGGTGCGAGGTGCCGCTGCAGGGATGCTCTGCACAGGAGCCTGGGTAGACAGGGAGGGAGGGGGATTGAAGGGCACTGCGCGACCACCGGCCACCTGGCGCAGGCGGAAATGTTCCGCCATCACCTTGGCGGCGTAGCCACCATCGTCGGCCATGTTGCCCGCGCCCACATAAAAGCGCAGGCCACCTTCCAGCGATCCTGCGCGGGCGATGCACTCTTGCAGCACCTTCACGCCAACCCGCAGGTTGCTCACCGGGTCAAAGGCGGCAAAGTGGCCGCCAAAGTTCTGGTACTTGTCGGTGTGCACGCGGGTCATCACCTGCATCAGCCCTTGGGCGCCCACAGCGCTTTCGGCAAACGGGTTGAAGCTGGACTCGATGGCCATGATGGCCAGGATCAGCGTGGGGTCGATCTTGGCGCGGGTGCCAATCTCGTAGGCCTCGGCCACCAGGGCGCTGAGGGGCTCTGGCGCCACACGGTACTTCTTGCTGAGCCAGAAGGCCACGGCAGCCTGCTCTTTGGGCAGGTCTTTGGGGTTCACTGCCGTAGCGCGCTCGCTGGCTTCGGGTTCGATGGGCATGCCCAACATTTCTACCTGGCGGGCTTGCAGCCAGTTCATCAGTTGCTCTTCACCTGCCTGGCGCAGATCGGGCCGTGCTGTGAGTGCAATGACGACAAAGGCAACGGCCAGGCCTATGAGGGCAAAGCTGTTGTGGGTGATTTCAAGAAAACCTTCGGTCACATCGGCCGCGAAAGTTCGCACGCCGGAGAGTATTTTTCCTGACGCTGTCATAGCTCTTCCTTTCTGAGGCGGGCCAGCGGAGTGGAGCCGTCGCGGTGGACGGTGCTTTGCTGGCAGATCGCCTGGATTGGTACGCCATCAAATCCGGGCTGCACGTCTGTGGAGTGCTTGGCGCCCTGGATTGACTTAGCCGGGTTCGGCAGCGATTGGGGTTTGTACTAGCCCCGTTTTTGGGGCTGGCGGATTCTAGAAGCTCACTAAATGCATAGTCAATACTAACAATTCAATATTTAAGACATATAAATTATGAAAAATCTGTAAAAAATCACAGTTTTTCTGAGCCAAGCGCTGTTTTTCGTTGGGAGCGGCCGTGCAGCGGCTGACATCCGCATATCAAATTCAATCGGGCTTTTCGCCGCCATTGAGAATCCGATTTGAGTTGGCGAAGCGAGTTTGATAAGGTGGGGGCGCCTGTAGATTTCAGGCATCGCCAGACGAAGCGAAGTCTCCCTCCGAGGGCATTCAGTGCCAAGGTGCAGCAGATGCCGCTTCCATGGCAACCCCTGGAGGCAATACCTTGCCTCCGCGCCATGCGGACCTTTCTCTCCGCATCGCGACCGATGGCAAAGACCGTTGTGTCAGCCGTCAAGCCCGGCGGGCAGGCCCTTCAGGCACTGCTCGTCGGGCTTTCTTATTGGTGTGTCGCCTTGTGGGTGGGCGGCACAGTCTTATATATAGATAATGGGGGCTGTTCCCTAGAGCGGCGACCCTTCGCCCGGATTGCCGGGCGACATCCTCGCCGGATGCCTTGCTCCAGATCACCCTGCAGGTGTTGAGGAGGCAAGCCGCTACGGCCTCGGGCCCAATCCGGTGAAAATAGCCCTTTTGTTGCCCTGGCGCGCGATTGGCGCGGTCGTTCGGGCACGGCCCCGGGCTCTGCGCCTGGGATGCCTTCGTAATCCATTGGATCCATGTTTCCATTTTTTTCCCGCAGCAAAATGTCCGACGCACCTGAAGTGAATCCGGCCCCGGCCAAAACCCATGAGCCGCATCCGCTCGATGCGCTGACTGGTGGCGCTTTCTCTGCCGCCACCTCGGGCGAGCGTGCCTCCCGCATCCGCGACTGGCTGGCCACGCAGCCATCACCTGAACAACTGCAAGAGGTGTTCAAGGAGCTGAGCGGGCGCGACAAGGGCGCGGCCCGTGCAGTGCGCGAACGCCTGGACGAAATCCGTCGCGCCAAGGGGCAGGAAGCCATTGCGGCCGAATGGGCTGAAAAAGCCCAGGCCCTCTTGGCGGCCCCCAAGCTCAATATTGCAGATGCCCTGGCCTGGCAGCGGGATGCCGCCAAGGCTGGTGCCCCGTTGTCGCGCGAGCCGTTGTCCCTGCTCAAGGTACAGCTGGCCGACCGCGTGAAGGTCATCGAAGACCTGCAGCACCGGGTTCAGGTGCAGCGCGAGGCCGCTGTGTTGCTGGCACAGCGCATCGAAGTGCTCTCGACCAAGCCCTGGCGCGATGCGCAGGCTGCGCTCGAACTGCTGCGCGCCGATGTGGCGCGCTGGCAGGAACAGGCCCAGGAGCTGACGGGTGATGCCAGCTGGGCGAGTGTGGAAGCCAGGTTCCCGCCGTTGCTCGATGCCTCGCGCACCCAGCTGCTGGTGGTGTGGGAGGCTTTCCAGCCTGCCGTAGCGCAAGCTGCTGCAGCCGCAGAAGATGCTGCTGCACCCCTGCCACCTGTGCCGGTGTGGGCGGACGAACTGCGCGCTGCACGTGGCTTGCCCACTGCTGCCTCGGAGGCGGCTGCCGCTTCTGCCGCTGCCGGCAAGCCCGCGCGTGCTGCCAAGCCCAAGGTGGCGCCGGAGGTGATTGAAAAAGCCCACCAACTGGTGCGCGATGCCTTGGCAACGCTGGAGAAAGAAACGGCCGAAGGCCACGGCAAGGCCAGTGCCGGCGCTGCCGCTGCGCTGCGCGCCGTGCTCAAGGTGCATGGCAAGCACATTGACAACGCGCTGGAGCAACAGGTGCACACGGCGCTGGTGGCTGCCGGTGAGCTGGAAGGCTGGCAACGCTGGAGTGCCGACCAGGTGCGTGAAGAGCTGGTGGCCAAGGCCGAAGCGCTGCTCAACCGCCCTGAAGGTCAGGCCTTGGGTGGTCGCAAGATGCAAGAGACTCTGCGCAGCCTGCGTGAGCAGTGGAAGCAAGCGGATCAGGGCGGTGCGCCCAACCACGCGCTGTGGAAGAAATTTGACGAGGCCTGCAACGCAGCGCACAAGGTGGTCGAGGCCTGGCTGGACAAGATCCGCGCTGAAGCGGCTGAGCACAAGGCCCAGCGCCTCGCGCTGATCGAAGAGGTCAAGGCCTGGGCGCAGGAGCATGCTGCGTCGGGCGACTGGAAGGCCATCAACCGCGCGCTGTACCAGTTCGGCGACCGCTGGCGCGAAGGCGGCCATGTGGGTGAAAAAATCTTTGCCGAACTTCAGCCCCTGTGGAAGCAGGCAATCGCTCTGGCCGCAGCGCCGCTGGAGGCAGCGCAGAAAGAAAGCCTGGCACGTCGCCACGCAATGATCGAAGAAGCCACGGCACTGGGCGCTGCGCCTTCGCTGCGCATCGATGCCGTCAAGGCGCTGCAGCAGCGCTGGCAGGCAGAAGCTCAGACGGTGCCTCTGGATCGCAAGCACGAACAGAAGTTGTGGGATGCCTTCCGCAAGCCCATTGATGAGGCGTTCAACCGCAAGTCTGCGGACCGCGAGCGCGCTGTCACTGAACTGAGTGCGCGGGACCGCGTGGTGCTGGACGCGTCCAAGGCCCTGGAGGCTGCCAACGCCACCGGTGATGCGCAGCAGATTCGCGCTGCCATGCAGGCACTGGAAGCCGCGTTGCGCGGCCAGGCCCAGGCGGCGGAAGCGGTTGCCACGGCCAACAAAGACGCTCAGTCGCAGGCTGAAGCGCAGTCGGTTGCGGCGCCAGCCGCGGCTGAAGGGGGGGTGGAGGCGGTGGAGGGTGGCGATGCAGCGGCTGCGGCCCCCGCAACACCTGCTGCTCCCAAGCCTGCCGCGCGGCCCGTGGTGGCGGTGCGCGGGGATGACCGCCCCGGCATGAAGAAGGATGCTCCGGCGGCTCCTGGCCGAGGTGCTCGACCCGGTGATCGTCGCGATGGCCGTCCGGGCGACCGTGACGGTGCCCGCGGCCCGCGTACGGATGGCCGTATGGGGGATCGCGGTGACCGGGGAGGCCGCTTTGGTGATCGCCCTGCGTTTGAGGACCGTGGCCCGCGCCTGGGTGACACGGCATTCCGTGCCCAGCGCGAGGCGATGGAGCATGCGCAGCTGGCGCTGAAGAAACTGGCGGCCCAGGCCCACGGCGAAGCGCTGACCCAGTTGCTGACCGCCTGGGAAAAGCGCGATGCAGCGCTGGTGCCCGGTGCGCAAGAACTGGGCTCGGGTGTGACGGCATCGGTGCGCAGCGCCTGGACCCAGGCGTTGTCTGCGGCGTCCAAGGGCGATGCCGCGGAAGCCATGTTGCGGTTGGAGATGGCGGCAGAGGCGCCAACGCCGGCGGAGCACATTGCTGCACGGCGCATGCTGCAGCTGCAACTGCTGACACGCCGTAATGATCCCGCACCAGCCCAGACCTGGGGGCAGGATGTGGCGCGCGTGTTGGCAGGCCCCAGCGATGCGGCCAGCGCACGCCGTTTGCAGAACGTCCTCAAGACGCTGTTGCGCAAATAAACGAAACGCAGGGAGTGTGCGCACTGCGGTGCGCATGCCGCCACGGCATCCGACAGAAAAACGAGATCGCGCGCGGTCTCGTTTTTTCTTTTGGTGTGCGTGGGCCTGGAAAACAAAAAAGCCGTTGCGAATGCAACGGCTTTTTATGTGTTTGGTGCCCAGGAGAGGACTCGAACCTCCACGATGTTACTCGCTAGTACCTGAAACTAGTGCGTCTACCAATTCCGCCACCTGGGCTTTCAGATCAGCTTCGAATTATAGGATGTTTTTTGGGGCATCCGGAGAACTTGCTCATTTTTTTGAAAATTTTGTGCGAAGGTCCAGGCGCGGTGGCTGGCTTGTCGCGGTCACCACAACCTCCCGCATGGCCCGACCGCCGCGCCGGGTCTGGCCCGGCAGGGCTGGGTGTTTTTGCGTGTGCATGACGCGCCGGAAAATAAAAAAGCCGCTGTATGTGCAGCGGCTTCGATATTTTGAAAACCTTGGCTGGTTCTCGTTAAACTTGGTGCCCAGGAGAGGACTCGAACCTCCACGATGTTACTCGCTAGTACCTGAAACTAGTGCGTCTACCAATTCCGCCACCTGGGCATTTCAGGAAAGACTAAGATTGTATAACAAAAAATCCACCCCCGGCACGCAGCCCGCTCCACATTTGTCGCAAGAGATCGAAGGCAGCGTGCAAGGGCACCGTGATGGACACGGTTTCGTCATCCGCGACGATGGCGAAGGCGATATCTATATTCCCCCGAATGAAATGCGCGCCGTCCTGCACAAGGACCGCGTGCGTGTGCGCATCGTGCGCCAGGACCGCCGTGGCCGGCCCGAAGGCCGCGTTGTGGAAATCATCGAGCGCCCGCCACAGCCCATCATCGGCCGCCTGCTGCAGGAAAGCGGTGTCTGGCTGGTGGCGCCGGAGGACAAGCGCTACGGCCAGGATGTGCTGATCCCCAAGGGGGCCACCGGCGCCGCCAAGCCGGGACAGGTCGTGGTGGTCGAGCTGACCGAGCCGCCCGCGCTGTTTGGCCAGCCTGTGGGCCGCATCACCGAGGTGCTGGGTGAAGTCGACGACCCGGGCATGGAGATCGAGATTGCCGTGCGCAAGTACGGCGTGCCACACGAATTCTCAGAGGAATGCTTGGCCCAGGCCAAAGCCCTGCCCGACAAGGTGCGTGCGCAGGACAAGAAACGCCGCGTAGACCTGACCGACGTGCCCCTGGTCACCATCGACGGCGAAGACGCGCGCGACTTCGACGATGCCGTGTACTGCGAGCCCGCCAAGGTCGGCCGCAGCAAGGGCTGGCGCCTGCTGGTGGCCATTGCCGACGTGAGCCACTACGTGGAGACCGGCAGCGCCATCGACATCGACGCCTACGACCGCGCTACCAGCGTCTACTTCCCGCGCCGCGTGATCCCCATGTTGCCCGAGAAGTTGTCCAACGGCCTGTGTTCGCTCAACCCCGAGGTGGAGCGCCTGTGCATGGTCTGCGACATGTTGGTCACGGCCAAGGGCGAGGTGCACGCCTACCAGTTCTACCCGGCCGTGATGTTCAGCCACGCGCGCTTCACCTACACCGAGGTGGCCGCGATCCTGGCCAATACGCGCGGCCCCGAGGCCAGCAAACGCAAGGACCGGGTCAAGGATCTGCTCAACCTGCACGATGTGTACCGCGCGTTGCTGGTGGCACGCCAGGCGCGCGGCGCGGTGGACTTCGAAACCACCGAGACACAGATCGTCTGCGACGAAAACGGCCGCATCGAGAAGATCGTTCCCCGCACCCGCAACGATGCGCACAAGCTCATCGAAGAAGCCATGCTGGCGGCCAACGTGTGCAGCGCCGACTTCATCGCCCAGGGCGGCCAGCCCGGCCTGTTCCGCGTGCACGAAGGCCCCACGCCCGAGAAGCAGGAGATCCTGCGCAACTACCTCAAGGCCATGGCTGTGGGCATGACGATTGGCGACGACCCCAAGCCGGGTGACTTCCAGGCGATTGCCGAGGCGACCAAGGAGCGGCCCGACGCGCAGCAGATCCACACCATGCTGCTGCGCTCCATGCAGCAGGCCATCTACACGCCCATCAACAGCGGCCACTTCGGGCTGGCCTTTGATGCCTACACCCACTTCACCAGCCCCATCCGTCGCTACCCCGACCTGCTGGTGCACCGGGTCATCAAGGCCATCCTGAACAAGACGCAGTACAAGCTGCCCGCACTGCCCACACCGGGCGAGGCACATGCCAAGCTGGCCAAGCGCCTGGCTGCGCGTGTGGCCGCACCAGGCACCGAGCCGCGCAAGGATGTGAAGCCCCCGAGCCGCGATACGCAGGCCTGGGAGGCCGCAGGCCTGCACTGCAGCGCCAACGAGCGCCGCGCCGACGAGGCCAGCCGCGACGTGGAAGCCTGGCTCAAGTGCAAGTACATGCGCGAGCACCTGGGTGAGGAATACAGCGGCGTGGTCAGTGCCGCGACCAGCTTCGGCATCTTCGTGACGCTGGACGCGATGTACGTCGAAGGCCTGGTGCACATCACCGAGTTGGGCGGCGAGTACTTCAAGTTCGACGAGGCGCGCCAGGAGCTGCGTGGCGAGCGCACCGGCATCCGCTATGCCATCGGTGCCCGCGTGCGGGTGCAGGTGAGCCGTGTGGACCTGGATGGCCGCAAGATCGACTTCCGCCTGGTGCGCGAAGGCGAAGAGCTGCTGGGCCGTGCGCTCAAGGACAAGGGTGTGGGCGCTGACGGGGCGGGTGGCGGTGCGCGCAAGGCCGGTGGCCGTGCGGGTGGCCGCAAAGCAGACAAGGGTGCTGCGATGTCAGCCACCGAAAAGGCGGGCCTGACCCGCGAGCGCGCGGCGCGTTCGCCCATGCAGTCGCTGAAGGCGTCGGTCAAGAAGGCGGTGGCGGGCAAGTCCAGCAAGGGCAAGGCGCGCAAGCCACGCCGGGGCTGACGGGGCTGTGCTGGTGGGCCTGAGGCCTTCCAGTTCAGATCGCAAATTGCTACTTAATTGATAGCTGCTAGCGCTTATTCAACAGGCGCTAGCAGCTATTTTTGTTAATGAATGGGCCTCGCTTGGTCCAGAAAGCGTGCATATCTGTGCGCCGTGTCGGCGGGCGCTTCCATCATGGGCAGATGGCCGATGCCGGGCAGGGCCTCCAGTTGCGCTTGGGGCAACAGCTTTTGCAAAGGCTGAAGGCCCGAACGGTCAAACACGCGGTCTTTATCGCCCCACAGCACGAGCACGGGGTGCTTTTGCAGGCTGCCCAGCCGCTGCTCCAGCAGGTAGCGGTCTTTGAGCTGCGCATCCCACAGGCGGGCGTTGGACTGGGCATTGCGCAGTGCTGCCTGTTCCGTGGCGTGCAGGATGGGATACGGCAGGAACGGGCGTTTTTCAAACACCAGGTCCATCATGGCGCGGAAGGCTGCGGCGTCGTGGGCCACCAGCGGGCGCTGCCCGGCATCGATGAGCCGGTCCATCGTGCTGGGCTGTGGTGAGCGGATGCCATGGGGCGCGCCGATGAAAGCCACGCTGGCCACGCGCTCGGGGTGCTGCAGTGCAAACAGCGCGGCAATGGTGCCGCCCATGGAGTTGCCTGCGAGGTGGGCCTTCTCAATGCCCAGCGCGTCCAGCAGTGCGCCCAGGCGTTGGGTATGCGCGGCGTAGTCATAAGGCTGGTCTTCCAGCCGGGTGCTCTCGCCAAAGCCGGGGAAGTCTGGGGCAATCACCCGGTATTGGCCAGTGAGGGGGCGCGCAAAATCCACCCAATGGTCCTTCTCCGCAAAAATGCCGTGCAGCAGTACCAGGGGCGTGGCGCCCGGGTTGTCGGGTGCCGGTTGGGGTGGTGCACCGCTGTCCAGGTAGTGGATGGTGTGCAGCGCGGCGGTGGTGGTTTTTTCTTCCATGCCCGAGAGGCTGCGATTGAGGTGGAGCAGGGGCTCCTTCAGCAGCGAAGGGGCGCCGTAGTAGAGGCCTACCCAGCCCAGGGCCAGAGTGGCGGCAACAGAATAGAAGGCAATGCGTTTCAAGAACCAGTCTCCAAAAGAACGATGGGATGCGTGGCGCTGCGAGGGCGCGCCGGCGCCGGGCAAGGCTACCGACAACCGTGCCGCAAGGCTTGTAGGTTTGGGCTATGCCGCAGCGCACGAACACCCTGACGCTGGGCATTGACCGCGCGCTGTACGTGGGCGAGATCCCGGCCACGGGCTGGCACTGCCATGCGTCGCCCGTGCTGCTGATGGGGCTCTCGGGCCGGTTTGCGCTGCACTGGGGGCGGGGCTGGTGGAGACCTGCCACAGCGCGCTGGTGGATGCCGGGGTGGAGCATCTGTTCGACCCCGGCGGTGAAGTGGTGGCGCTGGTGTACCTGGAGCCCGACTCGCCGGAGGCGCGCAGCCTGCGCAGTGTGTTCCTGCAGCAGGGTGGCGTGTTGTTGGATGTGGCGGCGCCGGTGGGGGCGCGTGCGGCCATGGAAGGCCATTTGCGCACCTTCGATCTGCCGGCCCTGCTGCACCGCCACCTGCTGCAGGCGGCGCCCCCGCTGGACCTGCGCGTGGCCCGTAGCCTGCATGCCCTGCGCCGCCCGCAGCACGAGCAGGGGCGCCTGGCGCGGGCGGGGCTCGCGTCCGAGGCACAGCTGTCGGCCTCGCGCTTCAACCATTTGTTCCGCGCCGAAATGGGTGTGAGCCTGCGCAGCTACCGCGTATGGTCGCAAGTGCGGCTGGCCATGGCCGGGCTGGCGGTCAGCCCGCGCCTGACGGATGCGGCGCTGCACGGCGACTTTGTGGACTCGGCGCATTTCAGCCGCATGTTCCGCCAGACCTTTGGCATGACACCGTCGAGCGTGCTCAAGCCGCTCAAGCAGGTCACGCTGTTGGATTGACCCCTGTCACCCGCCCACGCGCCGCGCCAGTGCGCTGGCGGTAAGGGCCAGGCCTGCGGGCCACACATCTGCAGCCTGTCCGTGCTGGTACACCGCTTCGCTCGCTGCACGCAATGCGCTGGCGCCAGCGGCCAGGTGCGCGCCCACCATGCCCGCCAGCACATCGCCCGTGCCCGCCGTGGCCAGCCGCGCGTTGCCCGTAGGGTTGATGGCGGGGACGCGGTCGGGCGCGGCAATCACGGTGCCCGAACCCTTGAGCACGGCCACGCAGTTGAATTGGTCTGCAAGTTGTTGCGCCGCATCCAGCCGGTTGGCCTGGACCTCGGCGGTGGTCAGGCCCAGCAGGCGCGCTGCCTCCAGTGGGTGGGGGGTGATGACCGTGGGCTGCCCGTGCTGCCCACGCGCCACCACCAGCGCATGCAATGCGGCCTGGGTGGCGATGGTGTTGAGTGCGTCGGCGTCCAGCACCAGGCGCGTTGCGCGGGTGATGACTTCGGGCAGCACGTGTGCGATGGCCTGGCCGCCGCCACAGCCGCAGACCACGGTGAGCTGCTCCAGCGCCAGCGCGTCAAAGCGGCGCAGCATCAGTTCAGGCTGCTGCGGGTCCAGTTGCAGATGCCCGTCGTCCAGCAGCGCCACCAGCACCCGGCCCGCACCGCTGTGCAGGGCAGCCGATGCGGCCAGCAAGGCGGCGCCCGCCATGCCCATGCCGCGTGCTGCCAAACCCTCGCCACCCACCACGGCGACATCGCCATAGCTGCCCTTGTGGCTGGCATGGGCGCGGGGGGCGGGCAGGGCGGGGCCGGATAGCCAGGCGTTGGGCGGCTCATGCCCGGGTTCTACGCCCAGGTCGTCCAGCCAGACATGGCCTGCTGCGTCCCGCCCGGTGGCGGTGAAAAGGCCGGGCTTGAGGGTGAGCAGGCTCAGCGTGTGGCGTGGCGGGGGCGTGCGGTGGTGGAGGAGGTAGTGCGGGTGGGGTGCGGTATCGGGCGCGAGGCCTGCAGCAAACTGGCCTGTGTCTGCGTCCAGCCCGCTGGGCAGGTCCACGGCCAGCACGGGCGCCGAGCAGCGGTGCAGAGCTTGCAGACAGGCCTGGAGTCGGGCATCGGGTGCGCGTGCAGGGCTGTGGGGTGAGGACGAGACGCCAATGCCCAGCAGTGCATCGATGCACAAGTCGTTGGCATCCAGGTCGTCGGGTGCTGTGTCTGCCCAGGCCACGCCTGCATCCCGCGCGCGCTGCCACGATGCCTTGGCGTCGGCCGGGGCCGTATCGGGCTGGCCCAGCCAGGTCACGACCACTTTGCGGCCACTGCGTTGCAGGTGCATCGCGGCCTCCAGCCCGTCACCACCGTTGTTGCCGGGGCCGCAGGCAATCCACACGGTGCGTGCGTGCGGTGCCAACGCCTGGGCCAGTTGTGCGACGGCCAGGCCGGCACGTTGCATGAGGGTGTGTGGGGGCAGGGTGGCCGCCGCCGCTTTCTCCAGGCGGCGTGTGGCGGCTGTGTTGAACAGGGGATGAGGCTGGTGGGGGGCGATGCGGTGCATGGGGCGAGGGCAGGGGCGCTGCAAACGGCAGGCGCCTGCCATTGTGCGCCGCCGCTTCCCGCTTTGAAAATATCCCAGGTGGGGTCAGAACCGCCGCATGCCCAGCCCGTCTAGCGGCACCTCGGGTTCGCGCTGCGCGATCAGGTCGGCCAGTGCCCGCGCACTGCCGCAGGCCAGGGCCCAGCCCCCTGCGCCGTGGCCGGTGTTGAGCCACAGGCCCGGCACGCCGCTGGCGCCCACCACCGGGGCACCGTCGGGCAGCATGGTTCGCGCGCCGCGCCAGATCTGCAGGTTGGATGACAGCTGGGCGCCACCGGGGAACCAGTCGTTCAGCGTGCGGTACAGACGCTGCAACGTGGGGGTGTGGTGCTCGGCCTCGGCCCCCGCCAGTTCGGCGCCGCCGGCAATGCGCACGCGCTGGCCCAGGCGGGTGATGGAGATTTGCTGGCCCGCATCGACCACGCTGGCGCGCGGGGCGTGGGTGGATTCGCGCAGCGGGGCGCTCACGGAGTAGCCATAGACGGCTGCCATGGGCAGGCCCAGGCCCAGTGCGGGCAGCAGCGTGGCCGATGCCATGCCCGCGCACAGCACCACGGCATCAAAGCGGCGCAGGTCTGTTTCGCCCTGCAGCACCACGCCGGTGGGGCTGGTGCCGACGCGGTCCACCCGGGTGTTGAACACAAACTGCACCCCCGCACCCTGGATGCCCTGGCGCAGCAGCTGCGCGAACAGGCGGCAGTTGCCCGCGCGCGCATCGGGCAGGTGGATGGCGCCCGCCAGCGGCGCCTCGGGCGACAGGCCGGGTTCGATCTGGCGCGCCGCATCGGCGTCGATCTCGCGCAGGGCCACGCCACTGTCGCGCAGCACTTGCAGCGCGGGCTGCAGGCGGGCGCGGTCTTCTTCGGTGCGCAGCAGCACCAGGCGGCCGTCGCTGGCTTCAAAGTCCAGCTCGTGCTGGCTGGCGATGGCTTGCAGGCGCGCCTGGCTGTATTGCGCCAGGCGCTCGACAGCAGCGGCCGGGGCGCTGTTGCTGCGCGCCGTGCTGCGCCAACGCCGCAGCCAGGACCAGTTGGCACGGGTCAGGCCGCCTGCCACGCGCAGGGTGGCCTGTGCGCCCATCAGCCGCAGCGGCTGGCCGAAGCCCGGCAGCGCCCAGGGGCTGAGCAGGTGGGGCGCCAGGAGCCCGGCAGTGGCAAAGCTGGCCTCCTCGGCGGCCGCACTGCGCTGTTCAAACACCGTGACTTCGTGGCCGTCGCTGGCCAGTTCGTACGCGGTGGTGACGCCGACAATGCCGGCGCCCACTATGGCAATCTTCATGAATTTGGGTGTTTTTGGCTTCAAGCGCAAGTGGATCATGCGCTGGTAGCTATTATTTTTGTAGTGTTTGCTCGATCTGCAGGCTGATGTTGAGCACCGTGTCATCCCGGAGTGCCCCGTGCCAGACCATCAGCCCGACCGGGAGTTCCCCTTGCACATGGCAGGGCAGGGACAGCGCGCAGCCGTCCAGCAGGTTGACCACGCTGGTGTTGCGCAGCAGCAGGTTGTTCACGCGGAAGAACTCGGCATCGCGGGCTGCGTCCTGGGCCTTGTCCACACCATCTGCGGGGGCAACATCGGCCAGCAGTGGCGCCACGATGGGCACGGTGGGGGAGAGCAGGGCGTCGTAGGGCTCCATGTCAGCGAGCATGCGCGCAATCCATTGCTGGCGCGCCTGCAGCAGGTCGATGTACTCCCAGGCCATCAGCGTGGCGCCTTTTTCGATGCGCATGCGCACCCGGGGGTCGTAGCGGTCGCCTGCGCGCTGCAGCAGCGCGCGGTGCCACGCGTAGGCTTCGGGGGCGGCGAAGCCGTAGGCGGGCTGCTCCAGCACAGCGGGCAGGGCGATGGTGTCGATCTGGGCACCCGCCTGGCGCAAGGTTTCCACACTGCGCTCAAAGGCGCGGGCCACGGGGGCGTCCAGCCCGTCGAGGAGGAGGGTGGATGGGACGGCCAGCCGGTATTGCGACAGCGGCGCCAGGCTGCGCGTCACGCGCCGGGCGGCCAGCACCTCGTGCGCCACGATGGCGTCGCGCACGGTGCGCGTCATGGCGCAGGCAGTGTCCAGGGTGGTGGACAGCGGCACGGCGCCTGCGGTAGGCACCAGCCGGGCCGTGTTCTTGAAACCCACAATGCCATTGAGCGCTGCGGGAATGCGGATGGAACCACCGGTGTCCGACCCCAGCCCGATGAACGCCGCGCCGGTGGCCACCGAGACCCCGGCGCCGGACGAAGACCCGCCGGGCACACGCGGCGCGCCGGGCAGGGCGCCGAAACGGGCGTCCCAGGCAGCGGGCGTACCGTAGTGGGGATTGACGCCCACGCCAGAGAAAGCGAACTCCACCATGTTGGTGCGGCCGATCAGGCTGGCGCCCGCTGCGCGCAGTCGGGCTACGGCTGGGCAATCCTCGGCGGCTGCGGGAGCATCGGCCAGCGCAGTGGAGCCCGCTGGGGTAGGTTGCCCGGCGATGTCAAACAAGTCCTTCACCGACACGGCCAGTCCGGCCAGAGGCAACTGGGCCACACCCGGCTGCACCGCCGTGGTGCGTGCTTCGTCAAACAGCGTGCGGACAAAGCTGTGGGCGTTGGGGGTGGCCTGGGCGGCGTCGATGCAGCGCTCCAGCTCGGCGGGCGCGGTGGTGGCGCCGTCCCGCAGTTGCTCACGGGTGGCGATCAGGTCAGGGAGCATGGGTGTGCTAGAATCTTTGGGTTTTGCTGGGAGCAGTAGCGCAGTGGTGCAAAGTTTGCACAACCCGCGTGGCCGCTGCGGCAAGACCAATCGCAAAGCAGCCCTGTCAAGGTGTTGCGGTGTTCGTGAGGATCACGGCACTGCAAATATTGGGGCTGATTTTAGACCTAACCTTTGGAGTATTTTTATGTCCGTTACCATGCGCGAAATGCTGGAAGCCGGTGTCCACTTCGGTCACCAAACCCGCTTCTGGAACCCCAAGATGGCTCCCTACATCTTCGGCCATCGCAACAAGATTCACATCATCAACCTGGAAAAGTCGCTGCCACTGTTCCAGGAAGCCCAAAAGTTCGCCAAGCAACTGGCTGCCAACCGCGGCACGATCCTGATGGTCGGCACGAAGCGCCAAGCCCGTGAAATCCTGGCCACCGAAGCGCAACGCGCTGGCGTGCCTTTCGTGGACCAGCGCTGGCTGGGCGGCATGCTGACGAACTTCAAGACCGTGAAGACTTCGATCAAGCGCCTGAAGGACATGAAGGCCCAGCAAGAAGCTGGCCTCGAAAACCTGAGCAAGAAGGAGCAACTGACGTTCTCCCGCGAAATCGAAAAGCTCGAAAAGGACATCGGCGGCATCCAGGACATGGCTGCTCTGCCCGACGCCATCTTCATCATCGACGTGGGCTTCCACAAGATCGCCGTGGCCGAAGCCAAGAAGCTGGGCATTCCGCTGATCGGTGTGGTGGATACCAACCATTCGCCCGAAGGCATCGACTATGTGATCCCCGGTAACGACGACTCGGCCAAGGCTGTGACGCTGTACGCCCGTGGCATCGCTGACGCGATCATCGAAGGCCGCGCCAACGCCGTGAACGAAGTCGTGAAGGCCGCCGCTGGCGAGAGCACCGACGAATTCGTGGAAGTGCAAGAAGCCGCTGCCTGATAGCCCGGCTGCGCGATCCGTCGCGAACAAAAGCGGGGCCCCTGGTGAGCCCCCTTTTTTTTAGCCCGAATTTGAACTGACTGAACTGAACACTGAAGGAATAAAGATGGCTGCAATTACCGCAAGCATGGTGGCTGAACTGCGTGGCAAGACCGATGCCCCCATGATGGAATGCAAGAAGGCACTGACCGAAGCCGACGGCGACATGGCCAAGGCGGAAGAGCTGCTGCGCGTCAAGCTGGGCACCAAGGCTGGCAAGGCCGCATCGCGCGTCACGGCGGAAGGCGTGGTCGCCAGCTACATCGACGGCACCACCGGTGCTCTGGTCGAAGTCAACAGCGAAACCGACTTCGTTTCCAAGAACGACAGCTTCATCGCCATGGCCAACGCCGCTGCCAAGCTGGTGGCGCTGCACAACCCCGCCACGGTGGAAGCCCTGGGTGCACTGCCCTACGAGCAAGACAGCTTCGGCCCCACGCTGGAAGATGTGCGCAAGGGCCTGATCGGCAAGATCGGCGAGAACATGTCGTTCCGCCGCTTCAAGCGCTTCAGCGGCTCCAACCTGGCTGCCTACCTGCATGGCTCGCGCATTGGTGTAGTCGTCGAGTTCGACGGTGACGCCACCGCCGCCAAGGACGTCGCCATGCACGTGGCCGCCATGAAGCCCGTGGCCCTGACCAGCGCCGACGTGCCTGCCGACCTGATCGCCAAAGAGCGCTCGGTGGCTGAAGGCAAGGCCGACGAAGCCAACAAGGAACTCGTGGCCGCTGGCAAGCCCGCACAAAGCGCCGAAATCACGGCCAAGCGCATCGACGGCGCTGTGCAGAAGTACCTCAAGGAAGTCTCGCTGGCCGACCAGGTCTTCGTGAAGGCTGCCGACGGCAAGCAAACCGTGGCCCAGATGCTCAAGGCCGCCAACACCAACGTGAAGGGCTTCACCCTGTACGTGGTGGGCGAAGGCATTGAGAAGAAGGTCGACGACTTCGCTGCTGAAGTGGCTGCCCAGGTGGCTGCCGCCAAGGCCGCTGCCTGATCGTTCCCTGCAGTAACCACCCCACCCAAGCCTCGCACCACTTACCGGAGAAATTTCCCATGTCCCACGCCGCACCAGCCCACAAGCGCATTTTGCTCAAGCTGTCTGGTGAGGCGCTGATGGGGGATGACTCCTTCGGTATCAACCGCGCCACCATCGTGCGCATGGTCGAGGAGATCGCCGAAGTGACCCGCCTGGGTGTCCAGGTGGCCGTGGTGATCGGTGGGGGCAATATCTTCCGTGGCGTCGCCGGGGGCTCGGTCGGTATGGACCGTGCCACTGCCGACTACATGGGCATGCTGGCCACTGTGATGAACGCCCTGGCCCTGGCCGATGCCATGGACAAGCAGGGCCTGGTGGCCCGCGTGATGTCCGCCATCGCCATCGAGCAGGTGGTTGAGCCCTATGTGCGCCCCAAGGCCTTGCAATACCTCGAAGAGGGCAAGGTCGTTGTGTTTGCCGCAGGCACGGGCAATCCCTTTTTCACCACGGACACCGCCGCAGCGTTGCGCGGTGCGGAGATCGGGGCCGAGCTGGTGCTCAAGGCCACCAAGGTGGACGGCGTTTATACTGCCGACCCCCAGAAGGACCCTACGGCCACGCGCTACACCAAGCTGAGTTTTGATGAGGCCATGTCCCGCAACCTGGGCATCATGGATGCGACCGCTTTTGCCTTGTGCCGCGACCAGAAGCTGCCGGTGAAGGTGTTCTCAATCATCAAGCATGGCGCCCTGAAGCGCGTGGTGATGGGCGAGGACGAGGGTACGCTGGTTTACGCTTGATCACGATGGATGGACCTGCACGGGATGCAGGTCGGCCCCAGGAGAAAACATGACGATTGCCGACATCAAGAAAACCGCTGAAACCAAGATGGATCAGTCCATCACAGCGTTCAAGAACAACCTGCAGAAGATCCGCACGGGCCGTGCCAACCCAGCACTGCTCGACACGGTGCAAGTGGAGTACTACGGCTCCATGGTGCCTCTGAGCCAGGTGGCCAACGTGGCACTGATCGACTCGCGCACCATCAGCGTGCAGCCCTGGGAAAAGGGCATGGGCGCCAAGATTGAAAAGGCCATCCGCGAAAGCGACCTGGGTTTGAACCCGGCCTCTATGGGCGACCTGATCCGCGTGCCCATGCCCCCGATGAGCGAAGAGCGCCGCAAGGAAATGACCAAGCTCGCTCGCAACGAGGGCGAGAGCGCCAAGATCGCCGTGCGCAACCTGCGCCGCGATGCCAACGAGTCCGTCAAGAAACTGGTCAAGGACAAGCTCGCGTCCGAAGATGATCAGAAGCGCGCCGAAACCGACGTGCAAAAGTTCACCGACAAGCACATCGCCGAGATCGATGCGCTGGTGGCCGCCAAAGAGCAGGAAATCATGGCGGTTTGAGCCCCCAGGGCTTGAACATTTCCATGTCTGCATCTCCGGTGGTGCCACACCACATTGCCATCGTCATGGATGGCAACGGCCGATGGGCCACGCGCCGCTTTTTGCCGCGCCTGGCGGGCCATAAGCAAGGGGTTGATTCACTGCGCCGCTGCGCACGCGCTTGCGTGCAGCGCGGCGTGCGTGTGCTCACCGTTTTTGCGTTCTCTTCTGAAAATTGGAATCGCCCTGCCGACGAGGTCTCCGGCCTCATGGAACTGCTGGCGATGGCCCTGGCGCGCGAGGTGCCGCAGCTCAAGAAGGACGGTGTGCGTCTTCATTTTGTGGGCGAGCGGGACAGCCTTTCGCCCAAGGTACGAGACGGTCTGGGTCAGGCCGAAGCGGCCACGGCGGACAACACACGCCTGGTGCTCAACGTCTGCTTCAACTACGGAGGCCGTTGGGACATCGCCCAGGCGGCTGCGTCGCTGGCTGCGCGGGGTGAGCCCATCACGGAGGCCAGTCTGCATAGCGCGATGGGCCTAGCCCACGTGCCAGACCCCGACTTGGTGATCCGCACCGGGGGCGAAATGCGGATCAGCAACTTTTTGCTCTGGCAGTCGGCATACTCCGAGTTCTTCTTCAGCGACCGGTTGTGGCCCGATTTCGATGAGTCCGCTCTGGACGAAGCCATCGGCGCCTTCAGCCGCCGCGAGCGCCGTTTTGGCAAAACCTCTGAACAGATTCTGTCCGCGCATCCTGATCCGATGCCGGGTTGAGAACCTGAACAGGTTCTGAAAGCCCCCATGCTTCAACAGCGCGTCATCACCGCCCTTGTTCTGCTGGCCATTTTGCTGCCGGCGCTTTTCTATGCCAACACCGTTCCGTTCACGCTGGTTGTGCTGGTTCTGATGGCTGCCGGCGCCTGGGAGTGGGGCCGTCTGAGCGGTTTTGGCCAGGCGGGCTCCGTGGCCGTGGGCGTGGCCTGTGTGGCCTTGTGTGCCGGATCGTGGGTGTTGGGCTGGGTGGATCGTCCGTTGACAGCCCTCTGGGTGGTGGGCGGCGGGCTGTGGGTCCTGGCGACTGCCTGGCTGCTCAAGGCCGGAGTGCCTGGCTGGCCCCGCATACCAGCCGGTGTGCGTCTGGTGGCTGGCGTGCTCGCCTTGTGGCTCGCGTGGCTGGCTGTGGTGCAGGCCCGCAATGTGGGCATCAACTTTTTGCTGTCGGTGCTGCTGCTGGTGTGGGTGGCGGACATCTTTGCCTACTTTGCGGGGCGCGCTTTTGGGTTGCGATTTACCAAGGGCAAGCTGGCGCCCTCGATCAGTCCCGGCAAGAGCTGGGAAGGTGTGTGGGGCGGTCTGGCAGGGGTGATGGTCATGGCCTTCGTTTGGGTATTGGCGGATGCCCACTGGCAGGCGTCGGTGCCCAGTTTTTACAGCCGCATGGCGCAGCAGGGCTGGTGGTTGCTGGTGATTGCGGCGTTGTTCATGGTGGCCATGAGCGTGTCGGGTGACCTGGTGGAGTCGCTCATCAAGCGCAGCGCCGGAGTCAAGGACAGCAGTGGCCTGTTGCCTGGGCACGGCGGCGTGCTCGACCGCGTGGATGCCTTGTTGCCCACACTGCCCCTGGCCATGATGCTCACGAGCCTGACAACCCTATGAAGAAACAACGACTCACCGTTCTCGGTTCCACCGGCTCCATCGGGACCAGCACGCTGGATGTGGTGGCGCGCCACCCCGAGCGCTTCGAGGTGTTTGCCCTGAGTGCGGCGACGCAAGTGGATCTTTTGCTGGCGCAGTGCGCGCAGTTTCGCCCGCGTTATGCGGTGATGGCCAGCGCCCCGCACGCTGCTGTCTTGGCTGAAAAATTGCAGGTAAATGGCCTTCCAACGCAAGTCATTCAAGCGCAAGGCGCTCTTGAAATGATAGCGTCACACGATGATGTGGATGCCGTGATGGCTGCCATCGTGGGGGCGGCCGGTCTTGCGCCCTGTCTGGCTGCGGCCCGCGCAGGCAAGCGATTGCTGCTGGCCAACAAGGAGGCCCTGGTGGTGGGCGGCGGGTTGTTCATGCAAGCCGTGCGCGACGGTGGCGCCACGTTGCTGCCCATTGACAGCGAACACTCGGCCATCTTTCAGTGCCTGCCAGAAGACCCTGCCACCTGGTCGGACCGTGTGGACAGCATCCTGCTCACGGCTTCGGGCGGCCCGTTCCGCCAGCGGGACCCGTCCACGCTGTCACAGATCACCCCTGACCAGGCCTGTGCGCACCCCAACTTCTCGATGGGGCGCAAGATTTCCGTAGATTCGGCCACGATGATGAACAAGGCGCTGGAGGTTATCGAGGCCCGCTGGCTGTTTGACCTGCACCCAGACCAGATCAAGGTGGTCATCCACCCGCAGCAGATCATCCACTCCATGGTGCAGTTCAAGGATGCCTCCATCCTGGCGCAGCTGGGGACCCCTGACATGCGTGTGCCGATTGCCTGCGGCCTGTCCTGGCCCGAGCGCATCACCAGCGGCGCCAGCAAGCTGGATTTCTCGACCCTGAGCGCCCTCGCGTTTGAAGACGCGGACGCCGTTCGCTTTCCTGGCCTGCATCTGTCCTGGCAGGCGCTGAAGGCGGCCGAGGGAACAACGGCCGTGCTGAATGCGGCCAACGAGGTGGCTGTGGGCGCCTTTTTGTCCGGACGGCTGCGTTTTGACCATATTCACGCGGTCAACCTTGCAACTTTGGACGCCGTTTCGCCCTCCAAGCCTGATTCGCTGGCTGCATTGCTGGATCTGGATACCCAGGCCCGCCATGCGGCAGAACATGTGGCGGGCCGTCTGGCTGCCTGATTGCCGTCCCGTTCAGGAACTCTCCATCCATGCTGCTCACCATCGCTGCCTTCATTGTGGCCCTCGGTCTGTTGATTGCGGTGCACGAATATGGGCACTACCGCGTGGCGGTGGCCTGTGGGGTCAAGGTGCTGCGGTTTTCGGTGGGCTTTGGCAAGCCGTTGCTGCGCTGGCAGCCGCAGGGGTCTCCTACGGAGTTCGTGATCGGTGCGTTTCCCCTGGGGGGCTATGTGCGCATGCTGGACGAGCGTGAAGCGCCTGTCGCCGCAGAGGAGCGACACCTGGCCTTCAACACCCAGCCCCTGCGGTCGCGTGCAGCCATCGTTGCCGCCGGACCCATTGCCAATTTGTTGCTGGCTGTGCTGCTGTATTCGGTGGTGAACTGGAACGGGGTGGAAGAACCCCGGGCCATTCTGGCAAGCCCGGTCGCGGGTTCGGTGGCGCAAAGTGCCGGCTTGCGGGGCGGTGAACTGGTAGAGCGCGCCGCATTAGGGGCAGAAGACCTGGAGCCGGTGCGTTCGTTTGAAGACCTGCGGTGGCTGCTGACCCGTGGTGCACTCGAGGGGCTCAATGTTCGCCTTGATGTGCAATCTGCCCAGGGTGCAGGCCACCGTGAGTTGGTTCTCGATATGTCCCGCATCGACAGCCGCGAGGCTGACGCCCAGCTGTTCCGCAAGGTCGGCATCCTGGGTCCCTGGACCCGTCCCGTGCTGGGCGAGGTCATGGCGCAAAGTGCTGCCGATCGTTCCGGCCTGCGTTCCGGCGATCTGGTGCTCAAGGTGGGCCAGACCGATGTCGTTGACGGCCAGCAGTTGCGTGAGCTGATCCGGCAATCGGTGCGTGGCAATGAGCCGGTGGCGCAGCCCTGGCGCGTGCAGCGCGGCGGCCAGGTGATCACTCTGGACGTGTTGCCCGACGCCGTGATCGAACCTGGCAACACGGTAGGGCGCATTGGTGCCTACGTAGGGGCTGCGCCGGAGCTCGTGACGGTGGACTACGGCTTGGTCGATGGCCTGTGGGGCGGCGTGGTGAAGACCTGGGACGTGTCGTTGCTCACCTTGCGCATGATGGGGCGCATGGTGATCGGCGAGGCGTCGCTCAAGAACCTGAGTGGGCCCTTGACCATCGCTGACTATGCAGGCCGCTCGGCCAGCATGGGGCTCACGCAATACCTCATTTTTCTGGCCCTGATCAGCGTGAGCCTGGGGGTGCTGAACCTGCTGCCGCTGCCTGTCTTGGACGGTGGGCACCTGATGTATTATCTTTGGGAGGGTGTCACGGGCAGGGGCGTGTCGGACGCATGGATGGAGCGGCTGCAGCGTGGAGGCGTTGCAGTCCTGCTGGTCATGATGTCCATAGCCCTGTTCAACGATATCACCCGGCTCTTTGGCTAACACTTTTGCCGCGCTTGCCCTGCAACTGCGGCTCCCGCTTCATTCATGAAAAAACACATCAATCGCCTGGGCGTGCGTACTGCATCGGCCGTTGCAGCCATGATTTTTGTCGCCAATGCGGCATGGGCTCTGGAGCCATTCAAGGTGCAGGACATTCGCGTGGAAGGCTTGCAGCGTGTGGAGCCCGGCACCGTGTTTGCATCCATGCCCCTGCGGGTCGGTGACGACTATAACGACGAAAAAGGCGCTGCGGCGATCCGTGCGTTGTTCGGTCTGGGACTCTTCAAGGATGTGCGCCTGGAGGCCAGCGGCAACGTGCTGGTGGTGGTTGTCGAAGAGCGCCCCACTGTCGCCGATGTGGACTTTGCCGGTGCCCGTGAATTCGACAAAGATGCGCTCAAAAAAGCCATGCGCGAAGTGGGCCTGACGGAAGGCCGCCCGTATGACAAGGCGCTGACCGACCGCGCTGAACAAGAGCTCAAGCGCCAGTACATCAACAAGAGCCTGTATGGCGCCGAGGTGGTGACCACGGTCACACCCATCGAGCGCAACCGGGTGAACCTGACCTTCACGATCACGGAAGGTGAGCCAGCACGCATCAAGGAAGTGCGCATCGTGGGCAACAAGGCGTTCAGCGAATCGACGCTCAAGGGCCTGTTCGACCAGGATACGGGGGGCTGGCTGAGCTGGTACACCAAGTCCGATCGCTACTCGCGCACCAAGCTCAATGCCGACCTCGAAACCCTGCGCTCGTATTACCTGCAGCGCGGCTACCTGGAGTTCCGTGTGGACTCGACGCAGGTCGCCATCTCTCCAGACAAGCAGGACATCTCCATCACCGTCAACGTGACGGAAGGCGAGCGGTATGTGGTGTCGGGTGTCAAACTCGAAGGCAACTACCTGGACCGTGAGGACGAGTTCAAGTCGCTGGTGACCATTCGCCCCGGCGAGCCCTACAACGCCGACCAGGTGACCGAAACCACCAAGGCCTTCTCCGAGTATTTCGCCCGTTTTGGTTTTGCATTTGCCCGCGTAGAGGCTGTGCCCGAAATCGACCGCGAGAACAATCGCGTCAATTTTGTGCTGCAAGCCGAACCAGCACGCCGCGCCTATGTGCGCCGCATCAACGTCAGTGGCAACAACCGCACGCGTGACGAAGTCATTCGCCGTGAGTTCCGCCAATACGAGGCCTCCTGGTACGACGGCGACAAGATCCGCCTGTCCCGCGACCGCGTGGACCGCCTGGGTTTCTTCACGGAAGTGAATGTGGAAACGCAGGAAGTGCCTGGTTCTCCCGACCAGGTCGATCTGGTGATCAACGTGGCTGAAAAGCCCACCGGCTCGCTGCAACTGGGCGTGGGTTTCTCCAGCGCCGAAAAGGCGTCCCTCTCCTTCGGCATCAAGCAGGAGAACATCTTTGGCTCGGGCAACTATCTGGGCATCGATGTCAATACCAGCAAGTACCGGCGTACGCTGGTGTTCAGCACCACCAACCCGTACTTCACACCAGAAGGCATCTCGCGCACGCTCGATGTGTACTACCGCACTGACAAGCCGTATGAAGACCAGGGGGGCAACTACCAACTGGTTACCACCGGGACCTCCGTGCGTTTTGGCGTGCCCTTTAGCGAGACGGATACGGTGTTCTTTGGCGGCGGGCTGGAGCAGACCCGCATCAAGCCCGGCACGAACATCCCGGCCACCTACCTGTTCTATGCCGACAAGTTCGGCTACAGCAGCACGTCGATTCCATTGACCGTGGGCTGGTCCCGCGACGATCGGGACAGCGCTCTGGCGCCCAACTCCGGTCGCTATCAGCGCCTCAATTCCGAATGGTCTGTGGCGGGCGACGCGCGCTATGTGCGGGCCAATTACCAGTACCAGCAATACATTCCGCTCAACAAGCGCTTCACCATTGCCTTCAATGGCGAAGCCGGTTATGGCAAGGGCTTGAACGGCCGCCCATTCCCGGTGTTCAAGAATTTCTACTCGGGCGGTCTGGGCTCGGTGCGTGGTTTCGACCAGGGCACCCTCGGCCCGCGTGATGTGACCGGTGCTTCCTTGGGCGGCCCCAAGAAGATCACGCTGAACACCGAGCTGATTGCTCCGTTCCCAGGTGCTGGCAATGACCGGACCCTGCGTGTGTTCACGTTCCTGGACGTGGGCAATGTGTACGGCGAAAACGACAAAGTTACCTTCAGTGACATGCGTGCCTCCGTGGGCTTGGGTCTGAGCTGGATTTCGCCACTCGGCCCCTTGCGTTTGGCGTTTGCGCAGCCAGTGCGCAAGTTCGCCGGCGATAGAATCCAGAAACTGCAATTCCAGATTGGAACGTCTTTCTAATGAAATCCTTTTCTCGCCATCTCTCCGTGGCCTTGCTGCTCGGCACCGTTGCCTTCGCAGCCCCTGCACAAGCGCAAGAGTTCAAAGCCGGTTTCGTCAACACCGATCGCATCTTCCGGGAAGCCACCACAGCCAAGGCTGCGCAGGCCAAGCTGGAGCAGGAGTTCTCCCGCCGCGAGAAAGAACTGGTGGACATGGGCAACACCCTGAAGACCGCCAGCGACAAGTTTGAACGTGAAGCGCCCACCATGGCCGAGAGCCAGCGCACTGCGCGCCAGCGCCAGCTGGTGGACCAGGACCGCGACTTCCAACGCAAGCGCCGTGAATTCCAAGAAGACCTGAGCGCCCGCAAGAACGAAGAGCTGTCGCAAGTGCTGGAGCGTGCCAACAAGGTGGTCAAGCAGGTGGCCGAAGCTGAAAAGTACGACGTGATCCTGCAAGAGGCCGTCTACATCAACCCCAAGCACGACATCACCGACAAGGTGATCAAGGCCCTGAATGCCGCTGCTGCAACCAAGTAAGCCGCTGCGCAGGACAGGTGGCGCGTGAGCAGCTTGCTTCTCGGGCACATCGTTGATGCGCTCGGTGGTTCGCTGGAAGGGGGAGCGCGGGAAACCGCCATTGCCCGCATCGCGCCACTGGAGGTTGCAGGCCCGGGAGACCTCAGTTTTCTGAGCAACCCGCGCTACCAACAGCAACTGGCCGCCTCCCGGGCGGCCTGTGTCATTGTGGCGCCTGCCATGCGTGATGCCGCACTGGCGCGCGGCGCATGCATCGTGGCCGACAACCCGTATGTGTACTTTGCCCGCGCCACCCAGTTGTGGCGCCAGCGCAATGCGCCCGCGCGGCCATCGGGTGTGCACCCCAGTGCGGTGGTCGATCCCACGGCGCAGGTGCACCCTTCGGCCACCATTGGTCCGCTGTGCGTGGTCGAGCGCGGGGCGAGCATCGGTGCGGACACTGTGCTCAAGTCCCGCGTCACCGTGGGCGAGGATTGCCATGTGGGTGCGCGTTGCATCGTCCATGCGGGCGTGGTCATCGGGGCCGATGGTTTTGGTTTTGCGCCGGAGAACGGGCAATGGGTCAAGATCGAGCAACTCGGTGCCGTGCGCATCGGAGACGATGTCGAGATCGGGGCCAACACCTGCATTGATCGGGGTGCGCTGCAAGACACGGTGATCGAAGACGGCGTGAAGCTCGACAACCTGATCCAGATCGGCCACAACGTGCGCATCGGCAAGCACTCGGCCATGGCCGGGTGCGTGGGTGTCGCGGGCAGTGCCACCATCGGGGCGCATTGCACCGTGGGCGGCGGCGCCATCGTGTTGGGGCACCTGGAGCTGGCCGACAACGTGCACATCTCGGCTGCGACGGTGGTCACCCGCTCTCTCACCCGGCCTGGCCAGTACACCGGCATGTTCCCCATCGACGACAATGCGCGCTGGGAAAAAAACGCTGCCACACTCAAACAATTGCACAGCCTGCGCGAGCGCATCAAGGCGCTGGAGCTGGCCCTCAAGGCAGCATGAACGGAAGAACAACTCGATGATGGATATTCACGCAATTCTCAAGCAACTGCCCCACCGCTACCCGTTTTTGCTGGTGGACAAGGTGATCGAGTTGGAGAGCAACACCCGCATCAAGGCCATCAAGAACGTCACGTTCAACGAGCCTTATTTCATGGGGCATTTCCCCGGCCGTCCGGTGATGCCGGGTGTGTTGATCCTGGAAGCATTGGCCCAGGCCGCAGGTTTGCTGGCTTTTGACGCCATGGGCAAGGTGCCCGATGAGAACAACATCTACTACTTTGTCGGTATCGATGGCGCGCGTTTCAAGCGCCCGGTGGAGCCCGGTGACCAGCTGATCCTGACCATCACCATCGACCGTGTGCGCGGTGGCATCTGGAAGTTCAAGGGCGTGGCCAGCGTGGGCGAAGAGGTGGCTTGCGAGGCCGAACTCATGTGCACCATGCGCGCTGTGGGTTGACCCGCGCAGGCCTGTTGGATCGTGAGCAATATCCACCCTACAGCCCTTGTTGCGGACGGTGCCCGCCTGGACCCTACGGTCACGGTGGGGCCTTACACGGTCATTGGTGCACACGTGACCATTGGTGCGGGCACCACGGTCGGCGCGCACTGCGTGATCGATGGGCACACCACGATTGGTGTTGACAACCGCATCTTCCAGTTCAATTCCATCGGCACCATCCCGCAGGACAAGAAGTACGCGGGCGAGCCGACCGAACTGGTCATCGGCGACCGCAACACCATCCGCGAGTTCTGCACACTGAACCTGGGAGTGCCCCAGGCTGGTGGCATCACCACCGTGGGCCATGACAACTGGATCATGGCGTACACCCACATCGCCCACGATTGCCATGTGGGCAACCACACCACACTGGCCAACAACACCACGTTGGCAGGTCATGTGCACCTGGGCGATTGGGTGACGGTGGGCGGGCTCACCGGCATTCACCAGTTCGTCAAGATTGGTGCCCATGCGATGGTGGGCTTTGCCAGCGCCGTGTCGCAGGACGTGCCACCTTTCATGCTGGTGGATGGCAACCCCTTGGCCGTGCGCGGCTACAACGTGGTGGGGCTGCGCCGGCGTGGCTTTTCGGCCGAGCGCATTGCGGCGGTCAAGCAGATGCACAAGCTGATCTATCGCCAGGGCCTCACGCTGGAGGCCGCGCGCGCCGCCATTGCAGAGCTGGCGCAGTCCGCGCCGCAGGCCAGCGACGACGCGGCGATGATGGAGCAGTTCCTGGCCGACGCCACGCGCGGCATTGCGCGCTGAGGGCTGGGCGATGGCAGATTCCCCCCGCGTCGCGATGGTGGCGGGCGAGACGTCGGGCGACTTGCTGGCGGGCTTGCTGATCGACGGCATGCAGGCGCATTGGCCGGGGCTGCAATCCAGCGGCATTGGCGGGCCGCAGATGGCGCGTCGCGGCTTTGCTGCCTGGTGGCCCAGCGACAACCTGGCGGTGCATGGCTACAGCATGGAGGTGCTGCGCCGGCTGCGCGAGTTGCTGCGCATCCGCAAGCAGCTGCGCGAACGCTTGCTCAAGGACCGCCCCGATGTATTCATCGGCGTGGATGCGCCGGATTTCAACCTGGGCCTGGAGGCCGATTTGCGCGCTGCGGGCATCAAGACCGTGCATTTTGTGTGTCCGTCCATCTGGGCCTGGCGTGCAGACCGCGTCGAAAAGATCCGCCGCAGCGCAGACCATGTGCTCTGCATCTTCCCGTTCGAGCCAGAGTTGCTCGCGCAGCACGGCATAGCCGCCACCTACGTGGGCCACCCCCTGGCGGGCGTGATTCCCATGGTGCCGGACCGTACGGCCGCGCGCGCGCAACTGGGCCTGAGGGATGAGGACGAAGTTCTGGCCATCCTGCCGGGAAGCCGCTCTTCCGAGATCCAGTACATCGCGCGGCCCTTCTTTGAGGCGGCAGCGCTGGTGCTTAAAGCGCGACCAGCTATTAAATTGATAGTGCCTGCGGTGCCTGCACTGCGCGACCGCATCGAGCAGGTGGCGCGCGCGTGTGGTCTGGGTGATGCCCTGCAGATCACCACAGGCCAGTCGCACACGGTGCTCGCGGCCTGTGATGCCACCTTGATCGCCAGCGGCACCGCGACGCTGGAGGCCGCGCTGTTCAAGCGGCCCATGGTCATCGGCTACCACATGCACCCCCTGAGCTGGTGGCTCATGCGCCGCAAGCAGCTGCAGCCCTGGGTGGGCCTGCCCAACATCTTGTGCCGTGAGTTTGTGGTGCCCGAGCTGATCCAGGACGCCGCCACGCCCCAGGCCCTCTGTGCCGCCACGTTGGACTGGCTGGATGCAAAGCGTCAAGATCCCCCAAAAATTGCGGCCCTGGAGCAGCGCTTTACGGCGCTGCACGAGAGCCTGCTGCGCAACACTCCACAACTGGCTGCCGATGCGATCCAGAAAATCCTCGCTCCCGCAGCCTGAGCAGGCCTGCCTGCCCTGGCATCCGCCCGGCCTGGTGGCTGGGGTGGACGAGGCTGGGCGTGGTCCCCTGGCCGGGCCCGTGGTGGCAGCGGCTGTGATCCTGGACGACCTGCATCCGATTGCGGGCTTGGCCGACTCCAAGAAACTCACGGCCGCGCGGCGTGAAAAGCTTTACGACGAGATCCGCGCCAAGGCCCTGTGCTGCAGTATCGCCGAGGCCAGTGTCGAAGAGATCGACCAGCTCAACATCCTGCAGGCCACGCTGCTGGCCATGCGCCGTGCCGTCATGGGGCTGCGGCTCAAACCGGCGATGGTGCTGGTGGATGGCAACCGGCTGCCGGTGCTGGATGTTCCGGCGGAGGCCATCGTCAAGGGCGATGCGCTGGTGCCGGTCATCTCGGCGGCCTCCATCCTTGCCAAGGTGCACCGCGACCGCTGGTGCGCGCAGGTGCATGACGAGTTTCCCCAATACGGCTTTGCCGGACACAAGGGGTACGGCACGGCCGTGCACATGGCAGCCTTGCGCGAGCACGGTGCCTGCATTCACCACCGGCGCTCGTTTGCACCAGTGGCCCAAAACCTGCGCGCCGGATCCTGACCGGGCGCTGAAAACTAGCCATGACCTCCTCGTCCGTCACCGCCATCCATTCCCGCGATAACGCCTTCGTCAAGGACTTGCGCCGTTTGGCGCAGGACACGACGGCGTACCGCAAGCAGGGCCGTGTCTGGCTCGAAGGAGACCATCTGTGCCGCGCCGCGCTGGCGCGGGGGCTGCGGGCATCGGTGGCGGTGTTTTCTGAGTCTTTTTGGCCGCAGGCGCAAGTGGAATATGCCCGGGCAGCTACAAAATTCATAGTTCTTGCGGATGCACTGTTTGCAGACGTGAGCGGGCTGGAGTCGCCCGCCGCGATGGGCTTCATCCTGGACCTGCCTGCACCGGCGTCACTCCGGCCCGATGCCGCCACCGTGGTGCTGGACAGGGTGCAGGACGCGGGCAATGTGGGCTCCATCCTGCGCAGCGCCTCTGCGTTCGGGTTTCGCCAGGTGGCCGCCATCAAGGGCAGTGCCGCGCTGTGGTCGCCCAAGGTCTTGCGGGCCGGCATGGGGGCGCATTTCGCACTCGACCTGATCGAGGGGCTGGCACTGGACGACCTCGCCGCCCTTCAGGTACCGCTGCTGGTCACCAGCTCCCACGCGGGTGACTTTCTGCATCGCGCTGCCTTGCCCTGGCCCTGCGCCTGGGTGATGGGCCACGAAGGGCAGGGCGTCAGCCCGGCCCTGGAAGATAGGGCTTCTTTGCGCATCCGCATTGCCCAGCCCGGCGGCGAGGAGTCGCTGAATGTGGCGGCGGCTGCGGCCATCTGCCTGCACGCGAGCGGAGCAGGGCGCTGACGCTGTCTGCGCCCGCAGCGGTGCTGTGGGCGTCCAAGGCGAGCTTGGGGCTCGCAGGTCATAGACGCTGGTATCAGGGTTATGCAAGGCGTGCATTGCGGAGGTGTCAGCGACGGAGGGTATAATCGGGAGCTTTTCTCGCAACAGCGTCGCCCGACCGCACCCAAAGCAACAACCCATCTGAGAGCAGCCATTGGCACCATCGCGCTTCGAGTGTGCGAGTGGTCTGCAGGCGCCGGGCGACCGTAACCATCCGGAGAACCCAGTGCTTTTGTCTCTCAAGGGAAACTTCCCGCCCGCCATCCTGGCGCTCGCAGACGGCACGGTCTTTATCGGTAACTCGATCGGTGCCACCGGCACCACGGTCGGTGAAGTGGTGTTCAACACCGCCATCACCGGCTACCAGGAAATCCTCACCGACCCCAGCTACTGCCAGCAGATCGTCACCCTGACGTATCCGCACATCGGCAATTACGGCGTCAATGCGGAAGACATCGAAGCCGACAAGGTCCATGCAGCAGGTCTGATCATCAAAGACCTGCCCCTTCTGGCCAGCAACTTCCGATCCACCGAAACGCTTTCGCAGTACCTCGTGCGCGAAAAGACGGTGGCCATTGCCAACATCGACACCCGCAAGCTCACCCGCCTGCTGCGTGACAAGGGTGCGCAGAACGGCGCCATCCTGGGCCTCGCAGCCGGTGAGGCTGTGACGCAGGCGCGCATCGACGAAGCCCTGGCGGCTGCCCAGGCTGCGCCCAGCATGAAGGGCCTGGACCTCGCCCAAGTGGTGACCACCCCTGCGACCTACACCTGGGACCAGACGGAGTGGAAGCTGGGTGAAGGCTATGGCACACAGGCTGCGCCGCGCTTTCATGTGGTGGCGTACGACTTTGGCGTCAAGAAAAACATCCTGCGCATGCTGGCCGAGCGTGGCTGCAAGCTGACCGTGGTGCCTGCCAAGACGCCTGCGGCCGACGTGCTGGCCATGAAGCCGGACGGCGTGTTCCTGTCCAACGGCCCTGGCGACCCGGAGCCCTGCGACTACGCCATCGAAGCCACCCGCCAGATCGTTGAAGCGGGCGTGCCCACCTTCGGCATCTGCCTCGGCCACCAGATCATGGCCCTGGCCAGCGGCGCCAAGACCTTCAAGATGGACAACAGCCACCACGGTGCCAACCACCCGGTGAAGGACCTGGACAACGGCCGCGTGAGCATCACCAGCCAGAACCACGGCTTTGCCGTGGACATGGCCTCGCTGCCCGCCACGCTACGCCCTACGCACATCAGCCTGTTCGACGGCACGCTGCAAGGCCTGGAGCGCACCGACAAGCCTGCGTTCTGCTTCCAGGGCCATCCCGAGGCATCGCCCGGCCCGCACGACATCGCCTACCTGTTTGACCGCTTCACCGCGCTGATGGAGAAGAAATAATGCCAAAGCGCACAGACCTCAAATCGATCCTCATCATCGGCGCCGGCCCGATCATCATCGGCCAGGCCTGCGAGTTCGACTACTCCGGCGTGCAGGCCTGCAAGGCCCTGCGCGAAGAGGGCTACAAGGTCATCCTGATCAACAGCAACCCTGCAACGATCATGACCGACCCGGCCACCGCCGACGTCACGTACATCGAGCCCATCACCTGGCAGACGGTCGAGAAGATCATCGCCAAGGAACGCCCCGATGCCATCCTGCCCACCATGGGTGGTCAGACCGCACTGAACTGCGCGCTGGACCTGTGGCGCAACGGCGTGCTCGACAAGTACAAGGTCGAGCTGATCGGCGCCACGCCCGAAGCCATCGACAAGGCCGAAGACCGCCTGAAGTTCAAGGACGCCATGACCAAGATCGGTCTGGGCTCCGCGCGCTCGGGCATCGCCCACAGCATGGATGAAGCCTGGGCCGTGCAAAAGAGCGTGGGCTTCCCCACGGTGATCCGCCCCAGCTTCACGCTGGGCGGCACGGGCGGTGGCATTGCTTACAACCCCGAAGAGTTCGAGACCATCTGCAAGCGCGGCCTGGAAGCCTCGCCCACCAACGAGCTGCTGATTGAAGAGTCGCTGCTCGGCTGGAAGGAGTACGAGATGGAAGTGGTCCGTGACAAGGCGGACAACTGCATCATAATCTGCTCCATCGAAAACCTGGACCCGATGGGCGTGCACACGGGCGACTCGATCACCGTGGCCCCGGCCCAGACGCTGACCGACAAGGAATACCAGATCATGCGCAATGCCAGCTTGGCGGTGCTGCGCGAGATCGGCGTGGACACGGGCGGCTCCAACGTGCAGTTCTCGGTGAATCCGAAGGACGGCCGCATGATCGTCATCGAGATGAACCCGCGCGTGTCGCGTTCGTCGGCACTGGCGTCCAAGGCCACGGGTTTCCCCATTGCCAAGGTCGCCGCCAAGCTGGCCGTGGGCTACACGCTCGATGAGCTCAAGAACGAAATCACGGGTGGCGCCACGCCCGCATCGTTCGAGCCTTCCATCGACTACGTGGTCACCAAGATCCCACGTTTTGCGTTCGAAAAATTCCCTACGGCCGACAGCCGCCTGACCACGCAGATGAAGTCTGTGGGCGAGGTCATGGCCATGGGCCGCACCTTCCAGGAATCCTTCCAGAAAGCCCTGCGCGGCCTGGAAGTGGGCGTGGACGGCATGAACGAAAAGACCCAGGACCGCGAAGTGCTCGAAAAAGAACTGGGCGAGCCCGGCCCCGAGCGCATCTGGTACGTGGGCGACGCGTTTGCCATGGGCCTGTCGGTGGACGAGGTGTACGACCTCACCAAGATCGACAAGTGGTTCCTGGTGCAGATCGAAGAGATCGTGAAGATCGAGCTGGAGCTGGACAAGATCGCTGCAGAAAAGGGCGACGCTGCATTGGCATCGCTGGACGCTGACACGCTGCGCACGCTCAAGAAGAAGGGCTTCTCCGACCGCCGACTGGCCAAGCTGCTCAAGACCACCGAGAAGTCGGTGCGCGAAGCACGCCGCGCCCTCAACGTGCGCCCGGTCTACAAGCGCGTGGACACCTGCGCTGCCGAGTTCGCCACCAACACGGCCTACATGTACTCGACCTACGAGGAAGAGTGCGAAGCCGCGCCCACCGATAAGAAAAAGATCATGGTGCTGGGCGGTGGTCCGAACCGCATCGGCCAGGGCATCGAGTTCGACTACTGCTGCGTGCATGCCGCACTCGCCATGCGCGAGGATGGCTACGAAACCATCATGGTCAACTGCAACCCTGAGACGGTTTCGACCGACTACGACACGTCGGACCGCCTGTACTTTGAGCCGCTCACGCTCGAAGACGTGCTCGAAATCGTGGACAAGGAAAAGCCACACGGCGTGATCGTGCAGTACGGCGGCCAGACGCCTTTGAAGCTTGCACTGGGGCTGGAAGCCGAAGGCGTGCCGATCATCGGCACCAGCCCCGACATGATCGACGCAGCAGAAGACCGCGAGCGCTTCCAGAAACTGCTGGGCGATCTGGGCCTGCGCCAGCCGCCCAATGCCACCGCACGCACCGAAGCCGAGGCCCTGGAAAAGGCCGCCACGCTGGGTTACCCCCTGGTGGTGCGCCCCAGCTACGTGCTGGGCGGTCGTGCGATGGAAATCGTGCACGAACAACGCGACCTGGAGCGTTACATGCGCGAGGCCGTGAAGGTGAGCAACGACTCGCCCGTGCTGCTAGACCGCTTCCTGAACGACGCCATCGAGTGCGATGTGGACTGCTTGCGCGACCCCGAGGGCAAGACCTTCATCGGTGGTGTGATGGAACATATCGAGCAAGCCGGTGTGCACTCGGGTGACTCGGCCTGCTCGCTGCCGCCGTACTACCTCAAGCAAGCCACGGTGGACGAGCTCAAGCGCCAGTCGGCTGCCATGGCCGAAGGCCTGAACGTGGTGGGCCTGATGAACGTGCAGTTTGCCATTCAGGAAGTGGATGGCAAGGATGTGATCTACGTGCTGGAAGTGAACCCCCGCGCCTCGCGCACGGTGCCGTTTGTGTCCAAGGCCACCGGCATCCAGCTGGCCAAGGTCGCGGCACGCTGCATGGCAGGCCAGACGCTGGCTTCGCAGGGCATCACCAAGGAAGTCACACCACCTTACTTCAGCGTGAAGGAAGCGGTGTTCCCGTTCGTCAAGTTCCCTGGCGTGGACACCATCCTCGGCCCCGAGATGAAGTCCACCGGCGAAGTGATGGGCGTGGGCAAGACCTTCGGCGAAGCCTTCGTGAAGAGCCAACTGGGCGCGGGCACGAAGCTACCCACTTCTGGCAAGGTGTTCCTCACCGTGAAGAACAACGACAAGCCCCGCGCGGTGGACATTGCCCGCCAGCTGGTGGCGCTGGGCTTCGACCTAGTTGCTACCAAGGGCACGGCTGCAGCCATTGCCGAAGCGGGTGTCCCTGTGGTGGTGGTCAACAAGGTCACCGAAGGCCGTCCGCACATCGTGGACATGATCAAGAACAATGAGATTGTCATGGTCATCAACACGGTGGAAGAACGCCGCAACGCGATTGCCGATTCGCGTGCGATTCGTACCTCGTCGCTGCTGGCCCGCGTGACCACGTTCACCACCATCTTTGGTGCGGAGGCGGCCGTGGAAGGCATGAAGTACCTGGACAAGCTCGACGTGTATTCCGTGCAGGAACTGCACGCTCAGCTGGCGGCCTGACCGGGTTTTTGCGGTGGCTTTGGCCGCCGCAAACACGGCATAATCGCCACTAAACCAACACCGCCGCGCGGCAACGTGCGGCGGTTTCCTTTTGTAGATGTGCCACGTGCACCCCTCAATGTTTTGCGGGGAGCAGCGTGGCGAAAGATCGGTGGAAGTGCCTTGCACTTTCACCGTTTTGACTTGTGGAGACTCAATCGCATGGCCACCATTCCCATTACCAAGCGCGGCGCTGAAATGCTCAAGGAAGAGCTGCACCGCCTCAAGACCGTGGAGCGTCCTGCGGTGATCGCTGCCATTGCCGAAGCGCGCGCGCAGGGTGACCTGAGCGAAAACGCCGACTACGACGCAGCCAAGGACCGCCAGGGTTTCATCGAAGGCCGCATTCAGGAGATCGAGGGCAAGCTCTCGGTAGCCCAGGTCATTGACCCCAGTGCGGTCGACGGTGGCGGCAAGGTGGTGTTTGGTGCCACGGTCGAACTGGAGGACGAAGACTCTGGTGACACGGTGAAGTACCAGATCGTGGGCGAAGACGAGGCGGACCTCAAGCGAGGCTTGATCAATATTTCCAGCCCCATCGCGCGTGCGCTGATTGGCAAGGAAGAGGGCGATACCGCCGAGGTGCAGGCCCCCGGCGGCATTCGTCGCTATGAAGTGGTGGCGGTCAGCTACCAGTGAGCGTGCACGGCATGTCCCGCCGCCTCCCTGCCCTGGTCGCTGCACTTTGGTGGGGCAGTTTGACCACCATCGGGTTTCTGGTCGTGCCCATGCTGTTTGCCCATCTGCCTTCGCCCACGATGGCGGGCAACATGGCGGCCAAGCTGTTTGCGGCGCAGACCTGGGTGGCGGTGGTGTGTTGTGTGGTGCTGCTGCTCTTGTCCAGGCCTCGGCATGGACTGGCCCAATATCCTTGGGCACGCGCTGTCATGCTGTTCGTTCTCGGTGGCCTGCTGCTGGCGTTGCTCAACCAGTTTGGCGTTGCGCCCCGCATTGTGGCCCGGCAGGACTTGCGTCTGTGGCACAGCGTGGGGACGGTGATGTATGCAGCGCAATGGGGCTGCGCCTTGGCAGTGTTGTGGCAAACGCTGCGGCCGGGAGCGCACGCGGCAGAGGAAGAGCGGTCCGCCAGCGATTGACGGTCAAGCGAGCGATTCGCTGACAAATCTACTGCGGCATAGACTTTTTTTAGAACAAGCCGGCCCGCCGCCGCGCCTATTCGTGCCAGTGTTCCGCCACCCAGGTGGCTGGGCGGATGTAGCGAAACCGCCGGTTGCGCCGGCCCGCCAGGGCATCCGGGGGGTTGCATTCCCCATGAAAAATCACGATGCGTGCACCTTCCGGCACAAACGGCGCGCGCCAGTAGTTGGTAGGCCAGGGGGGGATTCCGTGGTACTTGAAACTGGGGCACCACGCGGCGGGCCAGTATTGCAGCTTGCCCTGCTTGTGCAAGAAGTCTGACAGGTAGGCTTGCTCATTGCGGAACTGTGCCCGGATTTCGGCGAAGTGCTCGCGAAAATACGCCAGCACATCGGGGTGCGCACCCAGTTCAAAGCGGTACACGGACGAGTTGCCGGTGATGCGCCACGGACGCTTGTAGTCGTGAATGATCAGAAATTCGCCGGGTTGGGTGAAAAAATCATCCAGGCTGCCGGTGATGACCACATCCACGTCCAGAAACAGGGCCGTGCCGCGCAGCCCGTGCAAATCTGCGCTGAAGGTGGCCAGCTTGGTCCAGCCCCGCTCGGGAATGCCGGGCGGCAGATCCAGTGCGGGAATGGGCAGGCATTGCACTTCGCTGCGGATGCCGGTGCTGTCATCGGTGAGGCAGACAAAACGGAAATCGCCGCTCAGATGCCGACGCACCATGGCATACAGCCGGTTGACGTATTCGGGGCCGTATTTCGTGCCCCATTTCATGCAGAGGATGTGGCGCGTGGGCGCCTTGCCGGCAGGTGCTGCAACGGTTGCAGGCACTGCCGAGCCTGCATCGTGGCTCATCAGTCGGCCTGACGCTTCTTGATGGATTTTTGCTTGGGCTTCGCCCGCTTGATCTGGCCGCCCGAGGTGAGGCGCTGGTTACCGAGCACGCGCAACTGCTTGATCTCGGGGCGTTGGCCACCCCGCTTGCTGTACTTGAGCACCTTGACGTCGCGGGGGCCGGGCATCCGGTCTTCATCGACAGCGCGCTCCTTGACGGGCTGAGGCCGCCACAGCACCAGCAGCTTGCCGATGTGCTGGATGGGAGCAGCGTTGAGTTCAGCGGTCAGCTCTTGGTACATCAGTTCGCGCGCGGTGCGGTCATCGTTGAAAACACGCACCTTGATCAGGCCATGGGCGTTGAGGGCGGCGTCAATTTCCTTCTTGACGGCGGGGGTGAGGCCATCGCCGCCAATCAGGACCACGGGGTCCAGGTGGTGGGCAGCGGCGCGTTGTTCCCGGCGCTCGGCAGGAGTCAGTTGAATTTGGGGCATCCCCGTATTATGTCTGCGGCCCGGCTGGACGTGATTCCGGCTGCCGTGCGCAGCGCTGGGGGCAGGTCGGCCACTGCAGCGATTGTCGAGAGACAATACCGCCATATGAAAGTCAAAACCCAGAGCAAAAAGGTGAACAAGGCGTGGCTCAACGACCACGTGAACGACACCTATGTCAAATTGGCACAGAAGGAGGGTTACCGCGCCCGTGCCGCCTACAAGCTCAAGGAGATTGACGAGCAACTGGGCCTTATCAAGCCGGGATATACGGTCGTCGATCTGGGCTCTACCCCGGGGGCATGGAGCCAGTATCTGCGCCGGCGCCTGTCACCCTCGGGTGCTGCAGCGGGGCAGCTCAACGGGGCGATCATTGCCTTGGACATCTTGCCCATGGAGCCGATTGAAGGTGTCACCTACCTGAACGGAGATTTTCGAGAGCCTGACGTGCTGGAGCGCCTGGAGCAGGCGCTCGACGGCCGGGTGGTGGATGTGGTGGTGTCGGACATGGCGCCCAACCTGTCGGGCATCGAGTCGGCCGATGCGGCGCGGATTGCGCACCTGGTGGAGTTGGCTGTGGATTTTGCTTGCAACCATTTGAAACCGGAGGGTGCCCTGGTGGTCAAGTTGTTCCATGGCAGTGGATACAGTGATCTGGTCACCTTGTTCAAGCAGACTTTCAAGGTCGTCAAGCCCCTGAAACCCAAGGCTTCGCGCGACAAGTCCTCCGAAACGTTCCTGGTGGGGATGGGGCTTAAAAAAGTAGCCTGTTCAGGCTTGCCTCAGGTCAAGAATCCGTGAACTTTGGCGCCAAAGCCCGCGCTGATTCCATGGGCGTGAGGGGGAATAGGGCTGGCCCCGTGGCTTGAAAGACCTAAAATGGGCCGCACATGCGTGCCATGACGGCAGTGTGTCCGTTTTCTGTTCCCCGCAACTGGAGCCCCGCTTGAACAATCAGTGGTTTTCAAAAATTGCCGTATGGCTGGTCATCGCCATGGTGCTGTTCACGGTGTTCAAACAGTTTGACACCCGCAGCGGCGCCAGTGCGGGCCACGTCGGGTATTCCGAGTTTCTGGACGAAGTCCGCAACAACCGCATCAAAAGCGCCACCATTCCTGAAGGGCTGAGCGGCGGCGAGATTGTGGCGGTCACGACCGATGACCGCAAGATCCGCACGAATGCCTCGGTGTTGGACCGTGGTCTGGTGGGCGACCTGCTGAACCATAACGTCAAGTTCGACGTGAAGCCCCGTGAGGAAGGTTCCCTGCTCATGACCCTTCTGGTCAGCTGGGGCCCCATGCTGCTGCTGATTGGCGTATGGGTGTACTTCATGCGCCAGATGCAGGGCGGCGGCAAGGGCGGCGCCTTCAGCTTCGGCAAGAGCAAGGCGCGCATGCTGGACGAGAACAACAACCAGGTCACGTTCGCGGACGTGGCCGGCTGTGACGAGGCCAAGGAAGAAGTCAAGGAAGTCGTGGACTTCCTGAAGGACCCGCAGAAGTTCCAGAAGCTGGGTGGCCGTATTCCCCGTGGCCTGCTGCTGGTCGGCCCTCCCGGTACTGGTAAGACTTTGCTGGCCAAGTCCATTGCGGGCGAAGCCAAGGTGCCGTTCTTCAGCATCTCGGGCTCGGATTTTGTGGAAATGTTCGTTGGCGTGGGTGCGGCCCGCGTGCGCGACATGTTCGACAACGCCAAGAAGAACGCCCCCTGCATCATCTTCATCGATGAAATCGACGCCGTGGGCCGCCAGCGCGGTGCTGGACTGGGCGGCGGCAATGATGAGCGCGAGCAGACCCTGAACCAGATGCTGGTTGAGATGGACGGCTTTGAGACCAATCTGGGTGTGATCGTGGTGGCTGCCACCAACCGTCCCGACATCCTGGACGCAGCCCTGCTGCGCCCTGGTCGTTTTGACCGCCAGGTGTATGTGACGCTGCCCGACATCCGCGGCCGCGAGCAGATCCTGAATGTGCACATGCGCAAGATCCCGATCGGCCAGGACGTAGCCCCTGCGATCATCGCCCGTGGCACGCCCGGCATGAGCGGCGCCGACCTGGCTAACCTGTGCAACGAAGCTGCCCTGATGGCTGCGCGCCGCAATGCGCGCACCGTCGAGATGCAGGACTTTGAGAAGGCCAAGGACAAGATCCTCATGGGCCCCGAGCGCAAGAGCATGGTCATGCCCGAGGAAGAGCGCCGCAACACGGCCTACCACGAAGCTGGCCACGCCCTGATCGGCAAGCTGCTGCCCAAGTGCGACCCGGTGCACAAGGTCACCATCATCCCCCGTGGCCGTGCCTTGGGCGTGACGATGAGCCTGCCTGCGCAGGACCGCTACAGCTACGACCGCGAATACATGCTCAACCAGATCAGCATGCTGTTCGGTGGCCGTATCGCTGAAGAAGTGTTCATGAACCAGATGACCACTGGCGCCAGCAATGACTTTGAGCGCGCCACGCACATCGCCCGTGACATGGTCACCCGCTACGGCATGACGGATGCATTGGGCCCCATGGTCTATGCCGAGAACGAAGGCGAAGTGTTCTTGGGCCGCTCGGTCACCAAGACCACCACCATGAGTGAGCAGACCATGGAAAAGGTGGACATGGAGGTGCGCCGCATCATCGATGACCAGTACAACCTGGCACGTCGTCTGATTGAAGAGAACAGCGACAAGATGCACGCCATGGCCAAGGCCTTGCTCGAATGGGAAACCATCGATACCGAGCAACTGGATGACATCATGGCCGGCAAGGAGCCCCGTCCTCCCAAGGACTGGACACCGCGCACTCCGCCCTCGGGTGGCGACAACTCCAGCGGCGGTACTCCTGCAGTAGCTACGGACACCGCGCCGACAGCAGCCTGACCAGGCTCTCGGTACAGTCGTTCAGACGGGGCCTTGTGCCCCGTTTTTTGTGGCGTTCCATTTTTTCACTGCGAATTTGTTGGCTTGGCCTCTCTTTTGCAAATCTGCATGGGTTCGATCGACACATGATCTGGCAAACCTCTCGCTTCGCCATTGATCTGGCCCGTCCCCAGATCATGGGTATCGTCAATGTGACGCCCGACTCTTTCTCCGACGGGGGGCGGCACGACTCCACGGCTGCTGCGCTGCGGCATTGCGAGCAGCTGCTGAAGGAGGGGGCCGACATCCTGGACATCGGTGGCGAGTCCACCCGGCCGGGCAGCCCCGCTGTGCCCTTGGACGAGGAGTTGTCTCGTGTGGTGCCTCTGGTGCGTGAGGCGGTCACCCTGGGTGTCCCGATCTCGGTGGACACCTACAAGCCCGAGGTCATGCGCGCGGTGCTGGACCTGGGGGCCGACATCGTCAACGACATTTGGGCCTTGCGGCAGCCAGGCGCTGCGGCGGCGGTGGCTGCGCACCCGCTGTGCGGCGTGTGCCTGATGCACATGCACCGCGACCCGCAGACCATGCAGCAGGCGCCCATGGACGGGGATGTGGTGCCCCAGGTGCTATCATTTTTGAAGCTGCAGGCGCAAAATCTACTAGCGCTTGGGGTCGAAAAGACTCGTATCCTGCTGGATGCGGGCATTGGCTTCGGCAAAACGGTGGAACAAAACTTTGCCTTGCTGGCGCGGCATTCTGAATTGCTGGCTGCTGGCTATCCGCTGCTGGCAGGGTGGTCACGCAAGTCGTCGCTGGGCGCGGTGACCGGGCTGGAGGTGGATCAGCGCATGGTGCCCAGCGTGGCCGCCGCCGTGCTGGCGGTCGAGCGGGGCGCTGCGGTAGTGCGTGTGCACGACGTGCGCGAGACGGTGGCGGCACTGGCCGTGTGGTCTGCGATGCAGCGATCTGGCTGAGGGGCCAGTGATTTGAGAGCAGGTTGTGGGACGCCAAGCCCTCGCCTGTGAGAACAACATACAGAGATCCGTACGAGGAGACGCCAGAACATGACACGCCAATACTTTGGAACCGACGGCATCCGTGGAACCGTCGGACAGCCGCCCATCACGCCGGATTTTGTGCTGCGCCTGGCCCATGCGGTGGGCCGCGTGTTGCGCCGTACGGAAGAGCGCCCTACGGTGCTCATTGGCAAGGACACGCGCATCTCGGGCTACATGCTTGAAAGCGCGCTGGAGTCTGGCTTCAACTCGGCAGGGGTGGATGTGGTGCTGCTGGGGCCGTTGCCTACGCCTGGCGTGGCGTATCTGACCCGTGCCCAGCGCGCCAGTCTGGGTGTGGTCATCAGCGCCAGTCACAACGCCTATCCCGACAACGGCATCAAGTTTTTCAGTGCGCAAGGCACCAAGCTGTCGGACGCTTGGGAGCTGGCGGTGGAGGCCGCGCTGGCTGAGCCCCCTGTTTGGGTGGACTCCGCCAGCCTGGGCAAGGCACGACGCCTGGATGACGCTGCTGGGCGCTACATCGAGTTCTGCAAAAGCACCTTTCCCCAGGACCTGACGCTCAAGGGGCTGAAGATCGTGGTGGATGCAGCGCACGGAGCTGCGTACCAAGTGGCGCCCAAGGTCTTCCACGAGCTGGGTGCAGAAGTGCTGTCGATTGGCTGCGCGCCCGACGGCCTCAACATCAACCACGAAGTGGGCGCGACACATCCCGACGCCTTGGTCCGCGCCGTACGCGCGAACCGTGCCGACTATGGCATCGCGCTGGATGGCGACGCAGACCGGCTGCAGATCGTGGACGCCACAGGGCGGCTGTACAACGGCGACGAGCTGCTGTATCTGATGGCCGCAGACCGCATGGGCCGTGACGAGCATGTGCCGGGTGTGGTGGGTACCCTGATGACCAACATGGCGGTGGAAGTGGCACTGCAGGCCAAGGGCGTGAAATTTGTGCGCGCCAAGGTCGGTGACCGGTATGTACTGGAAGAACTGGCGCGCCACCACTGGGTGCTGGGCGGGGAGGGCTCGGGCCACCTGCTGGCCCTGGACCGGCACACCACCGGCGATGGTTTGGTGAGTGCGCTGCAGGTGCTGCAGGCCTGTGTGCGCAGCGGCCGCACGCTGGCACAGTTGCTGGCAGACATCACGCTCTACCCGCAGGTGTTGCTCAATGTTCGCCTGGCGCCCGGGCAGGACTGGAAGGCCAACCGCCTCCTGGCTGAGACCACGCAGGCGGTGGAGCAGCAACTGGGCTCCTCGGGCCGGGTCTTGATCCGTGCCAGTGGCACCGAGCCTTTGCTGCGTGTGATGGTAGAGGCGCGCGACGCGCAAGTGGCCAGCTCCTGTGCGCAGCGGCTGGCAGATGCCGCTCGCGCGGGCTGAGTTCCTGGTCTCTCAGCGGCGTCCGTTGCGTCCTGAGTGGTATTGGGTCGGCTCAGTGCGCGGCGGTGTGCTGCCGCATGAAGCGCTCCAACTGCTCTGCGGGCAGCGGTGTGCTGAAGTGGTAGCCCTGTGCCTCGTCGCAACCCTGTTCGTGCAGAAAGGCCAGTTGGCTTTCGGTTTCCACGCCCTCGGCGGTGGTGCGCATCCCCAGCGCCTGCGCCATGCGGATGATGGCGCTGACGATGGCGCGGTCGTTGCTGTCGTTGCCCAGGTCGCGCACAAAGGATTGATCGATCTTCAGCTTGAAGATCTGGAACCGCTTGAGCTGGCTGAGTGACGAGTAGCCTGTGCCAAAGTCATCCATCGACATCCGCACCCCGCGCGCGTGTAACTGGTCCATGGTCGCCACTGCCGCATGGGGATCGTCCACGGCCACACCTTCCGTGAGCTCCAGTTCCAGCGAATCGGGGGGGAGGTCAAACTCCACGAGCACGCGGCTCACCAGTTCAGGCAGCTGAGGCTGGCGAAACTGGATCGCCGACAGGTTCACAGCCATCGTGAGTTCGGGAAACCCGCAGCTGCGCCATGCCTTGAGCTGGGCCAGCGCCGTGCGCAGCACCCACTCGCCAATCTGCAGAATCTGCCCGCTGTCTTCAGCAATCGGGATGAACTCTCCAGGAGAGATGGGACCAAGCTGGGGGTGTTGCCACCGCAGCAGGGCTTCCACACTGCGCACGGTTCCCGTGGCCAGGTTCATCTGCGGCTGGTAGTGCAGGTGGAACTGCTCTCGTTCCAGGGCGCGGCGCAATGCGTTTTCGAGCTGCAAGGCGCGCACCGACTGGGCCTGCATCTCGGGGGTGAAGAAGCGGAAGGTATTGCGCCCATCCAGCTTGGCGCGGTACATGGCCACATCGGCCGACTGGGTCAGCGTGTCGAAGTCGTGTCCGTCTTGCGGAAACAGCGCAATGCCCATGGACGGGGCCATTGTGAGCTCGTGGTGATCGATCTGGTACGGCTGGCGCGACGCCTCCTGCAACTTGCTGGCGACCCGGGCTGCGCCCCGCGCATCTGCTCCGGGCAGAAGCAGGATGAACTCGTCACCGCCCAGGCGAGAGACCGTGTCCTTGTCGCGCACCACGGCGCGCAGCCTTTTTGCAATTTCGACCAGCAGTACATCGCCCACCCGGTGGCCTAGAGAGTCGTTCACATGTTTGAAGTGATCCAGGTCCAGGAAGATGACGGCCAGGGGTGTCTGGTTGTCCTGCGCCAGCCGAATGGCCTGCTGCGCGCGTTCTGCCAGCAGGGCCCGGTTGGGCAGTCCCGTGAGTGCATCGTAGTGGGCCAGCCAGTAAATGCGCTCCTGGTCGGCCTTGCGGTCATTGATTTCACGGTGCAGGTTGGCCACGGTTTCGCGCAGCTCGCGCGTGCGGTCTTGCACCTGTCGCTCAAGCTCCTCATGGGCCTGGGCCAGCATCGCCTGTGCGCGTTTGCGGTCGGTGATGTCCATGGTGATCCAGATGGTGCCCTGGGCAGGGTCCGCCGGATCGATGCATTTGCTGCGGACTTCACAGATGACCGGGGTGCCGTCCTTGCGGCACAGCTCCACTTCGCCCTCGTATGACTGCCCTGCCACCAGCGTGGGGTAGCAGCGGTCACCCACTTCTTGCCACGCGGCATCGCTGGCATACCAGCGGCGGGACGAACAGCCCATGAGTTCGCCCGGCTCAAAGCCTAGCATCTGCTCAAAGTGGTGGTTGCAGCGGGTCAAGTGCCGGTCGCGCAAAAAAACGATGCCCACCATTGCGCTGTCAAACAGCAACTGCTTTTCGCGCACTGCGGCATTCAGCGCGGCCTGGGCACGCTTTTGCTCGTCAATGTCGTCCACGATCCAGATCGAGCCCTCGCCGGTGTCGTGCGGATTGATCAGGCGCCCAGTGAGGCTGCCCCAGAACAGCGTGCCGTCCTCGCGACGCAGCTGGCGTTCAATCCGGAAGGATTGCCCCTGGGCCAGCGCAGGATAGGCAGTGCGCCCGAGGTCCCGGAAGGCATCCCGGTCTGGGTAGAAGGCTTCGGTGTTGAGCCCTACCAGGTGGGCTGGGCTGGCGTAGCCAAAAATTTCAGCATACCGCTGGTTGCAGCGCACCACACTGCGCTGGCGAAGAAACACGATGCCCACGCCCGCGCTATCCAACAGGATCTGTTGTTCGCGCAGAGTGCGTTGCAGTGGGGTGTCGGTAGGCACTCCGGCGCGCTGCGAGGGCGGAGTGCTGAACAGCGAATACATAAGACCAGTACAGGCGGCAGGGCCAGACGGCCTCAAAAATTGTGCCAAAGTGTAGCAGTGGCGGCTTACATGCCGTTTGAGGGTATGCCTCAGGTACTGCGTTGCAGGTTCTGCCGTACGACTGACGCCGGTGCAGTTGTCTGGAGCCCTGGGCCGAGAAGGGGCTGATACACGTCGCCCGGTTTCTTTGGACAGGTTCCTAGCGTCCCAGGTGTTCCCGCAGGTAGGCCTCAAACGCATCGGCCGCCAGGGGGCGACTGAACAGGTAACCCTGCCCCTCATCGCAGCCCTGCGCGCGCAGAAACTCCAGCTGGCCATCCGTCTCCACCCCTTCGGCAGTCGTCTGCATGCCCAAGGCCTGCGCCATGCGGATGATGGCGCTGACGATGGCCCGGTCGTTGGCGTCATCGTCGAGGTCGCGCACAAACGACTGGTCGATCTTGAGCTTGTAGATCTGAAAGCGTTTGAGATAGCTCAGCGACGAATATCCGGTGCCAAAGTCATCCATCGACAGCCGAACACCCCGGTCATGCAATTGGTCCATCATGGCCAGTGCAGCCGCGGGGTCGTCTACCGCAGCCCCCTCGGTCAGCTCCAGCTCCAGCCGGCGCGCAGGCAGTCCGGCTTGTTGCAGGCAGCGCGTCACCATCTCGGGCAACTGGGGGTGGCGGAACTGCACCGCCGACAGGTTGACCGACACCGCCCGAAGGGGCAACTGCAGGTCCAGCCAGCGCTTGGCGTCGTGCACGGCGGTGTTCAGCACCCACTCGCCAATCGCCACGATCATGCCGCTGCTCTCTGCGACGGGGATGAACTCCGCCGGAGACACCATGCCCAGTTCGGGATGCTTCCAGCGCAGCAGCGCTTCAGCCCCGACCACCTGGCGCGTGGTGAGTGATACCTGGGGTTGGTAGTGCAGCTCGAACTGGTTGCGTTCCAACGCGCGGCGCAGCGCATTCTCGATCTGCAAGGCCCGGGCGGTGCGCGCCTCCAGATCGGCAGTGAAAAAGCCAAAGCGGTTGCGCCCGCTTTGCTTGGCGCGGTACATGGCGGCATCGGCACGCTGGTACAGGGTGTCGAACGAGTCTCCGTCCGCCGGATACATGGCGATGCCCACGGACAGGGTGGTGGTGAGTTCATAAGGCTCTACCTGAAAAGGCTGGGCCACCGCAATCAGCAGGCGCTGTGCTAAGTCGGCCGCCTGCATCGCGGAGGCGGCGGGTAACAGCAGCAGAAACTCATCGCCCCCCAGGCGCGACACAGTGTCCTGCGTGCCCAGCAGCGACTCCAGCCGCCGCGCCACGGCCACCAGCAGGATGTCGCCGATGCGATGTCCCAGCGAGTCGTTGACGTTCTTGAAATGGTCCAGGTCCAGGAACAGCATGGCCAGCGTACCGCCCCGCGCTTTCTCTTGTTCAATGTGGCGCTGGGCGCGCTCGGCCAGGAGCGCACGATTGGGCAGATCGGTGAGGGGGTCAAAATGCGCGAGCCGCTGGATGCGGTCCTGCGCCTCGCGCTGGAGCGTGATGTCACGGAACAGCGTGATGGAGTGGGTGGTGCTGCCGTTGCCGTCGCGCACACGGCTCACAGACAGCCACTGGGGGTAGGTCGATCCGTCCTTGCGGCGACCCCAGGCTTCACCTTCCCAGTGTCCGTCCTTGGAGAGGTGGGTGTACACCAGCTCGGCATCGAAGTCCCGGGTGGACTCTGCCACCGTCAGCAGGCGCATTGACTGCCCCACCGCCTCTGCTTCGGAGTAGCCGGTGATGCGGCTGAATGCCCGGTTGATGCGCACGATGGTTTGGGCTGCATCGGCAATCACGATGGCCTCGCCGCTCTGGTCAAACACCTGGGCTGTCAGCTGCAACTGTTCCTGGGACCGCTTGCGTTCGGAGATGTCGCGGGACAGCACAATGAACCGGGGTTTTCCTCCTGCGGATCCTGCCTTGCGGGCTGCAGAAAGCTCGAACCAGGTGGGCCCCAGGCCGGGCAGGTCCAACATGATCTGGCGCCCTGTGGACCACCCCTGGGACTGTGCTTCGTTGAGCACGTCCATCACGGTCAGCGCAGCCAGTGCAGGCAGCACGTCTGTGACATTGCGGCCGATCAATTGATCCGCAGGGCCCATGAGCAACTCGGCGCGCGGGCTGTGTACGCTGCAATAGCGGCCGTCCTGATCGATTTCAAACAGCGGATCGGGAATCGCGTCGATGGTGGCACGCAACTGTTGCTGTGTGGCCTGGATCTCGGACGTGCGCTGTGCCACTTGCGTCGCGAGACCGCGTTCATGCGCCTTCAGTTCGACCAGCAAGCGTGCGAGGTAGCCCATCAGCAATGCAAACAGCAAGCCCAACGCACAGCGCAGGGCCAGCACGCCGGGCGCTCCCCATCCTTGGGCAGGGGACAGGCTGAGCGTCCACTGGCCATTGGGCAGGGTGAGTGAGCGACCCACAGCGTCCTCAGCGGGCGGGGGGGCAGACGCCGCGATAGTTTGCTCTTGATGGTTGTCCGGGCGAACACGCCACAGTCGATAGTGGAAGCCCCGCTCGGTGAGCTGTGGCAGGCGCGCAGTCGCCAGCACCTCTGGAAGGCGGATGGTGACGTAAGTGAACCCCCAGAAGTTGCGGCGCCCCAGGTCATCTTCCAGATACACCGGCTGGCGCCCCACGACACCCAGGCCGCCCTGCACCAACTCCATGGGGCCCGCCAGCGTCAGCAGACCGGATTCGCGGGCGCGGGCGGCTTCTACCCCTTGGTGGGGGTCGTTGAGCTGGTCAAAACCAATCGAATTTTCGTTACCCGCGCGGGGAACGACTTGCTGCACCACCCCACCTGGGGACAGACCCATGGCCGCGATGCCCGGGTAGAACGGCAGCATCTGCATGCCGATTTCTTCGAACTGGGGAACGTTGCCATGGCCCTGCCGCACCAGGGCCACCAGGGTGTTGTTGGCCGACAAGGCCAACTCGATGGCGCGCTGCAGGGCCTGTACGTGGTCGCCCGCCACATCTGCCGCCTGGGTGCGCTGCTGCGCGCGTTCCTGCCGCTCCAAGGTCCAGACCAGTGCTCCAGCGCAGGCCGCTGCCAGCAAAAAAACAGCGGCAAAGGCGGCAAGAGGGCTGCGGGTGGAGGGCGGGGCGGCTGAAGACACGACGAAGTTCCTCAATCCATTATGCAGGCCCTCGGTGGGCGGGAGGGCCCCAGGGGCGAGGGAAAAACATGTCACGACGCTGACATGCGGTGGACACGGGCATGTCACGCGCGGCTTTCACACTCCCGGCCAGGGAAGCGGATTCCCGCCTCGGTTGGAGATGCCAGCTGAGCCCGTTTTAACCGAAGGAGACGTTGTCCATGAACGACCTGCCCACTCTGATGCAGTTGTCCACATCGCCTGAGGCGGCCGGCACCGGCATTGTTCAACGCCCTGCCGTTGTCCCGGGCGCGGCGCAGGTTGCCCCGGCGCGTGGCGCCATTGAGGTGACCTGGGCCAGGCATCTGGATGAAGTCCGCGAGGCGCAGCGCCTGCGCTTTGAGGTGTTTGCGGCAGAGATGGGCGCTCGATTGACGACCCCCGTTCCTGGCCACGACGTGGACCTCTTCGACGACTACTGCGAGCACCTTCTGGTGCGCGACGCCCAGAGCCTGCAAGTCATTGGGACTTACCGGGTGCTGACGCCTGCGCAGGCCAAGCGGGTGGGCGGAACCTACAGCGATACCGAATTTGACTTGACGCGCCTGCGCACCTTACGCCCCCGGATGGTGGAACTGGGCCGTAGCTGTGTGCACCCCGATCACCGCCACGGCGGCGTGATCATGGCGTTGTGGAGTGCACTCGCAGACTTTATGGTGCGCAACGAACTCGACACGATGATCGGCTGTGCCAGCATTCCCATGCTTCACAACGGCGTGGTCAGTGGCGATGCGGCCGCCAGCATCTGGCAGCAAGTGCGCAAGACCCATCTGGCGCCTATCGAGTACCACGTGCTGCCGCGCTTGCCGCTGCCCGTGGAGCATCTGGACGGCTCGATTGCCGTGGACCCGCCGGCCCTGATCAAAGGCTATCTGCGACTGGGCGCCCGTGTGCTGGGCGCGCCGGCCTGGGATCCAGACTTCAATACCGCCGACCTGCCGATGCTGATGCGGCTGGCCGACCTACATCCCCGCTACCGCAAGCATTTTCTGGGGGCTTGACCGGTGCGTGCCGCGTTCGACGCTCTGGGCCCTTGGTTGAACGAGTCTCCGGTGGCTCAGGATGCCGAGCCTGACGCACCTGCAGCACTCGCGGGTCAGCGGCGGTTTCGTGCGGTGTTCATTTCGGACTTGCACCTTGGCACGCCGGGGTGCCAGGCTGACGCGTTGCTGGATTTTCTGAAACACCATCCCAGCGACCATCTGTACCTGGTGGGGGACATCGTGGACGGATGGCAGTTGCGCCGCCGCTGGTTTTGGCCACAGGCCCACAACGACGTGGTGCAAAAGCTGCTGCGCCGCGCGCGCAAAGGGTGCCGTGTGGTGTTTGTTCCTGGCAACCACGACGAGTTTGCCAGGGCGTTTGTGGGGCATTCCTTTGGGGGCATTGAGGTAGTGTCCGATGCGGTGCACACCACTGCCGATGGGCGCAGCCTCTGGGTCACCCACGGCGACCACTTTGACGGCGTGATCCAGTGCGCCAAATGGCTGGCCTACGTGGGTGACAACCTGTATGAATTCACGCTCAAGCTCAATCGCCATCTGAACACCTGGCGAGCCCGCATGGGGCTGCCGTACTGGTCGCTGTCTGCTTACCTGAAGGGCAAAGTGAAAAAAGCGCTCAACTATGTCACCGACTTCGAGGTGGCCGTGGCCGCCGAGGCCCGCCGCCGTGGGCACGACGGGGTAGTCTGCGGACATATCCACCGCGCGGAGATGCGCGAGATCAACGGGACCTTATATTGCAACGATGGCGACTGGGTGGAGAGCCACACAGCGCTGGTCGAACACCTGGATGGCCGACTAGAGCTGTTGTACTGGCCCGCCACTCCTGCGACCCATGTGTCCCACCAGACCGAACAGGTGCCCGCATGAGGATCGCGTTGCTGACCGATGCATGGCTGCCCCAGGTCAATGGCGTGGTGACCACGCTGGTGGAGTTGGTTCGCGAGCTGGAGGATGCCGGGCACGATGTGCACGTGTTCCACCCCGGACAGTTTGCGACCCGTCCATGCCCCGGTTACGCGGGCATTGACCTGGCTGTGCGCCCCTACAAGGTGCTTGCCCAGAAGCTGGATGCCTTGCAGCCAGATGCCATTCATCTGGCGACCGAGGGGCCTCTGGGGTGGGCGGGTCGCCGCTACTGCCTCAAGCGTGGCCTGGCTTTCACCACGGCCTTTCATACGCGCTTTCCTGAGATCCTGCAGGCCGCCCTGCGTATACCGCTGGGTTGGGGGTATGCGCTTTTCAGGCATTTTCATCGTCCCTCATCAGGGGTCATGGTGCCCACACAGGGTGTCTTGCAAATGCTGCAGCAGCGGGGCTTCAGCCACCTGCGCTTGTGGACGCATGGTGTGGATACCCAGGCGTTCCGATTCCATGGCGAGGTCTGCCAGAGCCCGCTCACGGGCGTGCTGGCCCATCCGGTGGCCCTGTACGTGGGCCGTATCTCGTATGAAAAGAACATTGACGCCTTTTTGCAGTTAGATATGCCAGGCACCAAGGTCGTATGTGGTGTGGGCCCGCTCGAAGCACGGCTGAAAGCCAAGTACCCGCAAGTGCGGTGGCTTGGCATCCTGGACCGGGATTCGCTGGCACAGGTCTATGCCTCGGCCGATGTCTTTGTGTTTCCAAGCCGCTCCGAAACCTTTGGGCTGGTCATGCTGGAGGCCATGGCTTGCGGCACGCCGGTGGCGGCATTTCCTGAAGATGGGCCGCGGGAAGTGTTGGGGGCTGGGGAGGGTGGGGCGCCCCTGGGCGGCGTTTTGCATGACAGCCTTTTGGCGGCCACGCAGCAAGCGTTGTCTATACCGAGGTCCGAGGCACGAACCCGGGCACTGGAATTCACTTGGGCACATGCAGCCCGGCTGTTTCAACAGTATTTGGTGCCTGCCCGCTCCAGCTCACAGGGAGCGCCTGTGTCTGTCACAAAGTCTGTCACGCAGTTGTCATCTGGGCGTTAAATACTGCAGCGATTCCGCAATTGCTGCACCCGCGTATCCATGCCGCCCCTGCCTACCGCCGATTCCATCCCTTTGCAGCGCGAGCACCCCGATGCCGCCGGAAACTCCTTGCACTCCGTGTCACATGACAGCGATACTGGGGTGGCAGAGCCTGTCACAGGCGGTGCTCCCCATATGTTTCTGGATCGTGACCACAGCATTCTCGCGTTCAATGAACGCGTGTTCGACTGGGCGGCCCGTACGGATGTGCCGCTGCTGGAGCGGCTGCGCTATCTGTGCATCGTCTCGTCCAATCTCGACGAATTCTTTGAGGTGCGTGCGGCAGCGCACATCACGGCGGCGAAGAAAGGCGAGACCAAGGGCATCTATACCGCAGCGTCTTTTGAGGCGCTGTCCGCTCAGGTTCATGACTTGGTCGAGCGTCAATATGCGCTGTACAACGAAGTGCTGGTCCCTGCGTTTGGGCAGCATGGCATCCATATCGTGGCGCATGGTGACCGGTCCGCAGAGCAGAGGCGCTGGGTGCATGAATATTTTGCCCGCGAGGTCCGCCCCCTGTTGATCCCGGTGGGACTCGATCCGGCCCACCCGTTTCCGCAGGTGGCCAATAAATCGTTGAACTTCATTGTGCGTCTCAAGGGACATGATGCCTTTGGCCGCGAGAATGAAATCGCCATCGTCAAGGTACCGCGTGCCTTGCCCCGTCTGATCCGCATGCCGAAGAAGGTGGCGCCCGACGGGATGTTGTTCGTCAGCTTGTCCAGCATCGTGCGTGCGCATCTGGAGGATCTGTTTCCTGGCCGAGAGGTGACGGAGTTCTCGCAGTTCCGGGTGACGCGCCACTCCGACCTGGCCCTGGACGAGGAGGATGTGCGGAATCTGCGCACCGCCTTGCGGCAAGGCCTTCAGCAACGCCATTACGGACAGGCGGTGCGCCTGGAAGTCTCAGCAGGCTGTTCTCGCTTTCTGTCTGACTTTCTGCTGCAGCAGTTCGATCTGCCCAACGCGGCCCTGTACCGTGTGCATGGTCCTGTGAACCTGGTGCGCCTGAATCAGCTGGTGGATTTGGTGAACGATCCCGCATTGCTCTTTCCGCCGTGGAGTTCCGCCTGGCCGCGTCAGCTCCAGCCTGGGGTGTCGATCATGGGGCAACTGCGCGAGCGCGACGTGTTGATCCATCAGCCCTTCGAGAGCTTTGATGGGTTGCTGGCCTTTTTGCGGGAGGCCGTGAACGACCCGCAGGTGCTGGTCATCAAGCAGACCATCTACCGCACCGGTTCCGACTCGGAGCTCATGGACCTGCTCAGCGAGGCAGTGCGCCGGGGCAAAGAGGTGATGGCCGTGGTGGAGCTGAAGGCACGCTTTGACGAAGAGGCCAATATCAACTGGGCCGAGGCGCTGGAGTCGATTGGGGCGCAGGTGGTCTATGGCGTGGTGGGCCTCAAGACCCACGCCAAGATGCTGCTCGTCACGCGACGCGAGGGGCGGCAGTTGCGCCGTTATGGACACCTGTCCACCGGCAACTACAACGTGCGCACAGCCAAGCTGTATACCGACCTGAGCTACCTCACGGCCGACGAAGAGACCACGGCCGACATGGATGGTGTTTTCAATCATCTGGCCAGCCAGAACCGGCCTCCCAAGCTGCGTAAGCTCATGCTGGCGCCGTTCCATCTGCACCGCCGCATGATCGAAAAAATCGAGCGCGTAGGTCTGGCGGCAAGCCGTGGCGAAGAAGCGCGGATCGTGGCCAAGATGAACGCCCTGACAGATGAGGGGCTCATGCGTGCGTTGATCCTCGCCGGGCAGCGCGGTGCGCGCATCGATCTGATTGTGCGAGGGGCCTGCATGCTGGCGCCCCAGGTGCCGGGAGTGACTGACAACATCCGCGTGCGCTCGGTGATTGGACGGTTTCTGGAGCACACCCGTGTTTTCTACTTCTGTGCGGGTGATGAAGAAGACCTGTACCTGTCGAGCGCCGACTGGATGAACCGCAACATGATGCGTCGCGTGGAGCTGGCGTGGCCCGTCACGGACGCCAAGCTGCGGCAGCAGATCATTGACGAGTGTTTGGTGGCGTACCTGTGCGATGACCGGGATGCCTGGACATTGAATGCAGCCGGCATTTACGACCGCGCAGCACATCCTGTGGATGGTCATGGCGCACAGAACGCCTTGATGGTGCGCTACGGGCCGCGCCCAGTCCTTGGCCGCAAGGAGCCAGGGGCCGCATGATGGACTTGATTCTCTGGCGTCACGCCGAGGCGGAGGAAGCCCAGGACGGCGGGGATGACCTGGCCCGCCCGCTCACGCCCCGGGGCGAGAAGCAGGCAGCGCGGATGGCTGCTTGGTTGGACCGGCAGTTGCCGGAGGGCCTCAGGGTGGTGGCGAGTCCCGCGCGGCGAACGGAGCAGACGGCCCATGCCCTGGGACGCAAATTCAAGATGCGCGCTGAGCTGTTGCCTGGAGGAACGCCCCAGGATTTGCTGGAGCTGGTGCAGTGGCCTCGCGCCAAGGGGGCGGTGCTGGTGGTGGGCCACCAGCCCATGCTGGGCCAGACCGTTGCCCACTTGCTGCAACTCCAGGCCCCTGAATGCCCCGTGCGCAAGGGCTCTGTATGGTGGTTGCGCCAGCGCCAGCGCTGGGATCACAGCCAGACCGTCCTGATGGCGGTGCAGTCCCCCGAATTTCTGTAACTTGCCCGGCGATGTCCGAGTGCGAAAGCGCTCGCTCTGGACACGCCGTGTCTTGGGACAGACTTACTTGCGACCGGCTTTGCCGCCGGCCTTGGTCGCTGGCTTGGCAGGGGTTGTTGGCGCGGCTTCTGCTGCATCGGCCTTGGGGCGCCCGGTCTTGATCGACGGCACAGCTTGCAAGGCGCTGCGCAACGCGCTGTCTGACAGACCCGCGAGCACCTTGAGCCCTGCGCGCAGCAGCTCGCTTTTTTTGACAGGGTGGGCCAGTGCTGTGGCGCGGTCTTTCAGGGTGTCGAGTACCGCGTACTCGTCTTTGGGGATGGTGAAGCTGTCACGGACCAGTTTGGGCTTTTTGCCCTTGGGCTCCGTGGCCTTCACTGCAGCCACTGCCTTGGCAGGCTTGGTCGCGGTGGCTGGCTTGGAGGCTGGCGCCTTTTCTGCCGCAGCCTTTTTGGCGGGCTTTGCAGCCTTGGATGCCTTTGGAGCCTTGGGTGCCGTTACCGGCTTGGTTGTCTTGGCAGCTTTGACTGGCTCAGCGGCTGGGGTGACGATGGGGCTGGGGGTTGTGGTGGCAGTGGTCATGGCAGAAGATTGATAAACGGTATAAACAGTTTATACCGTTTTTGTTTCCCCTCAAGGCATGTCCACAGCCAGCTCCCATGGGGTTTTTTGCCAAGCTTGAACTTCTTCGCGCAGAAGGTGGGCCGACTGGGGGTATGCGATGGCCCATCCCGGGCGCGCGCTGACCCGAAATCGCTGTCCGTCCGCCTGCAATGACAGCCCTTTGCTATCAGGCTCCCGGCGTGCGTGGCACAGGGCCACGGCCAAGCGCAAGCACAGCAGTTGCAGCACAAAAATCGGATCGCCCAGTTCCACCCCCAGCTTGCGCACCTTCCCCCGCTGCCCCTGCACCAGAACTCCCAGACGGTGCAGTTCGGGCACCGCAAACCCAGCGGCATCCGTGTTGTCCAGAATGTAGGCGCCGTGACGGTGGTAGTCACTGTGTGAAATGCGGCAGCCAATCTCGTGCAACCGAGCGGCCCAGTCCAGCTTGCGGCTGGCGCGTTCGCTACCGGGCGGGGCAGCCTGGTCAAACAATGTGCAGGCAGTGCGCGCAACACGGTCTGCATGCTCCATGTCCACGCCAAACCGCTGCATCAATCCTTGGACGGTCGCAGTGCGCAGGTCGGTGCCAGGTTGTTCGCGATCCAGGAGGTCATACAAAGCCCCTTGGCGCAGGGCCCCTTGTGCAACGTGCATTTCGTGGATATCCAGCAGATCAAACACGGCACGCAGCACGCTGATGCCACCCCCGATGACTGCTCGGCGCTCCTCCTTGAGCCCGTCCAGGCGCAGACGGTCGGCACTTTGGGCGCGGAGCAAACGCTCCCGCAGCCAGTTGAGTCCATCGCGGGTGATCAGGCCTGGCGATCCTCCAGCGGCAGACAGAATGTCACCCACGGCGCCTGCTGTGCCCGACGACCCATAGGCGATGTCCCATGCATCGGGGCGAAAGGTTGCGAGCGCCTCGTCCAGCACTGCCTTGGCCGCAATCTCTGCCGCCAGAAAGGCCTGGGGAGAGAACTCACCATTGGAAAAATAGCGTTGTGACCAGGCCACGCTGCCTACCCGGAAAGAGGCCACCGCATGCGGCGTGAACTGCTCGCCAAGGATGAGTTCGGTGGATCGTCCTCCGATGTCCACAACCAAGCGGCGCTCGTCGGACTGGGGCAGCAGTCGCGCGACGCCCTGATAGATCAATCGGGCCTCTTCAGGCCCGGAAACCACATCAATCGGATATCCCAGCACCTCACTGCCGCGTGACAGGAACTCCTCGCGGTTGCGCGCTTCGCGCAGCGTCTGTGTGGCCACAGCGCGCACCTGGGCGCGGGGAAAACCTGCCAAGCGCTCCCCGAAACGAGCCAGACAAGCCCAACCCCGCTCCATCGCGTCGCGGGTCAGGTTGCGGTCTTCGTCCAGCCCATTGCCCTGTCGCACCGTTTCCTTCAGGTATTCCACCCGCTGGATGTGTCCGAACTCATAGCGCCCGATTTCCAGGCGAAAACTGTTGGAGCCGAGGTCGACCGCGGCGAGGCGTGTGCCGTTCTGCATGTGTGTTGGGTGGGAGCTGCGTGCGGCATCGTACCGCGATGCGCGTGCCCCGATCCGGGGCGTGGGCCGCTAATGCCTGGGCAGGCACGGATCGGGCTATGGAGGGAGTGTGATGGGGTTGTGTGACACATCCATGACGTCGGGTACACGGCGTCATGGCGGTTGTCGCAATGTTCCGGGGGTGGTCTTTTGTGTCACCGAATTGTCACGATAGGTCTCTAGAGTTCGCTGTGTTCCTGTTAACCCCTGCCGAAAGGTACCTCATGAAACGCGTATTTCTCAAAACCGTCGCAGTAGCACTGGCCGCCCTGGCAGTGGGCAACGCCTTTGCGGCAGACATCACCGGCGCTGGCGCCACGTTCCCTTTCCCGATGTATGCCAAGTGGGCGGAAGCCTACAAGAAGGAAACCGGCGTGGGCCTGAACTACCAGTCCATCGGTTCCTCGGGCGGTATTCGCCAGATCCGCGCCAAGACCGTGGCTTTTGGCGCGACCGATGCCCCACTGTCGGGCGCTGAGCTGGAAAAAGACGGCATGGTGCAGTTTCCTGCCATCATCGGCGGCACCGTGCCTGTGGTGAACCTGGACGGCTTCAAGCCCGGCGAACTGCGCGTGACCGGCCCCGTGCTGGCCGAAATGTACCTGGGCAAGATTACCAAGTGGAATGATGCCAAGCTGGCAGCTCTGAACCCCGGCAAGACACTGCCCGACCAAAACATCACCATCGTGCACCGCGCCGATGGCTCTGGCACCACGTTCAACTGGACCGACTATCTGAGCTCCGTCAGCAAGGAGTGGGCTGATACGGTGGGCAAGGGTGCTGCGGTGAAGTGGCCTGCTCAGTCTTCCGTGGGCGGCAAGGGCAATGAAGGCGTTGCGGCGAACGTGACCCGTGTGAAGGGTGCGCTGGGCTACGTGGAGTACGCCTACGTCAAGAAGAACAACATGACATTCCTGCAGCTGCAGAACGCCGATGGCAAGTATGTGTCGCCTGACGATGCCACCTTTGCTGCGGCAGCCGCCAGCGCTGACTGGTTCAGCGTGCCTGGCATGGGGATTTCGATGGTGAACGCCAAGGGGGCCAACAGCTGGCCCGTGAGCACGGCGTCCTTCATCCTCATGTACAAGGACCCTGCCGACAAGGCGCAATCGGCGGAAGTGCTGAAGTTCTTTGATTGGGCCTTTAAGAACGGCAAGGGCATGGCTTCGGAGTTGGACTATGTGCCACTGCCCGACAGCCTGACTGCGGAAATCCGCTCCAAGGTCTGGTCGCAAATCAAGAAGTAAAGCGGTTTGCCCCAGAATAGTGCCCATCGGTCGGCAGGTCTGGCCGATGGGCGCTGGTTTGTGGGGTCTCCAGAAGCCAGATGGGAGTCAACATGAGCGTGGGAACCACCATGAGTTCGCAACCCGTGTCCGTCAAGACGACGGACGCCCCCACACCGTCCATGGTGTCGATTGCCAAGCGGCAGCGGCTGCAGGATATCGTTTTCCATCGGCTGACCCAGAGCCTGTCGCTGCTGGTGCTGGTGGCGCTGCTGGGCATCATCGTCTCGCTGTTCATTTACGCGTGGCCAGCTTTCCACAAGTTTGGCATCCAGTTCATCTGGCGCGCTGAGTGGGACATCATCAATGAAGAATTTGGTGCGGCGATTGCCATCGTCGGCACCCTCGCCAGCGCTGGCATTGCACTGCTGATCGCCGTGCCGCTGGCATTTGGCATTGCCCTCTTTCTCACAGAAACCTGCCCCGTGTGGCTGCGCCGCCCGCTCGGCACGGCGGTGGAGTTGCTGGCGGCCGTGCCGTCAATCATCTATGGCATGTTTGGTCTGTTTGTGTTTGCGCCGTTGTTCGCAGACCATTTCCAGGTACCGGTGCAAAAGCTGCTCGGGTCCATGCCGTTGATTGGCTTCCTGTTTGGCGGCAGTACCAACGGCTTTGGCATCCTGGCTGCTGGCATCGTGCTGGCCTTCATGGTGCTGCCCTTTGTGGCGGCCGTGATGCGCGATGTGTTCGAGATCGTTCCCCCCATCCTGCGCGAGTCCGCCTACGGCCTGGGCTGCACGACCTGGGAGGTGGTGCGCCGGGTGGTGCTGCCCTACACGCAGAAGGGTGTGATTGGCGGCGTGATGCTGGGCCTGGGCAGGGCCTTGGGCGAGACCATGGCCGTCACTTTCGTGATCGGCAACGCCAACCGCATGCCCACCTCTCTGTTCTCGCCCGGCACGTCCATCGCATCCACGCTGGCCAATGAGTTCGGCGAAGCGGCGGACTTCCACTTGTCCACACTGTTCGCCCTGGGCTTCCTGCTGTTCGTGATCACGTTTGTGGTGCTGTCGGCCGCCAAGATCATGCTGCTGCGCGCCGAGAAGGCCAAGGGCCTGTAAGCCCTGCAGCCCGCTCCCGACCCTCTTCAGAGACAAGCTCCATGGAATTCAATCAACAACTCTACGCAAAGCGCCGTCGCTCCAACGCCATTGGCCTGACCCTGTCACTGGGCGCCATGGCACTGGGCCTGTTCGTGCTGCTCTGGATCCTGAGCGTGCTCCTGTCCAACGGTTTTGCCGCTTTGGACTGGAACATGTTCACTCAGTCCACCCCAGCGCCCGGCTCCGACGGCGGTGGCCTGGCCAACGCCATCGTGGGCAGCCTGCTGATGGTGGGCTTCACCGTGCTGGTGTCCACGCCCATCGGCGTGCTGGCGGGGGTGTACCTGGCCGAATACGGGGACCAGAGCAAGACCGCCGAACTGACCCGCTTTGTGACGGACATCATGCTGTCGGCCCCTTCCATTGTGCTGGGCCTGTTCGTATATGCCATTGCGGTCGCTACCGTGGGCAACTTCTCGGGCTGGGCGGGCAGCCTGGCGCTCTCGCTCATCGCCGTGCCAGTGGTGGTGCGCACCACCGAGAACATGTTGCGCCTGGTACCCGGCAGCCTGCGCGAAGCCGCCTTCGCCTTGGGCGCGCCGCGCTGGAAGGTCTCCACCATGGTCACCCTGCGCGCCGCCCGCAGCGGCGTGATGACCGGTCTGCTGCTGGCCGTGGCCCGCATCAGCGGCGAGACCGCGCCTCTGCTGTTCACCGCGCTGAACAACCAGTTCTTCAGCACCAACATGAATGCGCCCATGGCCAACCTGCCAGTCGTGATCTTCCAGTTTGCGCTGAGCCCTTACGAAAACTGGGTGCGCCTGGCCTGGGGTGGTGCGCTGCTCATCACGCTGTCGGTGCTGATCCTCAACGTCGTGGCGCGGGTGTTCCTGCGCGAAAAGAACCGCGTCTGATACCGGTTGCTGATCCGGCCAACACAATCGACAAGACTGCCTCCATTTTCAGGAATTGACAATGAACGCCACTGCTACCGCCACTGCCAGCAAGAACGCGCTGGAGCTGCGTAACCTGAGTTTTTTCTACGGCAAGTTCCAGGGCCTGCGCAACGTGAGCCTGGACATCGCCGAGCACAAGGTCACTGCCTTCATCGGCCCCTCGGGCTGTGGCAAGTCCACGCTGCTGCGCACACTCAACCGCATGTACAGCCTGTACCCCGGCCAGCGCGCCGAGGGTTCCATCAGCTTCTATGGCCAGGACATCCTGGACCCCAAGCAGGACATCAACCTGCTGCGCGCCCGCATCGGCATGGTGTTCCAGAAGCCCACGCCGTTCCCCATGTCTATCTACGACAACATCGCGTTCGGTGTGAAGCTGTACGAGACGCTGAGCAAGAGCGAGATGGACGACCGCGTGGAATGGGCGCTGTCCAAGGCGGCGCTCTGGACCGAGGTGAAGGACAAGCTGCACCAGAGCGGCCTGTCGCTCTCCGGCGGCCAGCAGCAGCGCCTGTGCATTGCGCGCAGCGTGGCGGTGAAGCCTTCCGTGCTGTTGCTCGACGAGCCCACCTCGGCGCTGGACCCGCTGTCCACCGCCAAGATCGAAGAGCTGATCGACGAACTCAAGCACGACTACACCATTGCCATCGTGACCCACAACATGCAGCAGGCCGCCCGCTGCAGCGACTACACCGCCTATATGTACCTGGGCGAGATGATCGAGTTCGGCGCCACCGAGCAGATCTTCTTCAAACCCGAGCGCAAAGAAACCGAAGACTACATCACCGGCCGTTTCGGCTAAGGAGACAGCAGATGCCCGATAAACATCTTTCGTCCCAGTTCGACAGCGAACTCAACAGCGTCTCTGCCCGCGTCATGGAAATGGGCGGCCTGGTGGAGTCCCAGATTCGCCAGGCGGTGTACGCGCTGTCGCAATTCAGCCTGGAAGCCGTGGAGACGGTGGCCTCGATGGAGACCCGCATCAACGCGATGGAGGTCGAGATCGACCAGGAGCTGTCCTCCATCATCGCCCGCCGCCAGCCCACCGCGCGCGACCTGCGCCTGCTGCTGGCCTTCTCCAAGGCCACAGCCAATCTGGAGCGCATGGGCGACGAGGCCAACAAGATGGCACGCATGGTGCGCTCCATCATCGAAGGCGGTGCGCCGCGTTCGTTGCCATCGAGCGACCTGCGTGTGGCGGCCGAGCTGGCCTCGGGCCAGCTGCGCAAGACGCTGGATGCATTTGCGCGGCTGGACGTGAAGGCGGCGGTGGCCATCCTCAAGGAGGATGACCTCATCGACAAGGAGTTCGACGGCTTCGTGCGCAAGCTCATCACCTACATGATGGAAGACCCCCGCACCATCTCCCCCAGCCTGGATCTGCTGTTCCTCGCCAAGGCCATCGAGCGCATTGGCGACCATTCCAAGAACGTGGCCGAACTCATCATCTATCTGGTCAAGGGCAAGGACGTGCGTCACACGGCCCTCGACGAGATCGAGTCGGCAGTGCTGTAAGTACGGGGCGCTGATTCACCATGAGAAAGCTTCCCCGTGTCCTCATCGTGGAGGACGAACCCGCGATTGCCGAGCTGATTGCGGTCAACCTGCGACACAACGGTTTCCAGCCCTTCTGGGCGGAAGACGGCGACAGCGCGCAGCGCGAGCTGGATGCCGTGCTACCCGACGTGATCCTGCTCGACTGGATGTTGCCCGGGCAGAGTGGTCTGTCGCTGGCGCGCAAGTGGCGTGCCGACAGCCGCACCAAGCCCATCCCTATCCTCATGCTCACTGCGCGTGGTGATGAGCCTGACAAGGTGGCCGGTTTGGACGCTGGTGCGGACGACTACATCACCAAGCCTTTTTCCACGCAGGAGCTGTTGGCCCGCATCCGTGCGGTGCTGCGCCGCCGTGCACCCGAGCAGGTGAGCGACAGCGTGAGCATTGGCGAGCTGGTGCTGGACGCCGCGACCTACCGGGTCACCTTCCAGGGTCAGCCCCTGAAGGTGGGGCCCACTGAGTTCAAGCTGCTGCATTTCCTGATGAAGCATGCCGAGCGCGTGCACAGCCGCTCACAGCTGCTCGACAAGGTGTGGGGTGACCATGTTTTCATCGAGGAGCGCACGGTGGACGTGCACGTCAAGCGCCTGCGCGAGGCCCTGGGTGCAGCGTCGGTGATGGTGGAAACGGTGCGCGGCGCGGGCTACCGGCTCACCGCCCAGCCGCAGGTACCGCTGTCGGCCTGATGCACGGGCGGGCTACCGCCTGTGAGTGATGCGACGTGCTCGATGGCTGCTGCGCAGCGGGCCACTGCGGCCGGCGTGCATTAGCAGTGGTGATGGATGGATGTGATGGATCAACGGGCGCGCGTGTCGCGCCCCTGGTGTTTCTGAGAAGGCTTTGCAATCCGCATGCTGTGGCGTATTTCGTTTTTCCTGCTGTGGCAGTTGGCGGGTGGTGGCCTGGGGTGGTGGCAAGGCGGGCCCTGGGGCGCTGCGCTGGGGGCCGCCATTGCTGCCTGGGCGTGGTTCGTCTGGGACTTGCTGCGGGGCGTGCGGGTGCTGCGCTGGTTGCGCACGGGCGACCTGGCATCGGTGCCGTCCATGCGTGGCATCTGGGGTGAGGCAGCGGACCGTGCGCGGCGGCTGCTGCGCAAGCAGGAGGCGCAGATTCGGGACAGCCAGGACCGGTTGCAGGAGATCCTGGCCGCCCTGCAGGCCTCCCCCAACGGTGTGGTGCTGCTGGATGCCCAGGGCCGCATCGAATGGTGCAACCAGATGGCGGCCAACCAGTTTGGCTTTGATGCGCAGCGCGACGTCATGCAGTCCATCGGCAACTTGCTGCGCAACCCCGAATTCACGGCTTACTTCGCCGCCAAGGACTTCACCAGCGACGTGGTGCTGGAAGGGCGACTGAGCACGCCGTCGCGGCCCGTACGCATCTCGGTGCACCTGCACCCTTACGGCGACGGCCGCACGCTGCTGCTGTCGCGTGATGTGACGGCATTGGAGCAGGCCGATGCGATGCGGCGCGACTTTGTGGCCAATGTGTCGCACGAAATCCGCACACCGCTCACGGTGCTGACCGGTTTTGTCGAAACCTTGCAGACCCTGCCGCTGAGCGCCGACGAGCGCTCGCGCTACCTGGGCATGATGGCGCAGCAGGCACAGCGCATGCAAAGCGTGGTGCAGGACCTGCTCACGCTGTCGCGTCTGGAGGGCAGCCCGCTGCCCGGCATGGCTGAATGGACGCCGGTGCAGTCACTGATGCAGCGCTGCGAGGAGGAGGGCCGCGCCCTGTCGGTACTGCTCACGCAGAACCAGCAGCGCCCGCATGCGATGCGCTTTCCTGCGGCTGACCTGCTGCGGGCCGAAGGCGAAATCGCGGGCGTGCCTGCCGAACTGCAAAGTGCCTTGTCCAACCTCGTCAATAACGCGGTGCGCTACACGCCCGGCGGTGGTTCCATCGAGGTGCAGTGGCTGCGCAAGGAGGACGGCAGTGCCGTGTTCTCCGTGCACGACACCGGTCCCGGCATTGCGCCCGAGCACATCCCGCGCCTGACGGAGCGCTTTTATCGGGTGGACCGCAGCCGTTCGCGCGAGACTGGTGGCACCGGGCTGGGCCTGGCCATCGTCAAGCATGTGCTGCAGCGCCACGGCGCCACGCTGGACATCGCGAGCACGCTGGGCAAGGGCTCGGTGTTTTCGGTCACCTTCCCGGCCAACCGCTTGCGGGGTTTTGCCCTGCCGGGCTGATGGCTCGCCAGAGCATGGCGGCGAACAGCAGTGCGGTGATTGCAAGTGCCGCAGCGCTGGCCGCCCAGAAGGGGGTGGGCGAAGCCACATCCGACCAAGGCCCGCTGCCTCCATAAGCCAACCAGTAGCCGCCGGCCAGGCCCGCGCCCCACAGCAGCGCGCAGTACACCACCAGTGGCGCCAGCGTGATGCGGTAGCAGCGCAGCACAAATACGCATAGCGTCTGCACCGCATCGGCAGCGTGGTACGCCGCCACCCAGCCGAGCACCGCGCCGGCCACGGCCGCCACGCTGGCGTTGTCGGTATAGATCTGGCTGATCGAGTATCTTGCTATTAATAAGATAGCTGCCAGGGCAACACCCACTAGCGCAGCCAGCGAAAAACCCATCAAAACCACTTGGCGGGCGCGCTGCGGCTGCTGTGCGCCCAGCCAGTAGCTCACCCGCGCACTGGTGGCGATGGACAGCGACAGCGGCACCATGTACAGCACGGCGGCCATGTTGGCAGCGATCTGGTGAGCGGCCGCCGACGTGGTGCCCTGGCGCGCGATGAACAAGGCCATCAGGGTGAAGGAGGTTACTTCCACCATCACGGCCAGGCCTGCCGGAATGCCGAGCTTGGCAAAGCCTGCAATGGTGGGCCAGTGCGGGGGCTCCATGCGGCGCCACAGCCCCAGAGGGGTATAGATGTCCTGCGTGCGCAGCAGCCACACCGCCAGGGCCAGCATGCTGCAGTTGACGACGAGCGTGGCCCAAGCGCAGCCCACCACCCCCTGTGCGGGTAGCCCCCCGCCGCCAAAGGTGAACCACACCGACAGCGGCAGCTTGATGAACAGCGAGCCCACTTGCAGCCACGTGACCAGGCGCGGATGGCCCAGGGCCTGGTTGAGGGTGCTGTAGATGCGGAACAGTAGGGCGGGCGGGAGTGCCAGTGCGAGCACGGCCAGATAGTTTTCAACCTGCGGTCGGAGCGCAGGCGGCACCTCCGTCCAGCGCAGCAGCGGGCCCGGCGACAGCAGCACCGCCATGCCCAGCACTGCCGCCGCAGCACACAGGTACAGGGCCTGTCGCAGCGATTGGCCCACGGCCTCAGGCTGTTGCGCCCCGCGCTGTTCAGCCCACACAGGGAGCAAGGCCTGCAGCACGCCCATCAGGGCAACGTACACACTGATGAAAATGGCCGACCCGACGGACAGTGCGGCCAGCGACGATTCGCTGTAGCGCCCCGCCACAATGGTGTCCGTCACCCCGAAGGCCATGACCGCCAGTTGCCCCGCCAGCACGGTCACGGCGTGCCGGGTGATGGTGGACAGCTCCGACATCAGCGAGCCGGGGCCACGCGGCGGAACAGCAGCAGGTTTTCGTTCTTGTCGGTGGGGCGGGGCAGGGTGGCCCATGCTTCCCACAGCTCAGCGCGGACCATGCGCTCGGACGCGGGCCAGGAGGCGCTGTCCACCAGCAGCCACAGGCATTCATCCTGCAGGCCCGCGCGCTGCAGCGACAGCTGTCCATGGAACTGCAGTGCCGCCACCTGAGCGCGGTTCAGGCCCACGGTCTGAATGCAGCCGGGATCCGGTCCCAGGGCGGTGATCACACTGCGCACCTGCGGGCCATAACTGCGCGCGTAGTCCAGCAGGGGTAGCCACAGGGTCATCAGCAACAGCCAGCCCAGAGCGGCACCGCCAGCGGGCAGCACCAGGCTCTTCCAGATGGGCGCCCGGTTGCGGGATGCACGCCACCATGCCAGGCCACACCAGCCCACGGTGGCCGCCACGGCCGCCAGCAAAGCCAGCACCGAAAACTGGGGCACAAACCCGGGCGCCAGTTTGGCCACGTTGGCGGCGGGCTTGGCAGGCACCCCGGTCTGCATGGCGATCCAGATCACCCAGATCGCGAGGGCCGAGGCAGTGAAGAACAGCAGCGTGAACCAGTCAATCAAAGCCCCCACACTGCGGCGCAGCGTGGGTAGGGCAAAAGCTGCCAGCGCAGCCAGGGCGGGCAGGCCCAGCAGCAAGGCCCGGTCTGCCGGCTGGGTGGTGATGGTGGCTCCGATGGACACCAGGGTGAACCAGAGGGGCACCAGCAGGTGCCGTTGGCCCGGGCGGCTGAAGATCTGCTGGCGCCAGCGCCACAAAGTCCACAGGGCCAGTGGCCAAGCCGGCCAGCCAAACCACAGCAGCAGGCGCGCCAGGCTCAGCCAGTCTTTGCCGCCGCCATCGAACCCCACAACCCGCCAGCGCCACAGGTCCAGGCCGTGGGCCAGGGCGGCCGCTGCCAGGGTGGAGGCTGCCAACACGGCAGCCCAGCGCCAGCGGCGGTCGGTGTTGCTTGCAGGCGCAAACAGCACCAGCACCGCGCCGCCCACGCCTAGCAAGGCCGTGAGGGCGGGGGCTCCTGACAGCGTGAGCCCGGCCATGCCCAGCACCAATGCCACGGCCGGCGCCACGGTGCGGTGAGGCATGGCGGCCACCGCAAAGAACAGCAAAGCGGTGCAGCCCAGCTGCGCCAGATAGCTTGTGACTTCATGCGACAGCTGCGCCAGGCCCAGGCAGGCGATCAGCGCCAGCAAGGCGCCATCGGCAATCGCACGCGCATAGTCCAGTGGGGAAGCCTCGCCGCCAAAAGCAAACGCAACCGGTTGGGCACCCGGGCTGCGGGCTAGGTAGTACACGCCATACCAGGTGGCCATCAGGGTGATGACCAGGAGCGCGATGAACGGCATGCGGGCCGCCATCTCCGGCGACAGCCAGGACGGTGCCATCTGCACGGCCCAGGCGCCCAGCCAGTAGGGCAGCAGACCTTCGGTTTCGGGGGGCATGCCGCCGAGCAGCGGACTGAGCCAGGGAGTGCGTCCCTGGGCCAGCTCCAGCATGTAGCCAAAGGCGGTGACGTCTGCGTTTTTCCACGGATCGCGGCCCACGAAGCCGGGCACTACGTAGGCAATGCAAAGCAGCAGCAGCGCCCAGCGGGGCAGCGGGCTGACGGCGTTCTGGGTAACGATGGCGGGGGTGGGTAGAGTCACGCGGCAGTGGGCGGCTGGGCAAAGGAGCCACCGAGAATAAAGGCAAAACCCATGAAAAAAGGCAGCCCGGTTGCCCGGGCTGCCTTTTTGGCGGGATCGCAGGGGCGAATTACTTCGCTGCGGTCTTGCCGAAACGGTTGCGGAAGCGTTCCACGCGGCCACCCATGTTGTCCACCGACTTTTGCGTGCCGGTGTAGAAGGGGTGCGATTCAGAAGAAGTATCCAGCTTGAACAGCGGGTATTCCTTGCCTTCGTGGGTTTCGGTTTCCTTGGTGTTCACGCACGAGCGGGTCACGAACTTGAAACCGTTGGACAGGTCCACGAACAGAACTTCGCGGTAGTTGGGGTGAATGCCTTCTTTCATGATCTTCCTTTGAGTCAACTGCGGGAGCCGCACCGGCCAGTCCGATGTACTTTCCGCAAGAAAAAGCCCTCTATTATTGCACAGACGGCGATTTGCTCGATTTCGCTCTGGCAGCGTGCCTGGGAGGATGACCTGGCCCAGGCCAGCGCCGCCGCACAAGCGCCTCAGTGGGTGTTACCCGCCACGACGCATCATGTCGAAGAAGTCCACGTTGGTTTTCGTGGCCTTCATGTTTTTGATCATTAGTTCCATCGACTCGATCTCGTCCATGTTGTACATGAACTGGCGCAGGATCCGGGTCTTCTGCAAGATCTCGGGCGCCAGCAGCAACTCTTCGCGGCGCGTGCCGCTCTTGTTGAGTTCGATGGCGGGGAACACGCGCTTTTCATACAGGCGGCGGTTCAGGTGGATTTCGCAGTTGCCCGTGCCCTTGAACTCTTCAAAGATCACTTCGTCCATACGGCTGCCGGTATCGACCAGCGCGGTGGCGATGATGGTGAGCGAGCCGCCTTCCTCGACCTTGCGGGCCGCGCCAAAGAAGCGCTTGGGGCGCTGCAGTGCGGCAGCGTCCACACCGCCCGACAGCACCTTGCCACTCGATGGCACGACGTTGTTGTAGGCGCGGGCCAGGCGGGTGATGGAGTCCAGCAGGATCACCACGTCCTTCTTCAATTCGACCAAGCGCTTGGCACGCTCGATCACCATCTCGGCCACGTGCACGTGGCGGGCGGCGGGTTCATCGAAGGTGGAAGCAATGATGTCGCCCTTGACCGTGCGCTGCATTTCGGTCACTTCTTCAGGGCGCTCGTCCACCAGCAGCACCATCAGGTGCACGTCGGGGTTGTTGGCGGTGATGGCGTGGGCGATGTGCTGCATCATCACCGTCTTGCCGCTCTTGGGCGGCGCCACGATCAGCGCGCGCTGGCCACGGCCGATGGGGGCGATGATGTCTATGATGCGGCCGGTGATGTTCTCGTCGCCCTTGATGTCGCGCTCCAGGCGCATCTGTTCCTTGGGGAACAGGGGCGTCAGGTTCTCGAACATCACCTTGTGCTTGTTCTGCTCCGGCGGGCCGCCGTTGACCGAATCCAGCTTGGTCAGGGCAAAGTAGCGCTCGCCGTCCTTGGGTGTGCGCACTTCACCTTCGATCATGTCGCCGGTGTGCAGGTTGAAGCGGCGCACCTGGCTGGGGCTGATGTAGATGTCGTCGGTGCTGGCCGTGAAGCTGGTGTCAGGGCTGCGCAGGAAGCCAAAACCGTCGGGCAGGATTTCCAGCACACCATCCGCAAACACCTGCTCGCCCGCCTTGGCGCGCTTCTTGATGATTGCAAACATCAACTCCTGCTTGCGCATGCGGCCCGTGTTTTCGATTTCGAGTTCTTCGGCCTGCTTCAGGACTTCAGACACGTGCAGTGCCTTGAGTTCATTTAAGTGCATGGATTGACTCCTTGGCGGAGCTGGTATGAATCTTGGGGGAGGTGGGCTGATGCCGGATGGGCTGCTGTTTGCAGGTCCGGCTCGCCAGGGATCTTGGTCCGGCTGCCAATGCGTGCAGCCCGGTGATCTGTGGGAATTATGACAGGAAAAAATGCGGGGGCTTCAGAGGCGCAACGCCTTGCCTTGCACGGCTGTCCGCTTGTTATTTACCCGCAGGTCTATCGCTCAACGAAAAAAGCCCCAGCGGCGGTGTTGCCGAGGGGCTTGGGGTGTGGGTCAGGCCAGTTGCTGGTCGATGAAGGCGGTCAATTGGGCCTTGCTCATCGCGCCGACCTTGGTGGCGGCCAGCTGGCCGTCCTTGAACAGCATCAGGGTGGGAATACCGCGAATGCCGAACTTGGCGGGGATCTCGCGGTTCTCGTCCACGTTCATCTTCGCGATCTGCAGTTTGCCCTGGTAGGTGCCTGCGACTTCGTCGAGGATGGGGGCAATCATCTTGCAGGGGCCGCACCACTCGGCCCAGTAGTCCACCAGCACGGGGGTGCCTGTTTTCAGCACGTCGGCTTCGAAGCTGGCGTCAGAGACATGTTTGATGAGTTCGCTGGCCATGGCGGATTCCTTGTTTTTGATCAGGTTGGGACCGGTGTACGTATAAAGTCTGGGCATTGTGACAGAAACCAATCCCCCATTCACCGGTATGGCCGGGGCCTGCGACGCTATGACTGTCATAGCGAAAAGCGATGATGGTGCAGGCTGGAGCCTGCACCTGTGGCAACGCGCTCTGGCCCAGGTGGCGGCCCATGCCAGTGCCCGGGGCGCTCATCTGGCCCGCACCGTGGTGCTGGTGCCCTATGCCCAGCTCATGCCCTGGGGGCAACGCCTGTGGGGGCAGCAGTTCCCGCAGGGCTTTGCTCCGCGTTTCGAGACGACCCGCAACTGGGCGCGCCAGCTGCAGGGTTTTGAGCCGTCGGCCGATGATTTTGCGGGCGATGCTGCGCGCGACACCCTCACGGCCCGCGCCCTTCTGGACCGCGTGGGGCAGGGCGCCCTGCGTGAAATGCTGGCCACGCCACTGCGAGAAGCCGCCGCCCAGCTGGCACCCGCCGTGGCGGCCGTGCCCCCCGCGCAGCGGGCAGCCTGGGGCGACGAGGCCCGCAAACTCCTGGCCACTGCGGATGAAGGCAGCAGCCTGCACTACGAGGCTCTGGTCGCGCGCCTGGCGCTGGAATGGGCGCTGGCCTCACGGCATGCCACCGATGTGTTGTTTGAGCCCGGTGTGCGGGAGGCCGTGGATGCGCTGGTGGTGCTGGAGGGCTTTCAGTCCGACGCTTTGCCCCAGGCCCTGTTGGCCCAATGGGGCGAACGGGGCGCCTGCATCGTGCTGCCATCGCTGCTGGAAGACGCTTCGGCGCCACCCCAACGGGCCTTGCATGCTGCCACTGACGCCGAAGACGAAGCCCACCGCGCAGCAGCCTGTGTCCTCCGCCACATCCGCGATGGCCGGGTGCCGGTTGCGCTGGCGGCCACCGACCGCGCGCTCATTCGCCGTGTGCTGGCCCATCTGGACAGCAGCGGTGTGCTGGTGCGTGATGAAAGTGGATGGATTCTGTCCACCACCCGTGCGGCGTCTCGCGTCATGGCCGCGCTGCAGGCCGCCGCGTGGAATGCCTCGTCCAACGACGTGCTGGACTGGATCAAGCACACCCCCGCGCTGACGCCGGGCGAGATCAACCGACTGGAGCAGTGGCTGCGCAAAGGCGTGCTGCAGCACTGGAGCGCGGCCTCCGCGCAGGACCTGAGTGCGCAGCCTCACCTGGCCCGCACCGTGGCCGCGGTGGAGACCTGGCGTGACACCCTGCGCGCTGCGCGCCCTTTGGCGCAGTGGCTGCCCGCTCTGCGCGCCGTGCTGGAGCAAGCGGGGCAATGGCAGGGCCTGCAGGCCGACCCCGCGGGCATGCGCGTGCTGGCGGCGCTGCGCCTGCAAGACGGCCAGCAAGCGGAGCTGCAAGGCTGGGGCGACAGTGCGGGCCGCCGCATGACGCTGGCGGAGTTTACCCGGTGGGTGAAGGACGTGCTGGAGGCCGAGCGCTACGTGGCCTCGCAGGCCGCTGATGCGCCCGTGGTGGTGTTGCCGCTGCCCCAATTGCTGGGCCGTCCTTTTGCGTCGGCCGTGCTCCCCGGTTGCGATGAGAAACGCCTGCAGGCCGCTCCGGAGCCCCCCGGAGACTGGTCCCAGGTCCAGCGCGAGGCCTGGGGTTTGCCCACGCGCCAGTCGCTGGAGGCCGCGCAGCGGGCCGCCTGGGCCTATGCCCTGCGCCTGCCCGTGGTGGATGTGCTGTGGCGCACGGGCGATGAAGGCGGTGAGCCCCTGCTGGCCAGTGCCCCGGTGCTTGCACTGCAGTTGGATGGCGCAGCCTCCCCCGGCGCCGATTACCGCGCTGCACGTGATGTGGTGGCAACGCCCACGCTGCGCCCCCTGCCCGTAGGCCAGACCCTGCCCGTGCGGCAACTCTCGTCCACTGCGTATTCCGACCTACGCCACTGCCCCTACCGTTTCTTTGCCCAGCGCCAGTTGGGTCTGCGTGAGGCCGACGAGCTGGACGCCGAGGTGGACAAGCGCGACTTCGGCAACTGGCTTCACGCGGTGCTGCAGCGCTTTCACGAAGACCTGCGCGACCAACCCACCGACGACGCGGGTGAGCGCAGCGCCCGCATGGACGCCGCCGCCGAGGCCGTCACCCGCGAGCAGCGCCTGCAAGACGGCGACTTTTTGCCCTTTGCCGCAGGCTGGGCGCAACTGCGCGACGGTTATTTGCAGTGGCTGGGCGGGCACGAGCAGCAGGGCGCGATGTTCCGCCAGGCCGAGGTCAAGGCCAAGCAACCTCTGGGCGACCTGGAACTGATCGGCACCATCGACCGCATTGACGGCGTGTCCAGCACCGGCGAGCCCACGGTGCTGGTGATTGACTACAAAACCGAAAGCGACAGCGTCACCCGCCAGCGCATCAAGAGTGGCGCGGAAGACACGCAGTTGCCGTTCTATGCCGCGCTGCTGCACCACGACACGCTGCGTGCCGCCTACGTCAATGTGGGCGAACGCGGCGAGACGCAATTGCATGAGCAGGACGAAGTGGTGCACCTGCGCGATGTGCTGATTGAAGGCATCCAGCACGACATGGCCCGTATCGCGGCCGGAGCACCCCTGCCTGCGCTGGGCGAGGGCTCGGTGTGTGAGTTTTGCGCCGTGCGCGGCCTGTGCCGCAAAGACATGTGGGCAGACGCCGAGCAGGTGCTGCCAACGCCAGAGACGCCATGACCGAGAGCACCCCCCAACCCATGCAGGCCGCCTACGAACACAACGGCTGCACCGTGTCGCGCGAGGCCTTCTACGCCATTGCCTGCGACCCTGCCCGCAGCGTGGCGGTGGAGGCCTGCGCTGGCGCGGGCAAGACTTGGATGCTGGTCTCGCGCATGCTGCGGGCGCTGCTCGACGGCTGCGCGCCGCACGAGATATTGGCCATCACCTTCACCAAAAAGGCCGCGGGCGAAATGCGGCAGCGCCTGCAGGAATGGCTGGAGCAGTTCAGCCACAAGCCACTGGAGGAGCTGACGGCAGAGCTGATTGCACGCGGAATCAGCCCCCAGGGCGCACTGGAAAAGCGCGAGGCGCTACAAAATTTATATCGCCAACTTCTGGAGGCTGGCCGCCCGGTGCAGATCCGCACCTTCCACAGCTGGTTTGCCGCGCTGCTGGGCACGGCCCCGTTGGCGCTGTTGCAACAGCAAGGCCTGCCCGCGCACTTTGAGCTGCTGGAGGACGATGCCGAGGCCGTGCGCGAGGTTTGGCCGCCTTTCCTGCAGACCGTGGCTGAGAGCGCCAGCCTGCGCGCCGACTACGAAGCCGTGATGGCCCGCCACGGCCGCTCGCAAACGCACAAGGCGCTGGCAGCGGCACTGGCCAAGCGCGTGGAGTTCGACTTGGCCGACGCGGCAGGTGTGGTGGATGCGTCGGTGCCACCGTTCCAGCAGGTCTACCCCGACCTAGCTGCTTTTGCCGAGCCTGCCGAGGCTCTGCAGACCGAAGCCGCCCTGCAACGCTGGCGCAGCCGTGCCAGCGCTCTGGGTGCTGAGTCCAACAAGACCCCGCAAAAGGCAGCGGACGCCATCATCGACGCGCTGGCCTGTCCCGACCTGAACCAGCGCCTGGACATGCTGCGCAAGGCCATGTTCGTCGCCAAGGAAGACCGCCTGTCGAAGAACCTGGAGAAGTTCCCCGCCGCGCAAGAGGCCGAGCCCGAGTTGCAGCGCCTTCTGGTGGCCCGCCGCCAGCACGAGGCCTGGCAGTACCAGCAGCGCATGGCCCGGCTGGCGCGCTGCCTGATTGCGCAGTTTGCCGTCGTCAAGCAGCAGCACGGCTGGGTGGACATGAACGATGTGGAGCGTACGGCCTTGGTCATGCTGGCCGACCCGGTGCTGTCTGGCTGGGTGCAAGAGCGGTTGGACGCGCGCATCCGCCACCTGCTGGTGGATGAGTTCCAGGACACCAACCCGCTGCAGTGGCAGGCGCTGCACGCGTGGCTGGCGGGCTATGCGGGCTCGGGCGGCGGCTCTGCCGCGCCCAGCGTGTTCATCGTGGGCGACCCCAAGCAGAGCATCTACCGCTTTCGCCGGGCCGAGCCGCAGGTGTTCATTGCTGCACAGGCCTTTGTGCGCGACGGGCTGGGCGGTGACCTGCTGAGCTGCGACCACACGCGCCGCAACGCTCAGGGCGTGATTGCCGCCGTCAACGCCGTCATGGGCCAGGCCCAGGCGCAGCAAGAGACCAGCGGTTTTCGTGACCACACCACCGAGTCGAAGCACCAGGGCCAACTGCTGCGTCTGCCCGCCATCATCGATGCGGATGACGACAGCCCAGGTGCCGCCCGCGACCCGCTGGCCTGGCGCGACAGCCTGACCGAACCCCGCCACGAAGCCGAAGAAACCCAGCGCATGCGCGAATGCACGCAGGCCGCCGCCTGGGTGGCCGCGCAGATCGCCAGCGGCATGCCGCCCAAGGAGGTGCTGGTGATGGCCCGCAAACGCGACCGCCTGGCCACCATGCAAGAGGCCCTGCGCGCCCTGCACCTACCCTGCGTGCAGCCTGAAAAGTCCGACCTGTTCGACGCGCCCGAGGTGCAGGACATGGTGGCGCTGCTGGACGCGCTGGTCTCGCCCACGCACGACCTGTCGCTGGCCCGCGCACTCAAGTCGCCGTTTTTTGGCCTGGGCGACGATGCCCTGGTGGCCCTGGCCGTGCAGCGCCGCCAGCCCGAGCATGCAGCTTGCAGCTGGTTTGATGTGCTATTGAAAAGTGAGCTGCTTCCGCATGAAATGCAAGCGCTAGGGGGCATTTTGATGCAATACCAGGGCTGGGTGCAGCGCCTGCCACCGCATGATGCCCTGCACGCCATCTACGAGCATGGCGACGTGCTGGCCCGCTTCGCCGCCGCCGCGCCCATCACGCAGCGCCAGGCCGTGCAGGCCAACCTGCGCGCGCTGCTGGCCGCCGCGCTGCAGCACGACGGGGGCCGGTACCTCACGCCCTACGCGTTCGTACGGGCCATGAAGAAGGGCGGCGTGCGCGCCCCTGGCCGGGCCGATGCGCAGGCCATCCGCCTGCTGACGGTGCACGGCGCCAAGGGGCTGGAGGCCGACTGCGTGCTGCTGCTCGATACCGACACCCGCCCGCAGAAGGCCGAAACCATGGGTGTGCTGGTGGACTGGCCCGGCGAGCAGTCTGCGCCCTCAGCGTTCATCTTTTTGGCCAGCGAATCCAACCCGCCCCCCAGTGCCGAGTCCACCCTGGCCGCCGAGCAGCAGGCCCGCAGCCGCGAGGAGCTGAACATGCTCTACGTGGCCATGACGCGCGCCAAGCACTGCCTGGCTGTGTCGTCGGTCCAACCGAGCAGCTCGGCTCCCGGCAGTTGGTGGAATCGATTGGCCCCGCTGGTGACGGAAGTCGATCTGCAGGCGCTGGGACCCATCGCACAGGGGGGGGAGGCTGCAGCGCCCGCGCAGGACTTCACCATTCCCAGCCTGCCGGTGCTGCCCGAGGCACTGCAAAGCGCGCGTGTGCATACCGCCGCGGGTCTGGAAGGCGGCGCCCCCGTGGCCATGCCGGGCGATGCCGAATCGACCCCGTTGTCGCGCCAGGGCGATGCCATGCACCAGCTGCTGGAGCAGGCTGGCGTGGCGGGCGCTCCACTCTCGGACGTACGCACCCACGGCTGGTCTGCTGCCCGACTGGCGCTGCTGGCTGCAGACCACGACATCACCGCCGCCGCCGCCGAGCAGGCCGCGCGCATGGCACAGGCCATTCTGGCGGGCGAGGGTGCCTGGGCGTGGGACCCGGCGCTGATCCAGACCGCCATCAACGAGGCTCCGCTGCACTACCAGGGCCAGAGCCTGCGCATCGACCGGCTGGTGCAGCGCCGCGCCGTACATGCCCAGCCCGCTGTGGACGCCCAGGCAGGCTGGTGGGTGCTGGACTACAAAAGCGCGTCGCAGCCCCAGCGCCAGCAGGCCCTGGTGGCCCAGCTGAAGCGCTACCGCGAAGCCGTGCAGGCGCTCATGCCGGGCGAGGTGGTGCATGCCGCTTTCCTCACGGGCGATGGGCGCATGGTGACGGTGGATGATGCAGCGCCTGAGGGGCTCGTGCATACTCCCGCACCCGGCACTGCGGCGCAGGCGTCGTCGTCCAGCGCATCGGGCGGCGCACCGACCCGGTCCCCGGCGCCCTCCGGCGTCGACCCGTTGCAGGGTTCCCTGTTCTGAACACTTGCACCTTTCCCTCTCCCTGACCTCCAAGGCCCTCGCTGTGTCCTACGCTCCTTCTGTTGCTCCGTCCGCGCTCTCTGCCTTGTCGTGCGAGGTGGCCATCATCGGCGGTGGTCCGGCGGGGCTCATGGCCGCCGAAGTGCTGGCCCAGGCGGGGGCGGCTGTGCATCTGTTCGATGCCATGCCTTCGGTCGGGCGCAAGTTTTTGCTGGCGGGCAAGGGTGGACTCAACCTGACGCATTCCGAGCCGCACGGGCCTTTTGTCAGCCGTTACGCCGGGCGCCAGCCGCAGGTCGAGCCATGGATCCGCGCCCTGGGTGGCCCCGAGATACGGGCCTGGGCGCAGGGCCTGGGGGTGGAGACCTTTGTGGGCACCTCCGGCCGGGTTTTTCCTACCGACATGAAGGCCGCGCCCTTGCTGCGCGCCTGGCTGCACCGCCTGCGCGGTCACGGGGTGCAACTGCACATGCGGCATCGCTGGCAGGGGTGGGCTGGTGACGGAGCGGGGCGATCCACGGAGCCGTCGAAGGAGCCGTCGACCAAACAGCCCATGGAGCCGCTCATGGAGCGATCTGCTGAGCCATCGGAGGGCAGTCTGCACACGCTGCGCTTTGCCACCCCAGCGGGCGAGGTGGTGGTCACAGCCCGTGCCGTGGTGCTGGCCTTGGGGGGCGCGAGTTGGGCACGCCTGGGGTCGGACGGAGCCTGGGTGTCCTTGCTGGCCGAGCGCGGCGTGGCCGTGGCGCCGCTGCGCCCCGCCAATTGCGGCTTCGACGTGGCGGGTATGCAAGCCCCCGCAGGCGAGACACGGCGCGCCTTTTTGCAAGAACTGCTGGGCCGCACGCCCGCCGTGCCGGTGGGCTGGACACCGCATTTTGCCGAGCGCTTTGCGGGCCAGCCGTTCAAATCGGTGTCGCTCAGTTTTTCTGGCAGCACCGGTCAGCATTTCCAGCGCCGGGGCGAGTTTGTGGCCACCGCCACGGGTGTGGAAGGCAGCCTGGTATACGCCGTGTCACATCTGTTGCGCGATGAGATCGAAGCCCACGGGCACGCCACGTTCCATCTAGACCTGCTGCCCGACCACAGCCCCGAACGGGTGCTGGTGGAGGTGCGCCACCCACGCGGCTCCCGGTCACTGTCCAGCCACCTCAAGAGCCGCCTGGGGCTGGATGGCATCAAGGCGGGTGTGCTGTACGAACACCTGGGCAAGGACGGCATGGACGACCCCGTGGCCCTGGCCCACGCCATCAAGGCGCTGCCCATCACCGTGGTAGCCCCCCGGCCCATTGATGAGGCCATCAGTACCGCAGGCGGCGTGACCTTGGAGGCGTTGGACGCGCACCTCATGGCCACGGCCCTGCCGGGCGTGTTCTGCGCTGGCGAAATGCTGGACTGGGAGGCGCCTACCGGCGGCTATCTGCTCACCGCCAGCATGGCCAGCGGTCGCGTGGCGGGTGAGGGAGCGCTGCAGTGGCTGGGCCGTACTGCAGGCGAGTGAAAAGAATCGAGAGGGCTCTGCCTTCGTCGGCTTTTGTACAGACCAAGTTGACTGGCTGCGGAGCGGGAGCTTTGAAGGAGAGAGAGCTTTTGCGCGACCGCACAAAAAAGAAGAAGTTGACGAGCCTTACCCCCGGCACTGACTCCACGGTTAGGGCTGCTTGGTTCCCCACCTGACCCGGTTGGCCGCTTCACCATGCGAGGAGGCCCGTCACCGCTGATTGTACGTCGGATGAAGGCCCTGATTTTTCAGTGGCTGTTTTGTTTGCCCTGGCGGTGCCAGGGGCGCCTGGCCCAGCCCGTAGAATCGCCCGCATGTCCTACCTCGTGCTCGCCCGCAAGTACCGCCCTCGCAATTTCACCGAGATGGTGGGGCAGGAGCATGTGGTCCAGGCCCTTTCGAATGCGCTGACCCAGCAGCGCCTGCACCACGCCTACCTGTTTACCGGGACGCGCGGTGTGGGCAAGACCACGGTGTCGCGCATTTTGGCCAAGTCGCTCAACTGCCAGGGGCCGGATGGCAACGGTGGCATTACCGCCACGCCCTGCGGCGTATGCCAGGCTTGCACCGACATCGACAGCGGCCGCTTTGTGGACTACACCGAGCTGGACGCGGCTTCCAACCGGGGCGTGGACGAGGTGCAAAGCCTGCTGGAGCAGGCGGTTTACAAGCCCGTGCAGGGGCGCTTCAAGGTCTTCATGATCGACGAAGTGCACATGCTCACCAACACGGCGTTCAACGCCATGCTCAAGACGCTGGAAGAGCCGCCTGAATACCTCAAGTTCGTGCTCGCCACGACCGACCCGCAAAAGGTGCCGGTGACGGTGCTGAGCCGCTGCTTGCAATTCAACCTGCGCCCTATGGCGCCCGAGACGGTGCTGGAGCACCTGACCCGCGTGCTGGCCAATGAGAACGTGCCCGCCGAACCGCAGGCGCTGCGGTTGCTGTCGCGTGCCGCGCGGGGCTCCATGCGCGATGCGCTGTCGCTGACCGACCAGGCCATCGCGTTTGGCAGCGGCCAGCTGCAAGAAGCGGGTGTGCGCCAGATGCTAGGCGCGGTGGACCGCTCCTACGTGTTCCGCTTGATTGATGCGCTGGCCCAGGGGGATGGCAAGACCGTGGTCGAAACCTCGGACGCGCTGCGCATGAACGGTCTGTCGGCCGCCTCCACGCTCGAAGAAATGAGTGCCGTGCTGCAGCGCATGGCTGTGTTCCAGGCCGTGCCGCAAATGGCTGGTGCTGTGGATGCCGACGATCCAGAAGCCGCCGAAACCGCCCGCCTGTCAACGCTGATGCCCGCCGACGAAACGCAATTGCTCTACAGCCTGTGCCTGCACGGGCGCGGCGAACTGGGCCTGGCGCCCGATGAGTACGCGGCGCTGACCATGGTGCTGCTGCGCTTGCTGGCCTTCAAGCCCGTCGGCGGTGCAGGGGGCGCTGGCGAATCGGCTGAAAAAAAAACTCTGACGCGGGCTGAAACGACAGCCTCCAGCCCTGTTTTGACAGGTACCGTGGGTGCATCGGCCGCCTTGGCTGCGCCGATCGCTGCGGCTCCGCAGGCCTCGCCTGTAGCACCTGCACCCAAAGTCCCTGCGCCCGCTCCGTTGGCCGCGCCAGCGTCTGCTGCGTTGGCGCGCCCTGTCCCCGCTCCAGCGGATGACCCTGCGGCTGCATCGGTGCACGATTCCGAGCCACCCCCATGGCCAGGATCTGATGAATCGGGTGCGGTGGCTACGGCGCCAGCGCCTGCCGCAACGGCGCTGCCCGTGCGCACGCCCGAGAGGTTGGGGCAAAACCCCGGTGCAGTGCAATCCGTCAAAGCGCAAGGCGCTCCTGAATATGTAGCAATTCCGGTGCGCGAAGCGCCGGAGCCTGGCGAGCGGCTGCAGCCGCTTCCGCTGTCTGCACCCACCCCCGTCTCTGCCCGCTACACGCCCACCGAAGAGGGCGATGTCTGGCACACCACCGTGCAGCAACTGATCGCAGCCGAAGCGATCACAGCGCTGGTGCGCGAGCTAGCCCTGCAATCGCAGCTGGTGGCGCGCGATGGGGGGCACTGGCTGCTGCGGGTGGAGCGTGAGTCGCTCAACCAGCCCACGGCGCGCGAGCGCCTGCGCGCTGCGCTGGAGGCGGCCGGCCATGCCACGCAGATCAGCGTTGAGGTGGGTGTGGTCATCGACAGCCCCGCCCGCCGCAATGCCGCTGCCGCGGCCGAGCGCCAGCGCCGCGCCGAGGAAATCGTGCACAACGACCCCTTCGTGCAATCGCTGATGCGGGATTACGGCGCGAGAATCGTGCCGGGCAGCATCAAGCCTGCATGACCGACCCTGAAGCCCTCACAAGCTCTGTTACCCATTCACTAGACTAGAAACCGAAAAGGAAACCACACCATGTTCAACAAAGGACAACTCGCCGGCCTGATGAAGCAAGCCCAGGCCATGCAGGACAACCTGAAAAAGGCCCAGGACGAACTGGCCTTCATTGAAGTCGAAGGCGAATCGGGCGCGGGCCTGGTGAAGGTGGTCATGACCTGCAAGCACGACGTCAAGCGCATCACCATCGACCCCAGCCTGCTGGCCGAAGACAAGGACATGCTGGAAGACCTGGTGGCGGCTGCGTTCAATGCGGCGGTGCGTAAGGCCGAGGAGACTTCGGCAGAGAAGATGGGCAAGCTCACAGCGGGCATGCCAGGACTCCCCGGCGGCATGAAATTCCCTTTCTGAGGCTGGCTACCGAGCGGGCGATCTGCGTCGTTGGGCGGTGCTCGGAATCCTCACGTACAGGAAGTACGTTCCGGTTCCTGTGCTCCGGCCGCCTAGCAGCTCATCCCGCTCGCTACGCCCTTGAGGGCGGGGGGGTGAAAGGCAAGTAGAAACTGGCCCGCGCCCTGACTACCTTTCGGGCGCAGCTTGTCGAAGCCTCGTTCCACATACCGCCAACTCCAATTCTCGGATTGCCTCTCACCCCATGTCCTCCACCAACTCCCTCGATGTTCTGATCCAGGCGCTGCGCCGGCTGCCGGGGGTGGGGGTGAAGTCTGCGCAGCGCATGGCGTTTCATCTGCTGCAGCATGACCGTGAAGGGGCGCTGGCGCTGGCGCGTGCTCTGGGGGAGGCGGTGGGCACCGTGCACCACTGCGCGCGTTGCCATACCTTCACCGAAGCCGAGGTGTGCAGCACCTGCCTGGACCCCGAGCGCGATGCCACGCGGCTGTGTGTGGTCGAGACGCCAGCGGACCAGTCGGCGCTGGAGCGCACGGGCGCCTTCAAGGGGTTGTACTTTGTGCTGATGGGGCGGCTCAGTCCGCTGGATGGGGTGGGGCCGAAGGAGATAGGCCTGCACAAGCTCATGGACCGCGCCACGGACGGCACCGTGCAGGAGGTGATTCTGGCGACCAATTTCAATGCCGAGGGCGAGGCGACTGCCCATGTGATCAGCGAGGCGCTCAAGAGCCGGGGGCTCCATGTCACGCGGCTTGCGCGCGGCGTGCCCGTGGGCAGCGAGCTGGAGTATGTGGACCTGGGCACGATTGCGCATGCGCTGGTGGATCGCCGGTGACCTGGATGTGCCTACCTGCCTGTGAGCCAGTCCGCTGGCTGGCAAAGGCCTGCGGCTAAAATACTCTCAATTTAATAGCTGCCAGCGCCTGTATTTGCTGCGCTGGGGCCTCAAAAGCTTCAAAAATGAATACCACCCTGCACGTCGCACGGTTTACTGTGGCCTATTGGTGTGTGCTGTTTGCCGCACTGCTGCCGATTGCCTGCGCCTGGCTGGCCAAAAGCGGCAACTTGGGCAAGTCCCGCAAAGAGGGCGGTTTTGACAACCACGACCCGCGCGGCTGGCTCTCGCGGCAGTCCGACTGGCGTGGCCGCGCCAACGCAGCGCAGGCGAACAGCTTTGAAGCGCTGCCTTTTTTCATCGGCGCGGTCATCATCGCCCACCTGCTGGGGGCAGGCCAGACACTGCTGGACTTGCTGGCACTACTGTATGTGTTTCTCCGCATCTTCTACGTGATGATGTATGTGGCGGACATGCCAACGGCGCGCAGCGCGGTCTGGGCCGGTGGTTTTCTGGTCAATATCGCCATCCTTTTCATCGGATACCGTTGAGCGCGCCGGGGGCTTTTCGCTCCACCGGTGGTGCCCCGCAGTGGACGCCTGCACAGGGCGGTACGTAGTAACCCGCAGGGATTCACCCTGATGCGATTTTGCCTGTGCTGCGGCACGATTGTTGCAATGCAGCATTGTCTTTTTGGCTGATTCCATGTCCTTGCCTCCACTCACCCGCCGCGCCTTTGGCGCCGTATCTGCCTTGTCGGCAGCTGCGGTGTGGGCGCCTGCCGTCGGGGTGCGTGCGCAGACCGATGGCGCGGCGCTGGGGCGGGTGACCGTGGCGGTCGGCGGCCAGGGCGTTCTGTACCACCTGCCGCTGGCGCTGGCCGATGCGTTGGGGTACTTCCGCTTGGAAGGCCTGGACGTGGTGGTGCGCGACTATTCGGCGGGAGCTCTGGCCTGGCAGGCGGTGCAGGACGGTGCGGCCGATGTCTGTTCCGGTGCGTTCGAGCATGTGTTGCGTGCGCAGGCGCGCGGTCATGCCTACCGTGCGCTGGTGGTGCAGGGTCGGGCGCCACAACTGGCGCTTGGTGTGTCCCTGCGGTCGGTACCGGCGTACAAGGATCTGGGCGACCTCGCAGGGCGCAAGGTGGGCGTGTCGTCGGTGGGCTCCTCCACCCACTTGGCCGCCAGCCTGATGCTGATGCGCGCAGGTGTGCCCTTGCGGGAGGTGTCGTTTGTGGGCGTGGGCTCGGGCACCAATGCCATGAACGCGCTGCGTTCCGGCCAGGTGCAGGCGTTGTGCCATGCCGATCCCATCATGACCCTGCTGGAGCAAAAGGCGGACACCCGCATCGTGGGGGACCTGCGCTCGCTCAAGGCCGCGCAGGACATGTTCAGCGGCACGATGCCCGCCAGTTGCCTGTATGCGCCCCAGGCGTTCATCCAGAAGCAGCCTGCCCAGGCCCAGGCCCTGGTCAATGGCGTTGTGCATGCGCTCAAATGGCTGCAGACGGCAGCGCCAGCCGATCTGGTGAAAACGGTACCACCTGCCTATCTGATGGGCGACCGGGGGCTGTACTTGGCGGCGTTCAGCCGCGTGCGTGAGACCTACTCCACCAATGGCCTGATGCCTGACGAAGGCCCTGCCACCGCATTGCGGGTGCTGTCGCGGGTGTTGCCCGAACTGGCCGAGGCCAAGATCGAACTGGCCCGTACCTTTACCAGCGACTTCGTGCGCAAGGCGCGCCAGAAGTACAGCGTCTGACGAATTGCGGTTGTGGGGGTTGAGGCTGAGTCCTCTGGCATCGACTACAGTGTCAGCCGCCTGCACAGATACCCGCCACTGCACCGCGATCACTCCGCGCCACCGGCATTGCGCAGGCCACGTATGCGGCGCTTGTGCTGTGCCATTCCCGAGCCATTTTTCAAGGACCCATCACCATGTCGCTGAGCCTCAGCATCGGCCCGCTCGTTTCCCTTATCGCAGGCATTCTCATCCTGGTCATGCCGCGCCTGCTCAGCACCATCGTGGCGCTCTACCTCATCATCATGGGCATTTTGGGGTTGCTGGGCATGCACACGCTCCGTTTCTGAGCACGGCCCCAGCCACTCAGCCCAGCGATGTCCTGCCAGCCTTCGCGGCCGGCAGGGGCGCGGGTCAGCGGCGCTTGACTTTGGAGGGCGTGCCTCCGCGTCGCGAGGGCGCGGGTGCCTGGCGTTTGGCCGCCGTGGCGACCGAGGCGCGGGCGCTGCTGCCGCTGCGCGCTTGGCCCTGGCGCACCGGCAGGTACACCACAACTTGCTGGCCTACCTTGAATGCGGCATTCGCCCGCACGTCGTTCCAGTCGGCCACGCTGGCGGCTGCCAGCTTGTAACGCCGGGCAATGCTGGCCACCGTGTCGCCCTTGCCGGCGCGCACGGTGGTGCGGCGGGTGACGATCTCGGGGGTGAGGCTCAGCTGGCCGTTGTCGGCCAAGTGGGACGACACGTCTTGCCGTGTGGTTGTGGAGCGCGGCACCATCAGGGCCGAGCCCGCCTTGATTAGCATGCGCGGCGGGATGTTGTTCATGCTGCGCAAGTCGGCTTCGCTCATGCCTGCACGCTGGGCCGCTTCGGCCACGCTCATGGTGGTGGGCACGGACCACACGGTCCAGCTGGCGTACTGGCCTTCGCGCTTGGCTTCGAGATTGCGCTGGAACACCTTGGCGTTGTCCCAGGGAAGCAAGATTTGTGGTGTGCCCGCCGCCAGGATCACAGGCCGCTTGAACGACGGGTTGAGCGCGCGGAAGTCTTCCTCCCGGATACCTGCCAGCGATGCCACCAGCGACACGTCGATGTCGTGCGTGATGTCCACGGTCTGGAAGTAGGGGTGGTTTTCGATCAGCGGCAATTCAGTGTTGAACGCCTCAGGGTTGGCCACGATGTTCTTCACTGCCTGCAGCTTGGGCACATACATGCGGGTCTCTGCCGGCATGTTCAGGTCGCTATAGCTGGTGCCCAGCCCCAGCTTCTGGTTGCGGGCAATGGCGCGGCCCACGCTGCCTTCGCCCCAGTTGTAGGCAGCCAGGGCCAGGTGCCAGTCGCCAAACATGCCGTAGAGCTTTTGCAGGTAGTCCAGCGCTGCGCGGGTGGACGCCAACACGTCGCGGCGGTCGTCGCGGAAGGCGTTCTGCTTGAGGTCGAAATAGTTGCCCGTGGCAGGCATGAACTGCCACATGCCTGCGGCCTTGGCGCTCGATACGGCCTGGGGATTGAACGCGCTCTCGATGTACGGCAGCAGTGCCAGCTCGGTGGGCATGCCCCGGCGTTCCAGCTCTTCAACGATGTGGAACAGGTATTTGCTGGACCGCTCCGTCATGCGCTGCATGTAGTCAGGGCGGGTGGCATACCACTGCTCGCGGTCCTGCACCAGCTCGTGCTGCAGGTCTGGCATGGCAAAGCCGCGCCGGATGCGGTCCCACAGGTCGGCCGGGGCCGACAGCGACGCCACCTCGCCACTCGCGGCTTGCGCGGCGGTGATGGGTTTGAGCGGGCCGTTGGGGATGACAGGAGTGTGGGGGGCGGTAGGGGCTTTGGTGCTGGTGGTGCTGCCGCCAGCAGCGGCTTGGTCGGGCGCTGAACCCGTGGTGGCGCAACCTGTCAGCCACAAAAGGCCAGCCAGGCAGGCAATGTGCAAAATCTTCATCGGAACTCGTTTTTCCATTGACGCAGCGCGGCCAGCACCGCTACAGCGTCGTCAAGGGACACCTGCGCATCGTAGCCCTGGGCGGCTTGTGCCACCGGGCTCTGCCGCACGCGCAGAAAGGGGTTGATATCTCGCTCCAGTGCCATCTGCGAGGGCAGGGTGGGCTGGTTCTGGGCCCGCAAGGCCTCGCATTGGCTGCTGTAGTGGAGCAGGGCGGCATTGCCAGGTTCCACGGCACGTGCAAACTTTAGGTTCGACAGGGTGTACTCGTGGGTGCAGCACACCCGGGTGTTGCCGGGCAGCGCAGCCAGCCGGTCCAGCGAGTCCAGCATCTGCGCAGGCGTGCCTTCGAACAGCCGCCCGCAGCCGCCCGAGAACAGCGTATCTCCGCAGAACAGCAGGGGCGCGCCGTCCATGTCGGCGCAGTAGTAGGCGATGTGGCCGGCCGTATGCCCCGGCACATCGATGACCTGGAACTGCAGCCCCAGCGCGTTGACGGTATCGCCCTGCGCCAGCCGCGACAGCGGCTCGGGGATGCGCTCCCGTGCAGGGCCATACACCTGTGCGCCAGTGGCGGCGCGCAGGGCATCGACTCCGCCGACATGATCGGCATGGTGGTGCGTGACTAGAATTGCCTGCAATGTCAGGCCCCGGCGGTGCAAGGCCTGCTCCACCGGCGCGGCTTCTCCCGGGTCCACCACGATGGCCTGGCGGCCGTCGTGCAGCATCCAGATGTAGTTGTCGGTAAAGGCGGGCAGCGGTAGCAAGTTCATGAGCGATCAAATTATAGGTTTGCACCACTGGTTCGACTCCCCCCCCGGCCGCTATCTGCTCGCTTGGGAACAGGCGCGCTTTGACGAGGCGGTGGCCAATATTTTTGGCTACCACAGCCTGCAGCTCGGCATGCCGCTGCTGGACGGCCTGCGTGCCAACCGCATGCCCCACCAATGGCTGGCCATGGGCCAGGAGGCGGTGGAAGGTTCCATCGCCTTTGTCGAGACTGGGGGTGTCGATGGCCCGCTGCAGCGTCGCGCGGTGGACTTGCTCACCGAGCCCGTGGCCCTGCCTTTCCCCGCCGCCAGCCTGGACCTGCTGGTGCTGCCGCACACACTGGAGCTGAGCATCGACCCCCATGCCGCGCTGCGCGAGGTGGAGCGGGTGCTGGTGCCCGAGGGGCGCGTGGTCATCAGCGGCCTGAACCCCACCAGCCTGTGGGGCTTGCGGCAGCGGCGTGCGCGGCTGTACCAGCGCCTGGGGCTGGGCAACCTGTACCTGCCCGATGTCGGCGAGTTCATTGGTTACCGCCGCCTGCGCGATTGGCTGCGGCTTTTGAATTTCGAAGTCGAATCGGCCCGTTTTGGCTGTTATCGTCCAGCGGTGCGCACGGCACACTGGCTGGAGCGTTTTGGCTGGATGGACCCTCTGGGTGAAAGGTGGTGGCCGATCCTGGGCGCTGCGTATTTCCTGGTGGCCGTCAAACGGGTGCATGGCATGCGTTTGCTGGAGCCCGCCTGGCGCACCCACCGCCAGCGTGCGGCGGGCACCGTGCCCATCGCCAACCGGGCGTCACAACGCGGGGTGAGTTCCTCGCGGGCCGCCCGCCGGCAGCCCGGCACGAGCCTTGAGCCCATTCGTATCCGGTTGCCCGGCAGATCCATCCCCGGTGCTGCAACCATCCATCACATTGTCAGGAACAGAGTTTGAACCAGGTAGAGATTTACACCGATGGCGCCTGCAAGGGCAACCCCGGCCCCGGCGGATGGGGCGTGTTGCTGCGCTCCGGCGCGACCGAAAAAGAACTGTTCGGTGGCGAACTGGGCACCACCAACAACCGCATGGAGCTGATGGCGGTGATCGAAGCGCTCTCGGCCCTCAAGCGCCCCTGTGCCGTGACGCTGTACCTGGACAGCGAGTACGTGCGCAAGGGCATCACCGAGTGGATCCATGGCTGGAAGGCCAAGGGCTGGCGCACCGCCTCCAAGCAGCCCGTCAAGAACGTGGAGCTGTGGCAGCGGCTGGATGCGCTGGTCAGCACCGGCGGTCACCGCATTGAGTGGCGCTGGGTGAAGGGGCACTCGGGCGACCCGGGCAACGAGCGCGCCGACGAGTTGGCCAACCGGGGCGTGGACCAGGCCCTGGGCCGTAGATAGCCTGAAAGTCGACTCAGCGTTTCGCACAAGCCTCTTCGGAGGCTTTTTTCATGGCCGTGCCGGGGACTGCCGCTTGCGGCCAATGCCCTGGGATATTGCAGCGCATGGCTGCGGCTGCATACACCCACTGTTACATTGTGTGACTGCGCTTCCCACCTCAACGGATTGACTGACCCATGGCGTCCAAGAACAAGTACCTCGTTTTCGCTGTCATCGGCATCGCGGCTGCATCGGGCGCAGCCTGGTGGTTGCAGAAACCAGCCCAGCCACCGCAGCGTACCGAGGCCGGGGCGAGCGGGACGGGTACACCTGCGGGCGGTGGTGCCGCTGCGGGTGCCGGTCGCCCCGTGGCCGTGGAGGCCGTGACCGTGCGGAAGATGGCGCTGCGCGACGATGCCGAAGCCGTAGGCAGTCTCAAGTCGCGCCAGAGCGTCATGCTGCGCCCCGAGGTGGGCGGGCGCATCACCCAGCTCAACTTTCACGATGGCCAGCGCGTGCGGCGCGGGCAGGTGCTGGTGCAGCTGGACGACCAGTTGCCCCGTGCACAAATCCAGCAAAGCCAGGCCGAGTTGTCGATTGCGCAGGCCAACCACAAGCGCAACCAGGAGCTGGTGGCTCAGGGTTTCATCAGCCAACGCTCTGTGGATGAGAGTGCTGCCAACCTGGAAGTGGCCCAGGCCAAGCTGGCGCTGGCCCAGGCCACCGGCCAGCGCCTCAAGATCGTGGCCCCGTTCGATGGTATTGCGGGCATTCGGGGTGTGAACGTGGGCGACTACCTCAAGGACGGGGCCGACATCGTCAACATTGAAGACCTCGATGCGGTGTACGTGGACTTCCGTCTGCCCGAGCGGCTGCAGAGCAAAGTGCGCCCGGGCCAGACCGCACAGATCACGTTTGATGCACTGCCGGGTGTGCGCTACGCCGCCCTGGTGCAGGCCATCAGCCCGCAGATCGATGCAGATGGGCGGGCCATTGCGGTGCGCGGCTGCATCGACAACCGCCGGCTGCAATTGCGTCCCGGCATGTTCGCGCGGGTGACGACCGTATTCTCCGAACGCAGCGACGCGCGCGTGGTGCCCGAAGAAGCCATCGTGCCCGACGGCTCCAGCCCCTATGTGCTCAAGGTGGTGGAGGGCAAGGAGCCCGGCAGCCAGGTGACTCGCCGCACCCCGGTGCAGCTGGGCGTGCGCTCACCCGGATGGGTGGAGATTCTGGACGGCCTGAGCGCTGGTGACCTGGTGGTCACGGCGGGCCAGCAGCGCATCCGCAAGGACGGCACCGAGGTGCGCGTGGTGGAGCTGGGCAAGCAGGGCAACGGTGGCGCGGCGGCCGCAGCCGCGCGCCTAGCGTCGGGCGCTTCAGGTGCCGCGACCGGGGCGGGCCCAAAGGCTGCAGCAGGGGCCGATGCGCCTGCGCCGAACACCTCTGCGGCGCCAGCATCTCCATCTCCCGTGACAGCCTCCACGGTGCCGAGCGCGATGGCGGTTCGCAGGGAGGCCCAACCCCTGCCAGGTCCCAACCCTTGCCAGCTGGCTGGAAGCGCGACCCGATCAACGGCCCCGGGCCGCCGTACGCCTGTCTGACGGGCTGCCTGTCGTCACCCTCTGATGCCTACGGACTGCCATGCAACTCGCTGAAATATCGATCCGCCGGCCGGTGTTTGCCACCGTGCTGTCGCTGCTGGTGCTGCTGATTGGTGCGGTGAGCTTCACGCGCCTGTCGGTGCGCGAATACCCCAAGATCGACGAACCCGTGGTCACCGTCAGCGTGCGCTACGCGGGCGCGTCGGCCGAAGTGATTGAATCGCAGGTCACCAAGCCGCTCGAAGACTCCATCGCCGGGATCGACGCGGTGGATGTGATCACCTCCATCAGCCGGGCCGAACAAAGCCAGATCAGCGTGCGCTTTCGGCTGGAGAAGGATGCCGACAACGCGGCAGCCGAAGTGCGCGACCGCACGGCCCGTGTGCGCAACCGCCTGCCGCTGGCGGTGGATGAGCCCGTGATTGCCAAGGTCGAGGCCGACGCTTCGCCCGTGATGTGGCTGGCCTTCAGCAGCGACACGCGCACCCCGCTGGAGGTCAACGACCTCATCAACCGCATCGTCAAACCCCGTTTGCAGACCGTGACTGGTGTGGCCGACGTGCCGATTTACGGCGAGCGCAAATACGCCATGCGGGTGTGGCTGGACCCCGAACGCATGGCCGGTTACCGCCTGACCACGCAGGACGTGGAAGACGCCATCCGCCGCAACAACCTGGAGCTGCCCGCGGGCCGCATCGAGTCGCAACAGCGCGAGTTCAGCGTGACCTCGCAGACCGACCTGAAAACCCCGGCACAGTTTTCCGACATCGTGATCCGCACGGTCAACGGGTTCTCGGTGCGGGTGCGCGATGTCGCCCGGGTCGAAGAAGGCCATGCCAGCGACCGCAGCCGCGTGCGGCTCAATGGCCGCGATGCGATCTCGGTGGGTGTGATCCGCCAGGCCACGGCCAACCCGCTGGAGCTGTCCAAAGGCGTGCGCGCCATGATCCCCCTGCTCAAGGCCGATCTGCCGCCAGACATCGGCATCGACATTGCCAACGATAACTCCTTGTTCATCGACCGCTCCATCAAGAGCGTGTACTCCACCATCATCGAGGCCGTTGTGCTGGTGGCGCTGGTGATCTTTGTGTTCTTGCGCACCTTCCGGGCGTCCATCATCCCCATCATCACCATCCCGGTCAGCCTGGTGGGCAGTTTTGCGCTGATGGCACTGGCGGGCTTTTCGATCAACACGCTCACGCTGCTGGCGCTGGTGCTGGCCATTGGCCTGGTGGTGGACGACGCCATCGTGATGCTGGAGAACATCTACCGCCACATCGAAGAGGGGCTTGACCCGTTCTCGGCCGCCATCAAGGGTGCCCGTGAAATCGGCTTTGCCATAGTGGCCATGACGCTCACGCTGGTGGCGGTGTATGCGCCGCTCGCATTCACGCCAGGCCGCACGGGGCGCCTGTTTGTGGAGTTTGCACTGGCGCTGGCCGGGGCCGTGGTGGTGTCGGGCTTTGTGGCCCTGACGCTCTCGCCCATGATGTGCTCGCTGTTGCTCAAGCACAACCCGAAGCCCAACTGGTTCGATCGCTCCATGGAGCGCTGGCTCACGGCCCTGTCAGACGCGTATGGTCGTTTGCTGCGCTGGATCGTTACGGCCCGCTGGGGCGGCACGGGTTCTGGGCGGGGCGGTGTGCGGGGTGCGCTGTTCCAGGCCCGCTGGATCGTGCTGGGCGTCATGGCCCTCAGCGGCGCAGCGCTGGTGCTGGTGTTCCCCACCATGCGGCAGGAGCTGTCGCCGCTGGAAGACCGGGGCACCATTTTGGCCAGCGTGACCGCACCCGACGGCGCCACGCTGGACTACACCAACCGCTATGCGCTGGAGCTGGAAAAGATCGGCAACACCTACCCCGAATTCGACCGCGTGTTTGCCAACATCGGCAATCCCACGGTGGCACAGGGCAGCGTCATCTACCGCACCGTGGACTGGGAAAAGCGCGACCGCACCACGCTGGCCCTGGCCAAGGAGCTGCAGCCCAAGGTGGCGGGCCTGCCCGGCGTGAATGCCTTCCTGATCACGCCGCCGTCGCTCGGCCAGGGCTTTCGCTCGCGGCCCCTCACCTACGTGATCCAGACCTCGGACAGCTACGAAAACCTGAGCAAGGTGGTGGCCGCGTTCATGGCCGAGATTGCGCAGAACCCCGGCATCGTGTCCCCTGACGTGGACCTGCGCCTGAACAAGCCCGAGCTGCGCATCGAGGTCAACCGCGAACGCGCCGCCGACCTGGGCGTGAGCGTGGAAGTGGTGGCCAAGGCCATCGAGACCATGCTGGGCGGCCGCACCGTCACGCGCTACAAGCGCGATGCCGAGCAGTACGACGTGATCGTGCAGACCGAGGCGCGAGGCCGCACCACGCCCGAGAACATCGACACCATCTACGTGCGCGGCCGCAACGACGCGATGATCCCGCTGACCAGTCTGGTCAACGTGCGCGAAAGCGTGAGCCCGCGCGAGCTGAACCACTTTGGCCAGCGCCGCTCGGCCACCATCACGGCCAACCTGTCGTCCGACTACTCGCTGGGCCAGGCCATCACCTTCATGAACGAGACGGCCGCCAAGGTGCTCAAGCCCGGCTACACCACCGACCTGAACGACACCTCGCGCGAGTTCAAGAACTCCCAAGGTGCGCTGGGCGTGGTGTTTGTGCTGGCGCTGGTGTTCATCTTCCTGGTGCTGGCGGCGCAGTTCGAGAGCTTTATCGACCCGCTGGTCATCATGGTGTCGGTGCCGCTGTCGATGATTGGTGCGTTGCTGGCGCTCAAGTGGAGCGGCGGCTCGCTCAACGTGTATTCGCAGATCGGGCTGATCACGCTCGTGGGGCTGATCACCAAACACGGCATCCTGATCGTGGAGTTCACCAACCAGCTGCGCGAAGAGGGCATGGAGATGGTGGACGCGCTGGTCAAGGCCTCGGCCCAGCGCCTGCGCCCCATCCTGATGACCACGGGTGCCATGGTGCTCGGAGCCATCCCCCTGGCACTGGCCACGGGTGCTGGCGCCGAAACGCGCACACAGATCGGCTGGGTGATTGTGGGTGGCATGTCGCTGGGCACGCTGCTCACCATTTTTGTGGTGCCCACCATGTACACGTTGTTCGCCCGCAAGGCGGTGCCGGGGGCCAACACTGCGGTGGCGGTGGACGCGCCGGCACACCCGCTGCACCCGCACGACTATGTGGCCAAGTAACTTTCAATAGGGGGCGGGCTGATAAGCCGTGCGGCTAAAGCCATCAAAGCAATACAACACAAGAAAGGGGCCCGTGGGGCCCTTTCTGCTTTTCAGTGCATGCGTGAACGATGTGTGGGTCGAGCTGGCGGCGCGGGGGGCTCAGGCCAGCACCGACTGCACCGCGTCCTGCAGTTCTTGCCCGCCTTGTGGGCGCACCAGGCGGGCCACTTCCTGGCCGTCTTTCAGAAACACCAGCGTGGGCCAGAGCTTCACACCGAACGTGCGGCCCAGGCGCTGGCCAGGGCCGTCTTCCACCTTGACGTGGGCAATGTCCGCGCGGTCCTTCAGGGCGGCTTCGATCAGCGGCTGGGCGCGTTGGCAGTGGCCGCACCAGGGCGTGCCGAACTCGACCACCGTGGCGCCGGGCAGGCGGTCCACATCGTCTCGGGATGGGGGTTGTGCAAGGTGTTGCGCGGAGTAGGGCATGGCGTGATTCGTGGTCTGTGAACAGAGCGAGAGGCAGGTTTCAGGTTACCTTGGTGGCCGGTGCCATGCACCGGCTGGCGGCGCATTGCCGTGTCAGATCACGCCCTCAAACACCATCACGTCCACCGCATCGCCCACCGCCACATTGCCTTGCCCGTGGTGCAGCACGATGAGCCCGTTGGCCTGCACCATGGAGCTGAGCACGCCCGAGCCCTGGTTGCCGGTGGTGCGTACCTGCAGCGTGCCGTCGGCGGCGGTGGTGACCAGGCCGCGCTGGTATTCGGTGCGGCCGGGCTTCTTGCGCATGGGCTCGGTGCTGATGGCTCGCAGCAGTGGGGGCGCCGCACGGGTGCACCCCATCATGCGCAGCAGGGCGGGGCGCACAAAGGCCAGAAAGGTCACCATCACCGCCACGGGGTTGCCGGGCAGCCCGAAGAGCACTGCGCCACCGGGGGCTGTATTGATATCAGTATTGATATTATTTTGATAGCTGTCAGCGCTTGATGCACTAGCGCTTGAGGCCGAAACGGCTTGATTTTCTGCGTTGCCGATGCGCCCCACGGCCATCGGGCGGCCCGGGCGCATGGCGATGCGCCAGAAGGCCACGTCGCCCAGCTTTTTCATCATGGTGCGGGTGTGGTCGGCCTCGCCCACACTCACGCCGCCGCTGGTGATGATGGCGTCGGCCTGCTGGGCTGCCTGGCGGAAGGCGGCTTCAAGCAGCGCGGGTTCGTCACGCACCACGCCCAGGTCAATCACCTCCGCCCCCATGCGCGTGAGCAGGCCGAACACGGTGTAGCGGTTGCTGTCGTACACGGCGCCTTCGCGCGGCGCCTCGCCCAGGCTCAGGATCTCGTCGCCGGTGGAGAAGTACGCCACGCGCAGGCGGCGGACCACCGTGACGGTGGGCAGGCCCAGGCTGGCCACCAGGCCCAGGGCGGCAGGCGTCAGCAGCTCGCCACGGGCCAAGGCCACGCGGCCTTCCATGATGTCCTCGCCCTTGAAGCGGCGGTTGTCGCCGGCGCGCAGCACATCGGCGGCAATGGTGATGTGGCCGTCGGCTGCGGCGGTCGTGAACTCCTGCGGCACCACGGTGTCCAGCCCGGCGGGCATGATGGCGCCGGTCATGATCTTCACGCATTCGCCCGCCGCCACCGTGCCCGCCCAGGCCTTGCCGGCCAGGGCGGTGCCCACCACGCGCAACGTGAGCGGCTGCCCGGCCACCAGTTGCGCACCCGCAAAGGCGTAGCCGTCCATGGCCGAGTTGTCGTGGGGCGGCACGCTCACCGGGGAGATCACGTCTTGCGCCAGCACGCGGCCCAGCGCGCTGAACAGCGGCAGCACTTCGGTGGCGGTGACGGGCTCGACCAGCCGGTCCAGAAACTGGTTCACATCGGCAGCGCTCAGGGCCTGCGGGTCGTAGCCTTGCAGCTCGGCGGCTATCTGGGCAATGGTTTTCATGGGTGGGATTGGCTTGAATTCAGTGGGAGAGCAGCCGCAGCATGTGCAGCTTGTCGTAGCCCACGCCATCCACCACGATGGCGTGGGGCAGCAGGCCCCAGGCGCGGAACCCGGCCTGCTCGTACAGGCGCACCACGTGGTGGTTGGACGCGGTGACGGTAAGCACCAGCTGGGTCAGCCCCGGCACCTGGCTGGCGGCCTGCATGCAGGCCTCCACCAGCATCCGGCCAATGCCCCGGCGCTGCGCAGCGGGCGACACCATCATGCCCACCACCACGGCGCAGTGGCGCTGCTTGGTGCGTTGTTCGCGCTCGCAACCCAGGCAGCCGAGCAGCTGGCCTGCCGCGTCAAAGGCGCCCAGAAAGAACTGGCCGGACTCCAGCGCGCCAAACCGCGCCACGTACTCGCTGGCATCGCGGCCCACGGAGGATTCGTAGTCCGAGGTGAAAGCATCCGGCGCCGTGCGCAGTGCCTCGTCGCGCAGGGCCTTGTAGGCCACTGCATCGGCGGCGACCAGGGGGCGGATGTGTACCGCGCCAGCATCCGCTGGTTCCACTGGTTTCACTGCGTCCACGGGGGGCGATGGTTCATGGGGTGGGCGGGCAGCTCAGGCCTGGGGCGCGCTGCTGCTTTCCAGCGCGTGCAGCTCGGCCAGCGTGTTGGCGTTGAAGAAGGCCTGGGGGTCGTCGCCCGGCTGGTCGAAGGGCACGATGGCACAGCGGTGCTGGCCCGTCCACGCGTCGATCTTGCGGCCACCGGCCTGGGTGAAGGCGACCAGGCTTTCCAGCAGGTCCACACGCAGCAGGCAGAACACCGGCTGCGGGCGCACGGTGATGTGGCCCTGGCCGTCGTCTTCGGGCGCTGCGGCCATGGCAATGTCGGCACCCTCGGCGTCTGCCGCGGCCGCCAGGCGCTGGGCGAGGTCCAGCGGAAACAGCGGAGTGTCGCAGGGCACCGTCAGCAGCCAGGGCGTTTCGCAGCGCTCCAGCCCGGTCAGAAAGCCCGCCAGGGGCCCGGCGTAGTCGCTCAGCACGTCGGGCCACACCGGCGTGCCAAACGCTTCGTAGGCCGCCAGATTGCGGTTGGCGTTGACCATCACGTTGCCCGTCTGCATCTGCAGCCGCATCAGCGTGTGCAGGGCCAATGGCAGCCCGCGAAAGTTCTGCAGGCCTTTGTCCACCCCGCCCATGCGGGAGCCTCGGCCCCCTGCGAGGACCAGGCCGGTGATGTCTTGGGTTTGAATCATGGATGCTCTTCAAAAGAATGCAGGCCGGAATTTCCCGTGGCCTTTGAGACTGCGCTCTGCAGGTCAGGGCAGCCAAGCAAGGGCCGCCCCGCAGCGAGGGCTGCGTCCCCCTTCCCGCATCGCGCAGCGGTGCGAGAGAAGGGGGAAGCGACGCAGTCGCTCAGGGGGTTGTCCGAGGTCATCCGCCGATGTAGCTCATCTCAACGCGCCGCGCCCCCTGGCCGGTGTCGGCGGGCAGGCTGCTGCGCAGCTCCGAATAGCGGTCGTTGCGTTGCTGCCAGATGGGGGCGATGGCCGAGGCAATGTCAGCATCGCTTGCGCCGCCGCGCAGCAGGCTGCGCAGGTCGTAGCCCTGGCTGGCAAACAGGCACAGGTAGAGCTTGCCTTCGGTGGACAGGCGCGCGCGGTTGCAGTCGTGGCAGAAGGCCTGGGTCACGCTGCTGATCACGCCCACCTCGCCCAGCGCGGGGTCGTGTTGGCCCTGCGCATCGGCATAGCCCCAACGCTCGGCGGTTTCGCCGGGGCTGCTCGGGTCCAGCGGCACCAGTGGCAGTTCGGCGCGCAGGCGTTCGATGAGTTCGGCCGACGGCAGCACCTCGTCCATGCGCCAGCCGTTGGTGGCGCCCACGTCCATGTATTCGATGAAGCGCAGCGTGGTGCCTGTGCCGCGAAAGTGCCGCGCCATGGGCAAGATTTCGTGGTCGTTGGTGCCGCGCTTGACCACCATGTTGACCTTGATGTGCGACAGACCCGCTGCATGCGCGGCCTCGATGCCGGCCAGCACATCGGCCACCGGAAAGTCCACATCGTTCATGCGGCGAAAGATGGTGTCGTCCAGGCCGTCCAGGCTCACCGTCACGCGGTTCAGGCCCGCGTCCTTCAGGGCCTGGGCCTTGCGCGCGAGCAGCGATCCGTTGGTGGTGAGGGTGAGGTCGGGCGCCAGGCCATCCACGGTGCGCAACTGGGCCAGTTGCGCCACCAGGTCTTCGAGGTTCTTGCGCAGCAGGGGTTCGCCGCCCGTCAGGCGGATCTTGCGCACGCCATGCGCCAGAAAGAGCCGCGCCAGCCGTGTGATTTCCTCAAAGCTCAGCAAAGCCCCGTGCGGCAGGTAGGGGTAATCCTTGTCGAACACTTCCTTGGGCATGCAGTAGTTGCAGCGGAAGTTGCAGCGGTCCGTCACGCTGATGCGCAGGTCGCGCAGCGGGCGGCCCCGGGCATCGGTGAGTAGCCCTGTGGGGCTGACCAGCTGGGCTGGCACCTTGGCCGCCAGCGAGGCCAGGCGCTCATCGACCAGCGGAATCACGCGTTCAGACATGGGTGGGCTCGTTCAGCAGGGCGGGAGGGCACATGGCCCGCATTTTCTCACTCCAGCCAGCGCACGTTCTGCAGGATCTCGTCGAAGAAGCTGCGCAGCATCAAGGTGCTCATGCTGAAAGGGTCGAAATCCGGGGTGCTCGAGTATTTGAGGAACAGCTGCCGGTTGGCGTCCACCGAGCCCAGAAGCCCCATGGACCAGCTGGTGAAGCGGCGGTGCGGGATCTCGCCAAAGTCCAGCACGGCCGTGTCCTTGTGGCGCGTGTCCTTGAGCAGGCGGTGGTACAGCGCGTTGACGGCAGCGCGGTCGCCTTCGAGCTGCTGCAGGAAGATGCCGTTGTTCAGGCACAGCGCGCCAGTGATGCCCGCGCGGGCATTGTTGCGCTGCGAGGCGCTCAAGATGTCCTTGATGTCCGCAGGGCCGAGCACGCGGGAGGTGCGGCTGGCGTAGGTCAGTTGTATCAACATGTTCGTCTCCTGAGCGGCGCAGTGTGTCAGGTTTGGCGGGGAGGTGTGGGCCCTTCTGCGAATGACCTTGAAGGCGGATTTGTTGCGGCAGCGCAAACGATTGCGGCGGATGGCGGTGCGCTTTGATCTGGCGCAGGGCATGGGAATGCTGCATCGCAACAATGCAGGCATCCGATTTCAAAGGGTTCCCATGCCAGTTCGCGAGGTATTGAACAGCTTCTCCGCAGACGCCATGCCCTGCCAGCGCCGTGTGGCGGTTCAGTGGGTGGCGGCAGGCATCCTGCTGCCCACCTGGGCGAGTGGGGCCGTTGGGGCCCAGGCACAGATGGGGTTGTCCGGCGCCATCAACTATGCGGGTTGGTTCCGTGCGCTGTCGCAACGCATGGCCAAGGCCTATTGCCAGCAGTACCTGCAGGTGCTGCCCGGCGCGGCGGTGGATGTGATGGGGCTCGCCCGCAAGATGGCGCAGTCGGGCAGCAGCGAGCTGGCCCGGGGCATGCAGACCGGGCGCTGGCCCGCCGACGTGGGGCGCCAGCTGGAAGACGTGCAAAAGCAGTTTGCGCTGCTCAACCAGCTGACTGCAGCGCCGGCCACCCAGACCGCCCTGGTGGTTGCGGCCTCCGAGCAGGCCGACCGCACGCTGCTGGTGGCCCAGGCTGTGACCGAGTCCATCGAGAAGATGGCGCAGGCGCCCAGCGCCCGCCTGGTCAACCTGGCGGGCCGCCAGCGCATGCTGTCGCAGCGCCTGGCCAAAAACTACTTCTTGAGTGCTGCCAAGGTGGAGTCGAAGGTGGTGCACGCGCAGCTGGCGGCCGATGCGGCCGACTTCCGGCAGGCGCTGCAGACGCTCAAGTCAGCGCCAGTGTCCACGCCCGCCATCCGCAGCGAGCTGGAGCTGGCCGACTCGCAATGGCTGTTCTTCGACGCGGCCCTGCGCCGCCCGGCCGACGACGCCGGGCTCAACGCGGTGGCAACGACCAGTGAACGCCTGCTGGGTGTGATGGACAAGCTCACCGGCCTGTACGAGGCGGCCCTGCGCGAGGTGCTGGGCTGATCGGCTGCTCGCGGTTCGGCCCATCGGGTCACCGGCCGTTGCAGGCAACGGGCTGCGTGAAGTCCGCCAAGCTGCAATCGCGCCCCACCAGTACCAGCCGCGTATCCAGCGCGTCGAAGAATCCTGGCGGCGGTGGCATTTGCAACTGCTGCACACGCTTGTTTGCATCGATGCGCACGGCGGCCAGCTCATAGTCGCGCGCCAGGGCCATCCACAGGCCGTGGGCACCGGCAGATTGGCGTGCCCCCGTCATGAGGCAACGGCCCGAGTCCAGCCACCAGCGGTAGATGGCCGTGGCAATGCCCATGCGCCGGTAGCCGTGCGCCACCTTGGTGTGGGGTGCGCGCAGGTGGCGGTCGGTGCGGCGGTCCACCTCCACCAGCCGGTTGAACACGGTGTAAGCCACGATGCGGTTGCGCAGTGGATCGATCGCGTACACAAAATATTCGCCATCGGCCTCGCGCAGGCGAAACACCAGCCCGCGCAGGTGCAGGGTCAGCGGTTGCATCGCATCGCGTGTGCGATGGTTGGTGCGGATGCGGTCGTACAGCGCATCGAACTCGCGCTGGATGTCGCGGCCCGACAGGTCCACGTCGATGCGCAGCTCGGTCAGCCACTGGGCCCAGCGGCCCCGCAGGCCTGGGCTGGACTGCGCTTTGGTGGCCGTGGCATGGCCTGGCAGGTGCAGGCAGAAGGTGTTGGCCGTCATGGCGTGCTCCCCGGGCCGCCTGCCCAGCAGCCGCTCAGCAGGCGCGCGGGGTGTTCGCGGGCGCTGACCTGGGCGCTGTGGGGCCAGTCGGGCAAGGGCACATCCAGGCCCGCATACACGCCATAGGCTTCGCCCGCGGCAATCGTGTCGCCCGCCCACAGGCTCTCTCCCGCGCGGATGGTGCCACCGGCGTGGATATGCCCACCGGCCCGCACCCCCCAGCCCACCTGCAGGTGGCCCTTGCAGTCCACATCGCCCATCACCCACAGGCCCCGGGCCGCCTGCAGGGCCGCGCCGGCATGCAGGTGGCCGCCCACCTTGAGGCCGCCTTCGCAGCCCAGGTCGTCCGCCACGCGCAGATCCTGGGCCACCCGGCAGTGGCCGCCGATCTGGACGGCGGCGCCGCAGTCCAGCTCCCCGCCCACGCGCAGGCTGCCCGTGCATTGCAGCCGCTGAGCCACGGTCAGCGACCAGCCCGCGCGCACATCGCCCTGCAGCCGCGCGCTGCCCTCGCAGCGCACCGCGCCTGCCACGCGCAGGTCTTCGCCCACGCGCAGTGCACCACCCACCCGCAGGCCGCCCAGCACGCTCAGGCTGCGGCCCGTGCGCAGCACACCTTCTACGTCGGCATGGCCCCGGCAGCGCACGCTGCCGGCAAACACCAGCGCGTCGGCCTCCAGGTGGTCCACCTCCAGCACATCGCTGGTGGGGCCGAACTGGTCCAGCATCCAGCACGCGTCTTCGACGCGGCGTTCGCGCACCAGGTCGTCCAGCAACGCCTGGTAGTTGCTGGCGCCTTCCTGGCGGCGCAGGTACCAGCGGTACCCGTCGGCGCAGGGCTGCTTGGCACGGATGAACTGGCGGGTGATGTCGGCGGCGGCTGCGTGGGCCACGGCCTGATCGACAGCACCGTCGCGCGCAAGCGCAGGGGCAGCAAGTGGGTGCGCGGGCGCGCACGGGGCGAGCGAAATCTCGCCCGAAGGAAACGGGGGCATGGACACTCCTGACGTCCGCGCCCCGGCCGTGGCCAAGGCGCAAGCTGGCGCTGGGCGTGGGGCCCGGCGACAGGAGGTGCGCGAAAAGAATGCGGAGGGGAGGGGGTGTCGCCGGGCTCAGGAATCTGCAGCAAGGGTGCAGAGAGCGCGGTCACCGGCCTGGAGCGTGGCCTGCGAGCGCACGCCACGGCGCAGCGGCGCGGTAGCGCTGGCGGCTGGGGTGTGGAGCTGGCTCGCAAACATCGGCGGCACTATAGGCAGCAGGGCCACCACGGTCAAATCAATCCGCACTGTCCTAGTGCGGATTGAGGCGCTCAAAAATGGGGCGTAGTGGCTGCTTCAGGGCATGCCATGACGCGCCTGTTGGCGTGCTTGCTTAAACGCAGCGCCCGCCATCCACTTCGATACACACGCCGCTGATGAACGATGCCTCTTCGCTCGCCAGGTACAGCGCTGCATTGGCCACATCGAGCGCGGTGGAGAAGCGGCCCAGCGGAATGGTGGCCAGGAACTTGGCGCGGCGCGCATCGTCCACCGGGCCGCCTGCAAACTCGGCAGCCAGGCCCGTGTCGGGGTTGAACACGGGGTTGATGCAGTTCACGCGGATGTTGTCGGGGCCCAGCTCGGCGGCCATGGACTTACTGGTGATGATCACGGCGCCCTTGGAGCCGTTGTACCAGGTCAGGCCTGGGCGGGGGCGCAGCCCGGCGGTGGAGGCGATGTTGATGATGCTGCCGCCGCCCGCCTGGCGCAGTGCGGGCACGGCGTGGATGGCGCTCAGGTAGATGCTCTTCATGTTGATGGCATAGACCTTGTCGAACTCTTCCTCGCTCACTTCGAGCATGGGGCGGTTGCGGTGCGTCCAGCCCGCGTTGTTCACCACCACGTCCAGGCGGCCGTACAGGCGCACGGCTTCGTCGACCATGGCCTTCACTTCGGCGGACTTCGTCACGTCGGCCTTGAAGAACGCTGCCGTGCCGCCCGCGGCCGTGATCTCGGCCACCACACGCTGGCCGCCCGCTTCGTTGATGTCATTGACGATGACCTTGCCGCCTTCAGCTGCCAGGCGCTTGGCGATGCCCTCGCCGATGCCGTTGCCAGCGCCGGTGACGATGATGGATTTGTTCTGCACACGCATGGGTGTCTCCGATGGGTTGGGGTGATATATCAAAATTGATAGCTACCAGCGAATATTCAACCAGCGCTAGCGCCCGATGGGGCTGAAATTTCAGTGGCCGAACCCGTATCTGCCGTAGAGGGAGCCGGGGCGGGTGCCTTGGGCTGCCGGCCATAGAACTGGGGGAAAAACTCTTTCACGCCTTGGCCGTTGAAGTCCCATCCCGTGCACTGGCCCAGGTGGCGCGGCGGCTCGTCCGGGTTGGCAGACGAAAACACCGCAGGAACCGACTGGAACGCTGCCGTGGCCAGGTTGAACAGCAGCTCGCGCAGGTGCGTGCAGCTTTCCACGCCGCCCAGATGCTTCTGGATGGCCTGGCGCCAGCCGCGCGCCATGCTGCAGCCCACCATGCGCTGCAGCGCGGCCTGGGCCTCGGTGCAGCCCTTGAGCGGGTGCGAGTCCATCGCCACGTCCACCGCCTGCACCACCAGCTGGCGGTTCACGGTCACGCGCAGCCACATGTGGTGGATGGCTTCACCCGCCAGGCGCTGCTTGGTGGGATCGCGAAAGGAGGTGGCGTCGTAGGCCTTGCTGTCGTGCAGCTCGCCTTCGATGTCCCACAGGCCATCGTCGCGTTCAAAGCCCTGGTAGTTCACCCGGCGGACATGTTTCAGGGTGCGGGGGGCGGGGGGACTCAGGGGCATGGAAAAAGAAAAATCGTCGTGCAGAAGCGGCCAAGGTTACTGGGGCCTGCCTGCGCTGTCGTGCGCAGGCGAGACACTAAGTGCGGTGTCGCACGCTATCAGGCACTGAAAACCGCGTCTTTTCGGCCAGGGTTGCGTTACAAATCCTCGCGATACCTGCTGGTATCGCTGTGGTTTGCGCCTTGCCCTGACCAAAAATCCATCGGTTTTCAATGTGCCTTCCAGCGTGCAACACCGCACTAGGCTTCTTCAACCGTACTTGATGGCCACCGTCTTCAAGGTGGTGAAGCCGTACAGCGCCTCAAAGCCCTTTTCGCGCCCATAGCCGCTGGATTTGACGCCGCCAAACGGCAGCTCCACACCGCCGGCCGCGCCGTAGTTGTTGATGAACACCTGCCCGCTGTGCACGCGCTTGGCCATGCGGAATTGGCGCGCGCCGTCGCGCGTCCAGATGCCCGCAACCAAGCCGAACTGCGTGGCGTTGGCCAGTTCCACGGCGTGGTCTTCGTCCTGGAAGGCCATGGCCGAAAGCACGGGGCCGAAGACTTCTTCCTGCGCCAGGCGATGGCCCACGGGCACATCGCGCAGCAAGGTGGGGGCCTGGTAGTAGCCGGTCTCGGGGGCTTCGTCCACCACCACGCCCTGGGCCACCATGGGGATGCCTGCCACTTGCGCGTCGGAGAGGAAGTCCCACACGCGCTGCTGCTGCGTCTGGCGGATCAGCGGGCCCACGTCCAGGTCCATGGCGGCGGGGCCGACGCGCAGCTTTTCAAACGCCTTGCCCAGGCGCTCCAGCAGCGGTTCGTAGATCAGCGAGTCGATCAGCACGCGCGAGCCGGCCGAGCAGGTCTGCCCTGCGTTCTGCACGATGGCGTTGATGACCACGGGAATGGCAGCGTCCAGGTCAGCGTCGGCAAAGATGATCTGCGGGCTCTTGCCGCCCAGCTCCAGCGTCACGGGGCAGTGGCGCTCGGCCGCTACCTGCTGGATCAGCGTGCCGATCTTGGGGCTGCCGGTGAAGCTGATGTGGTCGATGCCGGGGTGGCGCGCCAGTGCGTCGCCCACCTCATGGCCGTAGCCAGTGACGATGTTCAGCGCCCCGGCGGGGAAGCCCACTTCGGCCGCCAGCTGCGCCACGCGGATCAGCGACAGGCACGCGTCTTCGGCGGGCTTGACCACGCACACATTGCCCGCCGCCAGCGCGCCGCCTACGCTGCGGCCAAAGATCTGCATGGGGTAGTTCCAGGGGATCACATGGCCCGTGACGCCGTGGGGCTCGCGCCAGGTGAGCACGCTGTAGCCGTCAGGGTAGGGGATGGTCTCGCCGTGGAACTTGTCGCACGCACCGGCGTAGAACTCGAAGTAGCGCGCCAGCGCAATCGCGTCGGCGCGTGCCTGCTTGGTGGGCTTGCCGCAGTCGCGCTGCTCCAGCGCCGTCAGCTCGTCCGCGTGATCCAGTATCTTGGCCGAGAGCTTTTGCAGCAGGCGGCCGCGTTCCACCGGGGCCAACTTTTGCCACACCGCGTGGTAGCACTGGCGGGCTGCATGCACCGCCGCGTCGATGTCGTCGGCGTTGCTGCGCTGGATCTCGTCGAAGGGCTGGCCGTCGGACGGGTCGATCACAGGGATCGTGCGGCCCGAGGACGAGGGCACCGAGGCGTTGGCGATGTAGTTGAGTTGCATGGCCGCCATTTTGCCCCGAAATGGAATGTGTGCTTAGTATTTGTGTAAAAACCGGCCCATGCGATAGTGCATCATGCCTTAGATGCTATTGATTCGATAGTAATCAGGCAAAAACGCCCCGCAGGCCGGCCAGGTCCAGAATCTCCACCTCGCCGCGCTGCACGCGCACCAGCTGGCGCGACTCCAGATCTTTAAGGATCTGATTGGTGGTCTGGCGCGAGATCGCCAGCATCAGCGACAGCTGCTCTTGCGAGATCTCGATCACCCGCCGCGACTGCCCTTCGGCCGTCCACTGCCCGTAGCCCTCGGCCATCATCACCAGGCGCCGTGCCAGGCGCTGCGGGGCGGGCAGCAGCGCCAGCTCTTCCATCGCCACAAAGGCCGAGCGCAGCTTGTCGGTCATCAACAAAGCCAGCGCATGCCAGTGCTGCGGGTGGGCCTGCAGCCAGTGCTGCAGCCGCTCGTGCGGGATGTGCACCAGGGTCGTGGGTTCGGTGGCCTGCGCATCGTGCGTGCGGGCCGAGTTGTCAAACACCGAGATCTCGCCAAACCAGTGCGGCGGCTCCAGGCGGATGAGCAGTGCCGCACGCGCCTCATCGGCCCGCCCCCGGGTGCCCGAGATGCTGACCGCGCCGCGCACCACCGCATACAGGCCACAGGGCGCATCACCACGCCGGAACAGCACCTCACCCGTCGCCAAATGGCGCAACTGCGCCATGGCAATCAGCGGCTGGGCAAAGTCGAGCGGCAGGTGGGCAAACCAGCGGCCAGTCTGGAGGACGGGTAAATAGGCAGAAGGGGTGGACATGGGATGCGAGTGAACGGGGCAGGAGGGCGGCGGGGGTTTTGTCGTCTGCACGACAGACGCTGGCGCAGCCCGAGAGCGAGTATTGATGCTGCGCAAAACACATGCCGGAGACACCCATGAAAACCCTGATCGACCACCTCTCCCAATACGCCGACTACCACCGCGACCCGCGCAACATCCACACCCATTTTGTGGGCGTGCCCATGATCATGTTTGCCGTCGTCATCCTGCTGTCGCGCCCGACCTGGATGGTGGGGGCGGTGCCGGTAAGCCCGGCGCTGCTGGCTGCGCTGGCGGCCAGTGTTTTCTACTTCCGCCTGGACATGCGCTTTGGCCTGGCCATGGCCGCGCTGCTGGCGGCCATGCTGGTGGGCGGGCAATGGGTGGCCGCCCAGACCCTGGCCGTGTGGCTGGCCACGGGCATTGGCCTGTTTGCGGTGGGCTGGGTGATCCAGTTCGTGGGCCACTACTACGAAGGCCGCAAGCCCGCGTTTGTGGACGACCTTGTGGGCCTGATCGTCGGCCCGCTGTTTGTGGTGGCCGAATGGGCCTTTGCGCTGGGCCTGCGCAAGGAGGTGCAGGCCGCCATCGAGGCGCGCAGCGGCCCGGTGCACCTGCGCACGGGGCAGGCTGCTGCCTGAGCGCTCGGGGTTTTACACCCTTCTTTCTGCCCTTGCCGCTAGGGCGTCTCTGCGCCGCCTGGTCCCTCGCTGCGCGGCAGCCCTTGGCTCCGCCGTCCTTACCCCATTGAATGGAGCGCGGCCGCCGTGGCCGCGTGTGTGTTTCCATGAATTTTGTTTCCATCCTGCCCACGCTGCTCTTCATCGCGCTGGGCCTGGTCATGTTTGGCCTGGGCCTGTCGCTCACGGTGGGGGATTTCACGCGCCTGCTGCAGCACCCGCGCGCCGTGGTGCTGGCCCTGGTGCTGCAGGTGCTGGTGCTGCCAGCGGCCTGCTATGCGCTCATCGTGCTGCTTGGCGTGTCGCCGCTGTATGCCGTGGGGCTGATGCTGCTGGCGGCCTCGCCCGGCGGGGTGTCGGCCAATCTGTTCAGCCACCTGTTTGGTGGCAATGTGGCGATGAACATCTCGCTCACGGCCATCAACACCGTGCTCTCCATCGTGAGCCTGCCGCTCATCACCAACTGGGCCATCAACACCTTTGCGCACACGGGTCAGGTGGTGCCGCTGCAGTTCGGCAAGGTGGTGGAGGTGATCGTCATCGTGCTGGTGCCCGTGGTGCTGGGCATGGGGGGGCACCGCCGCGTGCCATCGTTCAGCGCGCGCATGGAAAAGCCCATGAGGACCTTCAGCGCCGTCGTGCTGGCCGCGTTCGCGCTGATCGCCATCGCCAAGGAGTGGTCGGCCCTGGTCGAGTCCTTCGCGGGTATAGGCCCTGCCGTGCTGCTGTTCAACGCCATCAGCCTGGCATCGGGCTATTACCTTTCGCGTGCGGCGGGGCTGGACAAATCCATGGCTACGGCCATCAGCTTCGAGATCGGCATCCACAACTCCACGCTCGCCATCTTCATCGCGCTGTCGGTGCTGGACAACTTCCAGCTCGCGCTGCCTGCGGCCATCTACTCGGTCAGCATGTACCTGATGGCCACGCTGTTTGGCACGCTGGTGCTGCGCCGCAAGGGCGTGGTCGAAGCCCGGGCCGCGTGATGCGGCTCGCCGTGGGGGTGAAGAGAGCGTTGTGGGCGCTGGCATTGCTGGTGCTTTTGGCTCTGGGCGCGCTGGTCTGGGCCCTGCAGCAGCATCCGTCGCTGCAGCCCTAGGCCGATCTGCGGTGGAAGGCTCCCGGCGGTGGTGAGGCGGCATCGAGCCTCAAGGTGACTTTTCTCGGCGTGTCCACCGTGCTGCTGGGCGATGGCGAGACAGCGCTGATGACGGACGGGTTCTTCTCGCGCCCCGACAAGCTGCAGACTTTTCTGGGCCAGGTGGAGCCGGACATGCAGGCCATCGCCCAGGGGCTGCAGCGCGCGGGTGTTCCGGGCAGGGTGGGCAAACTGGCAGCGGTGATCCCGGTGCATTCGCACTACGACCACGCGATGGACGCCCCCGAGGTCGCCCGCCGCACGGGGGCGCTGCTGCTGGGTTCCGAGTCCACCGCCAACGTGGGGCGCGGCGCGGGCCTGGCCGAGTTGCAGATCCGGGTGGCCCGGCTCGGCGAGCCGCAGCAGTTTGGCCGCTTCACGGTCACGCTGTACCCCAGCCGCCATGCGCCCACGGGCTTTACTGGCGGCGAGATCACCGCGCCGCTGCGCCCGCCCGTGCGCGCCAGCGAGTACAAGGAAGGCCAAAGCTACGCGCTGCATGTGGCGCATGGCGGTCGCAGCTTGCTCATCGTGGGCAGTGCCGGTTTTGAGCCGGGTGCCTTGCGCGGCGTGCAGGCGGATGTGGTGCTGCAGGGCATCGGTGCCCTGGGCCCACGGCCCGAGAGCTACCGCGAAGCGTTGTGGACCGAGGTGATTGCCGCCGTCGGCGCCCGGCGTGTCATCCCCATCCATTGGGATGACTTCTGGCAACCACCGGGCCAGCCCATGCAGCCCATGCCGCCACCGCTCGACGACTTCGACGCGTCGATGGCATTCCTGCGCGCCCGTGGTGCGCGGGACGGTGTGGAGGTGCGCCTGCCGCTGGAGTGGCAGGCCATGGATGTGTGGGCCGGGCTACCAGCGCGCCGGTGATTGGGGTTGGTGCATAGCGCCATCTGAATTTGCCTTGTTTTGTGGATGGAAAAAATGGCCCTGGATGACTGCGTGTGGAGTGGTGAGACATAGGCAGTTCTGCGAGTCCATCCCCTAAATGAGGGATGGACGCTGAAAACTGCCCCGATACATTCCATCGGAAAGCTACCGAACCTGTGCCCCTGGGTTCTGTTGCGTCCGCTTCCACAACCGCTTCCACCCTAAAAGGCTAGACCATGGCAACCATCAATGGCACCCCCGCTAATGAAACTCTCGAAGGGAGCGCGGCTGACGACGACATCCAGGGCTATGCAGGCAACGACAGCATCGTGGGTGGTCTCGGTTTTGACCGGGCGGTGTACTGGTCGGCAACAGGTGCTGTCACCGTCAATCTGGCGACAGGTCGGGCCAGCGGTGCTGACGGGAACGATACCTTGGTTGGGATAGAAGGCATTGGTGGTTCTGTCCATAGCGATGTGCTGACGGGCAGTACCAATGACTGGTTCGAGATGTTCACCGGCAGTTTGGGTGATGACACCATTGATGGAGGTGCCATCACCACCGCAAACAATGGAAATCGTGCCAGCTACCAAAGCGCTAGCGGATCGGTGACCGTGGATTTGCAGGCGGGCTCGTCCTCCGGTGCCGACGGCAATGACAGGCTGATCAACATCAATCATGTTCGTGGGTCGAATTTCGATGATGCCCTCTTGGGATCCGGTGCGACGAACTACACGGAATTCTTTGAGGGACGAGGTGGGAATGACTTTATTGACGGGCGAGGTGGCTTCGACTTCGTGAGGTTTGACGCAGCGGCCTCGGGCGTCCACGTCAATCTGGCAGATGGCCGTACCTATGCAGATGGCCACGGGGGTAATGACACTCTTGTCGGCATCGAGGGTATTCAGGGCACCAGTTTCAATGACACCCTCATAGGCGGTAACCCCTCTGGTGGGGTGGTAGTCAGCGATGGACTGAGTGAAGTCTTTCGCGGAGGCGGTGGCAACGACACCATCGATGGCGGACAAGGCTATGACCGGGCGGAGTACAGCACGTCTACGTCCGGTGTGTTGGTGAACCTTGCAACGAATTCAGCCCAGGATGGCCTTGGTGGTGTCGACGCTCTTTTTAATGTCGAGGCGGTTACCGGCTCCAGCCACAACGACACCTTCATCGGCAGCGATGCTGAGTTCGAATCCTATGAAGGTGGCGCTGGCGACGACAGCATCAATGGCAACGGTGGATGGGATCGGTTGGACTACCGATCGCTTCCTTCCACGGGTGTCAACGTGGATTTGGCCGGCGGTACCGCCTCCGATGGACAAGGTGGCACTGACACGTTCAGCGGCATCGAAGGTGTTCGTGGCAGTGCATTCAATGACACCATTGCTGGGGACAGCAACGACAACAAGCTCGAAGGCCTGGGCGGTGATGACGGCATCAGCGGCGGTGATGGCCACGATTCGCTGGAAGGCGGCGATGGCAACGACACATTGCTGGGAGGAGATGGCAGCGACGATATCCGGGGCGGCGCAGGAAATGACTCCATCGATGGCGGTGCGGGTGACGACCAGATTGTGGGCGGGGCGGGGGCTGACACCTTGAACGGAGGTGCCGGCCGGGATTGGGTGAACTACTGGGATGCTACAGCGGCTGTCAACGTGAACCTGGCCACCGGCGCGGGTACAGGTACCAGCACTGGCAGCGACAAGCTGTCGGGCTTTGAATCCGCGAGTGGTAGTAACTACAACGACACGCTCGCCGGAGATGCCAACAACAATGACTTCAACGGAGGCCAGGGCAACGACAGCATCACTGGCGGCGGGGGGCAAGATCGCGTGGGTTACTGGGGCGCGAGTGGTGCCGTTACCGTGAATTTGGCGACAGGCCGTGCCACAGGTGCGGATGGCAATGACACGCTGGTCGGAATTTCCGGTGCCACTGGCTCCGCTTTCGGCGATTCACTGCTTGGCAACGACGCAGACAACACGTTTGAGGGCGGATCTGGCAACGACACCATTGATGGTGCCGGAGGAAACGATTGGGTCTGGTATGGCGGTTCCGCTACCGGCGTCAATGTTGACCTGGAGGCGAGCACAGCCACGGATGGTCTCGGTGGGATAGACGCGCTCACAAACCTTGAAAACATCGCAGGCTCGCGTTTTGCTGACACCTTGTTGGGGAGTTCGGCCGCCAATTCGCTGGTGGGCGAAGGGGGCGACGATGCCATCGACGGTGGTGCGGGCAACGACTGGATCAATGGTGGCGCTGGCAATGACACGATTCTGGGCAGTGCCGGTAGCGACTTCCTGCAGGGAGGGCAAGGCGACGACTCCATCAACGGTGGTGCCGTTACGGACCGCTTTGGCTACACCGACGGCAACACCCTAAGCTACGAAGACAACACCAATGGCATTGTGATGGACCTCTCAGGCATCACGGGTGATGGCAGTGGTGGTGCCGGCATCGTGACCGATGGATGGGGCGGCACCGACACGGTGGTCAACGTCCCGTTCATACGGGGCTCAGCTTATGCAGACAGCATTTTGGGGAGTAGCGCCGAGATCTTTGAGATGTTCGAGGGAGGTACCGGCAACGACACCATCAATGGTGGTGCCATGAACTTCAGCCCAGACGGTACCGTGAGCAACAGCAATCGCGTGTCTTACCAAAATGCAGGGAGCGCGGTCAGTGTGGACTTGCAAGCAGGCACGGCCACTGGCGGTGCTGGAAACGACGTTCTCAGCAACTTAAACCAAGTGCGCGGTTCCAGTTATGCCGACACGCTGCTTGGCGCGGAAACGACGGACTATGTTGAACTATTCGAAGGCCGTGGCGGCAATGACACGATCGATGGGCGTGGTGGCTTTGATATCGCGCGCTATGACTTTGCACCCACCACCACGGGCATCAATGTCAACCTGGCCACTAATACCGCTGGTGATGGACAGGGCGGGACAGACAGGCTCGACAACATCGAAGGCGTGTATGGCACAGGGTTTGCAGACACCCTGATAGGTGATGCTGCGAACAACCGGCTCGAAGGCCGTGGCGGCAACGACAGCATTAGCGGTGGCTTGGGCAGTGACACTCTGCTCGGCGGCTCAGGCAATGACACGCTGGATGGTGGGGATGGGGTGGATGCGGCGGGGTTCCAGTACGCGTACAACCAATATGCCATCACCCGCGTCAACGACACCGATCTGCGCTTGGTGCGCGGCAGCGACACCACCATTCTCCGCAATGTGGAGTACCTGGGGTTCAGTAGCGGTGCGGATGTGCGTACCCTTCAGGACATTCTGGGAAACACGCCCAGCGACTATTCAGACACGCTGACAGGCACCGCTGGAGACGACAGCCTCAGTGGTGGCAAAGGCAACGACTCGATCTCCGGTCTGGCGGGCAATGACACGCTCAGCGGCGGCGAGGGCAATGACACGCTGGTGGGTGGCCTGGGGGACGATCTCTACGCGGTGGACTCATTGAATGACGTGATCGCCGAGGTGGCGGACGAGGGCGAGGACTCCGTGCAGGTAGCGTTGGCGTCGGGTAGCTACGCGCTGGGAGATCATGTCGAGAATGCTACGGTCGTATCTTCCGCGGCGGTCGGCCTTGTAGGCAACGCCCAGGCCAATCAATTGGTTGGAAATGCGGTAGCCAACACTCTCAGCGGTAACGATGACAATGACCTTCTGCAAGGTCTTGCGGGCAATGACACCCTGAGTGGTGGAGATGGGAGTGATACCTTGGATGGCGGGGCGGGCACGGACCGCTTGGTGGGTGGGATTGGTGATGACATCTACGTGGTAGATGCCAGCGGCGATGTGCTGGTGGAGGGGCTCAGTGAAGGGGTTGATGAGGTCCGGGTTGCTTTCACTGCTGCTGGAACCTATGTGCTTGCGAGCAATGTCGAACATGCAACGGTCCTGACCAGCAACCCGGCGCTGGCTGTCAATCTGACGGGCAACGACAGCGCTAATGCGCTGACCGGTAACGCAGGCAACAACGTGCTCAGCGGGCTTGGTGGTGATGACACACTGGTGGGCAACATGGGCTCCGATACCGTTGATGGCGGTCTTGGCAACGACACCTTGGTGCTGGCTGGCAATCGCAATCAATACACCGTCACTCGCACAGCGACAGACACGGTGCTCGCACGCATCGGAGGTGGAGAGACCGTCACATTCCGTGGGGTGGAGAGTGTGCAGTTCGGGGACGTCACCCAAAACATGGCGCAAGTTCTGGACAGCTCCATCAGTGCCTTCAACGACACCGTGCAAGGCACGGCAGGCGATGACAGCATCGACGGGCTGGCGGGCAACGACAGCATCAGCGGCCTGGGAGGCAACGACACCTTGGTAGGTGGCCTGGGTAGCGACACCCTGGTAGGTGGCCTGGGAGACGACACCTACACGGTGGATGCCTTGACGGATACGGTGGTGGAGGCCTCAGGCGAAGGCACGGACCTGGTGAATGTGTCGATGACTTCGGGCGTCTACACACTGGGCGATCACGTGGAGAACGGCACGGTGATCGGCACGGGTGGTGCTGGCATCACGGGCAATGCGTTGGACAACTTGCTGACGGGCAATACGGCAGCCAACACGCTCACGGGTGGTGGGGGCAATGACACGCTGGACGGTGGAACGGGTTCAGACAGGCTCATCGGAGGAGATGGGGACGACACCTACAAAGTGGATGCCACGGGCGACGTGATCGTGGAGGTGGCGGGCCAGGGCATGGACAGCGTGGAAGTGAGGCTGACGACGGGCACATACACACTCAGCGGCAGTGTGGAGAACGCCACGGTGATGAACGCGTTGAACGTGAACGTGACGGGCAGCGGGGATGGCAACGTGCTAACGGGCGGGGCGGGTAACAACGTGCTCAACGGGATGGGGGGCAATGACACGCTGATTGGTGGGCTGGGCAATGACACGCTGGACGGCGGAACGGGCACCGATCTGGCGGTCTTCGATGGGGCCCTGGCGGACTACACTATATCCAGGCCAACGGCGACCGACATCAAGCTGGTGCGTGGTGGCCAAACCATCATCGTGCGGGGCGTGGAGAGCTTCCAGTTCACGGATGGAGTCAAGACATTGGGGGATGTGGCGGGCAACACCCCCAGCGCACTGGCGGACACCCTGGAAGGCACGGCAGGCGATGACAGCATCGACGGGCTGGCGGGCAACGACAGCATCAGCGGCCTGGGAGGCAACGACACCTT
>NZ_JBQUYO010000006.1:96078-147015 GCF_056314325.1 Acidovorax sp. DMC1 | reverse complement strand
GAACGTGACGGGCAGCGGGGATGGCAACGTGCTAACGGGCGGGGCGGGTAACAACGTGCTCAACGGGATGGGGGGCAACGACACCCTGGTGGGTGGGTTGGGCAACGATACTTTGACGGGGGGCGCGGGTGCAGACACCTTTGTCTTTGACGCTGCTTTCGGCCTGAGCAATCAAGACCGTATTACCGACTTCGTTACAGCACAGGGCGACAAGATCGCCTTGTCTGCGGCAGTGTTCACCCAATTGGGGGTAGCTGGAACGCCGGTTGTGTTGGGTGGGGACTATCTCCAATACAGCACTGTGACCGGGGCACTGACCTATGACGCCGATGGAGTGGGGGGCACAAGTGCAGTGACACTTGTTGTTCTTGGAACAACAACGCATCCGGCGCTGACAGGTGCGGACTTCGTTCTGATCGCCTGATAACGCGCTCGCCAGAGTACAAGGGCCGCCACATCGAGGGCGGCCCTTTTTTTGCCCTGCAGCTGGGAGCTTCCTCGTTGGCGGATCCGTTGTTGTCAGTTCGGAAAATGCATCGCCGAGAGTTGGCGCAGTGGTGCCTCTGGCAGCGATTGTTTTGCGGCGAGCAACCACAAAGCGTAGGCAGGCGGCGGCTGGCGCTTTCCTGCGCAGGTGGCAAATCCTGCCGCTTTGAAGGTGTGCATGAGGCTGCTCAAGGTGAACCCGGTGCGATGTGCCATGAACAGGTTGCCTCTAGCCAGTGCGGGACGGTGTCCGTAAAGAATGTCCAGGGGCGATATGGGACCCGCCGGCGATTGGTAGGCAGGCTGCGTGAGCTTGTCTTGGGCGATCAGCTCTGCAACCGCCTGCAGGTCGGGGCAGGTGACGATAGCGAAGCCCTCGGGCTTGAGAACGCGGCGGAACTCCGCCAGGGCCACCGGTACTTCGTGCGGATACAGGTGCTCGATGTTGTGCGACGAGTAGACCGCGTCCACAGACCCATCGGCCACGGCACGCATGTCGGTCATGCTGCCCACGATATCGGGGTTGACTGCGGGATCGATGTCCAGGCGCAGCTCCTTCCAATCGGGCGTATTCAGCGCGCGCGTGGTGCGCAATTTGGTGTTTTGGCCGCAGCCGACATGCAGGAAAACAGGCATGAGAAATAGGGATTCAGGGTTTAGAGGGGGGCGTTCACGATACGCGACATCAAATCGATCTGGGCGGGCAGGCATATGCCATTGAGATCGAGGTTGGCAACAATATGCGAGCGCGCAGCTGTGCGTAGTTTGCGGAGCTGCTCGCGCTGCTCGATGGCTTGCGCAATGGTGTTGGCAAGCGCTTGTGGATCAAAGAAATCGACCAGAAGACCATTCTCTCCATGCCGTATGTGTTCCTGCACGGGCGCTGTGTCCGAAGCCACAATCACGCAGCCGATGCTCATTGCCTCCATCAAGGACCAGCTCAAGACGAAAGGGTAGGTCAGGTAGGCGTGCACAGTGGACACCTGCATCAATTGGGTCAAGGTCGCGTGCGGCAGCTTGCCGACAAAGTGCACGCGTTGATGGTCAATACGCGCCGCCACCTCATCGTGAAAAACCTTACGCCATGTTGTACCTGTCGGCGCTGCTGCTCCATAGCTTGCGCCACTGCCGCCGACGATGATGACATGGGCATTCGGGCGCCGTGCCAGCAGTTCTGGCAACGCCCGCATGAAGATGTGATAGCCCCGATAGGGCTCCAACTCCCGGACTGCAAAAGTCACGACTTCGTGTTGCGCTGTCAGGCGGATACCCGCATTGCGCAGCGAGATGAATGCCTGGGCGTCGGGGGCAAAACGCCCTGTATCAATCCCGTCGTGAATGACCTCGATGCGATCACGCAGTGCGGGCGGATGCCTGTCGCGCTGGAACAAGGTGGGGGATAAGCCCTGGTCAGCATGAGCGAGCGCGTGCATCAGATGCAGATTTTTGGTGTGCAGGCGTCGTTGATCGCCCTCTACTGGTCGGCTGAACTCCGGGTCGAAGTTCGAGTCCCCCCCGTTGGCCTGGTAGAAATACTCGGCATAGACGAGCAGCTTGGCATGGGGATACACGTCTTTGACGTAAAAGGCTTCTCCCCATCCAGAGTGCGCACAGACCAGATCTGGCGTGAAGCCACTGCGCTGAAGGGCTTCTAGAGCGCGGGCCACAGACATGCCACGCTCCATTTTTTTGCGCAGCTCGTGCAACGCGATGGTGTCTGGGTCGGTGGAGGCCGCTGCAGCCGTGAACTGGGGGCGATGCAACACGACTTTGACCCCGGGCGTAGCGATGGATGGCTGATTGATGCCCAGTGCGACGACTTCATGCCCACGGGCAGCGAGGGCAGGCGCCAGATGTTTGAATTGACCCGGGAAGTTCTGGTGAATGAACAGGATGCGCATCCACCAATTGTGCCGATCTGCGGTCGCTTCCGAGGCCGCAGTGGCAGCTTTCAGACGGCTTTGGCAATGATGTTGCGAGGGCGTGTTGCAAACAATAAAGCCCCTGCGCACACAGAACCCCAAACCACTAGTCCACACAGATAAGGCAACGCCGCCTGCAGCGGTGCCCCCAGCTGGTTGAGCCGCAGAGATGCCTGCACACCCGAGGTGCTGGGCAGCAGCCAGCGCAGCCACTGCAGCGGCTCGGGCAGGGCCTCCACCGGCCACGAGAAGCCTGCGACGAACGCGATGGGCAGCGTGGTGAACAGCAGCACCTGCAGCGCGCGTTCGCGGTTGCCAAACCACAGGCCCAGCAGCGCGCCCAGCGCCGCGATGGCTGGGATGTAGCAGGCCAGCAGCGCCAGCGCGCCCAGCGGGTTGCCGCCGCGCGGGTAGTCGTGCAGCACAAAGATCCACCCAAAGTAGAAGAGGCCACTGGCCCAGCCCAGCGTGCACAGCGCCAGCAGGCGGCCCAGCCAGGTGGTGGCGCGGGCGCGGTGCTGGCCGCTTTCGACCCAGGTGCCGGTGAGCATCGCAGCGCCCATCAGCAGGGTCTGCTGCAGGATGAGCAGCGCCACCGCGGGCACCACAAAGCTGCCGTAGCCCTCGGTGGGGTTGAACAGCGCCACCATCTGCAGCTGCACCGGCGCCCGGCTGGCACGGGCCTGTGGGGCGCTCTGGCCGCTGGCCTGCAGCTTGCGGATCTCGACCCCGGCCGATACCGTGCCGACGGCTTCCGCAAAGCCGTATTGCACCGCCTTGTTCAGCAGCGCGTAGGCGCCGTTGGCCTCGATGCTGACCACGGCGTTTTCGCTGCGCACCACGTTGCGCTTGAGCCCGGCTGGGATCACCGCGTAGCCCTCGATCTCGCCGCGCCACAGGGCCTCCTGCGCCTCGCGCTCGCTACCGGTGACCAGGTGCACCTCGATGCGTGGGTCGGCGTCGGCAAAGCGGGTGATCTGGCGCGACAGGCTGGTGTGGTCCAGGTCCACGACGGCCACGGGGACGCGGGTCAGCACCTCGTCGGCATAGAACCAGGGATAGAAAAAGCCGTAGAGCACGGGTGCGCCTACCAACAGCAGCAGCACGCCCTTGTCGCGCACCACGGTGGCCAGCGCGTGCAGCCAGGCGCCCAGCAGGCCTTGCTGCGAGGGGGTTGCCACGGGCACGGGTTGTGTTGTCGTGTTCATCAGCGGCCTCCCCACGTGTCGGGGCGCTGGTGTGCCAGCGTGAGTGCAGTGGCGCCCAGCAGCCACAGCACGGCGGTGGCGAGGATCAGCGCCACGACGGTCGAGACGCTGATGGCCACGGGTGCGCCCATTTGCAGCTGCTCGATCTGCAGACGGATGTAGTGCGTGAACGGCATGGCCTCGGCCCAGGCGCGGGCGCTGCCGGGCATGCCCGCGAGTGGGAAGGCCACGCCGCTGAACGCAAACGCCGGTGCTGCAAAAAAGCCCGCACCCGACAGCGCAGTGCGCAGCGACCGCGTGATACCCGCCAGCGCAGCGCCAGCGGTGATCGACACGGCCATCAGCAGTGCGAGCGCCGCAGCCACCCACCACAGGTTGCCCGGCGGGTGCCAGCCCCGGCCCCAGGTGATGCCCACCAGTGCCAACAGGCCCACCAGCGTGAGAGACACCCAGGGCAGGGCCAGCTTGCCCGCCAGCGCGCCTGCCGTGCGCACCCAGCCCCCTGCGCCCAGCCATTCGCCCAGCGTGCGGTCACGCAGTTCGCGGCCCACCGTCCAGGCACCGGCCGTCATGGCCAGGATGTGCAGCAGGGCGGGGATGAGCGCCGCGCCCAGAAACTGCTCGTAGTTGCTGGACACATTGAACAGCGCCACCATCTGCGTGTGGATGGGCTCCATGCTCACGTGCACGGCCTGGGCGCTTTCGCCGCGCTTGTTGCGTGCGGCCATTTCGATACCTGCCGACAAGGTGCCCACGGCCGTGCGCACATCGCGCTGCAGCAGGCCCGAGTGGGTGGACATCTGTGCGTTGTGCAGCAGCGTGACCTGCGCAGCGCGGCCTTCCTTCACCGTGCGCGCAAAGTCGCGCGGGATGGAGACCACGGCGTACACGTCCACCGCGCGCAGCGCGCGTTCGGCCTCGGCCGCGTTGGTGAAATGCTGGGTGATCTGCACGCCCGGCGTGGCATCCAGCATGCGCACCAGCTGGCGCGACAGGCTGGAGTGGTCGTCGTCCACCACGCCCACCGCCAGGTGGCGCGGCAGGCCGGCCGAAAAGATCCACCACAAGAGCGCCACGCCCAGCAGCGGCACCCAGGTGACCATGGCCAGGTCCCACGGGTCGGCCGCCAGACGGCGGGCCTCGCGGCGGAAGCTGTTTGCTATTGAATTCATAGCTGTTTGCGCATATTGCACTAGCGCTACCGGCACTTTTTGGTGAAATCTCTGTGGATCAGGCGCATGTCACTGCACCAGCACCGTCATACCGGGGCGTGCGCCTTCGATGGGGGCCGCCGGGCGCGCGCGCACTTCAAACGTGCGGGCGTCAAAGCCCTGGCCCGCGCGCGTGGCGCGCCAGGTGGCAAAGTCCGGCAGCGCAGCCGTGTGATAGACCTTGAACTTCACGGTTTTGCCGCCCAGCGCGGGCAGGGTGGCGTCGAACTCATTGCCGATGGCAAAGCGCTGCAGGCGGTCTTCGCGCACGTTCAGCACCACCCACTGGTCCTTCAGGTCCACCACCGTGACCACGGCCACGCCCTGCGGCGACAGTTCGCCCGTGCGGGCCAGCACCTTGGCTACTTCGCCGGCGACGGGGCTCTTGAGCTCGGTCTCGGCCTGGGCCGCTTGCACCTCGGCCACCACGCCCGCCACCTGGCGCGCCTGGGCGCTGGCGGCGGACCGGTCTTCGCTGCGCGCACCAGCGCGGGCCAGGTCGTACTGGGCCTTGGCGGCCAGCGCCTGGTCGCGCGAGGCCTTGAAGTTGGCCTCGGCCTCGTCGCGTTTTTGCGCCGCCACCAGGCCCTCGCGGGCCAGGCCATCCACGCGCTTGAAGGAGGACTCAGCCAGGTCGGCAGCGGCCACGGCGCGCTGCCAGTTCAGGCGGGCCATCTCAACCTCTTGCGGGCGGGCGCCGCTTTCGGCCTTGGCGGCCACGGCCTGGGCGGCATCCTGTGCGGCGGTGGCCTGTGCCAGCTTGGCCTTGACCTCGGGGCTGTCCATGCGGATCAGGGGCGCGCCCACGGCGATCTGGTCGCCTTCCTTCACCAGGATCTGCGCAATGCGCGCGGTGACCTTGGGGGCGATGTCGGCCTCTTGCGCTTCGATCTGGCCCTGAAAGACTTCGGGCGCGGGCTGCGAGGCCTTCCACAGGCCAAAGCCCACAAAGCCTGCCACGGCCACAAAGGCCACTGCGCCGACGGCTGCTGTTTTCTTGCTCATGCTCTTCACTCCACTTTCAGCGCATCAGCGCGCGCCATGTATTTGCCAAAGTCTTCCGACAGGCCGCAGGCTTCCAGCAGGTCGGCCAGCGCCTTCACGTAGTCGTGGGCGGCCTGGGCGCGTTCGGTCTGGGCCTTGGCCTGGTTGACCTGTGCGTCGATCAGGTCCAGCGTGGTGCTGGTGCCCGCCTTTAGGCCCGAGATGCGCAGGCGCAGCACTTCGTCGGCTAGCTCCAGCCCTGGCTGCAGCGCAAAGTAGGCGCGGCGCGCCTGCTCCAGGGCCAGCCAGCGCTTTTCCACCAGCAGGGCAATGTCGTTCTGCGCCTGTGCGCCAGTGCGCTCGGCCTGCTCGATCTGGCGGTTGGACGATTCGGCCAGCGCATTGCGGTCGATGGAGTCCCACAGCGTCCAGCGCACGCCCACACCGGCCACCCAGTCGGCGTCGCGGCCGGTCTTGAGCTGGCGCTGACCAAACGCGAACACCTGGGGCTTGCGCAGTGCCTCCTGGGCGGCGTGCAGTTGCGTGGCTTGCTCTTTCTTGGCGGCCACCTTGTCCAAGCCTGGGTGGTGGGCCAAGGCGGTGTCGATGAAGTGGGGCAGGGGTTCGACCGGCTGGCTCAGCACAAACAGGGGGCTGGTAGGCGTCACAGGGTCGGACGCCTTCAGGGTGCGGGTCAGCGCCGTGGCGGCCAGCTCGGCATCGTCGCGGGCCTTGCGGGCATTGCGGCGGGCCTCTTCCAGTGCGGAGCGGGCCTGCAGGCGTTCGACGCGCGCGATCATGCCGGCGTCCAGCATCTTCTGCGCGGCAGCGTCGTGCTGTTCGATGGTGGCCAGGGCCGATTCGCGCAGCACGGCAGCGCGCTGCGCCAGCTGGGCACCAAAGTAGCGCTGCACCAGCAAGGTGGTGGCCTCGTGGCTGGTTTTGGTAGCGTCGGCCTGGGCCTCTTGCGCCTGGGCATCCAGCAGGCCCCGGGCGGCATTGCTGGCGCCGCCCATGTAGATGGGCCAGATGGCGGAGACCGAGGCCGTGGTGTCGCTCTTGCTGCGGTTGAGCGTGTAGCTGGACGGCAGGTGGGGCAACTGGGCCAGCGAGCCCGCCAGCTGGGGTGGCAGCTGCGACAGCACGCCGGGCAGGGCGCGGTTCAGCGGGTTCAGGTCCACGTCCAGGTTGGCGTTGTAGGTGTAGGCGGCGCCGCTCAGGTTGACCACCGGGCCGCCCAGGCGCTGCATGGCGTCGCGGCGCAGCTGGGCGCTTTCGACAGCGTTGCGCGATGCGGCCAGCTGGTCGGAGCGCTGCTGCAGCTGCTGCAGAGCGGCGTCAAAGGCCAAAGGGCCAGCGTGGGCCTGCAGGGGCAGGGCGGTCGATGCGAGCAGGCAGAGCAAAGCCGCGCCTGCCCGGCCTGTGTGCCGGGGCGTGGTGGGATGGGTCATGGTGTCAGGTCGTGGTTGTCAGCGCGCACCTACGGGGGTGTAGGCGTTGCTGTGCTCTGCCAGCCAGCGTGCCGACAGGTCGGTGCCGTGCTGGCTGGGGTGAAAGTCGGGGCGCAAGTATTCGCGCCAGGGGCGCCAGGTCTCTCGCACCAGGCCGCCCTTGCCGAACAGCGTGCGTGCGGCGCTGGTCCAGGTGCTCCATTTCCACAGCGAGCCATCGCGGCGCAGGTTCAGCACCGTCTGGCGCAGCACATCGCCCAGGAACACCACCGTGATGCGGCGGAACCAGGTGATGCGCCACTCATGGTTGCCGCCCAGCGCTTGGTAAAGGTCGAAGGCGGTGTTCTTGTGCTCGGACTCTTCGGCGCAGTGCCACTGCCACATGGTGGCCAGGCGGGGCTCGGCGCCCTGCAGTACCTCGGGGTGAGCCAGCAGCCATTCGGCCAGCAGGGCGGTGAAGTGCTCGTTGGCAGCGGTCACGGCCAGCGGATGGCGCGGGTCGGCGCCTGCAAACAGCTTCATGCGCTCTTGCGCACGCGGGGCCCATTCGTTGGCGAGGCCCTGCTGGTCGAGGTGGCCGTTGAACAGCGCGTGGATGCGGCGGTGGGTGGCCTCTTGCCCGATAAAGCCGCGCACCTCTTCGGCAAACTGCGCCTGTTGGTCAGGGGGCAGGGCCTTGTGGCCGTCACGCACGGCATCGATAAAGAACTGCTCGCCCACCGGAAAGCTCATCGACAGCGCATTGAACAGCGCCGAGCGAAACGCATCGCCACCACACCAGCGGCGCGCAAACGGCGTCTCCAGGTCGATCAGCAGGCGACGGACAACGAGTTCGGTCATGAAGAAGGCTCCTGGCGCAAGGGGGGCCGCACGGTGGTGCACAGGTTTGGTACTTTGCAGTACCGATTGGGTTTGTATGATGCAGATCAACCATGGTACTGTCAAGTACCTCGTCGAATTTTCTGCCTTGCGATCTGCCTCCATGAGTGAAGTCACCGCCCCAACTGCTGCGCCCGCTGCACCCGCTGCGGGCACCGAACACCGCGCCCGCCTGCTGGAAGGCATGGCGCGCGCCGTGGCCGCCAAGGGCTATGCCGACACCACCATTGCCGACATCGTGCGCGAAGCCAGCGTGTCGCGCCGCACCTTTTATGAAAACTTTGCCGACAAGGCCGAATGCCTGACCGCACTGTATGAGGCGGCCAGCGGCAACGCCATTGCGGTGCTGCGCGCAGCCATTGACCCGCACAGCGACTGGGAGGCCCAGGTGGAGCAGGCCATGGCGGCCTACTTTGGCGTGCTGGCCCGCAACCCCGTGCTGCTGCGCACCTTGTTCATCGACATCCTGGGCCTGGGCCCCACGGGCCTGGCCGCGCGCCGCCGCGCCAACCAGCAACTGGCCGACCTGATGCTGGACGTGGTGAACAACCGCCCGGGCGAGCGCAAACGCAAAGCCCCGCTGCAACCCATGATGGCCATGGCCGTGGTGGGAGGCATCAACGAAATGGTGCTGCAGTCCATCGAGCAGGACCGGGCCGGGCAGCTGCAAGAGCTGGTGGAGCCCGCTTCCACGTTGTTGCGGGCGGCAATCTCTGCGGAGTTTTGAATCTGTTGGGGTAATGCTTACCGCTGCCCGCGCAGCGGGCGCCTCACACCTCGTTGGCAATCTCGATCAGGTTGTCGTCCGGGTCGTAGATATAGACCGAGCGCAGCCGGTGGCGTGCGCCCGTTGCGCCCACCGGGCCTTGCACGATGGTGACGCCTTCGGCCTGCAGGTGGGCGATGACGTCGTCGAGCGGCATCCGGGTGAGGAAGCACAGGTCGCCCGAGCCCGCTGTGGCATGGCGCACATTGGGGTCCACCACTGTGCCCACTTCGTGCAGGTTGATCTTTTGCGCGCCGAAGTGCAGCGCGTACCGCTGGGGCTTGAACTCCCGCGCGGTCATGCCCAGCACACGCTCATAAAACGCAATGGTTTTGTCGATGCTGGCGACGGTGAGCACGACGTGGTCGAGTGAATCCAGGACGATGGGCATGGTGTGGGGCAGAGTCAGGCGGGTGAAGGATGGAGCGCCGGTGCTGTGGGCTGCAGCCACCGCTTGTTGGCAGCAAACACCACCGTGAGCAGCAGCCCGGCCAGCAAGGCCATGAACCAGTGCAGGGGCGACAGCGGCACAAATCGGAAAGCGTTGGCCAGCCAAGGCACGGTGGTGATGGCCGCCAGCGCGGCCAGCGTGCCTCCTGCCACCCACAGGCTGACCGGGGTGAGGCCTGCCCACAGGCTGCGCCAGCTTGTCTGGCTGCTGCGGCTGGGCAGGATGAGCGCGGCGTTGGCGGCCACCAGCACCACAAACGCGGCAGTGCTGGCGGTGGCGGCATGTGCGGGCTGGCTCAACAGCCAGGGATACAGGCCCACCACGGCGGCCGTCACCACGCTGCCTTGCAGCACGCTCAGCAGGATGTGGCGGGCGGACAGCAGTGGCTCGTCGGCCGCGCGGGGCGGCTGCTGCATGAGGTCGGCAGCACCTTTTTCGGCCTCGAACACGATGGAGCAGGCGGGGTCGATGACCAGTTCCAGAAACGCGATGTGCAGTGGCGCAAGCACCAGCGGCAGCCCGAACAGCACCGGCAGCAGCGCCAGCCCGATGATGGGCACGTGCACCGCCAGTGTGTAGACCATGGCCTGGCGCAGGTTGGCAAAGGTCTGCCGCCCCCGGTGAATCGCCAGCACGATGGCCGCGAAGTCGTCGTGCAGCAGCACCAGGGCCGCAGCCTCGCGCGCCACGTCGGTGCCGCGCTGGCCCATGGCGATGCCGATGTGGGCGGCCTTGAGGGCCGGGGCGTCGTTCACGCCGTCACCGGTCATGGCCACCACCTCGCCCTGGGCCTTGAGGGCTTCGACCAGTGCCAGCTTCTGGTGCGGCTTGATGCGTGCAAACACGCTGACCTGCCGGACCTGGTTGGCCAGCGCCTGGGGCGGCAAGTGGACCAACTCGTCGCCGGTGATCACACGGTCGTTGGCGATGCCCGCCTGGGCGGCAATGGCGCGCGCGGTGCGGGGGTGGTCGCCGGTGATCATCACCACGCGAATGCCCGCCTGGCGGCACTGCGCAATGGCCTCTGGCACCTCGGGGCGCAGCGGGTCGGCCAGGGCCACCAGGCCCAGCCATTCAAAGTCAAAGTCGTGCTGGGTAGGGGGCCAGGTGTCTTGCGTGCGGTGCCGGGCCTTGGCCACGCCCAGCACCCGCAGGCCCCGGTCGGCCAGGCGTGCGGCCTGGGCGCTGACGGCGGCGCGCTCGGCGTCGGGCAGGTGGCAAAGGTCGGCCACGGCTTCGGGTGCGCCCTTGGTGGCCACCGTGTCGTGCGCCGAGGTGCCGTCGCGCCACAGGTGGCTCATGGCCAACAGCTGGGGCGACAGCTCGTATTCGCGCGCCAGCGCCCATGCGGGGTGCAGGTGCTCGGTGTCCACCAGGTGGTCGGCCGCCATGCGGTGAAAGGCCTGCTCCATGGGGTCGTGCGGTTCGATCTCGCTGGCCAGCACGGCGTATTCGAGCAGCTCGTGGAAGGCATCGGGCAGCGCGCTGCCATCTGCTGCGGCGGGCAGGTTCTGCACATCCAGCTCCTGCCCCGCAATGCAGAGCGCCGCCACGGCCATGCGGTTTTGCGTCAGGGTGCCGGTCTTGTCCACGCACAGCACGGTGGTTTGCCCCAGCGTCTCGATGGCGTTGAGCCGCCGCGTGAGCACCTGTTGCGCCGCCAGCCGCCGTGCGGCCAGGGCCAGGAAGATGATCATGATCACCGGCAACTCTTGCGGCAGCACCCCCATGGCCAGCGTGATGCCCGCCAGCACGGCCTGCAGCCAATCGCCCCGCAGCGCCCAGAACAGGGCCACCAGCAGCGCGCACAGCGCGAGGCCGATGACCACCAGCTTGCGCGTGAGCCGCGCCATCTCTTCGCGCAGCGGCGAGGCCTGCAGGGCGATGGTGTCGAGCGACTGGCCAATGCGGCCCAGCTCGGTGTGCCGCCCCACGGCGGTCACCTGCAGCAGGCCCTGGCCGCTGACCACCAGCGTGCCTGCAAACACCTTGTCGGCTGGTTGCTTGGCCACGGGCTCGGATTCGCCGGTCAGCATCGATTCGTCGGCGGCCAGCTCGTGGGCCTGCAGCAGCGTGCCATCGGCGGGGATGCGGTCGCCCTCGGCAATCATCAGCAGGTCTTCGCGCACCACGTCGCGGCCTGCAATGCGCACCAGGGTGCCGCCGCGCAACGCCAGCGCGCGGGGGCTGGAGAGGTCGCGCAGGGCGTTCAACGCGTTGTCGGTGCGGCGCTCCTGCAGCACCGTGATCGCCATGATGATGACCACAAAGCCCAGCAGGATCAGCGCCTCGTGCGCATCGCCCATGGCGAGGTAGATGGCGCCTGCGCCGAGCAACAGCAGGAACATGGGCTCGGTGACCACATCCCAGGCCATGTCGCGCAGCGTGCGGCGCTGGCCGATGCCCAGTTCGTTGGGTCCCTCGTCGCGCAGGCGCTGGGCGGCCAGGGCTGGGTCGAGCCCGGTGGGGGAGTCGGTAGGTGGCATGGGGTGTGTGAGGCTGCGTTGCACAGAGGATGCAATGGTGTAACGGTTATACCGCGCACCGATGTCTGCAGCCCTCACGCAGCGCAGTGGGCCGCACCCGATACCTCTCCTTCACACCTCGCACATCACAAAATCAGCCTTGCCAACATTGCATTCGGGGCAGCGCCAGTCGTCAGGCAAGTCGGCCCAGCGGGTGCCGGGCGCGATCCCATGGTCGGGCAGGCCCGCAGCCTCGTCGTAAATCCAGCCGCAAACGGCACACATGTAGATTTTCATGGGGTGGTTCCTTCGGTACGAGGCCGGCAGTCAGTCGTCATCGTGGTGCCGCTGGCGCTCGGTGGATGTGCCGTTGGCCACCCAGCCACTGGGCGACTGCTGCCACTGGCAGGCACCAAAGGCCAGTGTTGCGATCAGCAGCAGGGCGGCGAGCCAGGAGCGGTTCTTCGGGACCAGGTCGGGCCCCTTGCCCTCCACCCGGCCGGTGAGCATGGGCAGGGCCTGGTTCTTGCGGCGCAGCACGCTCAAGCCAGCAATCAGCGCGATGTGGGCCAACACCACAAACAGAAGAGCGTTGCCGAAGAACTCGTGCACTTCTTCCATCGCCTCGCCCATCCAGTTGCCACCCAGCGCAGCACCCCAGTCGTTGTACGTGGCGTAGCCGCTGAGCGTGAGGGGTACCACCAGCGCCAGCAGCAACACGATGGCCAGCGCCATCAGCAGGTACTGGCCCTGGCGCCAGTTGATTTGCGTGACGGAAGAGGCCTGGGGCAGGGCGCGCAGCCATGCGGGCGCCCCCGCCAGCTTGCGCCACAGCAGGCCCAGGCCCGACGTGCGCGGCCCGAAGATGCCGTACAGCAGGCGAAAGCCCAGCAGCCCCGCCATGGTGTAGCCCAGTGTGACGTGCAGCAGCCGCCAGTGCTCGCCATCGGCCGTGGCGTAGGCCCCCGCAAAGCACAGTGCAAACAGCCAGTGGAACATGCGGGTGGGCGCATCGGTCACCCGGCGGCTGGGGGCCTTCGCGGGGGCGGGTTGCGCCGAGGCATCGGCGGGATGGAGGGTGGGGGTGTTGTTCATCGTGTTTTCCTTGTGTCGGCTCCGGAGGTTGGCTGTGCGTGGCGTTCAGTCGTTCCAGGCGCGGCGGGAGCGGGCATCCAGCCCCGCTGGCATGCGCAGGTTGTGTTCGTCAAACTGCCCCTGGTCTGCGCCCGTATGGCAGGCCGCGCAGTTGGCGGCGCTTTTCACGCTGGCGAGCTTCCAGGTGGTGGGTTCGATCTTTCGGTGCTTGCGCTCAAACCAGGCCGAGCGGGTGATTCGGTCCTCGGGCGGCTCCTCGTTCACGCGCTTGTAGGTGCCGGCGTGCGCCTGCAACCACTGGTTGAGTTGGCGCACGGTGGCCGCGTCCAGCGATGCGTCGGTGCCGTAGTGTTTGTCGAGGCCCGTCATCACGCGGTTCCACGACGCTGCTGGCAGCAGGCCGGGTGGGTAGGCGGTGTGGCAGGCGGCGCATTCCTGCGTGTAGGCGTTGGGCACATTTCGGGGCATGGCTCGCCCGCTGTCTGCGTGGGCGCTGGAGAGGGACAGCAGGGTCAGCGCGCACGCAGCGGCGGCCAGGGCCGCAGGGCGTAATGGGACTGGTTTTTTCATGGTGTTTTTAGAGTCTGTTCACGATCTCCCAGGGGTCGCGCAGCGGTCTTTGCGGGGTGGGATGCAAGGCGCGGTGCGCTGCCAATAGCTCGGCTATTGGCAAGCGCCGCAACGCCGCAGACCGTCCGCAAAGACCACTGCCCGAAGGGTTGGAGCGAAATCGGGCGATTGGACGCCCCGGCTGCTTGCATGGGCATGAGCCCATGCGGCGCATCCGAAGCACCCGCTCATACCGATTGCGCTCCAACGCGGCCCCTGGGAGGTCGTGAACAGGCTCTTAGGGCTTGAGGGCGTTGAGGTAGGCCAGCACGTCGGCCTTTTCCACCGCCGTGCATTCACGGCTCAGCACGTCGTTGCAGTTGCGCCGGAACCACTTGTCCACCTTGGCGGTGTCGGTAAAGGCCTTGGGGTTGAAGGCTGGGGCCAGGGGCGCAATCGGCTTGCCGGTGCTGGCATGTTTGCCCTGCGCGGTGGGCGGTGTGCCGTGGCAGGATGCGCAAGACCACTCGCCGCCATGGCGCGTGGTGAAGAACACTTTGCCCTTGTCGGCGTTGCCGGGGCTGCCGGCCTGCGCGCTCCAGTGGGCAAGCTGTTGGGCGGCTGTGGTGTCGGCGGCTTGGCTCGTGCCAGCGGCTGCCAGTGCCCAGAGCGCGGTCAAGGTCAGTGTGCGAAGGGAAGTCATGCCAGGGTCCTCGTGGGTTTTGTCTTGTGCTGCCATTGTTGAAATCCCTGCCTGAACGGCGCGTGAAAGGTCTGTTCATCGGCTGTTCAGATTTCGCGCGGGACAATGCCCCCATGTTTTTCTCTATCCAACCTGCTTCTGCGCACAGCCCCGTGAAGCGGTGGCGCCTGGCGGCTTGTGTGTTGTGCGCTGCCGCGCTGGCAGTGCCCCCTGCCTCGGCCAGCGGCAAGGACGACCATGACCGGGCGCGGCAGGCTGTGCAGGCGGGCCAGGTGCTGCCGCTGCCCACGGTGCTGGAGCGCCTGCAGCGCGAGGTGCCGGGGCAGGTGCTGGAAGTGGAGCTGGAACAGGAGCGCGAGCGCTGGATTTACGAGATCAAGCTGCTGACGCCTGCCGGGCAGTTGACCAAGGTCAAGCTCGATGCGCGCACGGCCGAGGTGCTGCGTGTGCGGTCGCGAGAATCGCGCGAAGATCCGCCGAGAAGCCGGGACAATCGCTGACACCCTTCCGACCCCAACACCTCCATGCGCATCCTGCTGGTAGAAGACGACACGCTGCTGCGCGCCCAGCTGCGCACGGCGCTGCAAGGCGCGGGCTACTCCGTGGACGAGGCCGACAACGGCCGCGATGCACAGTTTCTGGGTGAGACCGAGGCGGTCGATGCCGTGGTGCTGGACCTGGGCTTGCCGGTGGTGGACGGGCTCACGGTGCTCAAGCGCTGGCGGGCTGCGGGGCGCAACATGCCGGTGCTGGTCCTCACCGCGCGCGACAACTGGCACGAAAAGGTCGCAGGCATTGACGCCGGTGCCGACGATTACCTGACCAAGCCCTTTCACCTCGAAGAACTGCTGGCGCGCCTGCGCGCACTCATCCGCCGCGCCAGCGGGCAGGCGTCGGCCGTGCTGCAGTGCGGAGACTGGTCGCTGGACACCCGCAGTGGCCGCGTGACTTGCGCGGGCCAGCCGGTGACGCTGACAGCCCATGAATACAAGGTGCTTGACTACCTGATGCACCGTCCCGGCGTGCTGGTCTCGCGCGCCGAGCTGACCGAACACATCTACGCGCAGGACTTTGACCGGGACTCGAACACCATCGAGGTGTTTGTGGGGCGCTTGCGCAAAAAGATGTCGCCCTCTGCAGGTTCGTCGGCGGACCCTGCGGCTTCGGCCCGCATTGAGACCGTGCGTGGCATGGGCTACCGCCTGGTGCCGCCATGAGCGTGCCTGGTGCGCCACCGGCGCCGCCTGTGCACTGGTCCCGGTCGCTGCGGGTGCGGCTACTGGCCGTCACGCTGGCGGGGTTGGCCGTGGCCATGGTGCTGGCCGGGCTGGTGCTGAGCGGGTTGTTCCGCGAGCATGTGCAGCAGCAGTTTCAAGCCGCGCTGCAGCTGCAGCTGGACCAGATCACGGCGCGGTTGGAGTTTGATGCCCAGGGGCAGCCGGTGATTGCGGCCGAGGCGCTCTCGGACCCGCGCTGGCTCAAGCCTTACTCTGGCCTGTATTGGCAGTTGGACGCCATGGCGCCCGACGGGCGGGAGCGGGCAGGGGTGTTGCGCTCGCGCTCGTTGTGGGACACCAGCCTGGCGCTGCAGGTGGATGCGTTGGCCGATGGCGCCGTGCATGTGCACGAGATGGCAGGGCCGCAGGGTGCGCCTTTGCTGGTGCTGGAGCGCACGGTGCGCGCAGAGGGCGTGCATGCAGCGCGCTGGCGCTTGATTGTGGCGGCCGACCTGCAGGCCACCCAGGCGGCCACCGCCCGGTTCACGGTCGTGCTGGCGCTGTCGCTGGCGGTGCTGCTGGTGCTGCTGGCCGCCGCCGCCTGGGCGCAGGTGGCCGTAGGGCTCAAGCCTCTGCAGGCCCTGCAGCGTGCGGTGCAAGACGTGCAAGAGGCCCGGGCTTCGCAATTGCAAGGCAGCTTCCCTGCCGAAGTGCAACCGCTGGTCGATGACTTCAATGCCGTGCTGCGCCGCCATGGCGAGGTGGTGGAGCGCGCGCGCACCCAGGCAGGCAACCTGGCGCATGCGCTCAAGACGCCCCTCACGGTGCTGGACAACGCGGCCAGTGTGCAACCGCCCACGGATGAACAGGAACTGGCGGCGCTGGTGCGCGAGCAGGTGGTGGTGGCACGCAGGCACATCGACTGGCACCTGGCGCGGTCGCGGGTGGCGGCGTCTGCGCACTTGCCCGGGCAGCGCACCGCGCTGCAGCCGGTGGTGGAGGGCCTGGTGCGCGTGATGAACAAGGTGCATGCGGACCGGGCGCTGGACATTACCGTTGCGCCGCCTCCGGTGCCGTTGTTCTTCGCGGGGGAGGCGCAGGACCTGCAGGAAATGCTGGGCAACCTGCTGGACAACGCCTGCAAGTGGGCTCGGTCCGCAGTGCGCTTGCAGGCGCAGCTGCTGCCCGCCGGATCTGAAACTGCGCAGCCCCAACTGGTGGTTGCGGTGGAGGACGACGGCCCAGGCATTGATGCCGCGCAGCGTGCCCAAGCGCTGGAGCGCGGCGTGCGCCTGGACGAAACCGTGCCCGGAACGGGGCTGGGTCTGGCCATCGTGCAGGACCTGGCGGCGTTGTATGGCGGGCGGCTGGATCTGGAGCCTGCAGGCCTTGGCGGGTTGCGGGCGACGCTCACCCTGCCGGCTGCAAACGCTCATTGAGCCGCAGCGACCCTCGCTGCGAAGTGCCCCAAAAAACTGCCAAAGTGGGATGCACAGAAAAAGCCCGCCAAAGCGGAAATCCATGAAAAAAGCCCGCCAAAGCGGGCTAAGGCCCTGACAAATTCCCCTGAATTCTGCAAAGCCTTGGAGTAATGAAAACAGGTTATCACCGTCTGCGGTGTTTGACCACTCCTGTTGTGCAAGCGGCGTTCAGTGCCGGCTTTCCACGCTGTTTTGCATGGCGGTCTGGGCCACGGCGTTCAGGGCGTTGTCCACCACAGTCTGCTCGGCCAGAACCTGTAGGGCGCCTTGTTGCAGCAACCGGTCCAGCAGCCGCAGGGTCATCGACTGGGTGCGGCCCGAGGCGCTGGTGAACAGGAACAGGTTGCCGTGCGAGCCGATCCAGGAGAGTTGCGTGCGCTCCCACTGGCCCGCCACCTGCAGGTTGACCCATGTGCCCACGGTGATGGTGGACGCGGGCAGCGGCAGGGGCGCAACGTTGCTGGGTGCAGTCTCGGGTGCAGAGTCTGCGTCTTCGCTCTCGGGGGATTGCGAGATATCGATATAGCCGGACTCCCGGGCCTCGGAGGGTGCCACCCAGGGATCGTCGTCGTCGAGGGGGGCTGGTTGTGCTGGCTCTGCAGCGGGCGTTGCCATCGGTGCTGCACTGGTCGGCGCAGCAGGGGCTGGCGCCGCAACCCTGGGCCCGGGGGTGAAGGCCTGCTGGTGCAGCTGCATCAGCAACGCGAAGACAGCCTCTGTGCGGTCGGCAGGGTAGTCGATGGATGCCAGGCCCTCGCGCAATTTGGGCAGCAGTTTGGGCAGCAGGCGGGCGAGCTGACCGGTGTTGGCGCGCGTCAGCTCGGGTTGCACGCTCCAGATCAGCGCCTCCACCAGCTCCTGATAGCGGCCCGGGTCTGTGGTGCCGGGTTTGGCTGAGAGCCGGGCCTCGGCCATGACCTGGGCCCAGGGGCCCAGCAGAAAGCGGGAGATCGCATCGGGCACCTTGCCCATGCTGGGCAACAACCACAGCTCGCGGGATATCTGTGCGGCCAGCAGGTGGCGCTGCTCGGCGTGCTGCAGGGCCTCGATCGCGCGCTGGCGCTCCTGCCTGAGCGCCTGGTCCTTCTCGGCCCATTTGGCGTGCAGCTGCTGCAGCACCTGCTCAAAGTCATCAGCGCTTTCAATGGTGGCGGTGGCCAGCGGCCCCGCAATGTGCATGAGCGACCGCATGAAGCTCTGGAAACCCGGGGCTTCGGGGCTGTTGAAGGCCTGGCTGCGGTCGGTGATGTCTTGCAACAGACGGCGTGCGGCGTGCTCCTTGTGGCTGAAGAAGCGCGGGTCGGACAGTGCCAGCTGCATCAGCGCCGGCTCCAGCGCGCGGATGAACTGTTGCACCGGCCACAGCAGCCGCGTGTCGCGCGCAATGTTGTCCACCATCAGCGCCACCACCTCCATGCTCAAGGCCTGGCCCAGGCCCTGCACCTGCGCCCGCTGCGCGGCGGCGGAGTGGCCGTCTGCGCCAGGGGCTGCTAGCGTGCGTGGCGTGCCCAGGCGCTCCATCATCTGGCCCACCTGGTTCATCTCTTGCAGCGCCTCAAACGCAGCAGGTACCGTCATCGCAAAGTCAGTGGCGGGCGGGTTGATGTGCGGCAAGCCTTGTGCCGGGTCTTCAAATTCCCGCGCAAACCGGTCTGCAAACGATTCCTGGCTGTCGTTGGCCGGGGCACGTGTTTCTGCAGGGGCGGCTGCGTCATTGAACTCGCCCAGCAGCAGGCGGCGCAGGCGGTCCAGCGTCAGCAGCGGGTCGCCTGCGCTGGTGGACGACGCCACATACAAATCGTTATCGGCGGCGAAGCCGGGGGACACCCCGGCCTCGGCAGGCGCCACATAGACCACCTCGCCTGTGGCCTGCCGCATGGCATAGCCCACCGGCTTCACGCCGCTTTGCTTGAGCTGGTCGATCTGCGCCAGGTACAGGCTGCGCAGCTCGGTACCCAGTGCCTGGGCCATCAGCCCCATCCAGTCGTGGCGCACCTGGGGCGTGACCTGCATCCGCGACACCACGGACTGCAGGGCCTGCAAGAAGACGTCGGGGCGCAGCGGGTTGTGTTCTGGCTGCACCCGGGGCAGGCCTTGTGCGGCGCAGACCAGTGCGTCCAGGTCAGCCAGGGGACCTTCCACGGCCGTGACGAGCACCTGCCGTGCGCGGGCTCGCTCCACGCTGTCGTTGATCTGCGCCTCGTCCATCAGTTCGAGGTCGTCAAAGTTCACGGTGAACAGGGAGCGCGTGGGCTTGTCGTCGCCTTGCGCGGTGTCCTCGTCCAAGGCCTTGCGCAGTGCATCGGGGTAACGATCGGCCATCACCGAGGCCAGTCGCACCAGTTGCTGGCGGGCCTCCTGCATGGCGTTGTGCTCGCCGGGGGTGCGTGCACTGTCCAGGCGCGCTTGCAGGGACATGCGTGTGGTCTCTATCACGCGTTCCACCACAGGCCGGGCCTGGGTCAACGCGTTCTGGACGATGCGCTGCTGGGGGGCAACGATGCTGCCGGTCGGGGCCGTGGCGGACGGGGTGTTGTGTGTCAAGGCCATCTTCAGTAGGACGGAGGACCGGAAACTGCTGCAATGGGTGCGATGTTACGCGTCAAAAAGGGGCCCGAGGCCCCTTTCTGCTAGCGGTGGCGTGGATTCACCCGCCATGGAACTTGACCACCAGCGGCACGATGAGCAGCGCCACGATGTTGATGATCTTGATCAGCGGGTTGATGGCCGGGCCGGCCGTGTCCTTGTAGGGGTCACCCACGGTGTCGCCGGTCACGGCGGCCTTGTGCGCCTCGGAGCCCTTGCCGCCGTGGTGGCCGTCTTCGATGTACTTCTTGGCGTTGTCCCAGGCGCCGCCGCCGGTGCACATGCTGATGGCCACAAACAGGCCCGTGACGATGGTGCCCATCAGCAGGCCCCCCAGCGCCTTCGGGCCCAGCAGCAAGCCCACCCCAATCGGCACCACCACGGGCAGCAGGCTGGGGATCACCATTTCCTTGATGGCGGCGGTGGTCAGCATGTCCACGGCCTTGCCGTATTCGGGCTTGCCCGTGCCGTCCATGATCCCCTTGATGGTGCTGAACTGGCGGCGCACCTCCACCACCACGGCGCCCGCGGCGCGGCCCACCGCTTCCATGGCCATGGCGCCGAACAGGTACGGAATCAGCCCGCCGATGAACAGGCCCACGATGACCATCGGGTCTGACAGGTCGAAGCTCACCGCCCGGCCATAGGTTTCCAGCTTGTGGGTGTAGTCGGCAAACAGCACCAGTGCGGCCAGGCCGGCGGAGCCGATGGCGTAGCCTTTGGTCACGGCCTTGGTGGTGTTGCCCACGGCGTCCAGCGGGTCGGTGATGTCGCGCACGCTGCTGGGCAGCTCGGCCATTTCGGCAATGCCGCCCGCGTTGTCGGTGATGGGGCCATACGCATCCAGCGCCACCACAATGCCCGCCATGCTCAGCATGGACGTAGCCGCCACCGCAATGCCATACAGGCCGGCCAGGCCGTAGGCCACGATGATGGCGGTGCACACAAACACCACGGGCCAGGCCGTGGAGCGCATCGACACGCCCAGGCCCGCAATGATGTTGGTGCCGTGGCCGGTGGTGGATGCCTGGGCGATGTGCCGCACGGGCGCGTATTGCGTACCGGTGTAAAACTCGGTGATCCAGACCAGTGCGGCCGTCAGCACCAGGCCGGTAGCGCAAGCGCCAAACAGCCGCAGCTGCGAGCCCGTGGCCGTGACGGCGTTGTCCGGCATGATCCACAGCGTGACGAAGTAGAAGGCAATGAGTGACAGCACGCCCGCAATCGCCAGCCCCTTGTACAGCGCGGGCATCACGTTCTTCATGCCGGGCGAGGCCTTCACAAAAAAGCAGCCGATGATGGACGCCACGATGGACACGGCGCCCAGCGCCAGCGGGTACACCACGGCATTGACCTGGGCCGTGGCCACCATCAAGGCGCCCAGGACCATGGTGGCGATCAGCGTCACGGCGTAGGTCTCGAACAGGTCAGCCGCCATGCCGGCGCAGTCGCCCACGTTGTCGCCCACGTTGTCGGCAATCACGGCCGGGTTGCGCGGGTCGTCCTCGGGGATGCCGGCCTCCACCTTGCCCACCAAGTCGGCGCCCACGTCGGCGCCCTTGGTGAAGATGCCGCCGCCCAGGCGCGCAAAGATCGAGATCAGCGACGAGCCGAATGCAAAGCCGATCAATGGGTTGAGCAAGGTGGCCAGGTGCGCCGTGGGCGTGTGGTTGCCGTTGCCCGCCAGGAACCAGTAAAAGCCCGTGACACCCAGCAGCCCCAAGCCCACCACCAGCATGCCGGTGATGGCGCCGCCGCGAAACGCCACATCCAGCGCCGGGCCGATGCCATGGGTGGCAGCCTGCGCAGTGCGCACGTTGGCGCGCACCGACACGTTCATGCCGATGAAACCGCAGGCGCCCGATAGCACGGCGCCCACCACAAAGCCCACGGCCGTGGTGCCGTCCAGAAACACGCCGATCAGCACGGCCAGCACCACGCCCACGAGGGCAATGGTCTTGTACTGGCGGGCGAGGTAGGCGGCGGCGCCCGCCTGGATGGCGGCGGCAATCTCCTGCATGCGGGCGTTGCCCGGGTCTTTGGAAAGGATCCAGCCCCGGGCCCAGATGCCGTAGGCCACCGCGATGAGCCCGCAAACGAGGGCCAGGATGAGAGGGGATGTCAGTGCTGAGCTTGCAGCCATTCAATTCTCCTTGGTGTGTTGCACGGAGGGGGACCAACGCATCGGTGGTTTCCCCGCTGCGTTGCTTCCTCGTGCTACCCATGCGTTTCGCGCAGGAGCCGATTGGCCAACAGACCCAATTTACAGGCAAACGCCGGTTTGCAAGCGGGCAGAAAGGGGCGTGCGCCTAAAATCAGGGTTAATCCCGACGCTTCGTTGCGCTGCATCAGTGCCGAAGGCCTCGCGGGTTATCGTCAACAAACCACTATCCAAAGACATGTCCCTCAACAACGTCCCCCCAGGCAAGAACGTTCCTGACAGCTTCAACGTCGTCATCGAGATCCCGATGAACGCCGACCCGATCAAGTACGAAGTGGACAAGGAATCGGGCGCCATTTTTGTGGACCGTTTCATGACCACCGCCATGCACTACCCCACCAACTACGGGTACGTGCCACAGACGCTGTCGGGCGACGGCGATCCGGTGGACGTGCTGGTGATCACGCCTTACCCGCTGTTCCCCGGCGTGGTCGTGCCCTGCCGCCCCCTGGGCATCCTGATGATGGAAGACGAGGCCGGTGTGGATGGCAAGGTGATTGCCGTGCCCACCTCCAAGATCCTGCCCATGTACGACCACTGGAAGACCATCGATGACGTGAACGCCATGCGCCGCAACGCCATCGCCCACTTCTTCGAGCACTACAAGGACCTGGAAAAGGGCAAGTGGGTCAAGGTGCTGGGCTGGGAAGGCATCGACGCTGCCAAGAAGGAAATCACCGACGGCATCGACAACTACAAGAAGTCGCAGGCCTGATAGCCCTTTGGGCACTTTTCGCCCTGCAGTGCTGGTGCAATATGCACTGGATGCTATCAAAATAAAAGCACGCCATCCGCCTCGGGTGGCGTGTTTTTTTGTGGGTGGCACCCTGCCTGGGTAGGGAAAAGCCGTGCCATGTGCGGCTGGGCGCGCTGATAGACTGCATTTAGTTACATGGCTGCGGCTGTTCCGGTGTTTCGAGGTACTTTGAGGTGATTCATGAAAATTTCTGATCTGCGCATTGGCGTGAAGCTGGCAGCGGGTTTTTTGGCAGTGGTGTTGCTGACCGCCTTGCTCGGGTCTATTGCGCTGGTGCAAATGTCCCGCATCCACGCCAACGCCGAGGAGATCGCCACGAACCTGCTGCCCAGCGTCACGCAAACGGGCGAGCTGCGCGTGCTGCTCAACCGCATGCGCCGTGCCGAGGCGGGCATGGTCACTGCGCGTAGTTCGGCCGAGGTCAAGGCGTTTGCCGAGCAGGTTGCCGCGCGCCACAAAGATTTGAGCAGGGTCGAGGCGGTCTACGAACCGCTTATCGATATGCCCAAGGAGCGCGAGGTGTTCAACGCCTACAAGACCCGCAAGGCGGCCTATGTGGCGCTGCAGGACAAGTTGGCGGACATTGCCAAGGGCGTGGACTTCAGCACCGCCGAGACCATGGAGCTGACTGCTGACGCCTTAAGCATGCTGTATGCGGGCGAATCGGAGTCGGCCTTTGTGGCCACGGCCGAGACGCTGGGCGAGCTGCAAAAGATCAATGCGGACGCGGCCTTGCAGGCCAACGAGGAAGCGATGAAGGTGTTCAATGTGGCGCGCGCCTGGGTGCTTGGCACGCTTGCGCTGTGCGTGGCACTGGCCGCCGTGCTGGGCGTGGCCATCACCCGCGCCGTGACCCGTCCGGCCCACCATGCGGTGCAGGCTGCCCGCGCCATTGCAGATGGCGACCTGGCGACCGAAGTGCCTTCGGGCGGCAAGGATGAAATGGGCCAGCTGCTCAACGCACTGGGCGACATGCGGGCCAATCTGGCGCGGGTGGTGTCGGGCGTGCGCAGCAACGCCGAAGGCGTAGCCTCAGCCAGCGCGCAGATAGCCTCCGGCAACAACGACCTGAGCGCGCGCACAGAGCAGCAGGCCAGCGCGCTGGAAGAAACCGCAGCCTCCATGGAAGAACTGGGCTCTACCGTGCGCCAGAACGCCGACAACGCACGCGCCGCCAACCAACTGGCCGTCAGCGCCAGCACCGTGGCCGTGCAAGGCGGAGACGTGGTGGCCGAAGTCGTCGAGACCATGAAAGGCATCAACGCCAGCAGCAACAAGATCGCAGACATCATCAGCGTCATCGACGGCATCGCCTTCCAGACCAACATCCTGGCGCTCAACGCAGCCGTCGAAGCCGCCCGCGCCGGCGAACAAGGCCGAGGCTTTGCCGTGGTGGCCGGAGAAGTGCGCAACCTGGCAGGGCGCAGCGCAGAAGCCGCCAAAGAAATCAAAGCCCTCATCACCGCCAGCGTAGAACGCGTGGAACAAGGCACCGCCTTGGTGGACAAAGCCGGAGCCACCATGACCGAAGTCGTCAGCGCCATCCGCCGCGTGACCGACATCATGGGAGAGATCAGCGCCGCCAGCAGCGAACAAAGCGCAGGAGTCGGCCAGGTGGGAGAAGCCGTCACCCAGATGGACCAGGCCACCCAGCAAAACGCCGCCCTGGTGGAAGAAATGGCAGCGGCTGCCAGCGCCCTGAACGCCCAGGCCGGCGAACTGGTCAACGCCGTGGCCGTGTTCAAGCTCGACGCCAACAGCACATCAAGTCACAGCCCGGCGCGCGGCAGCGCTGCCCCCGTCCGCCCTCCAATTGCAGCGCCCAGCTACAAAGCCCCGGCCCGCAGCAGCCTGGGCAGCAGCGCCAAGAGCAGCAGCAGCAAACCCGCCGCCAGCCTGGCAGCGCCTAAGACCGGAAGCGCAGCGCCAGCGGCCCCAGCAGCCAGCGCCGCAGCCCCCAAACCGGCAGCGCCCAGCCCGGCACCGGCCAAGGCAGGGGGCAACGACGACGACTGGGAGAGCTTCTGAGAAGGGCCAGACAGGCCCCTGGATGAAGAGTTCAGGTCAAAACGGCTGCAAGCGCAGGTGGTGCATGCGCTGACAGCTATCAAAACAGAAGTGAAGAAGCACGCAGAGGGGGCGCCTTCTGCGTGCTTTTTTTGCGTGGCACCTTTCAATGTGCCTTCCATTCAGCCCGGCCAGTGGACTGTTCTGTGCCCTCGTCAGCGGTGCGGGTTGGGGTACACCAGATGCAGCCCTGGCAGCTGCGGGCGCTGGAAGGGTTGCCACACCACGCCCGGCCCGTGCGGCTGGCCCAGGCGGTCGGCCACGGCCCACCAGGCGCTCGGGTTCAGGCCGATGCCAAAGTGGCTGGCCACCACTTCGATGTTCTCGGTATGCGGGTTGTGGTCTGCGGGAGCCTGGATGCTGCCGCGCCAGGCCACCACGCCGTCGGTGCGTGAGTAGATGCTGGTGGTGGGCACCGGGGGCGCCTCGGGCAGGTTGTAGTTCTCGGTTTCGCGCTCGATGCTGCGGCCGCTGGCGAACTGGTAGATGCGCCATGCGTTGGTAGAGGTGTGAGGCCCGGCAAAGGGCGTGCCCAGGGTCACCACGCAGCGCACCAGGTCAGGCATTTCCTTGGCCAGCTCGCGGGCGTAGATGCCGCCCAGGCTCCAGCCCACCAGGCTGACCTTGCTGCCGCTGGCATCGGCCGCTTGCTGCAACTGGGCCTTAGCGTTTTCCAGCACGCCCTCGCGGGGCCCCAGGTTCAGGCCCTGGCCCCAGCCCAGCGTGTTGTAGTTGCGCGATTCGAGGTAGCGGCGCAGGGGCAGGGTGGTGGTGTCACCTGCCGTGAGGCCCGGAAACACGATGACCGTGTGTCCGTCCCCCAACGGGGCGCGTTGCAGCACAGGCCAGGCGGGCAGCACGGCGCCAAACTCCCACGGAGCGCGCAGCTCCAGGGCCAGCAGAGGCAAGCTCGGCGGTGGCATGTGGTCGGGGGCAGCGGATTTGCGGTCGGAGAAGAGGGGCATCGATTCGTCGTTCCAAAACGGCGCGTGCCAGGCAAGGCACACGGGTGATGCGACGGTAGCAGTTTTTGCGCACCAGGGCGGGGCGCGAAATGGAGCAAGCTCTCCAATTGCCCGGTCAGTTGCGGTCCCAGTCCCCTTGTACTGGCGTGGGAGATTCTCAAAAAATGTCACGAAATGAAACCTATGACTGCTATGCTTTGAATAGCTTTTGCGCATTCCGCGTTCTGGCGTCCCTCGCAGCCCCCACCGCCTGAAAGCCCCGTGCCATGACCGCTTTTGTCGACTCTGCCGTCCCTGCCAACGCCCACTCTGCAACGCCGGGGCCGGTGCCCAGCGCGGCGGCCGCCGCGCGTGAATTCCTGACGTTTCGCCTGGGCACGGAGGAATATGGCATCGACATCCTGCGGGTGCAGGAAATCCGCTCGTACGAACGGCCCACACGCCTGGCGCATTCGCCCGACTTCATCAAGGGGGTGATCGACCTGCGCGGCCGCATCGTCCCAATCCTGGACCTTCGCGTGAAGCTGCAGTGCCCTGAAGCCAGCTACACCGACTTCACCGTCGTCATCATTCTGGACATCGGCTCCACCCTGGTGGGGGCGGTGGTGGACGCGGTGGCCGATGTGGTCTCGCTCACCCCCGACCTCATCAAGCCCACGCCCCAGTTCGAGCGGCAGGGCCATGTGGACCCCGCCTTTGTCACCGGCATTGCCAGCCTGGGCGAACGCATGCTGATCGTGATGGACATCGAGGCGTTGCTCAGCAGTGACGAAATAGGACTGGTGACAAAGGCTGCATAGAGCTAAGGTAGCCACAGGCAGAACACGCACAACGATCAACCCGAGGAGAAGAAGGATGAATCAGTTCAAGATTTCCACCCGGCTCGCGATAGCTTTTGGCGTCATGGTCCTCTTACTGGTTGCTTTAGGGGCTGTGAGTTTGGTGCGATCTGCCAGCCAGCGTGCCGAACTGACCGACGTGGTGGGTGTGCGCATACCCATCACCAAGGCGCTGGGTACGTTGGCCGATGGCGTGAACGTCCAGGCCACTCAGTATCGCAACTTGGTGATTTTCTCGAACGAGACGATCTTGAAGGCTTCGCGAGACCAGATCGTTGAAGCACGGGCCAGGGTGGCGGAGGCCTATCAGGTCCTCAACCGACTCATCGTGTCTGAAAAGGGCAAGGAAGCCTTGGCGCGAATGGAGCAGCAGCGTGCAGATTTCTTGAAAGTGGGAGACCAGTACCTGGCGCTGATCCAGCAAGCCCAAAAAGACGAAGCCATTAAATTGCTGGAAGAGCAGCTTCGTCCCGTGCAACTTGCCTATCAAGCAAGTATCAGGGAGCAAGTGGAGCTGCAGGCACAGTTCACCGTTGCAGCAGGGCAGCGTGCAGAGTCGCAAGCGGGCGCCCTGCAGCGCGATGTGCTGATTGCGGCCGCACTTGCCATCGGCATTGCGATCTTTCTGGCCATCACCATCATCCGCTCCATCACCCGCCCCCTGGCACAAGCAGTGGAGGCGGCCGACCGCGTGGCCGGTGGCGACCTGAGCGGCCAGATCGTCGTACAGTCCAAGGATGAAACCGGGCACCTGCTCAGCGCCCTGCAACGCATGCAGCAAAGCCTGGTCAACACCGTCAGCACGGTACGCCAGAACGCCGAAGGCGTAGCCTCAGCCAGCGCGCAGATAGCCTCCGGCAACAACGACCTGAGCGCGCGCACAGAGCAGCAGGCCAGCGCGCTGGAAGAAACCGCAGCCTCCATGGAAGAACTGGGCTCTACCGTGCGCCAGAACGCCGACAACGCACGCGCCGCCAACCAACTGGCCGTCAGCGCCAGCACCGTGGCCGTGCAAGGCGGAGACGTGGTGGCCGAAGTCGTCGAGACCATGAAAGGCATCAACGCCAGCAGCAACAAGATCGCAGACATCATCAGCGTCATCGACGGCATCGCCTTCCAGACCAACATCCTGGCGCTCAACGCAGCCGTCGAAGCCGCCCGCGCCGGCGAACAAGGCCGAGGCTTTGCCGTGGTGGCCGGAGAAGTGCGCAACCTGGCAGGGCGCAGCGCAGAAGCCGCCAAAGAAATCAAAGCCCTCATCACCGCCAGCGTAGAACGCGTGGAACAAGGCACCGCCTTGGTGGACAAAGCCGGAGCCACCATGACCGAAGTCGTCAGCGCCATCCGCCGCGTGACCGACATCATGGGAGAGATCAGCGCCGCCAGCAGCGAACAAAGCGCAGGAGTCGGCCAGGTGGGAGAAGCCGTCACCCAGATGGACCAGGCCACCCAGCAAAACGCCGCCCTGGTGGAAGAAATGGCAGCGGCTGCCAGCGCCCTGAACGCCCAGGCCGGCGAACTGGTCAACGCCGTGGCCGTGTTCAAGCTCGACGCCAACAGCACATCAAGTCACAGCCCGGCGCGCGGCAGCGCTGCCCCCGTCCGCCCTCCAATTGCAGCGCCCAGCTACAAAGCCCCGGCCCGCAGCAGCCTGGGCAGCAGCGCCAAGAGCAGCAGCAGCAAACCCGCCGCCAGCCTGGCAGCGCCTAAGACCGGAAGCGCAGCGCCAGCGGCCCCAGCAGCCAGCGCCGCAGCCCCCAAACCGGCAGCGCCCAGCCCGGCACCGGCCAAGGCAGGGGGCAACGACGACGACTGGGAGAGCTTCTGAGAAGGGCCAGACAGGCCCCTGGATGAAGAGTTCAGGTCAAAACGGCTGCAGGCGCAGGTGGAACATGCGCTGACAGCTATCAAGAAAGAAGTGAAGAAGCACGCAGAGGGGACACCTTCTGCGTGCTTTGTTACTTGATGGATGTGCGAGTGGCATCAGCGGCTGGTGAAGTTGGCTGGTTGCCAACCGGGGCCGTCGTCCCAGCCCCAACGATGCGACTCGTACGCAAACGTAACGGAAAGCGCTATGCTGGGCCTGACCGCCACGGCGCGCGGTCTTTGCATGGGTGGGCATTTCTTTTTGCGCCGTTCTCCCCAGGAGTTCCGCAATGGACCGTGGTTTCACCGCTGTGCGCACACGCTTGCGCACGCACCAGCCCCCGGCCGCTGACGCGGCCCGCCGGGCTTGGGTGCAAGGGGTTGCAATGCGCACTCTGGCACCACCAAGGCCGCCGCCCCGGGCCGCTCTGGCTGCTGTTGCCACTTGCTCTGTGCTCTTTTCCCACCGCTGGCGCGCAGCCAGCGGGGCTCAGCCGTGTGCATCGTTTCCCTCAGGAGTGTTGTCATGAACCAGTTCAAGATTTCCACCCGCCTGGCGGGTTTGCTTGCGGCCCTGTGTCTGCTGGTGGGCGTGGCGGGGCTGTATGGCATGGGCAATTCCAATGCCGGGCTCAAGTCGGTCTACGACGACCGGGTGGTGCCACTCAAGCAGATCAAGGTGGTGGCGGACATGTATGCCGTCAACGTGGTGGACACAGCCCACAAGGTGCGCGACGGCGCGCTGACCCCTGCGCAAGGCCTGCAGTCCGTGGCCGACGCGCGCAAGGCCATCGATACCAACTGGAAGGCCTACCTCGCCACGCAGCTGGTGCCGGAGGAAACGCAACTGGTCGAGCGCTTCAAGCCGCTGCAGGCCAAGGCCGATGCGGCGACCGACGTGCTGGCGGGGCACTTCAAATCGGGCGATGTGGCGGCGCTGACCGCGTTTGCTGCCAAGGAGATGTACCCCGCCATCGACCCGTTGCAGGCGGTGCTGGGCCAGCTGATGCAGGTGCAGCTGGACCGTGCCAAGGCCGAGTACGACAGCGCGGCTGCCAGCTACCAGACCATTCGTGCGCTGGCAGTCACGGCGGTGGTGGCGGGCATCGCGCTGGCGGTGCTGATGGGCGGCGCCATGATCCGGCAGATTTCGCGCGCGCTGGGCGATGCGGTGCAGATCACCGACGCGGTGGCCCCGGGCGACCTGACCGTGGCGATCCACGCCCGGGGCAAGGACGAGATCGCCCATTTGCTCAGCGGCCTGACCACCATGCGTAACAACCTGGCGCATGTAGTGTCGGGCGTGCGCAGCAACGCCCAGGGGGTGGCGTCTGCCAGTGCCGAAATCGCCTCGGGCAACAACGACCTGTCGATCCGTACCGAGCAGCAGGCCAGTGCACTCCAGGAGACCGCTGCGTCGATGGAGGAGCTGAGTTCCACCGTCAAGCAGAACGCCGACAACGCGCGCCAGGCCAACCAGTTGGCGATGAGCGCATCCACCGTGGCGGGGCAGGGCGGTGATGTGGTGGCCGAGGTGGTGACCACCATGAAGGGCATCAACGACAGCAGCAAGAAGATCGCCGACATCATCTCGGTCATCGATGGCATCGCATTCCAGACCAACATCCTCGCGCTGAACGCGGCGGTGGAGGCCGCCCGCGCGGGCGAGCAGGGCCGGGGCTTTGCCGTGGTGGCGGGCGAGGTGCGCAACCTGGCCCAGCGCAGCGCCGAGGCGGCCAAGGAGATCAAGTCGCTCATCACAGCCAGCGTGGAGCGTGTGGAGCAGGGCTCGCAGCTGGTGGACAAGGCCGGCACCACCATGACCGAGGTGGTGGGCGCCATTCGCCGCGTGACGGACATCATGGGCGAGATCAGCGCCGCCAGCAGCGAGCAGAGCACCGGCGTGTCGCAGGTGGGTGAGGCCGTGACGCAGATGGACCAGGTCACCCAGCAGAACGCCGCGCTGGTGGAGGAAATGGCGGCGGCCGCCAGCAGTCTGAGCCATCAGGCGCAGGCCTTGGTGGGGGCGGTGGCCGTGTTCAAGCTCACAGCCGACCAGGCGCGTGCAGCGCAGCCGGGCGGCGGAGCCACCGGGGCGCAGCGCCCCGTGCCCGCTGCACCTGCAGGCAAGCCTGCATCGACAGGCGCGCCCGTCAGGGAGACTTCTACCCTGCGGTCCACGGCCACGCCCGCACCCGCTGGCAAAAAAGCGTCCGCTGCTGCAGCAGCGCCTTCCGCAGCCAAATCGGCCAGTGCGCCGCCCAAGCTGGCCCAGCCTGTTGCCGCAGGTGCGGAGGACGATTGGGAGAGCTTTTGATGTGGCGCAGGCAGAGGGGCCGGTTGTAAGGTTTTTGCCCCTTGTTGGGGCATAAACTTCTTCATCAAAGCGGGCCAACCAAAGCGCCCGCCATTCAAGGCACAGAGACCGTAGGCTGCGCATGGCTCGCAACGGGCGGTGCGTGCGTCTGATTGCGTTTCTTTCCGGGCAATGGGGCAGGGGTGTCCACCCTTGGCTGCGCCAGCGCGCCACACCACGGGCGCCTTTCCCTCTCCCGTCCCTGCCCACGCGTCATAGTTATAAATTGATAAAATCATTTTTATCAAAAACAATGATACAATTGACGCTAATCCAGACCTTGCCATCGTCCTGACCGGCCACCCGTGCATGAGCACGCCCCGGGCGACATGACCCAACGGCTGGCAAAAACCTACAAGTCCCACGAAAGAGTCCATGAACAACCTCAAAATCGGAGCACGCCTGAGCCTGGCCTTTGGCCTCATCCTGTTGATCACCGCCGCCATTGCTGCCACCGGCGTGTGGCGGCTGGCTGTACTCAAGGAGGCCAGCAGCCGCATCGCCACTGTCGAGATGGAGCGCAACGCACTCGCGCAGGAATGGAAGGCCGCCATTGACCTGAACTGGGTTCGGGCGTCGGCATCGCTCAAGGCCACGGACGCGGGCTACATCCAGTCGCTGACGGCCGACATGGCCGCCACGTCGCAGCGTGCCAGCGAGGCGCAGAAAAAGCTGGAAGCGCTGGTGGACGACCCGACCGAAAAGGCGCTGATGGAGCGCGTGGCTGTCACCCGCAAGGCCTATGTGGATGCCCGCGCCAAGCTGCTGGACCGCAAGAAGGCGGGCGAAGATGTGTTTGCGCTGGTGGACAGCGACCTCAAGCCGCTGGCCACCGCCTACCTGCAATCGCTGGCCGATGTGGCAGACAACACGCACAAGCAGCTCGATGACTTTGAAGGCGCCATCCTCCAGGACGCGGTGACCAGCCAATGGGTGCTGGCGCTGGCTGCGGTGGCATCGCTGGTGCTGGGTGCCTTGTTCGCGCTGTGGACCACGCGCTCCATCGTGGGGCCGGTGCAGCGGGCTGTGCACGCGGCCGACGAAATCAGCCATGGCAATCTGTCGGTCCACATCCCCGATCTGGGGGAGAGCCGCAATGAGATGGCGCACCTGCTGCGGTCGCTGAATGAGATGCAGCAGAACCTGTCGCGCATCGTGGGGCATGTGCGCTCGGGCTCCGAGAACGTGGCCACGGCGTCGTCCGAGATCGCCCAAGGCAACAACGACCTGAGTGCGCGCACCGAGCAGCAGGCCAGCGCCTTGCAGGAAACGGCGGCATCCATGGAGGAGCTCAATTCGACCGTGCGCCAGAACGCCGACAACGCCCGGCAGGCCAACCAGCTTGCGCAAAGTGCGTCCACCGTGGCCGTGCATGGGGGCGAGGTGGTGAGCCAGGTGGTGGACACCATGAAGGGCATCCACGACAGCAGCAGCAAGATCGCCGACATCATCGGCGTGATCGATGGCATCGCCTTCCAGACCAACATCCTCGCGCTGAACGCGGCCGTAGAAGCGGCGCGTGCTGGCGAGCAGGGCCGGGGCTTTGCGGTGGTGGCGTCCGAGGTGCGCAGCCTGGCGGGCCGCTCGGCCGACGCAGCCAAGCAGATCAAGGCCCTGATCAACGACAGCGTGGAGCGCGTGACTGCGGGCACCACACTGGTCGATCAGGCCGGTGCAACGATGACCGAGGTGGTGGGCGCCATCAAGCGGGTGACGGACCTGATGGGCGAGATCAGCGCCGCCAGCTCTGAACAAAGCCAGGGCGTGGCCCAGGTGGGCGAGGCCGTCACGCAGATGGACCAGGTCACCCAGCAGAACGCCGCCCTGGTGGAAGAAATGGCCGCAGCCGCCAGCAGCCTCAACACCCAGGCGCAGGACCTGGTGAGCACGGTGGCCTTCTTCAAACTGGGCGCCCAGGGGGCAGTGCCAACGCAGGCGGCCAGCGGCAGCACGCAGCGTGCTCCCTTTGCTCCAGCGGCGCGTGTGGGCACCGCACCGGCCTATGCACCGTTGCCGTCCCAGCGCGCCCTTGGCGCTGCTCCTGCGGGCAACGCGGGCGCAGCGCTGGGCATCAACCTGGACACTGCCATCCAGGCCCATGCCAACTGGCGCGCCAAGCTGCGCACCGCCGTCACCCAGAAAGAGCGGCTGGATGCGGACACCGTGGGCCGCGACGACTGCTGCGAACTGGGCCAATGGCTGCACGGCGCGGGCAGCTCGCAATACGGTGGCAAGCCGTCTTTTGTGAACCTGTTGGGTGCACACCGCCAGTTCCACGAGGAGGCGGGCAAGGTGGCGCGCATGATCAATCAGGGGGCCTATGACCACGCAGAAAAGCAGTTGGCCAACGACACCGCGTTCTCCCGCGCCTCGCAAAAGGTCGCCACGGCGGTGATCCAGCTGGCGAAGGAGCTCAAGGTGCGCCTGGCGGGCTCGTCCCAGGCGGCGGCGCCTCGGCCTGCGCAGCCTGTGGCACTGGCCAGTGCGCCGCGCCCCAAGGTCACAAGTGCTGCGGGGGACGACGATTGGGAATCGTTCTGAGCCGTCGAGCCGCGCCGCCCCTTGCACTGCGCGGGCAAGGGGCCTGCGGCGAAGCCTTTGCACAGGTTCTTACGGCGCTTGCTTGAACGGCAGGCGCTGGTGCAGGGACTCCAGGTAGTTCTCCACCCCGGCCCCTTCTCGGTCCAGAAAACGCTGTACCGCCTCTGCAAACGCGGGGTGCGCCAGCCAGTGCGCGCTGGTGGCCTGCACGGGCAGCAGGGCGCGGGCCATCTTGTGTTCGCCCTGGGCGCCTCCCTCAAACCGCACGGCGCCGTGGGCGATGCACCACTGCAGCGGCTGGTAGTAGCAAGCCTCGAAATGCAGGCAGTCCACACGCTCCAGGGCCCCCCAGTAGCGGCCGTAGGCCACCAGTCCGGAGCTTGGTTCAGAGCCTGAATCAGAGTCATTTGGGCCTGTAGCGCCAGATTCATATGCGCCGATAGCTATCAAACTGCTAGCAATAGGCCGCCCGTCCCGCTCTCCCACAAACAGCAGCCAGGCCTCCGGCATGTGCGCGGCCATGCGGGCAAAGAAGTCGCGCGTGAGGTAGGGTGGGTTGCCGTGCTCCAGGTAGGTGCGCTCGTAGCAGCGGTAGAAAAAGTCCCAGTCTGCGGTGCTGATGTCAGCCCCGCGCGACCAGCGGAAGGTCACCCCCGCATCGGCCACGCGGCGGCGCTCCTGGCGGATCTTTTTGCGCTTGTCCTGCGACAGGCTGGCCAGAAAGTGGTCAAAGTCCCGGTAGCGCGGGGTCTGTCCATCCTTGGCCGCCTCCCCTTGCGCGGCAGCCAGCGTGGGGAGCTCGTTCTTCCAATGAAACTGCACGGTGTGCCGCAGCATCAGGTCTTGCTGCACGCTGGTCTGCACATCGTCATCGCTGGCAAACAGCACGTGCACGGATGACACGTTCTCTTGCTCGCACCACTGGCACACCGCCTGCACCAGCAGGGCCCGTGTGGCAGCATCGCGCGCCAGCAGGCGGCTGCCCGGCACGGGCGTGAAGGGCACGGCGATCACGGCCTTGGGGTAGTAGGGCACGCCATGCTGCTCATAGGCGCTGGCCCACGCCCAGTCGAAGACGTATTCGCCATACGAATGGCTTTTGAGGTACAGCGGGCAGGCGGCCACCAAGGTGTCGCCTTGCCACAGCGTCATGAAGCGGGGCGTCCAGCCGGTGCGGGGCGTGGCGCTGCCGCTGCTTTCCAGCGCCGCCAGGTATTCATGCCGCATGAAGGGCGTGGGGTGGCTTTGCTGCGCCAGCAGGCGGTTCCAAGCCGCAGCGTCCACGTCCAGCGCGGAGGGGAGCACGCGGGCGATAATGTCAGCTTCAGCCATGCAGGCCCCTGCGATGCTCCCTTGATGGCGGGCCTGCAACGGCGGTATTCAACCCGGCCGCAGGGGCCGATTCCAGTTCCATGACGCTCTCCATTTGCACTGCGCAGCTCAACTTTGTTGTGGGCGACATGCCCGGCAACGCCCAAAAGATCATTGCGGCAGCCCGCGAAGCCTATGCCCAGGGGGCCCGCCTGTTGCTGACGCCGGAGCTGGCTATCTGCGGCTATGCGGCCGAAGACCTGTTCCTGCGCCCCGCCTTCATTGCGGCCTGTGATGATGCCGTGAAAACCGTGGCCCGCGAGACTGCGGGGTTGAAAGGCCTGGCCATCGTGCTGGGCCACCCGCAGGCCATGGCCCCCGGCGCCCAGGCCTTCAGCGTGTGCTTCAACGCCGCCAGCGTGGTGCGCGACGGCAAGATCGAGCAGACCTACGCCAAGCGCGAGCTGCCCAACTACCAGGTGTTTGACGAGCGGCGCTACTTCGTGCCGGGCAGCAAGCCCTGCGTGTTCGAGGTGGAGGGCGTGAAGGTGGGTGTGCTGGTGTGTGAAGACGCCTGGTTTGCCACCCCCGCGCGCGACACGGCTGCTGCCGGGGCGCAGCTGCTGGCGGTCATCAATGCATCGCCATTCCACCTGGGTAAGGGCACGGAGCGCGAGGCCACGATGCGCGCCCGCGTGGTCGAGACGGGCCTACCGCTGGTCTACGCCCACCTGGTGGGTGGGCAGGACGAGGTGGTGTTTGAGGGCCGGTCGTTTGCACTGGCGGCTGACGGCACGGTGGCGGCGCGGGCGCCTGCTTTTGTGGAAAAACTGGTCTATGCGATAGTCGAATCTGCCCAGGGTGCTATCAAAATTACAGCAGAGATTGCCCCCGAGCGCACGCTGGAGGCCGACCTGTGGGATGCCCTGGTGCTGGGCGTGCGCGACTACGTGGGCAAGAATGGCTTCCCTGGCGCACTGCTGGGGCTGTCGGGTGGCATCGACTCGGCGCTGGTGCTGGCGATTGCGGTAGACGCGCTCGGTGCCGACAAGGTCCGCACGGTGATGATGCCGTCGCCCTACACCGCTGACATCAGCTGGATCGACGCGCGTGACATGGCCACGCGCATGGGCGTGCGCTACGACGAAATCTCTATCAAGCCGCAGTTCGAGGCCTTCAAGGCCGCGCTGGCCACCGAGTTTGCCGGTTTGCCTGAAGACACCACCGAAGAAAACCTGCAGGCGCGCATCCGGGGCACGCTGCTGATGGCGCTGTCCAACAAGTTCGGCGCCATCGTGCTGACCACGGGCAACAAGAGCGAAATGTCCACCGGCTACTGCACCCTGTACGGCGACATGGCCGGCGGCTTTGCGGTGATCAAGGACGTGGCCAAGACCCGGGTGTTCGACCTGGCGCGCTGGCGCAATGCCAACGACCCTTATGGAACGGGTGCCAACCCCATTCCCGAGCGCATCATCACCCGCCCGCCCAGCGCCGAGCTGCGGCCCGACCAGAAAGACCAGGACAGCCTGCCGCCCTACGAGGTGCTGGACGCCATCGTGGCCCGCTATATGGAGAACGATGAGCCCATCGAATCCATCATCGCCAGCGGCTTTGCGCGCGCCGATGTGGAGCGCGTGACACGGCTCATCAAGCTCAACGAGTACAAACGCCGCCAGGCTCCCGTAGGGATTCGTGTCACGCGCCGCAGCTTCGGCAAGGACTGGCGTTACCCTATCACCAGCAAATTCAGGGCGTGACGCGTTCGCGCCGTGCCTTCAGACCCCTTTTTTACATCCTCCAGGAGACCCGCCATGAAAATGATCACCGCCGTCATCAAGCCCTTCAAGCTCGAAGAAGTCCGCGAAGCCCTGGCCGAATGCGGCGTGACCGGCCTCACCGTGACCGAAGTGAAGGGTTTTGGCCGCCAGAAGGGCCACACCGAGCTGTACCGTGGCGCGGAATACGTGGTGGACTTTCTGCCCAAGGTGAAGGTCGAGGTCGTCGTGAAGTCCGAGGATGTGGACCGCTGCGTGGACGCCATCGTGAACGTGGCGCGCACGGGCAAGATCGGTGACGGCAAGATTTTTGTGACCGCTGTGGAGCGCACGGTGCGCATCCGCACGGGCGATCTGGATGACGCTGCGGTCTGAGGTGGTGACCCGCTGAGCCGCTCGGCGCGTTCCGCCTTCTCATAGGGCTGCGCCATCCGGGAAGAGGGGCCCCGCCTGTACAGCGGCGCCGCCCATGAGCTGCATTCGCTGGCGTGGGGCGCGCCAGCACAAGCCAGCGCCTGGCGGGCAGTCAGATCACTGAGCGCAGCGGGATCTGGCGGGCATTGGTGCCAGCCTGTTCCACCAGGGATTGCAGCAGCTCGCTGGCGTCACTGCCAGAGTGCAGCAGGCCCATTTGCCACTCCCCCATGAAGCCACTAGACACGCTGGTCTGCAGAAAGCCCAGCAGGCCGTCGTAGTAGCCCGCCACGTTCAGCAAGCCCAGCGGCTTGTCGTGGTAGCCCAGCTGGCGCCAGGTCCACACTTCAAACAGTTCTTCAAACGTGCCGATGCCCCCGGGCAGGGCAAGGAAGGCGTCGCTGCGCTCGGCCATCATGGCCTTGCGCTCGTGCATGGTCTGCACGATGTGCAGCTCGTCGCATTGGCGGTTCGCCAGCTCCTTGTCCACCAGCGCCTGCGGGATCACGCCCACCACCCGCCCGCCCGCCAGCCGCGTGGCTTCGGCCACGGTGCCCATCAGGCCGCTGCGACCGCCGCCGTACACCAGTTGCCCGTGGTGCGCACCAATCCACTGGCCCACCGCTTGCGCAACCTGGGTATAGGCCGGGTTGTCACCGGGGCGCGAGCCGCAGTACACGCACACAGAAAAAGCGGGTTCAGCCATGGAAAAACCTCTGAAATAACGCGGCGGCCCAGATGCCGATGCACAGCAGCAAAGCCAGCAAAACTGCCGCACTGCCCATGTCCTTGGCACGCTTGGACAGGTCATGCCACTCGGGCCCGATGCGGTCGATGGCGGTTTCGATGCCGGTGTTGAGCAGTTCCACAATCATCACGATGACCACGGAGCCCGCCAGCAGGGCCACTTCCATCCAGTTGCGGCCCAGCCAGAGCGACAGCGGCAGCAGCACCATGGCCCCGATGGCCTCCTGGCGGAAGGCTTTCTCGTTCCAGCCGGCCCGCAGTCCTTCCAGGGAATAGCCTGCCGCATGCCAGATGCGGTTGAGGCCCGTGCGGGCCTTCTGGGGGTTGGCGGGGGCTGCCGATGGGGTGGAAGAGGGTTGCATGCGCTTATTTTTTGGGGATTTCGTAGTGCACCAGACGCGTGCCGGCCAATGCGTCGTGCCAGAACTGCCGAGTGGGGTGGAAGCGGCTGAGCAGCGCCCAGACGGCCACCCAGCCCAGCACGATCACCGCAGACTCACCGCCCGACAGGGAGAACGGTGCAATCGCCGCCAGAGGCGGCAAAAACCACAGCCAGCTCAAGACATAGCGCAGCAAGGCACGCGGCTGGCTGATGGGTTGACCGGCGGTGCCGACCACGCGGATGTGCCAGGTTTTCTGCGCCAGGGTCTGCCCTTTGGCCCAGAACCAGGTGAAATAAATGCCGAACACCACAAACAGAAAGGCCTGCAGCGCATGCCGGTTGTCCATCGCGTTCCGGGTCTGGCTCAACGTGCCGAACAGGTAGCCCGCAATGAAGACCACACCGAACATGAGCATGCCTTCATACAGCCAGCAAGCCATGCGCCGCCACAGATTGGGCGTAGGGGCGCCCGCGAGGGTGGTGCCGAAGGAGGCGGGGGCCGCCGCTTGCGGCGTGAGGGGAGGGGGAGAAGCGGACATTCCAAGTCAGGCCCGTCGGGCCGGAGGCAGGTTGCAAACCTACTGAGGATACAGGCCGGAGGTGTCAGGGGTCACCGGGGGAGGCGTTGGCGAGCTGGCGCCTTCCGTGCCGCTGCTACCCAGAGGGGGGAGCGCAGCAGGCACCGCGCTGGGGATCGCCACGGGGGCCGTTTCCACCCCGGCTGTAGAGGCCGCTGGCGCTGGGGATGCCGGGGCAGCAACGGGTGCTGGCGCAGGTACGGGTGCTGCAACGCGGGGCGAATGGTCTACGACCGGTGGAATCTTGGGCGCGTTCGGACGATCCGGGCTGGCCTGGGTGGCCGCTGGCACCTGCACCAGCTTCTTGGGAGACACCGGGCGCAGGGCGGGAGCGGCACCATGCGGGTTGGGGGCTGCTTTGGAAGCCAGGGCCTTGCGCTCTTCGTCCGACAGTGCCTGGTAGGCCTCCCACTGGGCCCGCTTGTCATCGCCGGCCAGGCGTTTGGTGACGGCGTAGTTCAGGCGCGCCTGGTTGCGTTGCTGGGCGCTCAGGCTCGCCCAGTCGGTGATGCGGTCATGGAACTTGCGCTGTTCCTCTTCCGAAAGGTTGGGGTAATTGGTGGCCAGATCGAGCCAGCGGCGTTTTTGGGCTTCGCTGATCAGTGCCCACCGTTCTGCCAGCGGATACAGCGCCAGCTTTTGTGCCGTGTTGAGCGTGCCCCAGCCCGGTCCCGATTCGGTGGCGGGGGGCATGTTGACGGCAGACAAGTCCGCACGGGCATTGTTGGGGCGGGCCACGGCAGCCTCGGCGCCCGCCTGCAGCACGGTGCTCGGAGCCATGCGCATCTGCACCCATGCCTGCCAGCCACCCGCGGTGAGGGCGCTCAGAAGCACCAATGCCAGCACAAATGCTGGCAGCGTGGAGGGGGCTTCGGTGGGGCTTGGGTGCATGCAGTCCAGAGTCAGGCAGTCAGTTCGACTGCGCGGAAGTCTTGAGGAATTGTACGAAGCCTGGGTCCGAGTAGGCGGCAGGCGGCAGGTCGTCGGTCAGCAACGCGGCATCGACTTCGGCCACGTCATTGGCGGCGCGTTCGTCCTGGGCAATGTTGATGACCACCAGGCCCACCACCAAGGCCAGCAGTGGAACAGCCGAAACCAGGGCATTCCACCAGCCGCCGCCTTCGCCGCCACGCCCCAGGGTGGCGGTGCTGCCTGCGTTGACCACTACGGCAGCCGGCGCCGTACGGCGCACCGGCACGGTGACCTTGCGTTTGGCCAAGGCCTGCATGCGCGAGGCACGCAGTCGCTCAGAAATGTCGTAGGGCAGAGCCTCGGTCCCGCTGGACAGTCGGGCCGTGACGCGCAGCGCAAAGCGCTCTGCGGCTGCTTCAGCTTGGGTCGATGGTGTCTGTGCAGTGTTCTTCATGGCTCGATTCCTTTGGCCTTCAGTGCCTTGCTGAGGGTTTGTATGGCGCGAAAGCAGTGGGTTTTGACACTGCCTTCAGAGCAGCCCATGGCGGCGGCTGTCTCTGCGACGTCCATTTCCTCCCAGTAACGCATCAGGAACGCTTCCCGTTGACGTGGAGGCAATTCGGCAATTTCTTCCTCAATGCCCTGGAATATCTGGGCGCGGCGGGTCAGGTCTTCCGCGCTTTCGGCCTTGTCCCCGTCCTCTGTCCCTGAATACGCTTCGAGTAGATCAAAATCCGTGCCATCTTCGCCCGGGCCCTCGAAGTCGCTCATGCTCGAAAACAGTGCATTGCGTGTCTTCTGGCGCCTGAACCAGTCCAGGGTGCAGTTGGAGAGAATCCGCTGGAACAGCATGGGCAATTCGCTTGCCGGCTTGTCGCCGTAGTGCTCTGCCAGCTTGAGCATGCTGTCTTGCACAATGTCCAGCGCCGCTTCCTCGTTGCGAACGTGGTAGACCGAGCGCTTGAATGCGCGCTTTTCTACGCTTTTGAGGAAATCGGAGAGTTCTTGTTCGGTTGCCAAGACGGGTCAGCCCGGGAGGAGATCGACGCAAAAGTCCGCAGTTTTGCAACTGCATGGCGCCGTAAAACCACTGATTATCGCACCCGCCGGAGTTTTTTTCGGCGGCGCTGCATTTTGTGTGTGTTGCAGTGCGATAATTGATGTTGCAATTCAAAAGGCAAACGGGTCACGGTCCGGCGCGGCAATCATCCCGCCCATGTCCTTGGCCTCAAGTCCCAAGCTGGCTTCACAAGAGCGCGTGCGAGGGGCACCCAAGGTTTTTCGTCAGAGAAATTCACAAAGGTTGATCGATCATGGAAATCTCCAAAGCTGAAATCTCTTCAGCAGCCGCTGCTTCGCAGGGCAACGCATCCCCCGCTTCCGCATCTCAGGACCTCATGGGTGCCGAGATCCTCATCAAGTCGCTTCAGGCCGAGAACGTCCAGTACATCTGGGGCTATCCCGGCGGTGCGGTCTTGTACATCTACGACGCGCTGTACAAGCAAGACACCATCCAGCACGTGCTGGTGCGCCACGAACAGGCGGCCGTGCATGCGGCGGACGGCTATGCTCGCGCCACAGGTGAAGTGGGCGTAGCGCTGGTGACCTCGGGTCCTGGTCTGACCAATGCCGTGACGGGCATTGCCACCGCATACATGGACTCGATCCCCATGGTGATCATCTCTGGCCAGGTGCCCACGCCCGCGATCGGGTTGGACGCCTTCCAGGAGTGCGACACGGTCGGCATCACCCGTCCCATCGTCAAGCACAACTTCCTTGTCAAGGATCCGCGCGATCTGGCCGCGACGATGAAAAAGGCCTTCCACATTGCCCGCACCGGCCGCCCAGGCCCTGTGGTGGTGGATGTACCCAAGGACGTTTCCTTCAAGAAGGTGCCATACACCGGCTACCCCCAGACGGTGGAAATGCGCTCGTACAACCCCGTGCGCAAAGGCCACGGTGGGCAGATCCGCAAGGCCCTGCAGCTGCTGCTGGCGGCCAAGCGCCCCTATATCTACACCGGTGGCGGTGTGTTGCTGGGCAATGCCACCAACGAGCTGCGTACGCTGGTGGACATGCTGGGCTACCCCGTCACCAACACGCTGATGGGCCTCGGAGCCTATCCGGCCAGCGACCGCAAGTTCCTGGGCATGCTGGGCATGCACGGCACTATCGAAGCCAACAACGCCATGCAGAACTGCGATGTGCTGCTGGCTGTGGGTGCCCGGTTTGACGACCGCGTGATCGGCAACCCCAAGCACTTTGCACAAAACGACCGCAAGATCATCCACGTCGACATCGACCCGTCGAGCATCTCCAAGCGCGTGAAGGTGGACATTCCGATCGTCGGTGACGTGAAGGATGTGCTCACCGAGCTGATCTCCATGATCCGCGAGAGCAGCACCCGCCCCGATGCTGGTGCCCTGGCAGCCTGGTGGGACACCATCGAAGGCTGGCGCAGGCGTGAGTGCCTGAAGTACAGCATGGGCAGCGGCGACGTGATCAAGCCCCAGTACGTGGTCGAAACGCTGTGGAACATGACCAAGGATGGTGATACCTACATCACATCCGACGTGGGTCAGCACCAGATGTGGGCGGCGCAGTACTACCGCTTTGACGAACCCCGTCGCTGGATCAACTCCGGTGGCTTGGGCACCATGGGTGTGGGCATCCCTTACGCCATGGGCATCAAGCTGGCCAAGCCGCAGTCCGAAGTGTTCTGTATCACCGGCGAAGGCTCGGTGCAGATGAACATCCAGGAACTGTCCACCTGCCTGCAGTACAACACGCCGATCAAAATCTGCTCGCTGAACAACCGCTACCTGGGCATGGTGCGCCAGTGGCAGGAGATCGAATACTCCGGCCGCTACAGCCACAGCTACATGGATGCGTTGCCCAACTTCGTGAAGCTGGCCGAGGCCTATGGCCACGTGGGCATGCTGATCGAGCGTCCTCAAGACGTGGAGCCCGCGCTGCGCGAAGCCCGCAAGCTCAAGGACCGTACGGTATTCATGGACTTCCGTACCGACCCCACCGAGAACGTGTTCCCGATGGTGCAGGCCGGCAAGGGCATCACCGAAATGCTGCTGGGGTCGGAAGACCTTTAAGCCAAATCAGCCCCAAGCGCACGTTTTTCATGCGCTATCAGCTATCGAATAGATAGCGCCCATTTTTTGACGAATCTATTGCCTGCCAAGCTCGCGCATTACCGTGCCCGGGGGAGGGCAGCGAAAAGAGGAATCTCTTTATCATGAAACACATCATTGCTGTCTTGCTGGAAAACGAGCCTGGTGCTCTTTCCCGCGTCGTGGGTCTGTTCTCGGCCCGTGGTTACAACATCGAATCGCTCACCGTGGCACCCACCGAGGATGCGTCGCTGTCGCGCATGACCATCCAGACCACGGGCTCCGACGACGTGATCGAGCAGATCACCAAGCACCTGAACCGCCTGATCGAAGTCGTGAAGGTGGTAGACCTCACCGAAGGCGCCTACACCGAGCGCGAGCTCATGATGGTGAAGGTGCGCGCCGTGGGTAAGGAGCGCGAGGAGATGAAGCGCATGGCCGACATCTTCCGGGGCCGCATCATCGACGTGACCGAGAAAAGCTACACCATCGAGCTGACGGGCGACCAGTCCAAGAACGACGCCTTCCTGCAGGCCATTGACCGCACGGCCATCCTCGAAACCGTGCGCACGGGTGCCAGCGGCATCGGCCGCGGCGAGCGCATTTTGCGCGTGTAAGACAATTCACCCCGTTTTTTCCCCATTTCAACCCCCAACAACGCATTTCAACCGGAGCGACCCATGAAAGTTTTCTACGACAAAGACACCGACCTGAGCCTGATCAAGGGCAAGACCGTGGCCATCATTGGCTACGGCAGCCAAGGCCACGCCCACGCACAAAACCTGAACGACAGTGGCGTGAAGGTCGTGGTCGGCCTGCGCAAGGGCGGTGCATCGTGGGACAAGGTTGGCAAGGCTGGCCTGACGGTGATGGAAGTCAATGACGCCGTGAAGGCCGCTGATGTGGTCATGATCCTGCTGCCCGACGAAGACATCGCAGCCGTGTACAAGAACAACGTCGAACCCAACATCAAGCAAGGCGCTTCGTTGGCGTTTGCTCACGGCTTCAACGTGCACTACAACCAGGTCGTGCCCCGCGCTGACCTGGACGTGTGGATGGTGGCCCCCAAGGCCCCTGGCCACACCGTGCGCAACACCTACACCCAAGGCGGCGGCGTGCCCCACCTGGTCGCTGTGCATCAAGACAAGTCCGGCAAGGCCCGTGACCTGGCCCTGAGCTACGCAGCTGCCAACGGCGGCGGCAAGGCTGGCATCATCGAGACCAACTTCAAGGAAGAAACCGAGACCGATCTGTTCGGCGAACAGGCCGTGCTGTGTGGCGGTGCCGTCGAGTTGATCAAGATGGGTTACGAAACCCTGGTCGAAGCTGGCTACGCTCCTGAAATGGCCTACTTCGAGTGCCTGCACGAGCTCAAGCTCATCGTGGACCTGATCTACGAAGGCGGCATTGCCAACATGAACTACTCGATCTCGAACAACGCCGAGTACGGCGAGTACGTGACCGGCCCTGAAGTGATCAACGAGCAGTCGCGCGCCGCCATGCGCAATGCCCTGAAGCGCATCCAGAACGGCGACTACGCCAAGATGTTCATCCAGGAAGGCCGCCTGAACTACCCATCGATGACGGCCCGCCGCCGCAACACGGCCGACCACAGCATCGAAAAGGTGGGCAGCCAGCTGCGCGCCATGATGCCCTGGATCGCCAAGAACAAGCTGGTCGACCAGACCCGCAACTGATACTTCCGAGCGAAGCATCCCAAGGCCACTTCGGTGGCCTTTTTCGTTGCCAGGCGGCCCATGCGCAGGCGCTACACTGCGGCCTTCGCCTTTTGCGCGCAGGGCGACTTGTGTTCCTGCGACAATTCGCTTAATACTATAAATTTTATAGCTGCTTGCGTAATGTGCGTGGGCGCTGGAGGTCTGTTTGATGCATGACGGCAATGAGTCCACCGAGAACCCCGGTGTGATGGTGCGCAAAAGGCGCAAAGGCATCTACATCCTTCCCAACCTGTTCACGCTGGCGGCGCTGTTTGGTGGCTTTTATTCCATCGTTATGGCGATGAATGGCCGTTTCGATCAAGCGGCAGTGGGCGTCTTCTGCGCCATGGTGCTCGACAGCCTTGACGGCCGCGTGGCCCGCATGACCAACACACAGAGTGCATTTGGCGAGCAGATGGATTCACTGTCGGACATGGTGTCTTTTGGCGCTGCGCCGGCCCTGATTGCTTATGAGTGGTCACTTCAGGGCCTGGGCCGCTGGGGCTGGATTGCCGCTTTTGTGTACTGTGCGTGTGCAGCGCTTCGCTTGGCTCGCTTCAACGTGAACACTGGCGTGGTGGACAAGCGCTACTTTCAGGGGTTGCCTTCGCCGGCGGCTGCGGCTCTGGTGGCGGGGTTCATCTGGTTGATGACCGAGCTGGGCGTGCGTCCAGGCGAAGACCATTGGCTGACCTGGAGTCAGGTGACATGGATCATGTTTGCCTTCACGCTGTATGCGGGACTCACCATGGTGACCAATGTGCCGTTCTACAGCTTCAAGGACGTGCAAATGAAAAAGAGCGTGCCCTTTGCAGCCATCGTGCTCATAGCGCTAGGCATTGCCGTCATCAACATCCATCCCCCCGTCGTGCTGTTTGGCGTGTTTGTTTTTTATGGGCTGTCTGGTTACGCCGTGTATGCCTGGCGCAAGGCCAAGGGCCAGCACAGCAGCGTGATCAGCACCTCGACCGATGAGCCCGACGAGCGCGGGTTGCACAAGTGACCATCGCCTCCGCTGCCGCGCAGTTGTGCTACATTGCGTTGCATGAACAAGTTTGCACTGGCTCTACTGCTACCTCCCCACGGGCGGAGACAGTAGGCGCACGCGCACACTTTTTCCACAAAGGCCCGTATGCACCCGCAACGGGCCTTTTGTTTTGGGCGCCAGATTTTTGACGTTGCGGGTCCCCCCACCGATACCAGGAGAACAACATGGCTGACAAACTGATCATTTTCGATACCACCTTGCGCGATGGCGAGCAGTCCCCCGGCGCCTCGATGACCAAGGATGAAAAGCTGCGCATTGCGCGCCAGCTGGAGCGTCTGAAGGTGGATGTGATCGAGGCCGGTTTTGCCGCCAGCTCCAACGGCGATTTCGAGGCGGTGCAGGCCATTGCCAACGCCATCAAGGACTCGACCATCTGCTCGCTCTCGCGCGCCAACGACCGCGACATCTCGCGGGCGGCCGAAGCGCTCAAGGGGGCCAACAGCGCGCGCATTCACACGTTCATTGCCACCAGCGCACTGCATATGGAGAAGAAGCTGCGCATGACGCCGGAGCAGGTGCTGGAGCAGGCCAAACAATCCGTGCGCTTTGCCCGTAATCTTGTTGCAGACATCGAGTTCAGCCCCGAAGACGGCTACCGCAGCGACCCAGACTTCCTCTGCCGCGTGCTCGAAGCGGTGATCGCCGAAGGCGCTACCACCATCAACGTGCCCGACACCGTGGGCTATGCCGTGCCCGAACTGTACGGCAACTTCATCAAGACGCTGCGCGAACGCATTCCCAACAGCGACAAGGCGATCTGGTCTGTGCACTGCCACAACGACTTGGGCATGGCTGTGGCGAATTCGTTGGCCGGTGTGAAGATCGGTGGCGCACGCCAGGTGGAATGCACGATCAACGGCCTGGGTGAGCGCGCTGGCAATTGCTCCCTCGAAGAGATTGTGATGGCCGTGAAGACCCGCAAGGATTATTTCGGGCTGGATCTGGGGATCGACACCCAGCACATCGTGGCCGCCAGCCGGATGGTGAGCCAGACCACGGGTTTTGTGGTGCAGCCCAACAAAGCTGTGGTGGGTGCCAATGCGTTCGCGCATGCCAGCGGCATCCACCAGGACGGCGTGCTCAAGGCCCGCGACACCTACGAAATCATGCGTGCCGAGGACGTGGGTTGGAGTGCCAACAAGATCGTGCTGGGCAAGCTCAGCGGCCGCAACGCTTTCAAGCAGCGCCTGCAGGAGCTGGGCGTGCAGCTCGACAGCGAAACCGAGATCAATGTGGCTTTTGCCAAGTTCAAGGAGCTGGCCGACCGCAAAAGCGAGATTTTTGACGAAGACATCCTCGCGCTGGTCAGCGACGAGAGCGTGACGGCTGAAAAGGAGCAATACGGCTTTGTCTCGTTGTTCCAGCAGAGCGAAACCGGCGAGCAGCCGCGTGCGCGCATCGTGTTCACGGTGGATGGGCAAGAGGTGCGCGGCGAGGCGGAGGGCAACGGCCCGGTTGATGCCTCGCTCAAAGCCATCGAATCGCACGTGAAGAGCGGTGCCGAGATGGTGCTGTACTCCGTCAACGCCATCAGTGGCTCCACCGAGAGCCAGGGCGAGGTTACTGTGCGGTTGCAGAACAGCGGGCGTGTCGTGAACGGGGTGGGCGCCGATCCGGACATCGTCGTGGCATCGGCGAAGGCTTATCTCAGCGCTTTGAACAAGTTACAAAGTAAAGCAGATCGCGTGGCCGCCCAAGGCTGAATGAACTCTTTATAATTCACTCACTTTCTCGGAAAGTCGCGCAAGGTATTGATCTTGCGCGACTTTTTTTGATTCTGTACACTGCCCCATAATTCTTACCGTTTGGAGCACTTTGATGCACCATCGCCGCAACGCTGCAGTGAATCGATTTTTCCAGTGGGTGGGTTTCGCGCTCGTGAGCGCTGCCCTCATTTCGCCTGCCGCGCACGCGGCAGATGTCAAAAAACAAGGGACCAAAAAGCAGCAGGTCAGTGCCGCCAGCGCCAAGCGTACTGTCGCACAGCGCAAGGTGGCTGCCAGCGTCAAGCCTACCCGTGTCGCCGCCCGCACAGCCAAAGCACCCACCAAGGTAGCGTATGTGCCTGCCAAGCCTTCTTTTGGTCAGATGGCGGGCTTGCATGAAGTCAATGACCCGCTGGATCTCAAGTCCAGCGTGGCTTTGGTGGTAGACCAAGATACGCACGAGGTCTTGCTGCGCAAGAACGATCAGGCGGTGCTTCCGATTGCGTCGTTGACCAAGCTCATGACGGGTATGTTGATCTCCCAGGCCAAGTTGCCCATGGATGAGCCTGTCACGATCACCCAGGATGATGTGGATACCGAAAAGGGGAGCCGGTCTCGCCTGACAGTGGGCACGACGCTCACGCGTGGCGAAATGCTGCACCTGGCGCTGATGTCCAGTGAGAACCGCGCCGCCCATGCGCTGGGCCGCACCTACCCGGGTGGCCTGGACGTTTTTGTGGCCCTGATGAACGCCAAGGCCAAGTCGCTGGGAATGAACGACACCCACTACGTCGAGCCCACCGGCCTGTCCAGCCGCAACCAGTCCAGTGCCCGCGACCTTGCGACGCTGGTGGGCGTGGCGCACGGAGACCCCTTGCTGCGCGAACTGTCAACATCGCCCGGCTTTGAGGTGGCCGTGGGGCACAAGACGCTCCAGTACAACAACACCAACGGACTTGTGAAGAACCCCACCTGGGATATCGGCCTGCAAAAGACCGGCTATATCTCCGAGGCGGGCCGTTGCTTGGTGATGCAGGCCCAAGTGGCGGGGCGCAAGTTGATCATGGTGTTCCTTGACTCTGCGGGCAAGTTCAGTCGACTGGGCGATGCTGAGCGGGTTCGTCGTTGGGTGGAGTCAAACCCAGCGCTGGCAGCTCCTTTGCAGGCAGCACGTAGCACCAACGGCTGATCTGCTGAATTCAATAAATGCGCCTGACAGGCTTAGTCTGTCAGGCGTTTTTATTTTGCGTTTGCGAGTCCTTGGCAGGTAAGCGCTTGTGCAGGCCGCTGAAGGCCGGGGCTGTGTGCGCCTTGTTGGTGCGAGGGCGTGTAGTCGTGACTGCCAGACGGCACCGGCTATTGGGCCTGTTGCATCAATGCATTCCCGATGCCTCGCTAAGAGCGGCGTTGCCTAGCCCTCCTTGGGGCGTCAGCGCAATTCGGTACGTTGACTGGTGAGGGGATTGTGACCGGCTTCGACACTCGGTGGCGTATAGCCCAAGGCCAGTGAAATCTCATTCGCTGTAGCCTGCAGTTTGGGCAGCCAGCCTTCATCCAGACGATCCGCAGGGGCCGAAATGGAGAGGCCTGCGACCAGTTTGCCCTGGTCGTCATACACGCCCGCGGCCATGCAGCGCACGCCCAACTCCAGCTCTTCGTTGTCGCGAGCAATACCGTACTGGCGGGCCTTGGCCAGTTCTCGCTCCAGCAACGGCAGCTGCGTGATGCTGTTGCGAGTGTGGCCTGCCAGACCGGTACGGGTGGCATAGGCGCGGACGCGCTGGGGGTCATCCAGCGCAAGGAAGAGCTTGCCTGTCGAGGTCAGGTGCAGAGGCGCTCTGCCGCCAATGGCGCGCACCACCTGCATGCCTGATCGTTCGCTGTAGGCACGCTCTACATACACGATCTCATCGCCCTGGCGCATGCTCAGGTTCACGGGCTGCTGGATCAGTTTGTGCAGCGCGCGCATGGGGGTGAGCGCCGCATCACGAACGCTCAGACGTGCCTTCACCAGGTTGCCCAGCTCCAGCAGTCGCATGCCCAATCGGTAGCTGCCTGATTCGGGGCGGTCAACAAAACGGCCGATGGTCAGGTCGTTGAGGATGCGGTGTGTGGTGGAGGGATGCAGCCCGGTTTTTTCGCTGATCTCCTTGAGGGAAATCGCTTCTTCCCGTGAGGCCAGAACGTCGATCAGTGTGAACATGCGCTCAAGCACCTGAACGCTGGGTTTGGGGGAGATGCTGGGATCGGGTTTTTTCATGAGCGGCAATGGTGCAAGGGCCGCTGCATTTTATCTTGTGAAATATGAATGTGCGTTCAGGGGCTCGCTTGCACGGTACCTGTGACCCGGTGCCAAGCCCCGTCGGTGCGGATTTCATGGGGCAGAAAGCGTGCCTTGTAGCTCATCTTGGGGCTGGTTTCGATCCAGTAACCCAGGTACACATGGGGCAGACCCAGTGAATGGGCTTGCGCGATCTGCCACATGACGTTGTAGGTGCCGTAGCTGCAATGGGGCTCTGGCTCGTAGAACGTGTACACGGCAGACAGGCCGTCATCGAGCACATCGAGGATGGAGACCATTTTGAGCGCGCCGGGTTCGCCGGACGCGTCGGTCTCGCGGAACTCCACCAACCTGGAGTTCACCCTGCTTTGCAGCAGAAATTGTGTGTACTGGTCGATGCTGTCGTGGTCCATGCCGCCGCCCGCGTGGCGACCGTTCTGGTAGCGCAGGTACAACTGGTAGTGCTCGGGCACAAAACACAGCCGCAACACCCGTGCCTGCAGTTGGCCGTGGCGCGCAGCAGCACGCCGTTGGCTGCGGTCAGGCTTGAACTCGTTGACAAGAACCCGCAGCGGGGTACAGGCCTGACAGCCGTCGCAATAGGGGCGATAGGTGAACATGCCGCTGCGGCGAAACCCCTTGGCGACCAGATCGGAGTAAAGATCGCTCTGGATCAGGTGGCTGGGGGTGGCGACCTGCGACCGTGCCTGCCGGTCCGGCAGGTAACTGCAGGGGTAGGGCGCTGTCGCGTAAAACTGCAGGGTTTGCAGCGGAAGGTCGTTGAGTTGCGTCATGCCGGATCGGTCTTGGGTGGCAGCAGCTCGTCCCAGTATACGGTCTCAAATTGCCAGGTGACGGGGGGCTGCTGTCGCGCGCTGTCCACATGCCGCAGGAAATCGGCCCGGGGTATCTCCCGTCCGCCCAGGGAGGCCAGGTGCTGCGTGTTTTGCTGGCAGTCAATCAGGGTGATGCCATGACGGCGGCACAGGCAGACAAGGGCCGACAGGGCGATCTTGGAGGCGTCGGTTTCATGTGCAAACATGGATTCTCCGAACACCGCGCGACCCAACGCCACGCAGTACAGGCCCCCGACGAGTTGCCCATCGACCCAGGTTTCCACGCTGTGGGCATGCCCCGCCAGATGCAGTTCGGTGTAGGCGTCGACCATCTCCGGAACGATCCAGGTGCCAGCTTGGCCTTCGCGTTCCTTGGTGGAGCAGCCGGTGATGACGTCCCGGAACGCGCTGTCGATGCGGATTTCGCAGTGCGCCTGTCTGCGAAATGCCTGCAGCTTTTTGCGCAGCGAGCGGCGCAACCTGAACTCAGCCACCGGCAGCACCATGCGAGGATCAGGTGCCCACCACAGGATAGGCTGCCCGGGGCCATACCAAGGAAACGTGCCTTGTGCATATGCAGCGCACAGGCTGGCCACATCCAGCGCGCCGCCTGCTGCCAGCAGGCCCGGCGCGGGATCGCCTTCCCCCCACGCAAGGGTTGGTGTGGGAAAGGGGGCGTGGGGTTCGAGCCAGGGCAGTTGCGGGGGCATGCTGGGTGCGCAAAGCCACCATTGTCTGGCATGCAGCGTTTTCCACGCTGCGGCGGGGATGGCGAAAAAAAAGCCCCGCACTTTGGAAGCGCAGGGCTTTTTGATTGGCTCCTCGACCTGGGCTCGAACCAGGGACCTACGGATTAACAGTCCGGCGCTCTACCGACTGAGCTATCGAGGAATGATCGGTATCTAGCGATTAACTAATTGAAAGGCCCTGCTTTACTCATGCAGGGCCTGCAAATTCTTGGCTCCTCGACCTGGGCTCGAACCAGGGACCTACGGATTAACAGTCCGGCGCTCTACCGACTGAGCTATCGAGGAA
>NZ_JBQUYO010000006.1:0-95982 GCF_056314325.1 Acidovorax sp. DMC1 | reverse complement strand
GGAACAAGACTTAGATTATATACACAAAATTGGGCCCGAATCGAAAAACAGCCCTGTTCATTCACAAGCCCGTGCTGCGGCGCGGAGTCGTAGTGCACGTTATCCTGAAAGGTATGCCGCCATGCGAGCGGCTTGTGCTGCATCCAACTCCCTCACGACATGACCATCCACACCATTCTGAAAATGGGCGACCCCCGCCTGCTGCGCGTGGCCCAGCCAGTGACCGTATTCGATACCGATGAATTGCACCAGCTGGTGCGCGACATGTTCGAGACCATGGCGTCGGTGAACGGAGCCGGGCTGGCCGCACCGCAGATCGGGGTGGATCTGCAACTGGTCATCTTTGGCTCCAACGACCGCAACCCGCGTTATCCAGACCGGCCGCTGGTGCCACCCACCGTCCTGCTCAACCCGGTGATCACGCCTCTGGGGGCAGAAGAGGAAGAAGACTGGGAAGGGTGCCTCTCCGTGCCGGGTTTGCGTGGCAAGGTGCCCCGCTGGTCACGCATCCGCTACACAGGCTTTGACCTGTATGGCGATCCCATTGACCGCACGGTGGACGGCTTTCATGCGCGCGTTGTGCAGCATGAGTGTGATCACCTGATCGGAAAGCTGTACCCCATGCGGGTGCGTGATTTCACGCAGTTCGGGTTCATCGAGGTGCTGTTTCCGGAGATCAGCGCCAACGAGGACGACTGAGCCTGACCTGCACCCTTGGCTCACGCCCCCCAGGTCAGGATGACAGTTCCTGCAGCAGCTCGGTCTCGATCTGAATCTGGCGCGCGTTGTTCTGCAGCTCGGGGCCCTGGATGAGGAAGGTGTCTTCCACCCGTTCGCCCAGGGTGCTGACCTTGGCCAGTTGCACGCTCAGGTGGTGCTGCGCCAGGATGCGTGCTACCAGATACAGCAGGCCTGCACGGTCGCTGGCAGAGATAGCCAGCAGCCAACGCTGCGCTTTTTCGTCGGGCCGCAGGGTCACGCGGGGTGCGACCGGGAAGCTCTTGACCCGGCGCGATACCCGCTTGCGGGTGGGCTCTGGCAGCGGGCCGCCTTCCTCGATCACGCGCATCAGGTCGCTCTCGACCATGTGGGTCAGCTCGCGGTAGTGCCCGGGCTGTTCAGACGCGGAAGAGGCTACCACCTGGAAGGTGTCGAGTGCATAGCCGTTGTTGGCGGTGTGCACCCGCGCATCCAGGATGCTGAAGCCCACGCGGTCGAAGTAGCCGCAGATGCGGGCAAACAGGTCGGCCTGGTCGGCGGCGTAGACCATCACCTGCAGGCCATCGCCAGCCAGTGACTGCCGGGCGCGCACCACCGGTTTGGCCGCGCCCACGTGGCGTGACAGATGGCGCGTGTGCCAGGCAATGTCGGCCGCGTCGTGGCGCATGAAATAGCTCACGTCGAGCGTGGCCCACAGCGCCTTGTGCGCTTCAAAGGGCAGGGCGTTGAGCGCCAGCAGCACCAGTGCCTCGCGCTTGCGGGCCTCGATCTCTGCGGCTGCGTCGGGCGCGCGGCCGCCCAGGGTGCGCAGCGTGGCGCGGTACAGGTCTTCCAGCAGCTTGCCCTTCCAGGCGTTCCAGACCTTGGGGCTGGTGCCGCGGATGTCCGCCACCGTGAGCAGGTACATGGCCGTGAGGTTGCGCTCGTTGCCCACACGGTGCGCAAAGGCGCCGATCACATCCGGGTCGCTCAGGTCCTGCTTTTGCGCCACGGTGCTCATGGTCAGGTGTTCGCGCACCAGAAACTCGATGAGCCGGCCGTCTTCTCGGTCCACGCTGTGCTGGCGGCAAAAGCGCCGCACTTCCTCTGCGCCGATTTGTGAGTGGTCGCCGCCTCGCCCCTTGCCAATGTCGTGGAACAGCGCGGCCACGTACAGGATCCACGGCTTGTCCCACCCTCCCGCCAGCTGCGAGCAGAACGGGTATTCGTGCGCATGTTCGGCCATGAAGAAGCGGCGCACGTTGCGCAGCACCATCAGGATGTGCTGGTCCACCGTGTAGACGTGGAACAGGTCATGCTGCATCTGCCCCACGATGCGGCGAAACGGCCACAGGTAGCGCCCCAGCACCGAGGTCTGGTTCATCAGCCGCATGGCATGGGTGATGCCCGAGGGTTGCTGCAGGATGCGCATGAAGGCATCGCGGTTGACCGGGTCGCGCCGGAAGGCGCTGTCCATCACGCCGCGTGCGTTGTACAGCGCGCGCAGGGTGCGCGCCGACAGGTCCTTGAGCCCGACCGTGGTCTGGTAGAGCAGAAAGGTCTCCAGGATCGCATGCGGGTCGCGGGTGTACAGGTCGTCACTCGCCACCTCGATGAGGCCCGCCTTCTCGAAGAAGCGCTCGTTGATCGGACGCGGCTCGTGGGTCGATGGGTTCAGGCGCTCCTCGATGTTGAGCAGCAGGATCTGGCTGAGTTGCGACACCGCCTTGGCTGCCCAGTAGTAGCGGCGCATCAGGCTTTCGCTGGCCCGCATGGGCAGGCGCGAGCCGTCGGGTGCCTGCGAGCGGTAGCCGAACGACTCGGCCACGGCCGTCTGCAGGTCGAACACCAGACGGTCTTCGTGCCGCCCGGCCGCTGCGTGCAGGCGGGCACGGATCAGGCAGAGCAGCGCCTCATTGCGCTCGATCTGGCGCACTTCGAAGGCCGTGGCCATGCCGCTGGCAGCCAGCTCCTTCCAGTTGCTGCCCAGACCGGCCGCCTGGGACACCCACAGAATCATCTGCAGGTCGCGCAGGCCGCCGGGCGACTCCTTGCAGTTGGGCTCCAGCGAATAGGGCGTGTTCTCGTACTTGGTGTGGCGCTGGCGCATCTCCAGCGTCTTGGCGACCAGAAACGCCTGGGGGTTCATCTGCGCCCGGTACTGGCGCTGGAACTCGGCAAACAGCGCGGGATTGCCGCACACCAGCCGCGATTCGAGCAGCGAGGTCTGCACCGTGACATCGCCCGCGCTCTCGGCCAGGCATTCAGCCACCGTGCGCACGCTCGATCCGATCTCCAGGCCCGTGTCCCAGCAGCTACCAATGAAGCCTTCGAGCTTGGTGCGCAAGGCGCTGCCGGCCTCGGGTGCCGTGCCGTCGGGCAGCAGCAGCAGGACATCGACATCGGAATAGGGGAACAACTGGTCGCGCCCGAAGCCGCCGACCGCCACCAGGGCCATGTCATCGGGCAGTTGGGCGCGTTGCCACAGGGTTTGCAGCAGGTTGCCCGCCAGCGACGACAGCTTGCGCAGCAGCACCCGGATGCCGCGCGTCGATGCGCCGGTGGATTGCATGGCAGCCAGCAGCGCGGCCTTGTCGCTGCGGTAGGCGTCGCGCAGGGCATGGAGTTCAGTCATGGTCGGTAAGTATCGTGGGAGGCCATGAAAAAGCCATGCAAGAGTTGTGCAAGCGGCAGCCAAAGGCGCGGGACCCGGTGGCCCCGCCGCCGCCTCAGGTCTTGGTGGCTGTCACAAAGGACGGCAGGGCGGGCGATCCAGCCGACAGCGTCATCACCTCATACCCCGTGGGAGTGACCAGCACCGTGTGCTCCCACTGGGCCGACAGGCTGTGGTCCTTGGTCACGATGGTCCAGCCGTCGTTGCCGTGTTCCTTCACCTCGCGGCGGCCCGCATTGATCATGGGCTCGATGGTGAACACCATGCCGGGCACCAGCTCTTCGAGCGTGCCGGGCTTTCCGTAGTGCAGCACCTGGGGTTCTTCATGGAACTTCTTGCCGATGCCGTGGCCGCAGAACTCGCGCACCACCGAAAAACCGTGCCCTTCGGCAAACTTCTGGATTGCGTGGCCGATATCCCCCAGCCGTGCGCCGGGCTTGACCTGCACGATGCCGTGCCACATGGCTTCAAAGGTCAGCGCTGACAGTCGCTTGGCGGCGATCGAGCATTCCCCGATCAGGAACATGCGGCTGTTGTCGCCGTACCAGCCGTCTTTCGTAATCACGGTCACGTCCACGTTAACGATGTCGCCCTTCTTGAGCGGCTTGTCGTTGGGGATGCCGTGGCACACCACATGGTTGACCGAGGTGCACAGCGAGGCCGGGTAGGGCGGGTAGCCCGGCGGCTGGTAGCCCACGGTGGCCGAGATGGTGCCCTGCTGGGCCATGCATTCGGCGCCCAGGCGGTCGATCTCTTTGGTGGTGATGCCGGGCTTGATGTGCGGCGTGATGTAGTCCAGCACTTCGGAGGCCAGGCGGCAGGCAACGCGCATGCCCTCGATGTCCTCGGCGCTTTTGATGGTGATGCTCATGCCGCAATTATCCCATCGGCCCCCCAGCCGCGCAGGCGGCCTGGGCTTGCCCGGTAAAATGGAGGGCTCCGGTGCTGGTTGCACGCTGGCACCCGGAGCCACCCTCTACCCCTGACACCCCCCAACAGGCCGCTACCGTGACCTTGCACATGACCACGCTGGCGGGCGGCAACGCCCTCAGCTCCTTCCGCGCTCAGCAACTTCAACCCGCCCTGGAGGCGATCCACCCCAAGATCAGCGGCATTGCAGCGCGTTTCGTGCACCTGGTCGCCACCGATGCGGTCCCCACCACCGCCGAGCAAGAACGGCTGGCTGCCCTGCTGACCTACGGCGACCCCTACGCTGGCCCTGAAGACGGCGCCGCGCTCATCGTCACGCCCCGCCTCGGCACGTTGTCGCCCTGGGCTTCCAAGGCCACCGACATCGCGCGCAACTGCGGCATCGCCATCCGCCGCGTGGAGCGCATCACCGAATACCGCATCAGTCTGAAATCCGGCCTGCTGGGCAAGACGCCCGAGCTGACCGCCGAGCAACTGGGCCAGATTGCCGCGCTGCTGCACGACCGCATGACCGAATCGGTCGTGGCCGACCGCAGCGCAGCCGCAGCGCTGTTCACCGAACTGCAGCCCGCGCCCATGGAGCATGTGGACGTGCTGGCCGGTGGTCGCGCAGCTCTGGAGGCCGCCAACACCCGCTTCGGCCTGGCGTTGGCCGACGATGAAATCGACTACCTGGTGACCGCCTTCACGGGCCTGAAGCGCAACCCCACCGACGTGGAGTTGATGATGTTCGCGCAGGCCAACAGCGAACACTGCCGCCACAAAATCTTCAACGCCCAGTTCACCATCGACGGCGTGGCGCAAGACAAGAGCCTGTTCGGCATGATCCGCAACACGCACCAGCTGGCGCCCCAGCACACGGTGATTGCGTATTCGGACAACGCCTCGGTCATGGAAGGCCACCAGGTGGAGCGTTTTGTAGCCAAAATGGCCGCAAGCGCTAGTGAATCAAGCGCTAATAGCTATCAAAAAAGTAGCGTCACCCAGCATGTGCTGATGAAGGTGGAAACGCACAACCACCCCACGGCCATCTCGCCCTTCCCGGGCGCATCGACCGGCGCGGGCGGCGAGATCCGCGATGAGGGCGCCACCGGCCGGGGCTCCAAGCCCAAGGCCGGCCTCACAGGCTTCACCGTGTCCAAGCTCTGGGGCAGCACCGTGGGCAAGCCTGAGCACATTGCCAGCCCGCTGCAGATCATGGTCGAAGGGCCCCTGGGCGGCGCCGCGTTCAACAACGAGTTCGGCCGCCCCAACCTGAATGGCTACTTCCGCGAATACGAGCAAAACGTGGGCGGCGTGCAGCGCGGCTACCACAAGCCCATCATGATCGCGGGCGGCGTGGGCGTGATCGACGCCGAGCTGACGAAGAAGATCGAGTTCCCCGCCGGCTCGCTGCTCATCCAGCTGGGCGGCCCCGGCATGCGCATCGGCATGGGCGGCAGTGCTGCCAGCTCCATGGCCACCGGCACCAATGCGGCCGAGCTGGACTTTGACTCGGTGCAGCGCGGCAACCCCGAGATCGAGCGGCGAGCGCAGGAGGTCATCAACCACTGCTGGGCGCAGGGCGCGGCCAACCCCATCCTGGCCATCCATGACGTGGGCGCAGGCGGTTTGTCCAACGCCTTCCCCGAGCTGACCAACGACGCAGGCCGTGGCGCCCGCTTTGACCTGCGCGCCGTGCAGCTTGAAGAGTCGGGCATGAGCCCGAAGGAAATCTGGAGCAACGAGTCGCAAGAGCGCTACGTGCTCGCGATTGCACCCGAGTCGCTGCCCCTGTTCCAGGCATTCTGCGAACGCGAACGCTGCCCCTTTGCCGTGATCGGCACGGCCACCGAAGAGCGCCAGCTGGTACTGCATGACCCCGCTGCCACGGCCGACGACCAGAAGCTGCCCGTGGACATGCCCATGAACGTGCTGCTGGGCAAGCCGCCCAAGATGCACCGCGACGTGACCACCGTGGTGCGCGAATTCGCTCCGATGGACTTGACCGGCGTGCCGCTGCAAAAGGCCGTGATCGACGTGCTGGCTCACCCCACGGTGGCGTCCAAGCGCTTCCTCATCACCATCGGCGACCGCACCGTGGGCGGCCTCAGTCACCGCGACCAGATGGTAGGCCCCTGGCAGGTGCCCGTGGCCGATTGCGCCGTGACGCTGGCCGATTACAAGGGCTTTGCGGGCGAGGCCATGAGCATGGGCGAGCGCACGCCGCTGGCCGCCATCAACGCCCCCGCCTCGGGCCGCATGGCTGTGGCAGAAGCCATCACCAACCTGTTGGCTGCGCCCATCGAGCTGCCGCGCGTGAAGTTGTCGGCCAACTGGATGGCCGCCTGTGGCGAACCCGGCGAAGACGCCGCGCTGTACGAAACCGTGAAGGCCGTGGGCATGGAGCTGTGCCCCGCGCTGGGCGTCTCCATCCCCGTGGGCAAGGACAGCCTGTCCATGCGCACGCAGTGGAGTGAAGGCGCGGACAAGAAGAAAGTCACATCCCCCGTCAGCCTGATCGTGAGCGCATTCGCTTCACTGTCCGACGTGCGCGGCACGCTCACACCCCAGCTCGACGCCACCGAGGCCGACACGACCCTGGTGCTGATCGACCTGGGCAAGGGCCAGAACCGCATGGGCGGCAGCATTCTGGGCCAGACGCTGGACCAGAGCGGCGATGTGGTGCCTGATGTGGACGACCCCAAAGACCTGGTCAACCTCGTCAACGCGGTGAACGCACTGCGCGCCAAGGGCCAAATCCTGGCCTACCACGACCGCAGCGACGGTGGCCTGCTGGCCGCAGTGGCAGAAATGGCGTTTGCAGGCCATGTGGGTGTGTCGCTCAATGTGGACCTGCTGGTGACCGAAGGCGACGGTATCAGCGACAGCCGCGCTGAAGTGGGCGATGCCAAAAACTGGTCGGGCCAAGTCAGCGCGCGCCGCGAAGAACTCACGCTCAAAGCCCTGTTCAACGAAGAACTGGGCGTGGTGCTGCAGGTCAAGACCAGCGAGCGCAATGAGGTGATGCAGACCCTGCGCGAGCACGGCCTGTCCAAGTTCAGCCACTTCATCGGCAAGACCCGCCCCGCCTCGTCGTCCATCGATGCGGGCAAGGGCGAGCTACAGGTGTGGCGCGATGCCAAGGCCGTTTTCAGTGCCTCGCTGGCCGACCTGCACCAGGTGTGGGACGCCGTGAGCTGGAAGATCTGCCAGCAGCGCGACAACCCCGCCAACGCCGACGCCGAGCACGCGGCGGCAGGTGAGCCCACCGACCCCGGCATGCATGTGCACCTCACGTTCGACGCCGCTGACAATGTGGCCGCGCCGTATTTGAGCCTTGCCAAACCTAAGGTCGCCATCCTGCGTGAACAGGGTGTGAACTCGCACATCGAAATGGCCTACGCCTTCACCGAGGCAGGCTTTGAGGCCTACGACGTTCACATGACCGACTTGCAGACCGGCCGCGTCAAGCTCGAAGACTTCAAGGGCGTGGTCGCCTGCGGTGGCTTCAGCTACGGCGACACGCTGGGCGCGGGCATCGGCTGGGCGCGTTCGATCACCTTCAACCCCGTGCTGGCAGCCCAGTTCCAGGGCTTCTTTGGCCGCACGGACACGTTTGGTCTGGGCGTGTGCAATGGCTGCCAGATGTTTGCCGAGCTGGCTGACATCATCCCCGGCGCGCAAGACTGGCCGCGCTTTACCACCAACCAGAGCGAGCGCTTCGAGGCCCGCCTGTCGCTGGTGGAGGTGCTCGAATCCCCCAGCCTGTTCTTGCAAGGCATGGCGGGCAGCCGTCTGCCGATCGCCGTGGCGCATGGTGAGGGCTATGCCAACTTCAAGTACCGTGGTAATGCCGACAAGGCCATCGCCGCCATGCGCTACGTGGACAACCACGGCCGCGCCACGGAGCAGTACCCGTTCAACCCCAACGGCAGTGCGGGCGGCCTGACGGCCGTGACCACGGCTGACGGCCGCTTCACGGCCATGATGCCGCACCCCGAGCGCGTGTTCCGCAACGTGCAGATGAGCTGGACCAGCGAGGACAAGGCCCAGTACAGCGGCTGGATGCGCATCTGGCGCAACGCGCGCAAGTGGGTGGGGTGATGGGCTGAGGCACCCTGCGCTGCAGGGTGCTCATGCTTGATATCAGTAGCCGCTGAACACCGCAGGTTCAGCGGCTACAGTTTTCTTCAGGTGGGGTTCATGCCCTGTCGTCCATCTGAAGAAACACGCGCCCTCCGTCGATGCGCACGGGGTAACACTTCAATGGCTCGGTGACCGGTGCGCAGGTGGGGCTGCCATTGCGGACATCGAACTTCCCCTGGTGCAGGGGGCACTCGATTTCATGGCCGTCCAGAAAGCCATCGCACAGGCGCGCGTGCCCGTGGGTGCAGATGTTGTCGGTCGCAAACACACTGCCATCCACCTTGTACAGCGCAATGTTGTGCTCACCCACCTGCAACCCGATGACATCGTCGTCGGGTACTTCGGCTTCGCTGGCGGCGTCGATCCAGGAGGTTTCGTTCATGGTGGTTCAGATGGGGTAGATGATGGAGTTGGGGATCATTTCGCTGTCGTACACACAAAGGCGCGTCGCGAATTTGAGTCCTGCCGGGGTGCGTTCGATCACGTCGATGTACCGCCCCACGTTGAACACCGTGGACTCGCGCGAGAGCTTGGTGCGGAACACTGCGTAGTTCGCCTGGGCCTCGAAACGGTTCTCGCTCGCGGCAAGGACCACGGGCGCGCTGACCACATGGCGCTGGTAGTAGGGGTCGTGGAACAGCGTTTCGCGGATGCCGTAGACGCGGTCCTTGAGCATCCCTTTGCTTTCGAACAGCAGCGTTGCGAGGGGGAATCCGCGCTCGTGGTTCTCGCGGGGCACCAGCTTGTACGTGCAGTCCTCCGTGAAGAACTCGGGCCACAGGTCCCAGTCACCAGAGTCCACCGCCAGTGCGTACTCGGAATACAGGCGCGAGATGGCTAGGTAGTCATCAAAAGCAAGGTGGGGCGTAGTGCTCATGGTCAGCCCTCCATCACTTCACGCCAGTACGCGTACATGCCGCGGATGAGTGTTTCGGTCACCATGTGATCGGTGTTCTCCACGGTCTTTCCCCCCAGCTCGGCCAGGGTGCGGTGGTAAGGCTTGCTTTCAAAGCCTTCCTGCGAAAACTCGATCACCTCCCCGTCGTCGGCAGACACAAACCCCGCCGGGCCGAACAGGTTGGCCTGCCGCAAACGGCGCTGTGTCATCTCCGCGCTGTCGTCCTCGAACCCGAAGTGGGTCCACACGAAATTGAAGGCCCCGTGCCCGTCCGGCTGGATATGCCGCGTGGAGACGCTGTTGACCTGCTGCTGAAAGATGACGCTGGGGAACACCGTCATCATGACCGCTGTGGGCCCTCCCCACCAGGGCTCGGGCACGATGTCCAGAAACCGCGCATCGTGGAGCTGCATGCTCTCCTTGAAGCTGGAGACCTGGGTGACCTGTTCGGCCTTTCCCGCCTGGCCCCGGGTGGAAATCATGGCGGCATGTCGGTGGCGCGCATCCATCTTCAGCTCGCTCTTGTTGTCAGCACGCCAGAGGCCAAAGGTCACAAACCAGGTGTGCAGCAACCCGGGGTGGTAGGGGTCCTTGATGTTCTCCTGCATGAGCTTCCAGTTGCCCGGAATGCGCTGGCGGTTGTAGCCCAGTATCGTCAGGCGCCGGCCGTTGAAGAGCCGGTCAAAGTACGACAGGATGTCCGGCCCTAGAAAGTCTTCGAGCGATTCAACATCGTGGTCGAAACTGGCAAACACCACGCCACCCCGGGTGGCCACCTTGAGCTTGTTGAGGCCATGGTCCGCCGTCTGAAAATCTGCTGGCATGCCCCCGTTGATTTTTCCGTCCTGCTTGACGCCACGTCGAAAGGGCACCCCTTGCAGATCGCCTTGCAGCGTATAGCTCCACTGGTGGTAGGGGCAGACAAAGTCCTTCTTGTTGCCGTGGCGCTCGCGGCAAAACTGCATGCCGCGGTGGGCGCACACGTTCTCGACCACCTGGATGCCGCTCGCGTCGCGGACCATGATGACCGAGCGTTCTCCCACCACCGTGCGCTTGAAGTCGCCCACGTTCGGCACCTCGGCCTCCAGCCCGACATAGTTCCAGTGCTGTCGGTAGAAGAAGCGCTCCAGCTCTTTCTTGTGCAGGTCTTCACCGGTGTAGGCCATGAACGGGATTCGGCTGCTGCCTTCGGTTTCCCATCGCATCTGGCTGGGAAAGACTTCCTTGGCGGGTGTGCTCATTGCTGTCTCCTGGGTTATTTTGTGGGGCTCACGTGCCACTGGCATAAAACGCATCCGCGTACACCTGCTCTGGCAACACGCCCATTTGCCTTACCAGCAAGGCAGTGGCCTCAACCATGGGCGGTGCGCCGCAGAGGTAGGCGCGAAAGCCTTCCAGGCTGCGCCAGTCCCGGGCGATGGCGTCGGTCACCAGTCCGGTGCGATGCCCCTGTGCGGGACCGGACGCGACCACGATGTGCACCTGGAGCTGCGGGTGCTGGCGCTGCAGCGCTTGCAGCCATTCCGCGCCATAGATATCGCGCTCGGACCGCACGCCGAAGTACAGGTGGATGGGGTTGCCCATGCCTGCGGCAACTACGCCCCGAACGATGGACAAAATTGGCGCCAGCCCTGTGCCGCCCGCCACACACAGCATGGGGCCTGTGTGTTGGCGGCGCAGGTAGGCAGAGCCCATCGGGCCGCTCACGCGCACCGTATCGCCCACGCGAAGCTCGTTCGCCACGTAGCCGGTGACACGGCCTTGCGGAACCAGCCGGATGTGGAACTCCAGCGTGTTGTCCTGGGCGGTGCCCGCCATGGAATAGGGCCGCACATGCGCTGACGTGAACTGCAGCTGCGCATACTGGCCGGGCGAAAAATCGAGTGCTTTTGCGGGCTGGAGAACCAGTCGCTTGATGTCGTGGGTGGGGTCTTCCATGGCCACCACCGTGGCCTTGATGATGCGTGCCGTGTGCACGACCACTTCGTCGGGTTCGGGAATCTCTACCGTGCACGGTTCCGTCACGAAGGTCTGGCAGGCCAGGACGTAGGAGTCTTGTGCCGCCAGTGGTTGCTGTACTTCGCGCCCTGAGTCGAGCACCTGTCCTGCCACGATCTTGCAGCGGCAGGTGCCACACCGCCCGGCCATGCAGCTGTGCGAAATCGGCACATCGTTGTTGCGCAACGCGTCCAGCAGATTGGTGCCAGGAGCGACGTTGAGCGTGCGCTGCAAGGGGCGTACGTGGATTTCCATCGTCCGTTGTCTCGGGTGTTGTCTCTGATGTTTTTATGGGTCGATTCCCGGGGAAGGGATCGATGGAGGCGATGATCAGATCGGCGAGAAAATCAGTCAACGCGATGATGTGAATGTTGAATATCATCCAAATCAATAGTTACGGAGGCAATCGATGGAGCTGAAGGACATTGATCTGAATCTTCTGGTGGTCTTCAACCAGCTCCTGGCCGAACGCAAGGTTTCCAAGGTGGCGGAAAACCTGGGCCTTGGCCAGCCTGCGGTGAGCAATGCGCTGGCGCGGCTGCGCAAGCTGTTTGACGACGAGCTGTTCACCCGCACGGCCAGCGGCATGCAGCCCACGCCGTTTGCAGAACAACTGGCGGAATCGGTGGGGTATGCGCTGGGCATGATTCATGGAGCCGTGAACGCCAGAAACACGTTCGACCCGCGCACCAGCAAACGCAGCTTCACCGTCGGCATGACGGACATTGGCGAGATCTACTTTCTGCCGCAACTGATGCAGCGCATCGAAGAAGTCGCGCCCTCGGTCACCATCAGCACCGTGCGCAATACGGCCACCAACCTGAAGGACGCCATGGAGTCGGGCCAGGTGGACCTGGCCGTGGGCCTGCTGCCGCAGCTGAAGGCGGGCTTTTTTCAGCGCCGTCTGTTCGAGCAGAACTACGTCTGCATGTTTCGCAAAGGCCATCGGCTGGATCAGAAAAAGATCCGCCTGCAGGACTTCTTCGGTGCGGACCATGTGGCCATCGTCTCTGCGGGCACCGGCCATGGGCAGGTGGACGAGATACTGGACAACCACTCGCCGCAGCGGCAGGTGAAACTCAAAGTGCCTCACTTCGTTGCCGTGGGCCACATCTTGCAGTCCACCGATCTGGTGGCCACGGTGCCGGAGCGGCTGGCCGAGCGCATGGCCGTCCCCTTTGAACTGCGGTACCTGGCGCACCCGGTCAAGCTGCCCAAAATCGCCATCAACATGTTCTGGCACGCCAAGTTCCACAAGGACCCGGCGAACCATTGGCTGCGCTCGCTGGTTTTTGACCTCCATGCGGACGCTTCCAAAGGCGCCAAGGGTTAGCACCATCCTTCTCGCGTTGGGTGAGGTGCGGCAGAGCGGGCACGTCGCCTGCGCTTTCCTGCTCTCCTACGCACACCTGGCGCCGCTGCTGGCGCTTGGGGTGTCTGTGCGTTGCTATAGTGCGGCGCACACCGGCGGCATGTTGGCCGCTTTTTTACGACCCATCCCAAGGACTCTTCATGGCCACTGGCAGCCTGCTTGCTTTGCTCGACGACATCGCCACCATCCTCGACGACGTGGCCTTGATGACCAAGGTGGCGGCCAAGAAGAGCGCTGCCATGGCCGACGATGTGTCGGTGATGACCAAGGTGGCCGCGCAGAAGACGGCGGGCGTGCTGGGGGATGATCTGGCACTCAATGCCCAGCAGGTGACCGGCGTGCGCGCCGAGCGCGAGATTCCGGTGGTGTGGGCGGTGGCCAAGGGCTCGCTCATCAACAAGGTCATCCTGGTGCCTGCCGCGTTGCTGATCAGCGCCTTTGCGCCCTGGGCCGTGACGCCGCTGCTGATGGTGGGGGGCGCCTTTCTGTGCTTTGAAGGCTTTGAAAAGGTGGCGCACAAGCTGCTGCACGCGCAGCACGAGGACGAGGCCGAACGCGAGAGCCATGCCAAGGCCAATGCCAACCCAGCGGTGGATCTGGTGGCGTTTGAAAAGGACAAGATCAAGGGCGCCGTGCGCACCGACTTCATCCTGTCGGCCGAAATCATCGCGATCACGCTGGGCACCGTGGCCTCCGCGCCCTTTGTGCAGCAGTTGACCGTGCTGTCGGGCATCGCGGTCATCATGACCATCGGTGTGTATGGGCTGGTGGCGGGCATCGTCAAGCTGGACGACCTGGGCCTGTGGCTCAGCAATAAGGCCAGCAGCGCGGCGCGTGCCTTGGGCGCGGGCATCTTGCGCGCGGCGCCCTGGCTGATGAAGGGGCTGTCGATTGCAGGCACCGCTGCCATGTTCCTGGTGGGCGGCGGCATTCTGGTGCACGGAGTGCCGGTGCTGCACCACGCGGTCGAGGCTACAGGTACGGCGGCCGCGCAGTGGCCGTTGGGCGGGCTGTGGGCGGTGCTGGTGCCCAACCTGCTGAACGCCGTGGTGGGCATCGTGGCGGGTGGCCTGGTGCTGGCCGGGGTGACGCTGGTGCAGCGCCTGCGGGGCAAGTCCACAGCCTGATAGTGGGTATTCCTTGATCTAGGTCTAAGGGTTACTACCGATGGCTTGAGGTAAGGCAAGGCCGGGTGGAGGCCGCAGCGGTTCAATGCATGCACGGGGGTCGTCCCCGTCCAACCGATGCGAAATACCATGAAAAAGAACCTGCTGGCTGTCGCCGTTCTCTGTGCCCTCTCTTCTGGCGCTGCCCTGGCGCAACAGGCTGAAGGCCCCTGGATGGTCCGTGCACGCGCGGTGCACCTGGACAGCGCCAACAAGGACAGCACGCCGCTGGGCCTGTCGGTCAACAACAAGACCATCCCTGAAGTGGATGTGACCTACTTCTTCAACAAGAACATCGCGGCCGAGCTGATCCTCACGGTGCCGCAGAAGCACACGCTCAGCGCTGGTGGCGCCGCTATCGGCACCCTCAAGCACCTGCCTCCCACACTGCTGGCGCAGTACCACTTTGACGCCCCTGGCTTCAAGCCCTATGTGGGCGCGGGCCTGAACTACACGCGCTTCTCCAGCGTGAACCTGCCCGCAGGCGTGAGCATTGACCGCAACAGCTTCGGCCCCGCGCTGCAAGTGGGCGTGGACATTCCGCTGGCCAAGAACCTGTACCTCAACTTCGACGTGAAAAAGGTTTTCATCAAGACCGACGTGAGCGCAGGCGGTGCCAAGCTGGGCACCTTCAAGGTAGACCCCGTTCTGGTGGGCGTGGGTCTGGGCTGGCGCTTCTAAGGGCACAGGGCCCAGGCGGGCCCTGCGTTCCTGACGATAAAGTTCTCCAAGGGTTTGAGAGCCTGTTTACGATCTACCAGGGGTCGCGCAGTGGTCTTTGCGGGATGGGATGCAAGGCACGGTGCGCCGCCAATAGCCCCGCTATTGGCAAGCGCCGCAACGCCGCAGACCGCCCGCAAAGACCACTGCCCGAAGGGTTGGAGCGAAATCGGGTGATTGAATGCCTCGGCTGCTTGCATGGGCATGAGCCCATGCGGCGCACCCGAAACGTCCACTCATCCCGATTGCGTTCCAACGCGACCCCTGGTAGATCGTAAACAGGCTCTGCGGGGCTGGCGCGTGCGCCAGCCCTTTTTTTTGGCAGGTGCGGAAATGGCCTACACACGGCTGTCAGCGAGGCAACGCACAATGGGGAGAGGGGCAGGGGAGCGCGTGGGGTGTGCCGCAAGGCGGGCATCCCAGGCGCCTCTGCTTTTGACCCACCGGCGGCGCTGCCGCACCAACGTCTTGACGACCCATGCTCCTGCCTCGCTATTCCGACATCACGCACGGGCTTACTCAGCGGCCCGCACGCATCTCCCCCAAGTACTTTTACGACCAGCACGGCTCCCAGCTGTTTGAGGCCATCACGCGCCTGCCGGAGTACTACCCCACGCGCACCGAGATGGCGCTGATGCAGGCGCATGCGGACAGCATTGCCCATGCCATTGGCCCGGGGCGCACCCTGATCGAGCTGGGCGCAGGCAACTGCCAGAAGGCCCGCACCCTGTGCCGCTTGGTGCAGCCGGCCTGTTTTGTGGGCGTGGACATTTCGGCGGATTTTCTGGAGCAGGCGGTGCAGGGGCTGCGCGATGAGTTTCCGGCGCTGGATGCCCGCGCGCTGGCGGGTGACATGACGCTGGGTGTGTCACTGCCCGACGACATTCCCCGCACCGGGCGCCTGGTGTTCTACCCGGGCTCGTCCATCGGCAACTTCGACCCGCCGCACGCGCTGGATCTGCTGGCCCACATGCGCGAACTGGTGGACGATGATGGTGGTCTGCTGATCGGCATCGATTTGCCCAAGGACGTGGCGGTGCTCGAAGCCGCCTACGACGATGCCGCAGGGGTCACTGCCGAGTTCAACCGCAATGTGCTGCGGCATGTGAACCGCCTGATCGGCAGCGACTTTGACGTAGCGCAGTGGCAGCATCGCGCGTTCTTCAACACCGAGGCGTCGCGCATCGAGATGCACCTGGAGGCGGCCACTGACACCGAGGTGTGCTGGCCCGGCGGCGGCCGGAGGTTCGACCGGGGTGAGCGCATCCACACCGAGAACAGCTACAAGTACCCGCTGCCCGTGTTCACCGACATGCTTGCGCGCGCCGGCTTTGCGCAGGCCCAGGTGTGGACGGACGAGCGGGGCTGGTTTGCAGTGGTCCACGCCCGTCCTTGACCGGTGGTATTCATGACCGTGACATCCCCCGCATTCGACACGCTGCTGGCGCGCTACACCGCCGTGCGCGGCCGCTCGCTGGCCCTGGCGGCACCGCTATCGCCCGAGGACTGCGCCGCGCAGTCCATGCCTGATGCCAGCCCCACCAAATGGCACCTGGCCCACACCACCTGGTTCTTTGAGACCTTTGTGCTTGAGGCCCACGAGCCCGGTTTCCAGCCGTTTGCACCGGCGTTCCGTGTGCTGTTCAACTCGTACTACAACGGCGTGGGCGCCAAGCACCCGCGCCCGCAGCGCGGGCTGCTCACGCGGCCATCGCTGGACGAGGTGCTCGCCTACCGGGCCAACGTGGACGCCCGCATGGCGCGCCTGTGGCCCACCGTGGCGCACGACGACGCGCTGCGCGGCCTGATCGAGCTGGGCCTGCAGCATGAGCAGCAGCACCAGGAGCTGATACTCACCGACATCCTGCACCTGCTGTCCTGCAACCCCTTGTTTCCCGCCTATGCCAAGGCGTCTGACGCCGTGGCGCCGGGGCCCGCCGGGGCGCTGGCGTGGCACTCGTTTGACGCGGGGCTGACCGACATCGGCCACGCTGGCAGCGGCTTTGCCTTTGACAACGAGGGCCCGCGCCATCGGGTGTATCTGCACCCGTATGCACTGGCCTCGCGGCTGGTGACGCAGGCTGAATATCTCGCGTTTGTGGAAGGTGGCGGCTACCGCAACCCGCTGCTCTGGCTGGCCGAAGGCTGGGACTGGCGGGCGGCGCAGGGCCTGGAGCAGCCCTTGTACTGGCATCGCATCGACGGGGCCTGGCACCACTTCACGCTGGCTGGCCTGCAGCCGCTGCAGGGCGACCAGCCGGTGGTGCATCTGTCGTACTACGAGGCAGATGCCTATGCGCGCTGGGCCGGTGCACGCCTACCCACCGAGGCCGAATGGGAGCATGGGGCCGCGCAGGGTACCGCTGGCATGGCGCAGTGGCATGGCGCTGCGTGGCAGTGGACTCAGTCGAGCTACGCGCCGTACCCGGGCTTTCGGGTGGCGGACGGCGCCGTGGGTGAGTACAACGGCAAGTTCATGGTCAATCAGTACGTGCTGCGGGGTTCGTCCAGCGCCACGCCGTCAGGGCATGAACGACTGACCTACCGCAACTTCTTCCCGGCCACAGCGCGCTGGCAGTTCACGGGCATTCGGCTGGCACGCGACCTCGGGTGAAGGCGGCCAGCGCCCGGCGCTGACCGCCATCGACCTGTCGCGCTGGGGCAGGCATGACGATGTCGCCATGCACTGTGAGCCTGTTTGCTATGAAATATGTAGCTAGTGGCGCATATTCCACTAGCGCTTGGACGCAAAAAGCCTCAAAAATACGATAAAAGGTGCCTGGCCATGCGCTTGGGAGGCGCATGGCCCTTTGCACATCAGACCTTGTCGAGTGCCTGCGCCAAGTCGGCCTGCAGGTCATCGATGTGCTCGATGCCGACCGACAGGCGCACCATGCCTTCGCTCACACCGGCTTTGGCCAGCTCTTCGGGGTTGAGCTGGCGGTGGGTGGTGGAAGCTGGGTGCGTGGCCAGCGACTTCGCGTCGCCAATGTTGACGAGGCGCGTGAAGAGCTGCAGAGCATCCAGGAAGCGCGCACCGGCCGCGCGCGGGTCGGCGTCGCTGTTCTTCACACTGAAGCTCAGGATGCCCGAGGCCTTGCCGCCCGACTGGCGCTGCACCACCGCGTGGTCGGGGTGGTCGGGCAGGCCCGCGTAGCGCACCCATTCCACCTTTGGGTGGCTCTGCAGGTACTTGGCAATCGCCAGCGTGTTGTCGCAGATGCGGTCCATGCGGAGGGCCAGGGTCTCGATGCCTTGCAGGATCAGGAACGCGCTTTGCGGCGACAGCGCCGCGCCCGTGTTGCGCAGCGGCACCACGCGCGCACGGCCGATGAAGGCGGCAGGGCCCAGGGCTTCGGTGTAGACCACGCCGTGATAGCTCACATCGGGCTCGTTCAGTCGCGGGAAGCGCGCCTTGTGCTGCGCCCACGGAAACTTGCCGCTGTCCACAATCGCGCCGCCCACGCTGTTACCGTGGCCGCCCAGGTACTTGGTGAGCGAGTGCACCACGATGTCGGCGCCGTGCTCGATGGGGCGCAGCAAGTAGGGGCTGGGCACGGTGTTGTCCACGATCAGCGGCACGCCGTGGTCATGCGCCACCTTGGCGATGGCCGCGATGTCGGTCACGTTGCCCAGCGGGTTGCCGATGGACTCGATGAAGATCGCCTTGGTGCGCGCATCGATGTGCTGCGCAAAGCTGGCCGGGTCGCGCGGGTCGGCAAAGCGGGTGGTGATGCCTTGCTGCGGCAGCGTGTGGGCAAACAGGTTGTAGGTGCCGCCATACAGCGTGCTGGCCGACACGATGTTGTCGCCCGCCTCGGCAATGGTCTGGATGGCGTAGGTGATGGCCGCCATGCCGGAGGCCACGGCCAGCGCGGCGATGCCGCCTTCGAGCGCCGCGACGCGCTTTTCGAGCACGTCGGTCGTGGGGTTCATGATGCGGGTGTAGATGTTGCCCGGTACCTTCAGGTCGAACAGGTCGGCGCCGTGCTGGGCGCTGTCAAACGCGTAGGCCACCGTCTGGTAGATGGGCACGGCCACGGCCTTGGTGGTGGGGTCGGGGCTGTAGCCAGCGTGAACGGCCAGGGTCTCGATTTTCATGCAGCTTGTCTCTTTCGTTGAAGGGAAGGGAGTGGGGCAACCGGCCTCTACCCGTGCTGGGCGGAGCCGTATATGCCGATGGCGCGGGCCATTCTGGCACCGCTGGCCCGTGGCGTCATCGAATCGTTGGCTATGTGCTTATGACGTTCTTGCGTGCCGTGAACGCCCTCAGGCCGCAGGCTCGTCCAGGGCGCTGTCGCTGGACTCTGGCGTGGTGCGCCGCTGTGGCTGGCTGCGTCGCCAGGCCTTCTCGATCTCGACCACCACCAGCACCACCAGCGCGGCGCCGATGCACAGCGCCAGCTCGCCCAGGCTCAGCGGCTCGGTGCGGAAGATGGGGTTGAGCCAGGGCACATAGATGGTCGCCAACTGCAGCGCAAAGGTCAGCAGCACGGCGCCCAGCAGCGGGCGGTTGCTCCACAGGCCCAGGCGCCAGATGGGCTCGGACTCAGACCGGATGGCGATCACGTGCGCCATCTGCGCCAGCGTGAGCACGGTGAACACCATGGTCTGCCAGTGCGCATGGCCGGTCTGCAGCGCCCAGGCCTGCACGGCCAAGCATAGCCCGCCAATCAGCAGGCCCACGCCCAGGATGTGCTGCCACATGCCGTGCGCAAACAGGCTTTCGCGCGGTGCGCGGGGCGGGCGTTGCATGATGCCGCGCTCGGCCGGTTCGGCCGCCAGCGCCAGGCCCGGCAGGCCGTCGGTCACCAGGTTGACCCACAGAATGTGGATGGGCAGCAGCGGAATGGGCAACAGCAACAGCGGCGCGAGGAAGATGGTCCAGATCTCGCCCGAGTTGCCCGTCATGGCGTAGCGCACAAACTTGCGGATGTTGTCGTAGATGCGGCGGCCCTCGCGCACCGCCGCGACGATGGTGGCGAAGTTGTCGTCCAGCAGCACCAGGCTCGACGCCTCGCGCGCCACGTCGGTGCCGCCCTGGCCCATGGCCACGCCGATGTCGGCGCGTTTGAGCGCCGGGGCGTCGTTCACGCCATCCCCCGTCATGGCCGCAAAGTGGCCCTGGGCCTGCAGGGCCTCGACGATGCGGATCTTCTGCGCCGGGTCCACGCGGGCGTAGACCTGCACCTGCTCCACCTTGGCCCGCAGCGCGGCATCGTCCAATGCGGCCAGGTCGGCGCCGGTCAGCACCGGAGCATCGGCACTGCGCACGATACCCAGCCGGTGCGCAATGGCGCGCGCGGTGGCGGGGTGGTCGCCCGTGATCATCACTGGCGTGATGCCCGCGCTGATGCAGTCGCGCACTGCGGCCTGGGCCTCGGGGCGGGGTGGGTCGATGAGGGCGATCAGGCCCAGCAGCTCCAGCTGGTTTTCTACCGCGTCGATGTCGTTGGTGTCGGGCAGGCGGGTGTGGCTGCGGCGGGCCAGGGCCAGCACGCGCAGGCCCTGGGCGGCGAGCTGCTGTGCGGTGCCGAGGACCCGGGCGGTGTCGATTGGAGCAGCGCCTTCGGGCGTCCAGTGGGCGGTACAGCGGGGCAGCACGGATTCGGGCGCGCCTTTGGTGTAGGCCACAAAACCATCGGCAGCGCGGTGGAAGGTGGTCATGCGCTTGCGGTCGGAGTCGAAGGGCTGCTCTTGCACGCGGGGGCTGGTGGCATCGAGCTGAGTCTTGTCCAGCCCGCCCGCGTGGGCGGCCAGTACCAGCGCGGTTTCGGTGGGGTCGCCCAGCCACTGGGTGCCTGACGGACCCTCTTCGGCCTTTGCCTGTAGCGTGGCGTCGTTGCACAGTGCGGCGGCGCGCAGGGCCTCGGCGTGGGCGGGGCCGAGCAGGGGGTCGCCGGGCACCCAGCGCACGCCGTGGGCCAGCAGCAGCTCGGCGTGCATGCGGTTTTGGGTCAGGGTGCCGGTTTTGTCCGAGCAGATGGTGGTGACCGAGCCCAGCGTCTCCACCGACGGCAGGCGCCGCACCAGCGCATGCACGGCCACCATGCGGCGCGCGCCCAGGGCCAGCAGCACGGTGACCACGGCGGGCAGGGCCTCGGGGATGGCGGCCACGGCCAGGCTGATGGCGGTGAGGGCCATGAGCAGGGGCGCCTCGCCACGCAGCACGCCCACCACAAAAATCACTGCGCAAATGCCCAGCACCGCAATTGCCAGGCGCTTGCCAAAGGCCGCCAGGCGCAGTTGCAGCGGCGTGCTGCGGTCGCCGGTGTCGAGCAGCGTGGCCACCTTGCCCAGCTCGGTGCGCATGCCGGTGGCCACCACCAGCCCGCGTGCGCGGCCATGGGTGGCGGTGGTGCCCTTGAAGGCCATGTTGGTGCGGTCGCCCAGCGCGCCCACGTCTTCGGCCGCCAGGGCCTCGGTCTGCTTGGCCACCGTGACAGACTCGCCCGTGAGGGCCGATTCATCCACCTGCAGCTGCGCAATCTCGATGAGCCGCAGGTCGGCCGGGATCTGGTTGCCCGCCTCCAGCAGCACGATGTCGCCGGGCACCAGCTCAGTAGCGGGTAGGACCTGCACCATGCCGCCGCGCAGCACGGTGGCGTGTGCCGCCGCCAGCTGGCGCAGCGCAGCCATGGCCTGATCGGCGCGCCAGGCCTGCACAAAGCCGATGACGGCGTTGAGCACCACGATGACAAGGATCACCAGCGTGTCTGTGGCCTCGCCCACCAGCCCCGAGATGACGGCCGCGCCCAGCAGCACCAGCACCATGAAGTCCTTGAACTGGTCGGCCAGCAGACGCCACCAGGGGCGGTCCTGCGATGCAGCCAACTCGTTGGCGCCATGCGTGGCGCTGCGGCGCTGCGCCTCGTCGGCATGCAGGCCTGCGTCAGGGTTGACACCATGGGCCTGGGCGACGGCCTCGGTGGGGTGCAGGTGCGGCGCGGTGGACGGGGACATGCGGCGATCGGTGAAACGGGCCGCAAGCCCACGCAAGGACTTCTTTGCGTTGCCTTAGTGCGCGACTTGCGGCCGGGCTTTGTAGAACTGGAGCGGGACTTCTGGCACCTGGTTCAACACCTGGCGCTTGATCTTGCCCACCACATGCATTTCACAGGGCTTGCAGTCAAAGCGCAAGGTCAGCTTTTCCTTGCCATTGATCAACATCAAGGGTTCGGCCTTGATGGTGCCCTGCACGCCCGTCACGCCCTTGGCCTGCTTGGGGCACAGGCTCATGGAAAAGCGCACGCAGTGCTTGGTGATCATGAGGCTGACTTCGCCTTCTTCTTCATGCGCCTCGTAGGCCGCAGCGATCACCTTCACGCCGTGGCGCACGTAGAAGTCGTGGGCCTTGTGGTTGAACACATTACCCAGGAAGGAGAGCGTGTCCTCGGGGTAGGGCGCAGGGGGCTCCACCGGTGTCGCACGCGGCAGGCGGGCAAAGTTGCGGGCGCGGTTGGCCTCCAGGTCGGCCACGGCATCGCGGCGCAGCGCGTTGAGCACCGAGGCGGGCACAAACCACGGCTGCGACAACTGCAGTGCAATGTCGTGCACCGCAAACACCGTCGCGCCAAAGCGGCCCAGTTGCTCGCGCAGGCTGGCTTCGGCCTTGGCCGGATCGGTGGCGGGTTGGTGGGGCTGTTGCACGTCGGCACTGCCCACGTTGCCATCCTCGTCGGTCAGCATCAGGCTAAAGCCGGTGGGCGTTTCGCTCAGGTGCGCCCACAGGCTGATGCGGCGGTCGCTCGACTTTTTCTCCAGCGTGCGCACCCAGTCCATGTCGCGGTTGCGGTTGACCTCGGTGCCCTTGCGCAGATCCTTGAAGCCTTCCATCGGGTCCTTGGGGTACACGCGCCACTGGCCCACACTGCGGGCCGACACCGGCTCGGCCACGTTGATGGCCATGCCCACCAGCTCCTTGTGCAGGTCGTAGTAGCACAGACCATCGCCGTTGTGCAGCACGGTGGCGGGGTCGCTCACTTCCAGCTCCACAAAGTCGGGGCCCACCTTGGTCACCCAGCCGATGGCCTGGCCGGGGTTCTTGGGGGTGTCGAAGGCGCCGATGTCTTCCTTGCGGCCGGTGACGAAGTAGTCGGTGAACTCGCGGTTGAAGTTCTGGAGCGGGTCGGGTTTGAATGTGAAAGTGGTGCGCCCGCTGGACGAGCGCGACAGCGGCCGGCCTTGCGCCTCGCGCTCTTCGATGATCTCGTCGAGCAGCGTGCGGTAGTGGGCGGTGATGTTCTTCACATAGCCCATGTCCTTGTAGCGCCCCTCGATCTTGAAGCTGCGCACCCCTGCGTCGATGAGAGCACGCAGGTTGTCGGACTGGTTGTTGTCCTTCATGCTCAGCACGTGCTTGTCATGCGCGATGAAGCGGCCCTGCGCGTCCGTCACCTGATAGGGCAGGCGGCAGGCCTGGCTGCAGTCGCCTCGGTTGGCGCTGCGGCCCGTTTGCGCGTGGCTGATGTTGCACTGGCCGCTGTAGGCCACGCACAGCGCGCCGTGGATGAAGAATTCAATGTTGGCGCGGCCCGGCGCATCGACCGGGCCCAGCGCTTTGTGGACTGCCGCAATTTGCTGCACCGTCAACTCGCGCGCCAGCACGATCTGCGACAGACCTGCGTCCTGTAGAAAGCGCGCTTTTTCAGGCGTGCGGATGTCGGTCTGGGTGCTGGCGTGCAGCTGGATGGGGGGCAGGTCGATTTCGAGCAGGCCCATGTCCTGGATGATCAATGCATCCGCGCCCGCCTCGTACACCTGCCAAGCCATCTGGCGCGCGGCTTCCAGCTCATCGTCGCGCAGGATGGTGTTGAGTGTGATGAAGATGCGGCTGTTGAAGCGGTGCGCGTGCTTGACCAGGCGCTCAATGTCCCGGATGTCGTTGCCCGCGCTGGCCCGGGCGCCGAAGGCCGGGCCGCCGATGTAGACGGCATCGGCGCCGTGGTTGATGGCTTCGATGCCAATGTCTGCGTCGCGCGCAGGCGAGAGCAGTTCGAGCTGGTGGGGCAGGAGGGACATGGGGCGTGATTATCCCAGCCTGCCTTGCTGGGCGGTGCGCGCCGGACGTATTAGCCCGGTTAATGCTGGAGCAAATTACTAAGTTTGCTTAGTAATTTTACAGAAATGAGGGTTCGGGTGGCTACGATGCAGGGTTTGTTGTGTACAAGTTCGGTGCACAACAGGATGCTTTGACCGACCCAGGAGACTTTGTACTGTGCTGCGCCCCGTTTTCGCTTCTTCGCCCCTGTTCCGTATTTCTGCCCTGACCGCCCTTGCGCTGGCGGCCAATCTGGCCTCCGCCCAGGACGTGCAAACCGTCAAGATCGCCCACGCAGGCCCGGTGTCGGGCGGCATTGCCCACATCGGCAAGGACACGGAAAACGGTGTGCGCCTGGCCATTGACGACCTGAACGCCCAGAACCTCGTCATCGGCGGCAAGAAGATCAAGTTTGAAATCGCGGCCGAAGACGACGCGGGCGACCCACGCCAGGCCACCGCTGTGGCGCAGAAGCTGTGCGACCAGAAGGTGGCTGGCGTGGTGGGCCATCTGCAATCGGGTACGTCCATTCCCGCGTCGGCCGTCTACGCCAAGTGCGACCTGCCCCACATCACGGCCTCGGCCTCCAACCCTGACCTGACGAAGCCCGGCCACAAGACCACCTTCCGCCTGATCGCCAACGACAACGCGCTGGGCGCTGCGCTGGCGCTGTTTGGTGCGGACCACCTCAAGCTCAAGAACGTGGCCATCATCGACGACCGCACGGCCTACGGCCAGGGCGTGGCCTCGGTCTTCAAAGCCACGGCGCAACAAAAGGGCCTGAAGGTGGTGGCCGAGGAGTTCACCAACGACAAGGCCACCGACTTCATGGCCATCCTCACTGCCATCAAGAACAAAAAGCCCGACGCGATCTTCTACGGTGGCCTGGACGCGCAGGCCGGCCCCATGTTGCGTCAGATGGAGCAGCTGGGCCTGGGCAACGTGAAGTTCTTTGGTGGCGATGCCCTGTGCACCGAGAAGCTGCCCGAACTGTCGGGCAAGACGCCCGCGCTGAAAAACGTGACCTGCGCCACGGGCGGCGCCTCGGTGGACAAGATGCAAGGCGGCTCGGACTGGAAGAAGCGCTACGACGCCAAGTTCCCCGGCCAGTTCCAGATCTACAGCCCCTACGCCTACGACGCTGCCATGGTGCTGGCCGACGCGATGAAGCGCGCCAACTCGGTGGACCCCAAGGTGTTCACCCCGTTTCTGGCCAAGACCGAATACAAGGGCGTGACCGCCAACATCGCCTTCACCGCCAAGGGCGAGCTGACCACCCCCGCCGTGACCTTGTACACATTCAAGGACGGCAGCCGCGTGGCGTTGAACTGAGGCCGTTCGCCTCGGTGGCTTGACCGACTCTTGCCCCAACGGCCGCCTTGTGCGGCCGTTTTTGCATTCGGCGTTCATGCGGCGTTTGGCTTTACAGTCAGGCCCCATTGCAAGAACCCGCGGGCCGCCGGTGCCCGCCAAGGAGCCCAGGTATGCGCGCACTGTTTGGATTGGTTGGACTGGTGGTGGTGCTGGCCATCGTGGGCCTGCTGGCCAAGAAGCAACTGGCGGCCACGCGTGCCCCCGTGCCCGCATTGCAAACCGCCACGGGTGCGGCGGCGCCTGCCTCGGCACCCACCGGCACGGTGCGTGAGCAGAGCCAGCAGATGCAGCAACAGGTCAAGCAGCAGGTGGAAGGCCTGATGCAACAGGCACGCCCCATGCCCGAAGATGAGAAAAAGTGAGCCAGAATGCTTCTAAGCGCTCATATTTCATGCCTTGGATGCTATTGAAAATATAGTAATGAAGATGGCCAACGACGCGCACTGGATGCGACTGGCCCTGGCCGAGGCGCAAGCCGCAGCCAGCGCGGGCGAGGTGCCCGTGGGCGCCATTGTGGTCAAGGACGGTCAGGTCATCGCCACCGGTCGCAATGCCCCGGTGGAGGGCCACGACCCCACGGCCCATGCCGAGATCGTCGCCCTGCGTGCGGCAGCCCAGCGCCTGGGCAACTACCGGCTCGACGGCTGTAGCCTGTATGTGACGCTGGAGCCCTGCGCCATGTGCAGTGGCGCCATGCTGCACGCGCGGCTGGCGCGGGTGGTGTATGGCGCGGTGGAACCCAAGACCGGGGCGGCAGGCTCGGTGCTCAACCTGTTTGGGCATGCCGAGATCAACCACCAGACCGAGGTGCAGGGCGGGGTACTGGCCGAAGAATGTGGTGGCCTGCTGAGCCACTTTTTTGCGCAGCGCCGCCGCCAGCAGCGCGCCGAGGCATTGGCCCGCCACCCGTTGCGTGACGATGCCTTGCGCACGCCCGATGCGGCGTTTGCCCACCTGCCCGGCTACCCCTGGGCTCCCCACTACCTCAGCGACCTGCCTAGTCTGGCGGGCTTGCGTCTGCACTACCTGGATGAAGGCCCGCGCGATGCCCGCCGCACCTGGATGTGCCTGCATGGGAACCCGGCCTGGAGCTACCTCTATCGCCGCATGCTGCCCGCCTTTCTGGCTGTGGGCGACCGCGTGGTGGCGCCCGACCTGATCGGTTTTGGCAAAAGCGACAAGCCCAAGAAGGAGGGTACGCACCAGTTCGAATGGCACCGCCAGGTGCTGCTGGAGCTGGTCGAGCGGCTGGACCTGCGCAATGTCGTGCTGGTGGTGCAGGACTGGGGCGGCATCCTGGGCCTCACGCTGCCCATGGCTATGCCCGAGCGGTTTGGCGGCCTGCTGGTGATGAACACGCTGCTGGCCACGGGCGATGCGCCGTTGCCGCAGGGCTTTGTCGACTGGCGCGCGATGTGCCGCGACAAGCCGCTGTACGGGGTGGGGCGCCTGTTGGCACGCGGCAATCCGCACCTCAGCCCTGCTGAGTGCGCGGCCTACGATGCGCCTTTCCCCGACAAGGGCTACCGTGCCGCGCTGCGGGCGTTTCCCGAACGTGTCCCCGCCGCTTTGGACGACGCCGGCGCGGCGCTATCGCGTGCAGCCCGCGACTTCTGGCACCACCAGTGGCAAGGCCGCAGCCTGATGGTGGTGGGTGCGCAAGACCCGGTGCTGGGGTTGCCCACCATGCGGGCGCTGCAACACCACATCCGTGGATGCCCCGAGCCGGTGGTGCTGCACCATGCGGGCCACTTTGTTCAGGAGCATGGCGAGGCCATCGCCGCACAGGCTGTGGAATACTTCAGCCATTGATGTGTCCGCTGCCGCCGCCTGACTGCATGGGGCGCCGGGCATTCCCCCTGTTTACGGAGCAGACCCCATCGGGGCCTGAGCGCTTTGCACGACCACCATCACGACCACTCCCAGTGCGACCACGACCACGGTCCCAAGCACATCTACATTTATTCGCCCTCCAGCGCCGTGCGCGACAAGGCGGCCTTCAAGCGGGGCATTGCCCGGCTCAAGGCCCAGGGCCATGAGGTGGAGGTGGATGTGGACGCGCTGGCCGCGCACACGCGTTTTGCGGGTGATGACGACACCCGGCTGGCTGCTATCCACCGTGCGGCGGCCAGCGGCGCCGATGTGGCGCTGATCTCGCGCGGGGGGTACGGCCTCACGCGCATCCTGCCGGGCATCCGCTACAAGGCGGTGGCCAAGGCCATCGAAAAGGGCACGCACTTTGTGGGCGTGAGCGACTTCACCGCCTTTCAGCTTGCCGTGCTGGCCAAAACCGGGGCCACCACCTGGGCAGGGCCCTCACTGGGGGCCGATTTTGGGGTAGAGGGCGAGCCCGACGACATCATGGAAGCCTGCTTTGACGACCTGGTGACCGGCCACGGCGAGGGCACTGGCTGGCGCATGCACAAGGAAAAGCCCCATGCCACCACTGGCAAGCCGGCTGTGCCCAACGTCTATGTGAAAAGCGCCACCCTGTGGGGCGGCAACCTCGCAGTGCTGGCATCGCTGGTGGGCACGCCCTATTTCCCGCAGGTCAAGGGCGGAGTGCTGTTTGTAGAGGATGTGCACGAGCATCCCTACCGCATTGAACGCATGCTGACCCAACTGCTGCACGCCGGTGTGCTGGCCCAGCAAAAGGCCGTGGTGCTGGGGCAGTTCACCAATTTCAAGCTGGCGCCGCATGACAAGGGCTACAAGCTGCAGTCGGTGGTGGACTGGCTGCGCACCCAGATCAAGGCCCCCGTGCTGACCAACCTGCCGTTTGGGCATGTCGAGACCAAGGTGCTGCTGCCCGTGGGCGCAACGGTGTCGTTGTCGGTGGAAGAGCGCGATGCGCTGATCTATTGGGGCCACCAGCACTGAACAGGCGGCGCTAACCCGGGGCCGCTGCGTGGCACGATGCCGGTGCGGCGTGGTGACCGGCCCCGGCCGTCAAGGCTGCAATCTCAGGGTTTCAGAGGTGCGCGCGGGGTGCGTTGGGCATTTGTGGCACCCGCAGCGACAGCGGCAACTGCCCCTGGAACATCGGCGTGACCTGGTCCAGCACCGTCTGTGCGATGGCCTCGCCGCGCAGCAGGGTGAGCGTGTCGAGCAAATCGCTGCGCAGGTACCACAGCGCTTCGATATCGCCCGCGTAGCGCAGGCGCATGTTCATGCGCGCCACTTCGCAGCCGGTCAGCCCCATCAGGCTGTGCAGCATGGCACGCCGCACCTCTTCCAGACCCTGGTCGCGCACCCAGGCCGTCGATGACGGCTTGTCACGACCGAGCAGGTCGTGCAGGTTGTTGCGGAGATTGGGCTTGTTCCAGCGCATGGACGGTGGGCTGTGCGATTTTTGTAACAGGGTCGATCAAAGTAAGCGGGAGTGAGGATTGACGCAAGGGTGACGCTCCTGTTTTTGCATAAAGACAACACGGTGCCCCCGTTTGTTGCGAACTTTTACGCAATTCATCGCGAATTCTTGCGGCGGCCTGACGCGAGGCAAGCGGGCGAACAGGTGCGCTGCTCGGCGTGGGCTTTGCCGGGTCTTCAGGCACCCAAGATGCGCGCCCTCTACGCCTACTGCCACCACCAGCGCCTGCAGTGAGGCCGCAAGTACTGGCTTGCGTGGCCCGCAAAGACCTTGGCAAAGGATTGTTGACGCTTTGATAGATGCGTCTTCGTTGAGCTTGCACTAAACTGGTTCACATGATGTTACTAATCGGCCATCGTTCATGAGTGTGTTGTCAACGGTGGTCTTCGCAGACATCTCGGGCAGCACCTCGTTGTATGAAACGCTGGGCAACGAGCGTGCCACTGAGGCGGTGACCCAGGTCACTCAGTGGATCAGTGACACCATCGAGGCACATGCGGGCCGCGTCGTCAAAAAGCTGGGCGACGGGGTGCTGTGCGTGTTTGGTGACGCGGCCAGTGCCGTCACCGCCACCACCCACATGCTGCGCCAGCACCAGGCGCGCCTGGACCGGTGGCCGCAGCCGTTGCGCATGGACATCCGTGTGGGGGTGGCCAGTGGCGAGGTGGTCGATGTAGACGGTGACTGCTATGGCGATGCCGTCAATGTGGCCTCCCGCCTGTGTGAGCGCGCGGGCCCGGCTGAAATCTGGGCCACCGAGACAGCGGTGCTGCTGGCAGGGGCGGCGGCCGATGTGTGGTACCGCAAGCTCGGCGTCATGGAGATCCGTGGCAAGGCGGAATTGCAGATGCTTTACCAGGTGGAATGGCGCGAGAACGAAGAGCCTGACTCACTCACCATGCAGGCGGCGCTGGTCAGCAGCTTTGCGCCGGCCGATTCCATCCTGGGGCAGATCCAGTTTTCCTGGCATGGCGTGGACATGTCGTTCACCTCGTCGGATGCGCCCGTGCATGTGGGGCGTGCCACCCATGCCCAGCTGTGCATCAACGACCCCCGCGTCTCACGACTGCATGCGCGCATCGACTGGCGTAACAGCGGCTTTGTGCTGACCGACATGAGCAGCTTTGGCACCTGGGTGCGGTTTGACGGCAGCGACTCGCCTGTGCGGCTGCGCCGCGATGCCTGCATCCTGCATGGCACGGGGCAGATTGCACTGGGCGTTCCCTTCACCGAGTCCAGTGCACCGGTCATGAACTTCCAGGTGTCTGGCACCAGCGTTCATCTGGGCTGAGGCCTTGGGCCAGGGCCGATGGCTGTTGCCGTGCGGCGGGCTTCTGGTTAGCGTGCAGCCCTTTTCACTTCCCAACCAATACAAACAACCCAGAACAATCAGGAGACACGAGACATGGCGTGGATGAAGCGAACGGCCGTCGGGCTGGTGGTGGCGGCCTTGCTGGCTGGCACGGGGGCTGCCGTGTATGTGCAGCGCAGCTTTGCGACGCTGGATGGCAAGCTGGCGGTAAAGGGCCTGCGCCAGGCCGTACAGGTGCAGCGCGATGGCGCCGATGTGACCCACATCCGCGCGCAGAGCCCGCAGGATGCCTGGTTTGCCATGGGCTACGTGCACGCGCAGGAGCGCACCTGGCAGCTGGAGTTCAACCGCCGCGTGATGCATGGCGAGCTGTCCGAGGTGTTCGGGCCCGCCACGCTGGAGACCGACAAACTCATGCGCACGCTGGACATCATGGGCACGGCCAAGCGGCAGTACGCAGGCCTGCCGTTGTATGCCCGGGAGGCCCTGCAGGCCTACAGCAAGGGCATCCATGCCTTTCACCAGAACCGCCCCCAGGCGCTGCCGCCGGAGTTCCACATCCTGGGCGTTCAGCCCGGTGGGGCCACCGGTGCCGTGTGGGAGCCCGAGGACAGCGTGGGCTGGGCGCTGATGATGGCGCTGGACCTGGGCGGCAACTGGGGCAACGAGTTTGCGCGGCTGTCCATCGCCAAAACGCTGGACACCGAGCGCCTGTGGCAGCTGATGCCGCCGTACCCGGGCGAGCGCCCCGCAGCCACGGCCGACTTGGCCGCGTTGTACCGGCAACTGGGGGTGTACCGCGCCACCGATGCCAACGCTTCTGCTGCACCGTCCGCGGCCACAGCGTCGGCCGATCGGGAGGCTGCAACTGCCGCGCTGGGTGAAGGGCCTTTGTCCCGCCAGATCAGTGCCGGCATGCTGGCCTGGGCCGACGAGCTGACCCGCAATGCGGGCACCAACGAGGGCAAGGGCAGCAACAACTGGGTGCTGGCGGGCACCCGCACCGTGAGTGGCAAACCGCTGCTGGCCAACGATCCGCACCTGGGCCTGTCGGCACCCGCCATCTGGTACTTTGCGGGCTTGCAGGCACCGGCAGGCCAGGCGTCTGACGGCACCCCCATGGGCGCCATCGATGCGGTGGGTGCCACCTTGCCCGGCATGCCTTTCGTGGTGCTGGGCCGCACGGACAAAGTGGCCTGGGGCTTTACCAACACGGGCCCGGACGTGCAGGACCTGTACCTGGAGCAGATCAACCCCGCCGACGCGTCGCAGTACCGCACGCCCGAGGGCTGGGCGCCCTTCACGGTGCGTAACGAAACCATCCGCGTGAAAGGGCAGGCCGATGTTGCCCTGAAGGTGCGCAGCACGCGGCACGGCCCCGTGTTGAGCGACGCGCAGAAGTCGCATGCCGACGTGCTGGACCTCGGCAAATACGTGCTGGCGCTGCGCTGGAGCGCGCTCGATGCCGACAACCAGACGGTGCTGGCGGGCCTGCAGACCAACCAGGCGAAATCGGTGGATGCCTTGTTCGCGGCCCTGTCGCACTACCACTCGCCGATGCAGAACGTGGTGGCGGCCGATGACCAGGGCAACATCCGCTTCAAGGCCGCAGGCCGCGCGCCCGTGCGAGACCCTGCCAACGACATCCGGGGCGTGGCGCCGTCACCGGGCTGGGACGCCCGGTACGACTGGAAGGGCTGGCTGCCGTACGACCAGACGCCGGAGGACAACGGCGCCCGGGGCTGGATAGCCACCGCCAACCAGCGGGTGACGGCGCCCGACTATCCCCACTACCTGACCCAAGACTGGGCCTTGCCTTACCGCTACGAACGCATTGCGCAGCTGATAGAGGCCACCGACAAGCACGATGCCGCAAGCATGCAGGCGATCCACCGCGATGTGACCTCACTGGCCACGCGCAAGCTGCTGCCCTACCTCCAGCAGGCCAAGTCATCGCACCCGCTGGCAGCGGCTGCGCAAGAGCAGCTCAAGGGCTTTGACGGCGTGATGGATGCAGGCAAGGCAGCGCCCCTGGTGTTTGCCGCGTGGACCGACGAGTTGGCGCGTGGCCTGATCGTGCCGCGCATTGGCGAGGCGCGGTTCACCGCTACTTATGGCAAACGCGACTACCGGGCGGCGCTGGAGGGCATCCTGGAGCGCAACGACTCCTGGTGGTGCCAACCTTCCTCGTGCGCAGAGCAGTCGGCCGCAGCCCTGGGCCGTGCGCTCGGTCGGCTGCAGGCGGCCTACGGCGCCGATCCCGCGCAATGGCGCTGGGGCGCGGCGCATCCGGCACTCAGCGTGCACCGGCCGTTTGGCAATGTGCCCGCGCTGGCCCGCTTTTTTGACGTGAGCGAACCATCGCATGGCGACTCCTACACCGTCAACGTGGGGCAGTACAACGCGGGCGAAGCCAAGGGCCCGTTTGTGAACCGCCATGCCGCATCGCTGCGCGCGGTGTACGACCTGGCCGACCTGGAACAGTCTCGCTTCATCTACCAGACCGGGCAAAGCGGCCTGGTGTTTTCACCGCGTTACAGCGACATGAGCAGCACCTGGGCGCAGACGGGCTACCGCGCGTTGCAGCGCCAGCCCGCACGCTGGGCCCATGAGTTGACTCTGGCCCCCGCACCGGCGGTGCAGTAACCACGTTGGAGATCACCATGGGTTTTGTTCCGCTGATCGAGGTGACCCGGGGCAACCTCGCCGAATGCCAGCACTGGGGCGCCGTGGCGGTGGCCGACCGCAACGGCCGTGTGCTGGCGCAGGCGGGCGACCCGTATACGGTCACGTTCACGCGCTCCACCATCAAGGCATTTCAGGCCCTGCCATTCATGCAGTCCGGCGGCGCCCAGACGCTGGGCTGGGGCGCGGGTGAACTGGCGCTGCTGTGCGCCAGCCATAACGGCGAGGCCATGCATGTCGAGCAGGTCGAGCGCATGCTGGGCAGCGTGGGGCAGAACTACCGCGCCCTGCGCTGCGGCTGCCACCGGCCGCTGTTTGCAGAGCTGGGGCTGGGTTCGCTGCCAGACGGCTTTGTGCCGGACGAACGCCACAACAACTGCAGCGGCAAACACGCCGGTTTTGTTGCCCATTGTGTGCAGCAGGGCTGGCCGCTCGACAACCATCTGGACCCTGCGCACCCGTTGCAGCAGGCGATTCGTGAGCATGTGGCGCAGGCTGTGGGGCTGGAGCCCGAGCAACTGGCCATGGGCATCGACGGATGCTCCGCCCCCAACTACGCCATGCCGCTCGCGCACCTGGCGCGGGGCTATGCGCGCCTGGCGGGTGGGGCGCCCGACACGGATCTGGACCAGAGCCTGACCGCACTGGCCGACGCCATGGTGCAACGCCCGGAGTTGGGCTCCGGCACCGGGCGGCATGATCTGGATTTCATGCGGGCAGGGCGGGGCGATTGGGTCTCGAAGACCGGAGCCGACGGGGTGCAGGTGGTGGGCAGCCGCAGCCATGGCGAGGCCTTTGCCCTCAAGATCATGGACGGCAACATGGTGGCGCAGGTGGCGGCGGCCGTGGAGGTGATGGACCAGCTGGGATGGCTGGATGCTACGCAGCAGGAGGCCCTGGCGCTGCGCAGAAACGCCGTCATTCGCAATGCCAAGGGGCTGGTGGTGGGCGGCCGCCGGCCTGTGTTTCGCCTGCAGCGCGCAACGGCTTGAGCCGGGGTGGCGTGTGCGTGGCTACTGTCGGAAGTGTCAGCGCGGGAGCCCTAGCCGTACTGGGCAAGAATATTGAATCAAATGGGCCGTTAGTGCACTACTCATAAGCGCTAGCTGCTACAAAAAAAGTAGCAAAAGGCTCGGTGTCCGGCAGCACGTAGATCACCCCTGGTGCCCGCCCGAACCAAGGCGCGATGAACTGGTCGTAGAACGCGGCGGGGGCGTTCACGCAGCCGTAGCTGATGCGTTTGTCCCGCGTGCCGGGGCTCGCCAGCCGCTGCAGGCGGCGCTCAGCGGCGCTCACACTGCGCACCCTGTGCAGTGATACGGCAGCGTCGTAGTCGATCCACACAATGTCGTCACCCTGCAGGTTGCGGCCGGGTTCCGTCACAAAGCGGCCCGCAGGGGTGGTGCGTTCGTGCGGGCGGATGTGGGACAGAGGCTTGGCCCCGATGCCCGGGGCTGAGCGGTCACCCGTAGCGGCCCCCAGCAGCACGGGCGCGCTGCCGAGCCATTGGGCCTGGGCCGAAAACACGTGGATGCGCGCGGCAGGCTTGTCGATCACGGCAAACGGCAAGCCCTGGTGGTCGGCCGTCGCTGCGGACCAGCGCACCAGCTGACGCACCCGCGCCGAAGCGTCGTCGGGCAGCGCCAGGGCAATCCCCGGTGCGGCGAGAGCACCAGCGACGCCAATCAGTGCAAGTCTGCGGTCCATGAAGAAGGGTGGTGTGTGGGCTGTGCACTTCGCAGCCATTGATTGCTCCCAAGGCCATGGCCGCACCTGCCGCTCGCTGCAGTTTAGAGCGACTGACAAAACTCGCCTTGCATCGTTGTCTCGCCTTGTCGTACTAGTTGTACTGCCTGCGGCGAAACGCCTAGCCAGGGCCGCTTCGCTGAGTTTTGTTCGCCGCTCTTATGACGGTCAGGGTGAACAAGCTCACAGAAGGCGTCAGTCCAGTTTGCTGCAGCGGCCAATGCCCCCAATAATGCCCGTATCCGTGACTCCCGCGAAGCCTGGGGCTTCGAATTGCCATGTTTGACCGTCTTCGCAAAGCGCTGCATCTGTCCGGCGGCCCGAATGCCGCGCGGCCCGTGTCCAACCAGGAGGTGGTGCGTTGGGCAGCCACCCAGCGCTTGGCGGTGGTGCCGCAGGCGGTGGACGGGCATTTTGACCTGGGAGGCGACCTGAACGGCCACCCGTGGCGGCTGGAATGTGGCAATCCGACGCGCGATTACGTGCGCGGCCTGGAGTTGCGGGGGCGGGCCGACTTGGGGGTCGACCCGGAGGCGGCGGTGATGGTGCTCAACCGCCCCTTGCAGGAGTCGCTGGAGGGCAATGCCTACAACGCCATCACCGACACCCTGCAGACCACGGTAAACGCCAGCCTGCCTGAGGAAATGCGCTGGCTGGCCATGTTTGAAGAGGTGACTTGGCCGGGGCTGCCGGCCTCATTCCGCCAGCACTTTGCGGTGGTGGCCGAGCGCATGGAGACCGCACAGCGCTGGATCCATGCGCCGGTGGTGTCCCAGTTGCTCAATATCGTGGAAGGCGAGGGCGGGGCGGTGCGGGCGCAATCGCCGCTGCTGTTGATGCTGGTGCGCGGCAAGGTGTACCTGCGCATGGAGCACACGCAGCGCAGCCTGACGGAGATCGCCCAGGCCACGCAGTTGCTGCTGGCGGCTGCCCAGGGGGCATTGCAGAACCTGCCGCCGCCTGCGGCCGCAGGCGGGCCGACGGAAGACACTGAAGACCCGCAGTAGGGCGTCTGCGGGTCCCGTGTCCTGTGCGGCGGGGTGTTAGCCGCCGCGTGTCACCGGCACGGCGGCGTCGCGGCCGTAGGTGCCGTACTTGCCCAGCTCCCACTTGGCAATCGCGTTGCGGTGCACTTCGTCCGGGCCGTCGGCAAAGCGCAGGGTGCGCGCACCGGCGTAGGCATAGGCGAGTGGGAAGTCGTCAGACATGCCGCCACCGCCGTGCACCTGCATGGCCCAGTCGATGACCTGGCAGGCCATGCTGGGGGCCACCACCTTGATCATGGCGATTTCTGTCTTGGCGACCTTGTTGCCGGCCACGTCCATCAGCCAGGCGGCCTTCAGGGTGAGCAGGCGGGCCATGTCGATCTTGCAGCGGGCCTCGGCAATGCGCTCTTGCGTCACCGTCTGCTGCGCCACGGTCTTGCCGAAGGCCACACGCGAGGACGCGCGCTTGCACATCAGTTCGAGCGCACGTTCGGCCAGGCCGATCAGGCGCATGCAGTGGTGGATGCGTCCGGGGCCCAGGCGGCCTTGTGCGATCTCGAAGCCACGGCCTTCGCCCAGTAGGATGTTGGAGACGGGCACACGCACGTTCTCAAAAGTCATCTCGACGTGGCCGTGCGGCGCGTCGTCGTAGCCCAGCACGTTCAGCGGGCGGATGATCTTGATGCCGGGGGTGTCAGCGGGCACCAGCACCATGCTTTGCTGCGAGTGGCGGGGGGCTTCGGGGTCGGTCTTGCCCATGGTGATGAACACGGCGCAGCGGGGGTCGGCGGCGCCGGAGATCCACCACTTGCGGCCGTTGATCACGTACTCGTCGCCATGACGCTCGATGCGCGTTTCGATGTTGGTGGCGTCGCTCGATGCGACATCGGGCTCGGTCATCGCAAAGGCCGAGCGGATCTTGCCTTCGAGCAGTGGCTTGAGCCAGCGGGCCTTGTTGGCCTCGTCACCGTAGCGGGCAATGGTTTCCATGTTGCCGGTGTCGGGTGCGGAGCAGTTGAACACCTCGCTGGCCCATGGCACGCGGCCCATGATTTCGGCCAGCGGCGCATATTCCTGGTTGGTGAGACCCGCACCTGAATAGCCCGAGGCTGCAGCGCTGTCGACGGGCAGGAACAGGTTCCACAACCCGGCGGCCTGGGCCTTGGGCTTGAGGTTTTCGATGGTGTTCAGCGCGCTCCAGCGCTTGCCAGCGGCGGTGTTGGCGGCCAGTTCATCCTTGTAGGCGGACTCGTTCGGATAGATGTGGTCATCCATGAACTGGAGCAGCTTGGCCTGCAGTTCCTTGGTTTTGGGCGAGTAGTCAAAGTCCATGGGTTTCTTCTCCGTTGGTAATCGTGGGACGGCGCTGGGGTTGCGTCGTGTGTTCAGCCGCGCTGTGCAAACGACCAGGCCAGCTGGGCCATGGGCCGTGCGGTGTCGCCCGAGGCCTTGGCCTGGGCGCTGGAGGCTGTGCCGGCCTCTACCCGCTTGGCAATGCCCTGCAGAATCGCGGCGATGCGGAACATGTTGTAGGCGAGGTAGAAGTTCCAGTCCGCGCGCAAGGCTTCGGGCGTGGCGATGCCGGTGCGCTCGCAGTAGCGGCGGATGTAGGTGTCTTCGTCGGGAATGCCCAGGGCGCCCAGGTCCAGCCCCGCAATGCCACGCCCGAGCGATGCGGGAATGTGCCAGCTCATGCAGTGGTAGCTGAAGTCCGCCAGGGGGTGACCCAGTGTGGACAGCTCCCAGTCGAGCACGGCAATCACGCGGGGCTCGGTGGGGTGGAACATCAGGTTGTCCAGACGAAAGTCGCCGTGCACGATGGATACGTGGCCCTCATCCCGCGCGCTGGCGGGCATGTTGGCGGGCAACCATTCCATCAGGCGGTCCATCTCTTCGATGGGCTGCGTGATGGAGGCTACGTACTGCTTGCTCCAACGGCCGATCTGGCGGTCAAAGTAGTTGCCAGGCTTGCCGTAGTTGGCCAGGCCACGGTCCGCAAACTTGACGGTGTGCAGCGCTGCGATCACCCGGTTCATCTCGTTGTAGATGTCACCGCGTTCAGCAGGCGTCATGCCCGGCAGGGATTGGTCCCACAGCACGCGGCCCTGCATGCACTCCATCACGTAGAAGGCACGCCCGATCACCGACTCGTCCTCGCACAGCACAAACATGCGCGGCACGGGTACGTCGGTGCCGTACAGGCCGCTCATCACCGCAAACTCGCGCTCGATGGCATGGGCCGACGGCAGCAGCTTGGCCACGGGCCCGGGCTTGGCGCGCATGACATAGCTGGCGCTGGGCGTGATGAGCTTGTAGGTGGGGTTGGACTGCCCGCCCTTGAACATCTCCACCGTCAGCGGGCCAGCAAAGCCCTCCATGTTCTTGGAGAGCCATGCGGTCAGCGCTTCGATGTCAAAAGCATGCTGATCGGAAACAGGGCGGGTGCCGACGAAATGGTCAAAGTTGCTCATGGAGGCGGATGAAAGGTCGTGCAGTCGGTGATGGGGTAGTCGGCTCAGTTGTCGGCTTCTGCGATGCGCATGAGGGCTTCGCGGTCACGCACCACCAGGCCGCCTGGCTCGATGCGGATCGCGTCTTCGCGTTCCATGGCCTTGAGCTCCTGGTTCACGCGTTGGCGTGATGCGCCCAGCAGTTGGGCCAGTTCTTCCTGCGCCAGTTGCAGGCTGATGCGCATCTCGCTGCCGTCCGACAGGCTGGGCACCCCATAGCTGCGCACCAGGTGCACCAGCTGTTTGGCCAGGCGTGAGCGCAGGGGCAATGTGTTGAGGTCTTCCACCAGCCCGAACAGCTGGCGAATGCGACGCGCATGCAGGCGCAGCATGGCTTCGTACAGCTCGGTGTGTACGGCCAAAATCTTGCGGAAGTCGGCTTTGGCCACGCACAGGATCGTGGTGTCGCCATGCGCATAGGCGTCGTGTGTGCGCCGGTCCCCGTCGAAGATCGCCACGTCGCCAAACCAGATGCCCGGCTCCACATACGTCAGCGTGATCTGCTTGCCCGAGATGGAGGTGGAGCTCACCCGTACCGCACCGCGCGCGCAGGCAATCCACTCCTCGGGTGGATCCCCACGTGCGGCAATGAGGCCGCCGTCCTTGAAGCGTTTGACGTATGCACATCGGAGGATGTCGTGGCGTAGCGAAGGTGAGAGTGATGAAAACCAGCGACCGGAGTTGATCGCTTCACGTTCTTCGATAGTAAGAATCGGGTCGTCCATGGCCTGTCTTTTGGGTGACTAGAAACAGGCCCATTGTCGCGTCAGGGACCTGTGCAATGCGTCAGGGTTGTCACCTGCGTGTCTGCGCGTAAGGGCGCGTTGGCGAGTCACTGCGATATCGCAAATACGTGATGGGGCAATAAAAAACCCCCGGCGCTGGGTGGCAGCGTGCCGGGGGTTGATGTGCCTGTGATGGTGGATCGGCCGAGGCGTTTGAGGCGCAGCGCTATTCGTAGCGCGGCACGCGCTTTTCCAGGAACGCAGAGATGCCTGCGCCGCCATTAGCGTGGTGCAGGTTTTTCACGAAGTGGTCGCGCTCCTGGCCCAGGTGGTGCGTGAGCTGGGCCTGGGGGGCTTCGTTCAGCAGTTCCTTGATACTGGCCAGTGCATTGGGCGCACGGGCGTTGAGCTGCTCGGCCAGCGCGAGGGCCGCGTCGAGTGCGCTGCCTGCTTCGGCAACGCGGTTGACCAGGCCCATTGCGTGCAGGCGCTCTGCGCCGATGCGGTCGCCACACATGAGGATTTCGGTGGCCAGCTGGCGCGGCAGCGTCTGGGCCAGGCTCCAGCTGGCGCCGCCATCGGGCGACAGGGCCACATTACTGTAGGCCATCACAAACACGGCATTGCGCGCCGCCACGATGAAGTCGCAGGCCAACGCGAGCGAAAACCCGGCCCCGGCCGCGGCACCTTCCACGGCCGCAATTATCGGCTTGGGATAGGTGCGGATGGTCTCGATCCAGTTGTGCAGGCCTTCGATGCTCTGCGCCTGCACCTCGGGCGGCTGTTGCCGGTTGGCCAGCAGGCGCTGCAGGTTGCCGCCCGAACAGAACATGCCGTCCGAGCCGGTGATGACCACGCTGCGGATGTCAGGGCTGCTCTCGGCCACACCCAGCGCTTCCACGCCGGCGGCGTACATCACCGGGTCGATGGCGTTGCGCCGCTCGGGGTTGCGGAGGGTCAGGATCAGGGTCTGCCCCTGGCTGGTGCTCTGGAGTTCTGCGGGCATGGCGGTCTTCGGTGGGATGGCCGTGGTGCTGGCCGATCAGGCTTCTTCGACGTGGCTCAGGCTCAGGCCGATGGCCCCGCGCCGGCGCAGCCAGGGGCTGGGGCGGTAGCGCGTGTCACCGTACACGGTCTGCATGTTGAACAGCACCTCCAGGATGTTGGTGGGGCCCCAGCGGTCGCCCATGGCCAGCGGGCCCAGCGGGTAGCCCAGGCCCAGGGTCACGGCGGTCTCCAGGTCCTTGGGGGTGCAGATGCCTTGCTGGCAGATGTCGCTGGCGATATTGACGATGGTGGCCACCACGCGCTGCGTTACAAAACCGCCGCTGTCACGGATCACGCTGACGGCTTTGCCATCGCGCGCAAACAGCGCATGCGCCGCGTTGCGGATGTCGACGCGTGTGGCGGGGTTGGTGGCCAGCACGCGGCGCTTGGTGGCGGCGTCATCGATCAGCATGTCGATGCCGATGGTGCGGGCCGGGTCCAGCCGCTCCACCACCGCCACGGTGGTCACGTCAAAGCCCAGCGGGGCCACCAGCGTGATGGCCTGGGGGGAGGGCGATTGACCGGTTTCGATGGTGGCCCCCAGGTCCTTGAGCAACTGGTACAGCTCGGCCCGGCGTGCAGCGCGCGGGGACACCCACACCGGGGGAATGTCGTTGACGACGGGGACGGGCGCCTCAGCAGGCACCTGGGCCACACCCTCCACGTAGCGGTAGAAGCCTTCGCCCACTTTCTTACCCACCACGCCCCCTGCCAGGCGCTGGGCAGTGATCACGCTGGGGCGGAAACGGGGTTCGTCGTAATACTGGCGGTAGATGGATTCCATGACCGGATGCGACACGTCCAGCGCCGTCAGGTCCATCAACTCGAAGGGCCCGAGCTTGAAGCCGACCTGGTCGCGCAGGATGCGGTCGATGGTGGCAAAGTCGGCCACACCTTCGCCCACGATGCGCAGGGCCTCCGTGCCAAAGCCGCGCCCGGCGTGGTTCACGATAAAGCCTGGGGTGTCCTGTGCCTGCACCGGGGTGTGGCCCATGGCCTTGGCATAGGCAGCCAGCGCCGTGCAGATGGAAGGATCGGTCTTGAGGCCCGCAATGACCTCCACCACCTTCATCAGCGGAACGGGGTTGAAGAAGTGGAACCCCGCCAAGCGTTCCGGACGCTTGAGGGATGCGCCAATCGCCGTCACGGACAGGGAGGATGTGTTGGTGGCCAGCACCGCATCGGCGCGCACCACTTCTTCCAGTTCAACGAAGAGGGCCTGTTTGGCATCCAGACGCTCCACGATGGCCTCCACCACCAGGTCGCAGGCCGCCAGGTCCGCCACCGTTGTGACGGGGTGCAGCCGTGCAGTCAGCGCGGTGGCTTGGTCAGCCTCGATCCGGCCTTTGGTGACCAGCTTGTTCCATTGTTCCTGCAAGGCAGCCCGGGCGGCGTCGGCGGCCCCGGGGTTGGCGTCCAGCAGAAAAACCTGGCTACCGGCCTGGGCAGCAATTTGCGCAATGCCCCGGCCCATGGCGCCGGTGCCCACGATGGCGATGTTGGGAAACTGAATTTTCATAGCGGCATTATGGCTCTGGCCTTATCTGGGACTTATGTGCAAGAATCCTTCGGACCGAAAAACAGAATTGATTGTGAAAATCCGTAACACCATTTTTGGGCCGGGATTGTGGGCGCTTGCAGCCGGTGCTTCGGCGCTGTCCCTGGGCAATGGTAGTGGTACGGTGGTGTTGGGCTCCCCGGTCGATCTCTCGTTCGAGTTGCAGCCCGACCCTGGCACCGATGTCGCGTCGTCCTGCGTCACGGCCAAGCTGGTGGCAGGCGACAACGCCATCAGCGACAGCAAGGTGCGCGTGATCCCATTGCCCGAGGTGCGTGGGCGTCCGTCGGGCGTTCGCGTGTTGGCCTCGGTATCGCTGGATGAGCCTGTGCTGACCGTCACCCTGTCTGCAGGGTGCAATGGCAAGACCACGCGCAGCTACACCTTCCTTTCGGACTTGCCGACCACCGTGACCCGATCTGCCTCCGCGTCGCCCGTGGATGTGACGCGTCTTCCCTCCGCCGCCACCCGCACAGGTGCGGAGTCACAGAGCTCTCCTGCCGTGGGTGGTGGCAGTTCCGCCGCATCTTCAGCAGCCACCAGCATGGCGCAGGCCACCCGGCCCAGCGACAAGGCGGCGGCACCGGCAAAGGCTGTGCGTCCGCAGTCTGCCGACCGCAGCGCGCCAGGGGCTGCAACCGCCCCACGGCCTTCAGCGCGCGTAGGCGCGGCGGCTCCCGGCAAATCAGCGGTAGGTGCTGCACCGGCCACGCGTTCCCGTCTGGTGGTGGAGCCACTGGACACCTGGCTGGACAGCCCGGTGGCACTGCGCTCCACCGGGCAACTGCCCACCGCGCCGTCCGAGGAGATGTCGGCCCTGCGGGCCCAGGCCGCTGCGTTGTGGAAGTCGCTGAACACCGCGCCCGAAGATCTGCAAAAGGACAGCGAACGGCTCAAGGCCCTGGAAACAGACACAGCCGCGCTGCGTGCACAGGCCGCCAAGGACCGCGCCACGGCCGGTCAGTTGCAGCAGCAGCTGGAGCTGATGGAGCAGGAACGGTTCCCTGCAACAGTGGTGTATGCCCTGGGAGGCCTTTTGGCCCTGGCGCTGCTGGGTGTGGCATGGATGTGGTCGCGGATGCGCAGCGCGTCCGACAAGGCGGTGCGGTCATGGCGCGATTCCGTGGCCCTGGGCGCGCGCGCCGAGGCCACATCGGCCCATGACGAGGCGCTGGGTCTGACGCCCCATCCTGGCGACACCTGGCTGCCGTCGGAAACCCAGCCCCACGCTGTCGCAGCCGGCCTTGAGTCCGGTGCAAGCCCCTTGGGCAAAGCCGCCCCGGTGGCGGTGGAGCCACGCTTCGTGGCAACCAGCCCTGCGGCCAGTGCGCCCGCCCCGTTGCAGGCCAAGGCTGCTGCCCCGTCCCCGGCGCCCTCCGTGGCAGCCCACATCGTCAACCCTGAAGAGCTGTTTGACATTCAGCAGCAGGCCGAATTCTTTGTCTCGGTGGGCGAGCACCAACAGGCCATCGAGGTGCTGAAGCATCACATTGCAGAGCACCGCGAGACCTCGCCGCTGGCTTACCTGGAGCTATTGAGGCTGTACCACACCCTCAGCCGGGTGGATGAGTTTGCGCAGTTGCGCACCCAGTTCATGCAGTTCTTCAACGCACAGGTGCCGGAGTTTGCGGGCTTTCACCGCACAGGCCGCATGCTGTACCACTACACCGACGCGCTGGCCGAGATCGAGGCCGAGTGGACAACGCCTGCGGTGCTGGGCTTGCTGGAGAAATTCCTGTTCCGTCGCTCGGGCGCCGAAGCGGTGGAACCGTTTGATCTGGCTGCCTATGACGATCTGCTGCTGCTCTTGGCGGTGGCGCAGACCACGCCTGCCAGTGCACGGGGTGCGCCGCCGCCTCGCAAGCGGACGACCCCGCTCGCACCTCCCCGGTCTGAAACGCTGGTCGCTCCCTCGGGTCCTGCCCCCGCTGCGGCGGCGCTGCACGACGACTTGCCGCTCGATTCGCTGGCCGCCAGTCTGGAGTTCGAATTTGCGATGAAGGCCCAGCAGGAGCCGGCACCTGCGCCCGCTCCGGTTGCGCCCTCCAGGCCCGCAGCGTCTGTGGGCGAGGACTCGCGGGGCATTCCACTGGATCTGGATCTGTCGGACCCTCCCCACCTCACGCTGAGCGATCTGCCTCCGGTGCCCGTGACGGCGCCGCCACCCGCAGGCCAGCCGGTCGGCTTTGGTATGGAGAACGATCTCATGGAGCTCCGCCTTGAGCTGGAGCAGATGAAAAAACCTGACCGCAAGTAACCAGTCGCTGGCCTATCGACCGCCCCAGCCACGGCCACGCGGTGCGGTAGCTGCCCCAGAAGACCCGCGATAGCCGCTCCGGCCGCTATCGCTGCCCGACCATCACCGCATCAGAGCCATCAGCGCTGCAGCCGACGCTTCAGGGTCCGGTGCATTGACCAAGGCCCGCACCACCGCCACGGAACCCACGCCAGTGGCCAGCACCGTGGGGAACTGCTCGGCGCTGATCCCGCCAATCGCCACTTTCGGGTAGTGCCGCATCAGCCGTGCATACAAGCCCAGCCTGCCCACGCCCTGGGGCGCGGTAGCCATTTTTTTGAGGGTCGTAGGGAACACGGCACCCATCGCGATATAGCTGGGCCCCACGGCGTCGGCACGCACCATTTCGGCATACCCATGGGTGCTCACGCCCAGGCGCAGGCCGGAGCGGTGGAGTGTCTGCAGCTCTTCGGCAGTGAGTGCGTCCAGGTCTTCCTGGCCCAGATGGATGCCGTAGGCGCCTGCATTGATCGCATCCCGCCAGTGGTCGTTGATGAACAACAGCGCGCCCGTGCCTTGCACGGCCTCGACGGCGGCCTGGACTTCGGCCCGGATGGCGCGGTCGTCTTCCGATTTGAAGCGCAACTGCACCGTTGGCACCCCGGCGCGTGCCATGCGGCCCACCCACTGGGCGTCAGGCAGCACGGCATACAGGCCCAGGCGCTCGGGGCACGCGGCAAACTGCTGGGCGCGCGGAAGGCGCTGCAGGCCAAAGTCCTGGGGTTCGTCGGGCCACTGCTCGGGCTGTGCGCTGCCGGTGCGCAGCTCGCGCGCCTGCCAGGCGCGGGCCAGGCATTCGGCGTCGTGGGCGATGAAACCCAGTTGACTGCAAGCCTGCAGCGCGGCCAGGTACACAGGGTCCTGCGACGTGGGTGTGGGCACGGGCTCAGGCGCAAACCCTGCAAAGGTGGCCGCGTGGTGGCTCAGGATGGCGTTCGCCAGGGCGGTGGTGTCATGCATGGGCGTGGTGCCAGAAAGGGGTGCCCAGCACGGGGGTGCTAGGCTGGGCGGCGTCTTGTGCGGCCATGGCACCGGCCAGGCGGGCTGCGCGCCCGGCGCTCACGGCATCGGCAAACGCACCGGCCATGGCCACCGGGTCTTGGGCCAGGGCCACGGCGGTGTTCAGCAGCACGCCGTCATAGCCCCATTCCATGACTTGGCAGGCGTGCGAGGGCAGGCCCAGCCCGGCATCGACCAGCATGGGCACATTCAGGCGCTCGCGCAGTGTCTGCAGCGCGTAGGGGTTGACCGGGCCGCGCCCGGTGCCGATGGGGGCGGCCCAGGGCATTACGGCCTGGCAGCCCACGTCCACCAGGCGCTGACACAGCACCAGGTCTTCGGTGCAGTAGGGCAGCACCTGAAAGCCTTCTTTGATGAGGTGCTCGGCCACGCCCACCAGGTTCAGCGTGTCGGGCTGCAGGGTGTAGTCGTCGCCGATCAGCTCCAGCTTGATCCACGGGGTGTTGAATACCTCGCGCGCCATCTGTGCGGTGGTGATGGCCTCTTGCGCGCTGTGGCAGCCGGCGGTGTTGGGCAGCACGGGCACGTTGAGCTTGCGCAGCAGCTCCCAGAAGCTGCTGCCGCTCTCGGCCGGGTTGCTACCCTGGCGGCGGAGCGAGGCCGTGACCATGGCGGGCCGGGCGCGCAGCACGGCGGCTTCGAGCACGGCGGGCGAGGGGTAGCGCGAGGTGCCCAGCAGCAGGCGGCTGGCGAACGTCTGGCCGTACAGCACCAGCGGGTCTTGGGGCGTCGGAGTGGTCATTGGATTACTATGATTTTGATAGCTACTGACGTATGTTTTGTATGCGCTAGCAGCCATTTTGATTGAGTTACTGTTACCTCAGCCGCCAGTGACCGGCGAGATGATCTCCACGCGGTCGCCAGGCTGCAACGCATGGGCGGCGTAGCGGGTGTTGGGCACAAAGGTGGTGTTTACGGCCACGGCAAACGGGGGGCGCGCTTCGATGGCGGCCACGGCATCGGCCACGGTGGCGCCTTCGGGCAGTTCGTGCGGGACTTGGTTGATCGAGATGTTCATGCAAATGCGGGGGCGGCAACGCCGGTCGGGGCGGGTGCGATGGGTTCCAGTTCCAGCCGGAGGTCAAAACGTTCGGACAGGGTCGATTGTCCCGTGTTCAGCACCTCCAGGGTCACGTCCAGCATGGCGGGCGAGATCATGAAGCCGTGGCGGTACAGGCCGTTGATCTCCAGCACGCCCGGGCGGGTCTGGCGGATGGCGGGCAGGTTGTCGGGCAGCGTGGGGCGGCACTGCGTGGCCAGCTCCAGAATCCGCCCTTCGGCAAAGCCGGGGTGCACGGCGTAGGCGGCGCTCAGCAGCTCCAGGGTGGAGCGCACGCTTGCTGGGGAGCGGTCGTCGGACTCGATCTCGGTCGCGCCGATGACGAACAGATGGTCTTCTTTGGGCGCGATGTAGATGGGGTAGCGGGGGTGCACCAGCCGGGTGGGGCGCTGCAGCGTCACGTCGGGCGCGTGGATGCGCGCCACTTCACCGCGCACGCCGCGCAGCGCGCTCCACTGGCCCTTGGCGCCCAGGCCACGGCAGTCCAGCACCCGGTCGGGCTGGCCGGGGGCGCCGGGCGTGAAGGCGTCGGGCGACTGAGGCGTGTGCCAGTGCGCCCGCACTCCCAGGCGCTCCATTTCCACCAACAGGGCGGCCAGCAACTGGCGGTTGTCCAGCTGGCCCTCGCCGGGCAGGTACAGGCCTTGGTTGAAGCGGTGCGCAAGGGCGGGCTCCACCTGTTCCAGGGCGCCGCTGTCGAGCTTTTGCAGGGCGGGCAGCTCGGGCAGGCTGCGCTGGTTGTTTTCAAGCTGGCGGGTGAAGCGCTGGGCTTCGGCCACGTCCTGGCGGTGCCACACGATCAGTGTGCCAGCCTGCTGAAAAAACACGGGCTCCGACAAGCCTGCCAGCAACTCGGGCCACCGGGTCAGCGCGTGGTGGCCCATGCGGACCACGCCGGGTTCGGTGATCGCGGACTCTGCCAACGGGGCCAGCATGGCCGCAGCCACCGTGGCGGCCGAGTTCTCGGCGGCGGGGCCCCCCGCGTCATAGATGTCCACGCGGTGCCCCTGGCGCGCCAGCTCCACGGCCAGCAGACGGCCCATCAGGCCTGCGCCCAGGATGGCAAAGGAAGAAGGTTGAAGTGACATAGATCCGTCAGTGTGTCCGTGGTGTGGCAAGCGGCCATGGACAAAACGGGGTCACCGTTGATGGAAACTCCCCACGCCAGCATGACCTGGATCGGGTAGCGGGGCTCCTGCTTCGGTCGCAGTGCACAGGGTTCTGTGCAGGCCCCAGGGTATTTCTCAGTCGCACGCCCAAGAACAGTATCTTGATGGCAGGACACCCCTGTTTCGTCCGGAAAATGAATTACAGCACATCCCCCGTGTGCCCCGTTTTGACGTGGCGCATAGGCCATAATTTTTGCCATGATTTCACCGACGACCTCCTTGCCCTCCACGGGCCACCGCTACGCACGCGTGCTCTCCATCGCAGGGTCTGACAGCGGCGGCGGCGCGGGCATCCAGGCCGACCTCAAGACCTTCAGTGCGCTGGGCTGTTATGGCATGACGGCCATCACCGCCATCACGGCCCAGAACACCTGCGGGGTGACGGGCATCCACGGCATTCCGCCCGAGATGCTCAAGGCCCAGATCGATGCGGTGGTGCAGGACATTGGCGTGGACGCCGTCAAGATCGGCATGCTGCACTCGCCCGACGTGGTGCATGTGGTGGCAGAAGCCATTCGGACCTACCAGCTGCCGCACGTGGTGCTGGACCCGGTGATGGTGGCCACCAGTGGCGACCGGCTGATCGCCCAAGAGACGGTGGCGGTGCTGGTCCAAGAGCTGTTTCCGCTGGCCGAGGTGGTCACGCCCAACCTGGACGAGGCCGGATGGTTGCTGGGGCGTCGCATCGAAGGCGTGGAGGCGCTGGAGCTGGCCGCGCAAGACCTGCTGCGGCTGGGCGCCCGCGCGGCATTGCTCAAAGGCGGGCACTTGCCGGGCGACTGGGTGGTGGATGTGCTGGCCGTGCAGGGTGGTGCTCAGGGTCACCGGTTGCAGTCGCAGCGCATTGCCACCCACAACGGGCATGGCACGGGATGTACCCTGTCGTCTGCGATTGCAGCCCACTTGGCGCTGGGCCTACCGCTGGAGCAGGCCGTGGAGCAGGCACGGGCCTACATCTTGGGGGCCATTGCTGCCGGAGCGAATGTCACCACCGGCCGGGGCCACGGCCCCCTCAACCACGGCTACGCGCCGGTGGCGCAGCGGGTGTTTCAGGCACCATAGAGCGTCTTTTTAGGTGTTTTGAGGCGCAAGCGCTAGTCAAACATGCGCTGGGTGCTCCTTTTTTGATAGTGTTTTGGCGGCGACTCAGCGTGCCTTGGGCCTTGTCGCCCAGGCCAGCACGAAGCTGAACGCCAGCGTGGGCAGGGCAGAGCCCGCATCAGGCAGCACCTTGGGCGCCAGGTGGTACACTGCGATGCCGGCCAGCCAAATGGCTACGGGCGCTGCATTCACCTTGCGCGCCGCCGCCAGCAGGGCGGGCGCATCGGTGCCAAAGGCCAGACGCCCGAGGATCACGCCAAACAGCGGCACGAACACCGAGCTGAGCAGCAGCAGAAACGGTTCCAGGCTGTGCATGGGCAGCACCAGCGCCAGCCCGGTGCACAGCGCGGCCACCAGCAGGCCCCAGGCGCGCACACCCCAGCGCGGCAGCAGGCTATGGGCCGACACGGCGCCTGAATACGCGTCGCCATAGGCGTTGTCCACCTCGTCGATCAGGATCAGCGACAGCGCAATCAGCCCGCCCTGGGCCAGCAGCAGCGCCTGCACCAGGTCTTGGCTGGGCAAGGTCAATGCCACCAGCACACCCAGGCTGTAGCACCAGATGTTGGCCAGCGCATAGCCCAGCCACGTGCCGCGCAGCGCTGAGCCACCGTTCTTGCCATGGCGGGCGTAGTCGGCCACCAGTGGCAGCCACGAGATGGGCATCGCAATCACCAGGTCCAGCGCGGGCAGCACGCCCATGCCGCCGTCGCCCTTGCGCGTCCACAGCGCCTCAAAGCCTTGCGTTTGCGCCAGCGACAGGAACTGCCACGACAGCCACAGCAGCGACAACACCACCAGCGGCAGCGCGATGCGCGCAATCAGCTTGCGCACCAGCTGCACCATCGATCCGCTGATCAGCAGCATCACCACGCCGCCCCACAGCAGCGTGGCCAGTACGGGCCAGTGGGCTCCCGCCATGGCGCCCGACTGCTGGCCAATCGCCACGGTGGCGTCACGCATCACCACCAGCTCGAACGTGCCCCAGCCCACCAGCTGCACGATGTTCAGGATAATGGGCAGGCTGGCAAACGTGCGGCCATACACCGCGTGCATCAGCCCCGCACTGGCCAGGCCGCTGTCGCAGCCCAGCTTGGCCACCCAGCCCAGCAGGCCCGCACCCACGATGGAACCGGCCACGATGGCGATCAGGGCCTCTTTGGTACCCAGCGCGGGCATCAGGTACGCCCCCACTTGCATGACCAGCAGTCCCACGCCCAGGCTGAACCAGAGCGAGGCATGGTCATGCCACTGGAAGACGCGGCGGTCGGGGGAGACGGGGGCCAGCGCTTCGTTGGTGGCGTGCGTGGCAGGCGATGAGGACATGGAATGGCTCCGTAAGCAGATACAGAGCAGGGGCGGCCCGCCGGTGCGCCCGGATGTGTTCAGGGCCGTGCTTTGGCGGACTTGCTTCCCTGCGCGAGGATGATCTCAATCAGGTTCAAAGGGACTCTCTCAGTCGAAGCGGGCGGGCCCACATCGACACCCCTAGCGGTAGCGCTTGCTAAAGCAGCGCGCTGCGGATTGTAGTGGTGTGCGGCCGTCGCGCGCCCAGTCAGGCAGCGGTGGCCGGGGCCACACCCAGCAACTGGTGCAGGCGCGGGCTGGTGGTGGTGTATTGCAGGGCCACCTTGTCGCCCTTGAGCGCTTCGGCCGCGCTAAAGGCGGCCAGCGTGGCCTCGTGGAAGCCACACAGGATGAGCTTGCGCTTGCCGGGGTAGGTGTTGATGTCGCCCACGGCGTAGATGCCGGGCACGCTGGTGCGGAAGGCTTCGGTGTCAACCACCAATTGTTTACGGTCCATGGCGATGCCCCAGTCGGCGATGGGGCCGAGGCGGGGCGAAATGCCCAGTACCGCCACCAGCAGGTCCAGCGCCAGGGCGCGGGTGCTGCCATCTGCGTCCACCACCTGCAGTGCGGTGAGGCGGTCGCCCACAGTGTCGATGCCGGTGATCTGCACGGCCTCGACATGGATGCGACCTGCGTCGCGCAATTGCTGCAGGCGTTGCAGCAAGGCGTCAGGCGCCTGGAAAACGTCACGGCGATGCAGCAGGCTCACGCGGGCGGTCTGGCCTTGTTCGGCCAGTTCCACGGCGCGTGCCACCGCGGGCTCGTCGCCGCCGTGCACGACCACGTGGCGACCGGTCACATCCACTGTCGCGGGCAGGCTCTGGTAGTGGACCTGGGTGCCGACGAACCGCTCGATGCCGTCCACTTTGAGGGTGCGCGGCACAAAAGCGCCCACGCCGGCGGCAATGAACACGCTGCGGGCCAGCAGTTGTGCGCCTTGCGAGGTTTCGACCAGCAGGCGCCCGTCCGCTTGTACGGTGAGGGCGGACACCAGCGTGTTCAGGTGCCACTGGGTCTTGAACGGCGCGGTCTGCTGAAGCAGCAGACCAGCCAGCTCGCGCCCGGTGCACACCGGGATGCCCGGGATGTCGTAGATGGGTTTGTCGCCGTACAGCTCGACGCACTGGCCCCCTGCATGGGGCAGGGCGTCGATCAAGTGGGCGGTGATGCCTTGCAGGCCCAGCTGGAAGACCTGGAACAGGCCCACAGGACCTGCGCCGATGACAACGGCGTCGGTCTCGACCACGGTGGGCGCTTGCAAAGTCTCGGTCACCAGTGGCGCGCGCGGCGGGTTACTTGATCAGTTCGTTGACCTTGCCCGGCTTGCCGTTCCACTCGTCAGCGTCGGGCAGTGCAGGCTTGCGCTTGGTGATGCTCTTCCAGCCGTCGGCAAAGGCCAGGTCGGCGTTGAGCTTGATGAAGGCGATCTGGTCGGCCGGCAGGTCTTCTTCGGCAAAGATGGCGTTGGCCGGGCACTCGGGGATGCAGACGGCGCAGTCGATGCATTCGTCAGGGTCGATGACGAGCATGTTCGGGCCTTCGCGGAAGCAGTCCACGGGGCACACGTCCACACAATCGGTGTACTTGCACTTGATGCAGTTTTCGGAAACGACGTGGGTCATGACAGGAGTTGTGTGGGTCGGTGAAAACCCTCGATTTTAGAAGCTTTCACCGACCTTTGGTTACAGGGCCCCTTGCTGCGAAGGGGTGTCTCGGGCGTGCGGAGTCTGATCTGGGTCAGTGGCCCATCAGTTGACCAGCACGGCGCCCGCAGTTTTGTGGCTGGCGGTGTCCACCAGGATCAGCGATCCGAGCACGCGGGCCTGGGTGAACGGCGCAGCGGGAATCGCCTCTTGCAGCAGCAGTTCCACATGGCCGATGGCGTTGGGGTCGAGCTGCGTGGCGGCTTCTTCGACCAGCGTGTTGATGTTGAGCTTGTGCACCACGGCCTTGACCTTGGCCTTGACCCAGTGGTGGCCGTGCAGCGCCCAGTACACGCGGCCCGCGACCAGGGGCTCGTCGTCCATCCAGGCGATGGTGGTGCGCAGCTCGCGGCTGGCGGGCCAAGCGGGGGTGGCAGCGGGTGTGTCGCCAAAGTCATCGTCGGCAACCGGCGTTGCAGCAGCCGTGGGCGCGGCCAGAATCCAGTCGCCGCGCGATACGTCCACCTCGCGGTCCAGGATGATGCCGGCGCTGGTGCCTGCGGGCACGTCCTTGGGGCGGCGGGCGTGGTCCAGCACCTGGGCCACGGTGGCCAGCTGGCCGCTGGGGAAGATCTGCACGGCCGTGCCGGGCGCGAAGGTGCCTGCAGCCACACGGCCCCAGAACACGCGGCGGCCCTGGCTCGTGTCGGACGAGGACGAGAACTTCTCGACCCACTGCACCGGGAAGGCCGGTGCCAGTGCTGTGTCTGCCGGGGTGTTGGGCAGTTCTTCCAAGACTTGCAAGAGGGTAGGACCGTCATAGCCGCACCAGCCTGCGTGGGCGTCCACCACGTTCCAGCCCTTGAGGGCGGAGACCGGCACCATGGCTCGCACGGTGATGCCTGCCGCCTGGGCAAAGGCCTGCAGTGCGCCTTGAATATGCTTCCAGGCCAGTGCGGGGTCTTCCACCGCGTCCAGCTTGTTCACGGCAAACACCAGCGAGTGAACGCGCAGCAGGTGCACCAGCAGGCTGTGGCGGCGGGTCTGCGGCAGCAGGGCCAGGCTGGGGTTCTTCCAGTCGAGCTTGGTGGCATCGACCAGCACCACGGCGGCGTCGGCGCTGCTGGCGGCCGTGACCATGTTGCGGGTGTACTGCTCGTGGCCGGGCGCGTCGCCGATGATGAACTTGCGCTCTTCGGTGGCGAAGTAGCGGTAGGCCACGTCGATGGTGATGCCTTGCTCGCGCTCGGCGCTGAGGCCGTCGGTCAGCAGGGCCAGGTCGGTCTCACCCTGGCGCTGAACGCCGGCCAGGTGGTCTTGCAGCACGGCCTTGCTGTCCACCAACAGGCGGCCGATCAGCGTGCTCTTGCCGTCATCGACGGAACCACAAGTGATGAACTTGAGGGCGGAGATATGGTCGTTTTGGCTGGTAGCGCTAGTGTTATTTGCGCTGGCAGCTATTGAATTGATAGCGTTCATCAGAAATACCCGTCCTTCTTGCGCTTCTCCATCGAAGCATCCGATGTCTTGTCGTCCATGCGCGTGGCGCCGCGCTCGCTCACGTCGGCAGCCAGGGTCTCGATGACGATCTCGGCCGGGGTGGCGGCGGTGCTCTCCACCGGTGCGGTGCAGGTGATGTCGCCCACGGTGCGAAAGCGCACGTCGCGCGTTTCCACCACATCGCCTTCACGCGGCGGGGTGAGTTCGGTCACGGGCATCAGCAGGCCCTTCTTGTCCACCACCTGGCGCTTGTGCGTGTAGTAGATGCTGGGCAGGCCGATCTGCTCGCGGTCGATGTACTGCCACACATCGAGCTCGGTCCAGTTGCTGATAGGGAACACGCGGAAGTGCTCGCCGGGCTGCAGGCGGGTGTTGAACAGCGTCCACAGCTCGGGGCGCTGGGCCTTGGGCTGCCATTGGCCGAAGCTGTCGCGGTGGCTGAAGATGCGCTCCTTGGCGCGGGCCTTTTCCTCGTCGCGGCGGGCGCCGCCGATGAGGGCATCAAAGCGGAATTCCTCAATCGCTTCGAGCAGCGTGACGGACTGGTGCACGTTGCGCGACTCGCCCGGGTGGGCCAGGCGCACGGTGCCGCGCGCCATCGAATCCTCTACGCTGCGCACGATCAGCTCGGCGCCCAGTTCCTTGGCACGGAAGTCGCGGAAGTCGGTCACTTCAGGGAAGTTGTGTCCCGTGTCGATCATCAAGAGCGGGTAGGGAATGCGGCCCGCGCCAAAGGCTTTTTCAGCGCACTTGAGCATGACCAGCGAATCCTTGCCGCCCGAAAACAGCAGGGCGGGGCGCTCGAAAGCGGCGGCGACTTCGCGCAGGATGAAGATGGTTTCTTCTTCCAGGGCGTCGAGGTGCGAGTTGTTGAGGTGGTAGCTCATGTTGTTGGTTTTCTCAAGCAGCGCTGAGTCGGTGCGGGCGTTCATGGATGTGTTCGGTTTCAGTGGGCCAGATGCAGACCGCACTCGCGGTTGTCTTCGCCCTTGGTCGGGTCCACGTAGTCGAAGTTGTTGGGCAGGCCGTGCTTCACGCAGTATTCGTGCAGGTCTTTGGACGACCAGTGCAGCAGCGGCGCCACCTTGATGAGGCCATCGGGGTTGATGCTCACCGGGTCCATCTGTGCGCGCACAGCGGTGTCGGTAGCGCGCAGGGCGGTGAACCAGACTTGCGGTGCGGTCTCGCGCAGGGCGCGGGCAAAGGGTTCGAGCTTCACTTCTTCGGTGAAGGCAGCGTGGCGTGGGTCGTCCAGTGCAGGTGTGGGGCCGTCCACGGCTTCACGGTGGGCGCGCGAACGCAGGGGCAGGTAAATCTTGAGGTTCAGGCCCAGTTGCTTGGTCACCTCGTCGGCAAAGCGGTAGGTGGCTTCGGTGTTGTAGCCGTTGTCCATCCAGACCACGGGTACGTCAGGGTTCACCTGCGTGACCATGTGCAGGATCACGGCTTCAAAAGGACGGAAGTTGGTGGTGACGATGCTGGTCTTGCCCAGGCCCAGGGCCCATTCCACCAGGGCGGGCGCGTTGCGGCCCAGGTCGGCGTTGATGCTTGCGAGATCGATGTGGCTCATGGTGAGGGGCTCGTGTTTCGGTGCGGTGGACGCGTGGGCAGTGCGTCCGTCAGGCGGCCTTGGCGGCAAACAGGGGTTGAGGGTTCACGGCGTCGCCCTGGTAGAAGCCAGGGAAGCGTTCAAACTGGCGCTGCGCATCGGCAGCGTCCACGCCCTCGCGCAACACAGCGCTCGAAAAGCCGGTGCGCTGCATCTGCACCAGCTGGTCGATCAGCACATCACCGGTGGCGCGGATTTCGCCCTTGAAGCCACGGCGGCGGCGCAGCAGGAAGGCCTGGCTGAACGCGCGGCCGTCGGTGAAGTTAGGGAAGTGCAGGTCCACACGTTCCACGCCTTCCAGCGGCAGGGCCAGGGCGTCGGCATCGTTGGCCAGCGCCACCGCGCGGGCGTCGCCTTCTGCCGGGGGCTGGTGTTCGTGGGATGCGAGAAGTTTCAGGTTCATCATCGTTCCGGGATCAGGGGCAGTGCGGCTTCAGGCCGTGGCCAGGGTTTCGTCTTTGTGGCGGGCCTGCTTGGCCGCTTCCTTGAAGGGGTCGAGGCCGGTGCGGCGCACGGTGTTCTGGAAGGTCTCGCCGCTTTCGCGCAGGTCGCGGTAGGTGTTCAGCACGGCCTCGATCACGTCTGGCACTTCGGCGGCTGAGAACGAGGGGCCAATCACCTTGCCGGCCACGGCAGCGCCCGAAAGGTCAGAGCCGTCGGAGCCGCCCAGCGTGACCTGGTACCACTCCTTGCCGTCTTTATCGACGCCCAGGATGCCGATGTGGCCGCTGTGGTGGTGGCCGCAGCTGTTGATGCAACCGCTGATGTGCAGGTCGATTTCGCCAATGTCGTCCAGCTCGTCCAGGTCTTGATAACGCTGAGTGATGGCCTCGGCAATCGGCAGCGAGCGGGCGTTGGCCAGCGCGCAGAAGTCGCCGCCGGGGCAGGCGATCATGTCGGTGAGCAACTGCACATTGGCGCTGGCCAGGCCCAGGGCCTTGGCTTCTTGCCACAGGTCGAACAGGCGGCTGGCGTGTACCCAGGGCAGCAGCACGTTCTGGTCGTGGGTCACGCGGGCTTCACCAGCGGAGTATTTGTCCACCAGGTCGGCCAAGGCAATCAGCTGGTCGCTGGTGGCGTCGCCGGGCGACTGGCTGGGGCGCTTGAACGACAGCGTCACGGCGCGCAGTTGCGGGTTCCGGTGCGGGTGCACATTGCGCTGCAGCCAGCGGCCAAACATCACGTGTTCTGCGGCCTGGGCGTCCAGCTGGGCTTGCAGGACTTCTGGTGCCACGTCGGCAATGTCAGCCAGCTTCGGCGCCACAAAGCAGGCAGCCACGCGGTCAAATTCGGCCTGCGGGATGGTGTGGGGGCCTCCGTCGATCTCCAGAATCTGGCGGTATTCGGCTTCCACATCGTCGATGTACTGCTGGCCTTCGGACTTCACCAGAATCTTGATGCGGGCCTTGTACTTGTTGTCGCGGCGGCCGTGCTCGTTGTACACGCGCACGATGGCCTCGATGTAATTCATGATCTGGTTCCAGGGCAGGAACTCGCGGATTACGGTGCCAATCACCGGCGTGCGGCCCATGCCACCGCCCACAAATACCTTGAAGCCGATCTCACCCGCATCGTTCTTGACCAGGTGCAGGCCCACGTCGTGCCAGCCGGTGGCCGCGCGGTCGTCCTTGGCGCCGGTGATGGCGATCTTGAACTTGCGGGGCAAAAACGCGAACTCGGGGTGCAGCGTGGACCACTGGCGGATCAGCTCCGCATAGGGGCGCGGGTCCACGATCTCGTCCACGGCGATGCCTGCCAGCGCGTCGGTGGTGGTGTTGCGGATGCAGTTGCCGCTGGTCTGGATGCCGTGCAGGTTGACGCTTGCCAGCAAGTCCATCACGTCCGCGCTTTTGGACAGCGGGATCCAGTTGAACTGCACATTGGTGCGGGTGGTGAAGTGGGCGCAGTTCTTGGGCAAGAAGGTCGTGCCCAGCTTGCCCTGGCCTTCCATGGCGGCCTTGAAGACAGCGGCTTCGGGCTCGTCGTATTCGCGGGCAATCTGCGCCAGCACGCGCAGCTGGCGACTGGCGATCTCGCCGTAAGGCACAGCCACGCGCAGCATGGGGGCGTAGCGCTGCACATACCAGCCGTTTTGCAAGCGCAGGGGGCGGAAGTCGTCCTCGCTCAGCTTGCCGGTCTGCCAGCGGGTGAGCTGGTCACGGAACTGCGCGGCACGCTGTTGCACGAACTGGGTGTCGAAAGCGGTGTATTGGTACATAGGGGACTCAGATCAGAATCAGTTTGAAGCCTGCCCAGGCCAGCAAGAGGGACAAGGCGGAGCGAATCAGGCGCTCAGGCGTGCGGGTGACCAGGCGCGAGCCCAGCCAGATGCCCGGCAGCGAGCCAGCCAGCAATTGTGCAAGCAAAGGCCAGTCCACCGAGCCGAGCGTGGCATGGCCGAGACCTGCCACCAGGGTCAGCGGAACGGCGTAGGCAATGTCGGCGCCAATGATGCGCGGCAGCGGCAGCAGGGGATACACCAGCAGCAGCACCGTCACGCCGATGGCGCCCGCGCCCACGGAGGTGAAGGTGACCAGCGTGCCGATCACCGCGCCCAGCAGCACGGGCAGGCTCCAGTGGCGGGGGCGGGTGGCGTCGCCGGTGTGGGCCTTGCGGGCGGCGTTTTGTGCGGCCTGGCGCTGGGCAGAGAAAACAATGGCCTTGTAGAGCGTGGCGGCGGCCGTGAGCAGCAGGGCAAAACCCAGCGTGGTGGTCATGATGCGCTGGGCGGTGGCGCTGGCCGGGCCCAGGGTGTGCAGCGCCCACAGCGCCAGCAGGGCGGCTGGAATGCTGCCTGCGCACAGCTGGCCCACCACTTTCCAGGGCACCAGACGCTGGCGGGCCAGGCTGACGGTGCCGCCCATCTTGGTGAAGGCCGCAAACAGCAAATCGGTGCCCACGGCCATGTGGGGCTTGATGCCGAAGAAGAAGATCAGGATCGGCGTCATGAGCGAGCCGCCGCCCACACCGGTCAGGCCCACGATGAGCCCAACGGCAAAGCCCGCAAAAACAAACGCCAATTCATGCATGGCGGCGAATGTAGAGGGGCTTCTTATGGATGCAAACTATTGTTTTGCTCTGCCAATATGTCGATTTGTTTATAAGTAAGGATTGGCGCGGGCTGGCAGGGGGGATGCTTGAGCCGCCTGCCGTGCTGGATCTATTGCAGCCGCTCGGTGCCCAGCGCCTTCGCCAGCCGCGCATCCAGCGGCAGCGGCTCGCCCTGCAGCCGGGCTGCGAGCAGTTCGCCGCACAGCAGCGCCAGCGTCAGCCCGCGCGCGCCCATGGCCGTGCTGGTCCATAGGCCCGGCAGCTGGGCTGCATCCACCGGGCCCACGATGGGCAGGCGGTCGGGCGCGGTGCAGCGCACGGCGGCCCAGGTGCGCAGGGCGGGGGGCTCCCCTGCGGCGGGCTGTAGAGCCGGGGCGTTTAGTGCCTGGGCGAACAAGGGTTCCAGCTGGGGGGCGATGCCGGGCAGCAGGCCCTGCAGCTTGGCCCAGTTGGTGGCGTGGGCGGCGTGGATGTCGGCATCGGCCGGCGGCAGGACCTGCACATCGCGCTCGAACGTGGAGCCCATCACCCAGCCTTGGTCGTCATCTGCTTGATCGCCCAGCGGGAAGCGTGGCACCAGGTTGCCATTGCCGTTGGCCGGGAACGGAATCCATGGCAGCAGCGGCTTTGCTGGGTCGGCATGTTTGCCCCACGACACCTGCCCGCGCACCGGCTGCAGGGGCCAGCGGTGGTTCAGCAGGGCCAGGCTGCCTGCGCCCGCTGCAATGACCACGGTGGGTGCCTCGGCCAGCACCTGGCCCTGGGCATCGAGTGCCTGCCAGGTGGTAGTGGCGGGGCCGTGCGCAGTGGAGGGTGCTTCCACACGCCGCAACTGGGCCACTGCGCAAATCCCCCGCCATTGAATGCCGGGTTGGCCCAGCAAGGCCTTGGCCAGGCGCGCCGGGCGCACCCAGCCCGCTTGGTGGTGCCAGCAGGCCGTCGCGTCAGGCGGCAACTGGGCGGCGGCCAGGGCGGCGGGGGGCGCAGGCTCGCTCCAGGCGGCGCCTGGCCCTTGGGGCCAATCGGGCGACAGGCCGGGGCTGCCGTCGGTGCGGTGCTCCAGCACGCCGCAATGCGCCCAGTCCACCCCCTCGTTCAGCAGCCAGCGGGCCTGCTCCAAGGTGGTGCGGATGCCGCTGCGCGACAAGCGCGACAGCACGCTGTCGTCGGGCGACACATGGGGGGCAAACACCCCGGCGGGCAGGGCCGATGCGCCCGCAGCGGGCTCGGGGGCCTGGTCCAGCACCGTGACCTGCCAGCCGCGCCGGGCCAGGCTGGCTGCGGTGGCCGCCCCCGCAATGCCGCCGCCGATCACGATGCAGGGGCCGGGCGTGGAGGGTTCCGGCGCGGCACCCGCCTGGCGCGAGGTGCGCGGTTCCCAGCGCGGATTGAAGGTGGCATGCAGGTTGTCGCGCTTGGGTGGCACGCCGGGCACGCGGGTCACTTCAAATCCACAGTGCGCCAAGGCATCACGCACGGCACGCGCGATGGTCCAGGTGGCCAGGCGGGTACCGCGTCGGCAACAGCGCGCCACGGCCTTCAGGGTGTGCAGGTCCCAGCTTTCGGGGTTGCGCTGGGGACTGAAGCCGTCGAGGTAGACGGAGTCCACCGTCAGGTTCTGCTGGCGCAGCATGGCCTGGGTGTCGCCCACGTACAGGGTGAGCAGCACGCGGCCTTCGTCAAAACGCAGCCGGTGCACGCCTGGCAGCAGGCCCCACCATTGCTGGTGCAGTGCTTCGGCCAGCGGCGCCAGCTCGGGGTGGACCGAGGTGGCGCGCAGCAGGTCGGCCGCACTCACGGGCCAGGCCTCGGTCGATACGAAGTGCAGCAGCGTGGGGCGCTGCGGGTCGGCCCGCCAGGCGGCCCAGGTCACCAGGAAATTCAGGCCAAAGCCAAAACCGGTCTCCAGAATGCGCCACTGCGGTTGCCCCGCCCAGGCCTCGGGCAGGCCGCAGCCGTGCAAAAACACACGGCGGGCCTGGTCCAGGCCGCCGTTTTCACTGTGGTAGCGGTCGCCGAAGCGGGGGCTGTAGGGGGTGCCGTCTGGCAGCCACTCGATGCGTTCAGTCATGGGAACGGCAAAAGGCCGGCGTGGCGCCGGCCTGCTGGAAAGGGAAAAACGGTTTTTACCGCGAACCGCTCCGGGGTGCGTTGCGCTGCGTCACGCAATGGGCGGGGCCTAACCCGCCGCAGCGTCTGCGCTGCCGCCAAAGAAGTGATTTTGGCGAAACCATTTCTTGCAGCGCTGCACTGCGCTTCGCTCCGTTACGCGCTGGGCGGGACGTAGCCCGCCGCGGCGTCTGCGCCGCTGCCAAAAAAGTGGTTTTCCATCTGGCGGGCCAGGTATTGGCGGGCGCGCGCATCGGCCAGGTTCAGTCGGTTTTCGTTGACCAGCATGGTCTGGTGTTTGAGCCAGCCGGCCCAGGCTTCCTTGCTCACACTTTCCCAGATGCGTTTGCCCAGCTCGCCGGGGTAGGGGGGAAAGTCGAGGCCTTCGGCTTCCTTGCCGAGCTTGATGCATTGAACGGTGCGTGCCATGGGAATTCCTTGTAATGGGGGCGAGCGAAAAAAAGCTTCGCTCAGATGATTTGGATATTAAGAACTGAAATCTCAGTAGTTCCAGTTTTGAAGAGGGCCTTCCAGAATGCGTTCCATCGGTGTTTTGCACCGCAACACATTCTTAAAAAGAGGCCCTTCCATGAACTTTCGCCGCGACTTTATCAAGTTTCCCTTCGCCGCCGCCCTGGTGGGCAGTTTGGCCCTGACGGCATTGCCGTCGTTTGCGCAGTCGGTGACGCTGCTCAATGTGTCGTACGACCCGACGCGCGAGCTGTATGTGGACTTCAACCAGGCCTTTGCCAAGCACTGGAAGGCCAAGACCGGCCAGGACGTGACCATCAAGCAAAGCCACGGCGGCTCGGGCAAACAGGCCCGCTCCATCATCGACGGGCTGGACGCTGACGTGGCCACCCTGGCCCTGGCGGGCGACACCGATGCGCTGCACACCAACGGTGGCTGGATTCCCAAAGACTGGCAAAAGCGCCTGCCACACAACAGCTCGCCCTACACCTCCACCATCGTGCTGGTGGTGCGCCAGGGCAATCCCAAGGGCATCAAGGACTGGGACGACCTGGTGCGCCCCGATGTGAAGGTGATCACGCCCAACCCCAAGACCTCGGGCGGCGCGCGCTGGAACTACCTGGCCGCGTGGGAATTCGCCAAGCGCAAATACGGTGGTGACGCCAAGGCCAAGGACTTCGTGGCCAAGCTCTATGGCAATGTGCCCGTGCTGGACACCGGCGCGCGCGGCTCCACCATCACCTTTGCGCAACGCAACCAAGGCGACGTGCTGATCGCCTGGGAGAACGAGGCCTACCTGCTCGAAAAAGAGTTCGGCGCCAAGTTCGATGTGATTGCCCCGTCCATCTCCATCCTGGCCGAGCCCGCCGTGTCGGTGGTGGACAAGAACGTGGACAAGAAGGGCACCCGCGCTGTGGCCGAGGCCTATCTGCAGTACCTCTACACCGAAGAGGGCCAGGACATTGCGGGCAAGCATTTCTACCGCCCCGCCGTGTCTGAAAAGGCAAAGGCCAAGTACGCCAAGCAGTTCCCCAACCTGAACCTGTTCACCATCAATGACGCATTCGGTGGCTGGGACAAGGCGGCCAAGGACCACTTTGCGGACAACGCCAGTTTTGACCAGATCTACACCCGCAAGTAAGTAAGCCAGTCAGTCCACCCGCCTTTCGTGTGCGGGGGGATGGCGCCCCGTCTCCGTTCAACAAGCCAGGCCCCAGCGGGCCAGGCGGGGCGTTGCTCGTCCTTTTTGAATGAAAACAGGCTCAAGCGCTAGTCAAACATGCGCTGACAGCTATCAAAACCATAGTATTCAAGGAATCCACACCATGTCCGCCTTGCTCATCGCCGGCAGCCCCTCGGAGCGCTCCCGCTCCGCCGCCTTGCTCGACGCCGTGGCCCAGCGCCTCTCAGTGCGCGGTGCGCTGGTGGACCGCATCCACATCCGCGACCTCTCGCCCCAGGCGCTGCTGCTGGCCGACTTTGGGCACCCCACGGTGGTCAGCGCCATCGACCAGGTGGCCGATGCCAGCGTGCTGGTGGTGGCCACCCCCGTCTACAAGGCGGCATACAGCGGCGTGCTCAAGGTGTTTCTGGACCTGCTGCCGCAAACCGCTCTCAAGGGCAAGACCGTGCTGCCCTTGGCCACGGGTGGCAGCCCGCACCACATGCTGGCGCTGGACTACGCGCTGCGCCCCGTGCTGCAGTCGCTGGGCGCCAAAAGCATCCTGCCCGGCATCTACGCCACCGATGCCCAGGTCACGCTGACGCCCGAGGGCACCTACCACGTGCAGGCCGACATTGCCGCCCGGCTGGACGATGCGGTCAACGTGCTGGTGACTGAAACCCTGCGCCCATCGCCCGCCCAGGCCACGCGTTTTGCGCCGGTCAACTTCGCTGACGTGCGATGTAGCGTCTGATGTAGCGATGGCACTGCGGCAGGCCCGCAGTGCCACCTTCCTTCCCCCTTCATTTCCATTTTTGATTTTTGCTGCGCCGGGTGCGCGGGCAGGGCGGTGTGCCGCCTGCTGCCAGCCCGCCCGGTGCTCCACCCACTCGATTTGCTGCTGGAACCCGCACCATGAATGAACTGAACCGCTTCTCCCTGCAACGCCGCCACCTGCTGGCCGCCAGTGCTGCCATCGCCGCTGCGGCAGCGCTCCCCGCCACCTCTTGGGCCCAGCCCTCTGGCGCGCCCCGCGTGCTGCGCGTGGGTCACCAAAAGGGCTGGCTCTCCATCCTGAAGGGCCGCGGCACGCTCGAAAAACGCCTCGCCCCGCTGGGCGTCAAGGTCACCTGGACCGAATTCAACGCCGGCCCCGTGCAGCTCGAAGCGCTCAACGTCGGCTCCATCGACTTTGGCGATGTGGGCGAGGCCCCGCCCATCTTCGCCCAGGCCGCTGGCGCGCCGCTGGTGTACGCCGGTGCCACCGTACCGCGCCCAGCGCTGGAGGCCGTGATCGTCCCCAAGGACTCCCCCATCCGCAGCGTGGCCGACCTCAAGGGCAAGCGCGTGGCCTACAACAAGGGCTCCAACGTGCAGTACTTCCTGGTCAAGCTGCTGGAGAAGAACGGCCTGAAATACGGCGACGTGCAATCCGTCTTCCTGGCCCCGGCCGATGCGCGGGCCGCGTTTGAAAAGGGCGCGGTTGATGCCTGGATCATCTGGGACCCGTTCCTGGCCGCCGCGCAAAAGACGCTCGACGCCCGCCTGCTGGCCGACGCTACGGGCGTGGTCAACAACCGCGCCTACTACTTCACCTCGCGCGACTTCGCGACCCGGAATACCGATGTGCTGCGCATCGCGATCGAAGAGGTCAACGCCATCGATACCTGGGCGTCCAAGAACAAGGAAGCCGCCGCTGCCGAGCTGTCGGCCGTGCTGGGCCTCGACAAATCCATCACCGAGCTGTACCTGAACCGCGCCCGTTTCGGCACCGCGCCCGTCACGCGCGAGATCCTGGCCGAGCAGCAGTCGATTGCCGACACCTTCTTCGACCTGAAGCTGATTCCCAAAAAGCTCAACCTGCTGCACGCCGCGCCGGTCGATCTGCTGTAACCGCCATTGCCCAAGGAGCTGCCCATGCCTGCCCCCATGCCTTTCCCGTTGCACGCCCAACTGCGGCGCGTGCTGTGCGTCACGGCCGCCGCCTGGGGGCTGAGCCTGCAGCAGCGACGCGCGGCCCTGCGCGCGCCCCAGTTCGGCTTTGCCATCTCTTACTGACACCGTACGGACCTCGTTGAGATCCCGCTTTGAAAAGACCTGTGCCATGCAAATCTTCTGGTTCATTCCCACCCACGGCGACAGCCGCTACCTTGGCACCGCCCAAGGCGCACGCCAGCTCAGCCATGACTACCTCCAGCAGGTGGCGGTGGCCGCCGACAGCCTGGGCTACGAGGGCGTTCTGATCCCTACCGGGCGCTCTTGCGAAGACCCCTGGGTGGTTGCATCCAGCCTGATCGCCGTGACCAAGAAGCTCAAATTTTTGGTGGCGGTACGCCCCGGCCTGCACCAGCCGGCGCTGGCTGCGCGCATGGCGGCCACGTTCGACCGCCTCTCGGGCGGGCGACTGCTCATCAACCTGGTGACCGGGGGCGACCAGGCCGAGCTGGAGGGCGACGGCGTGTTTCTGGACCACGCCACGCGCTACGAGCAGTCGGCCGAGTTCATCCGCATCTGGCGCGAAATCCTCACGCGCAGCCACAGCGGTGAATCACTCGACTACGACGGCCAGCACCTCAGCGTGAAGGGCGCCAAGCTGTTGTTTCCGCCCCTGCAGCAGCCGCACCCGCCGGTGTACTTTGGGGGCTCTTCCGACGCCGCCCACGACCTCGCCGCCGAGCAGGTCGAGACCTACCTGACCTGGGGCGAGCCACCGGCTGAAGTCGCCAAGAAGGTGGCCGACGTGCGCGCCCGTGCTGCAAAGCATGGGCGCACCGTGAAGTTCGGCATCCGCCTGCACGTCATCGTGCGCGAGACCGAAGACCAGGCCTGGCAGGCCGCCGAAGAACTCATCAGCCATGTGGACGACGTGACCGTGGCACGTGCGCAGGCCGTGTTTGCGCGCATGGACTCTGAAGGCCAGCGCCGCATGGCGCGGCTGCATGCGGGCGCCAGGAATAAGGCCCCCACGCTCGGCACTGGCGTGTCCTCGCTGCCCCCCGAGGGGGCGCAATCGCCTAGGGGCGGCCCGTCGGCGATTGGACGCACGCGGGCCGACCTGGAGATCAGCCCCAACCTCTGGGCCGGTGTGGGCCTGGTGCGTGGCGGCGCGGGCACCGCGCTGGTGGGCGACCCGCAGACCGTGGCCGCGCGCATCGAGGAATACGCCGCGCTGGGGCTCGACACCTTTGTGCTCTCGGGCTACCCACACCTGGAAGAGGCCTACCGCTTTGCCGAGCTGGTGTTCCCGCTGCTGCCCGTGGGTGTGCGCGAGAAGCTTGCGGGCGGCAACCCGCTGGGCCCGTTTGGCGAAACCGTGGCCAATGACTTTGTGCCGCGCGCATCGCAAAGCTGAGCGCAGCGCTGCCCAGGAGACCGCCCATGTCCATCCAGTCCATCAACCATGTGCAGCTGCCGTTCCCGGCCGGTGCCGAGGCGCCCATCCGGCGCTTTTACAGCCGCTTGCTGGGCCTGCCCGAGGTGCGGCTGAACGCGGGCAATGCCCTGCGTTTTGTGGCCGGCGCGCAGCGCATTGACCTGGTGCCTACCGAGCACTGGCAGCCCGCACCCGCCGTGTCGCACCTGGCCTTTGAGGTGCAGGACCTGCCCGCACTGCGCCACCGCCTGCTGCAGGCCGAACTGCCGCTGGTGGAAAACTGTGCGCTGCCTGGCTACCTGCGCTTTTACGTCAAGGACCCGGCGGGCAACCAGCTGGAGTTCTTGGAGCCCGACAACGATCCCCAGGAAATATCGCCATGACACAGGCCCAGACAAACACGGTGCCCGTGCGCGAGCTGCAGGTCTCGCCACCCATTGCCGACACCATCGACCATCCGCTCGACGGCCCCCTTCTGCCCGCACCCGTGGCCCGATTTTTTGCCAGCGTGGCGCGGCGCCTGCTGCCATGGGCCGTGCCTGTGGGCCTCATCGTGCTGTGGCAGATCGCCTCGTCGCAAGGCTGGCTCTCCACCCGCGTGCTGCCCGCGCCGCTGGAGGTGGTGAAGGCCGCCTGGACTTTGACCCTGTCGGGCGAACTGTGGACGCACGTCAAGGTCAGCGCCGGCCGTGCGCTGGCCGGGCTGGCGATTGGCGGCGGCCTGGGGCTGCTGCTGGGCCTGCTGACCGGCTCGGTCAAGCTGTTCGAAACGCTGCTCGACTCCACCATCCAGATGGTGCGCAACATTCCCGCACTGGCGCTCATTCCGCTGGTGATCCTGTGGTTTGGCATCGATGAATCGGCCAAGCTGTTCCTCATCAGCGTGTCGGTGTTCTTCCCGATCTACCTCAACACCTTCCACGGCATCCGCAATGTGGACCCGGGCCTGATCGAGATGGGCCGCACCTACGGCCTGGGGCGCTGGCAGCTGTACCAGCAAATCATCCTGCCCGGCGCGCTCTCCAGCATCCTGGTGGGCCTGCGCTTCTCGCTGGGCCTGATGTGGGTGATCCTGATCGTGGCCGAAACCATCTCGGCGCAGGCGGGCATCGGCTACCTCACGATGAATGCACGCGAGTTTCTGCAGACCGACATCGTGCTCGTGGGCATCTTGCTGTACGCGCTGCTGGGCAAGCTGGCCGATGTGTTTGCCAAGGGGCTCGAACGTTACTGGCTGCGCTGGCATCCCGGTTACCAGGCTTGATGCTTCACGCTTGAATACTCACATTTTTATAGCTGCTGGCGCAATAGCCACTAGCGCAGGAGACCTTTTTGACCACAAGTTCATCTTTACAACCCCAGGGCGTGCGCCTGGAAGTGTGCGGCGTGGACAAACGCTACGGCGCGCGCAGTGTGCTCCAGAAGGCCGACCTGGTCATCGAACCCGGCCAGTTCGTCGCCATCGTGGGCCGCAGCGGCTGCGGCAAGAGCACGTTGCTGCGCCTGGTGGCGGGCCTGGAGTCCGTCTCGGGCGGCGCGATCCGCATCGATGGCAAAGACATCGACGGCCTGAGCGGTGACACCCGCATCATGTTCCAGGACTCGCGCCTGCTGCCCTGGAAGCGTGTGGCTGACAACGTGGCCCTGGGCCTGCCGCCCGAGCGGCGCGGCGCTGCGGCCGACGTGCTGGCGCGCGTGGGGCTGGGCGACCGGTTGAACGAGTGGCCAGCACGCCTGTCGGGCGGCCAGCGCCAGCGCGTGGCCCTGGCACGTGCCCTGGTGCACAACCCGCGCCTGCTGTTGCTCGACGAGCCGCTGGGCGCGCTGGATGCGCTGACGCGCATCGAGATGCACCGCCTGATCGAAGGCCTGTGGCGCACCAGCGGCTTTACCGCGCTGCTGGTGACCCACGACGTGCAGGAGGCCGTGGCCCTGGCCGACCGCGTGATCCTGATCGAGGACGGCCAGATTGCGCTGGACCAGCGCATCGACCTGCCACGTCCCCGCTCGCACGGCGATGCCGCCTTTGCCGCCATCGAAAAACGCATCCTGGACCGCGTGCTGCAAAAGCCCGATGGCGACCCGGCGCACGAAGCCCCCTGGCCGGGTGTGCCGGCGCACGGGCTGCGCTGGGCCGTGTGAGCTTTCACCTCTTTCCTCTTTCCCCCTTTTCTTTTTCTTTCAACGGACTTTTTAGGAGAACCCCATGTCCATTCAAGCCATCAACGTTCGCAACCAGTTCAAGGGCAAAGTGCGCGAGATCATTCGCGGCGACGTCGTCTCCGAGGTCGATGTCGAAACCCCTTGGGGCATCGTGACCTCCGTCATCACCACCCGCTCGGTGGACGACCTGGGCCTGGTCGTGGGCTCCGATGTGGTCGCATTGGTCAAGTCCACAGAGGTGTCGATCGCCAAGCTGTGAGTTGGGAGCAGGGCGCAGGGCCGACGGCGCCATGCCGTGCGGCACTGCGCAGCCCTCATCCTGTGGCACAGGCCTGCGTGTCGCGTTGGCAGGCAGCGCGACTTGCCTTGGCCGAGTCTTGACCAGCCGCTATCTGGCAAGAACCCTGGGGCTATTGCCCCCAAAGCCGCCCGGGTTGCCTACACTCGGGCCCATGACGACCCTTCTGGTTTGCCCCTTTGCCGCCCTGGCTGCGCTGCCCCGCGCAGCGGCCTGCGCGCGAGCGGTGGCCAAGAAGAACGCGCGTCGTCAGCTGACGCCAGCACATTCCTGAGCCCGGCGGCACCCTCTCTCCTCATCCCCTTGTAGCGCAACCATCCACCGCCGGGCACCAGCCAAGCGCGGTAGCGGCCGTCTTGTCCCCACGGGGCACCGCCGCATTCGATGGAGTGCTTTGTATGCATGCAGTTGTGACCCCTGGCGAGCGCACGCTCACCGACCTGGACTATTCGCGCCTGACCAAGCTGGTCGGCAACCGGCCAGCGCCCTTGCTGGATAACCTGCTGGCCAACGCCGACATCACCAGCCCGCGCACCGTGCGTGCGGATGTGGTCACCATGAACTCCCGCGTGGAGCTGGTGGACCCGCACACCCACCGGCGCCAGGTGCTGACCCTGTGCTACCCGCAGGACGCTGAGCCTGCGGCGGGCTTTATCTCGGTGCTGTCGCCGGTGGGTATCAGCCTGCTGGGCCTGCGGGTTGGAGATATGGCCAAGTGGCAAACGCCGCACGGCGAAGAGTGCTCCGCCACCATCGAGAGCATCCAGTACCAGCCCGAGGCCACGGGCGACTACCTCACCTAGTCGCCTTCGCACGCCGGCCCGCTGCGGGCCGTGCCACCAGATCACTTCCCACCAGACCGGCGCCAATTACATTGGCAGCCGTTGGAGGAGTGCGCGTTGTTCACCACAGAAGGACGTACCACCATGACCCCTCGCTCCATCCTCGTCGTCACCGATTTTTCTGAAGTGGGAGGGCACGCGCTGGCACGCGCGGCGTTGCTGGGCGCAGAGCATCGGGCTGCGTTGCAGCTGGTGTATCTCTCCGCACCCGGCGAGGTGCCACCCCCCGATGTGGCGGTGCGCCTGTCGCACCATGCGCTGCAGCTGCGGCAGCGCCACCAGATCGCTGTGCAGGCCGTATCGCGCGTGGATTGCACGGTGGCAGACATCGCCCGTGCGGCAGCCGCGCACGACCTGGTGGTGTGGGGCACGGCACCGCAGCGGGGGCTGCGGGCCTGGTGGGGCACGCACCCCGCCCTGCAGTTGCTGCGTGCTTGCCAGCGCCCCGTGGTCGTGGTGCGCAACGCGGCGGACCAGACCTACCAGAGCCTGTTGGTGGCGGTGGACTTTTCGCAGGCATCGCACCGATTGGTCGAGCTAGGCCTGGCACTGCACCCCCGCGCACGTGTGGAACTGTTCCATGCCATCAGCACCGCCAATGAGGGCAAGCTGCGGTATGCCGAGGTGTCGGAGCGCGCCATCCAGATCTACCGCGAGCAGTGCAGGCGCCATGCGCAAGACCGCATGTTCACGCTGACCGACTCGTACGACGCGCGGCGCAATCGGTTGTCATCGTCCATCGGCCGGGGCGATCCGGCGCGACAGGTGCTGGTGGCACAGCAAAGCGCTGGGGCCGACCTGATTGTGGTGGGCAGGCATCCCGCGTCCCCGTGGGTGGACTGGTTCTTCGAGAGCGTGGCGCAACGCATCTTGCGCGAAGCGCGCACGGACGTGCTGGTGGCACCGCACGGCTTTCAGACCGCCTCCCGGGGCACTGCTGTCAAGCGCCTTGCCACCGACCTGCCCGTGCGCCGCGTCAAGGCGGGTGCGCCACGCCCGCCAAGCCATCCCAACCCCGCTGCGCTGTGGAGCGGGGCATGACGCGGCGGGCCTCCGGTGTCAGGCTGCCTTGGCCAGCGGTGTGGCATAGCGGCTGGCAGGCCGCGCTAGGCCCAGGTTCTCGCGCAGCGTCGTGCCTTCGTAGGCAGTGCGGAACAGCCCGCGCCGTTGGAGCTCCGGCACCACCAGGTCCACAAACTCGTTGAGCGACTGGGGCAACACGGGCGGCATCACGTTGAAGCCGTCGGCCGCGGCGTTCTCAAACCATTCCTGCATGCGGTCTGCAATGGTCTGCGGCGTGCCCACCACCACCCAGTGGCCGCGCGCGCCGGCCAGGTATTCGTACAACTGGCGCACGGTGTAGTTCTCGCGGCGGGCCAACTGCAGCACCACATGCGCGCGGCTGTTGATGCCCTTGGGCGGCTCGGGAATGTAGGGCGGTGGTGCGTCCAGGTTCCACTGCGTGAGGTCTTCGCCGGGCCAGAAAGGGGCCAGCGTGGCCAGGCCCACGCTGGGGTGGATCAGTGCCTGCAGCTCGGCCCACTTGGCCTGGGCTTCTTCCTCGGTGCGGCCGATGACCGGAGAGATGCCGGGCAGCACCAGCAGCTCGTCGGGCCGGCGGCCGTACTTGGCCATCCGGCCTTTCACATCTTTGTAGAACGCCTGGGCCTCGGCCAGGCTGGTCCAGGCGGTGAAGATGGCTTCGGCCGTGGCGGCGGCCAGCTCCTTGCCATCTTCGGAAGAGCCCGCCTGCACGATCACCGGGTGGCCCTGGGGCGAGCGCTCGATGTTGAGTGGGCCCTGCACCTTCAGGTGCTTGCCGATGTGGTTGAGCGTGTGCAGCTTGTCGGGGTCAAAGTACACGCCGCTGGCCTTGTCGCGGCTGAAGGCGTCGTCGTCAAAGCTGTCCCACAGGCCCTTGACCACATCCACAAACTCGTGGGCGCGCTCGTACCGCAACGCTGGGTCGGGGTGGGCATCCAGACCAAAGTTGCCGTGCACGTTCTCTGCACTGGTGGTCACCACGTTCCAGGCCGCGCGGCCCTTGCTGATGTGGTCGAGCGAGGCGAACTTGCGTGCCAGCAGGTACGGGTCTTCGTAGGTGGTGGATGCCGTGGCCACAAAGCCGATGTGCTTGGTGACGGCCGAGAGCGCCGCCCACAGCGTGACGGGCTCGAAGTGCGAGAGCCGCCCCTGGCGGCTGAAGGACTCGCGGTCGCCCTTGTGCCACACCCCCGGGCTGTCGGCCACAAACACCTGGTCGAACAGGCCGCGCTCTGCGGTCTGTGCCAGTTCGATGTAGTGGTCGATATTGACGCCCGCATCGGCCTGAGAACCGGGGTGGCGCCACGCGGCAATGTGGTGGCCCGTGGCCATGATGAAGGCGCCGAGGCGCAGTTTTCTTAGGGTTTGTGGTTCGGTCATGTGGGTGTCCAAAACGTTATGAGATTTGCCCGCGGCCTACGGCACCGGCGCGGACCAGGCCAGTGCACCCGTGGAACCGGCTTCGCCGGGCCACCGTGTGCGTCCCCCTTCGGGGATGTCCTGCATCACTCCCTGCGGTCGGTGATAGCGCGGGCTCGGGCCATCCGCTGCGTTGCTTTTTTTGCCAATAGCTCGGCTATTGGCTGCAAAAAGACGCCTTGCGGACTGTCCCGATCCGCACTACCACCGACTCGCGAGGGTGATGCAGGACATCCCTGGGAAGGCGCCGAAGGCGACTCAGGGGGCTACTCAGTGATAGTGATGCGATGCAGCTTGCGGTGCTGCGGGAAGAAGTCGCCCACCGCGTAGTGCTGGGTGGAGCGGTTGTCCCACACCGCCAGCGTGCCTGGCGCCCAGCGCAGGCGGGCCTGGAACTCGGGCACCTGGGGCAGGGCAAACAGCTGGGTCAGCAGGGTGTCGCTCTCCACGCGCGACAGGCCCTTGATGTGGCTGGTGAAGGTGGAGTTCACATACAGCACCTTCTTGCCTGTGACCGGGTGCACACGCACCACCGGGTGCTCCACCGGCGGGTACTTGGCGCGCGCGGCCTTCAGCTCGTCGCCGCTGGCGTCCTTGCGCAGCAGGTACTCGGTCCAGCCGCTGATCTCCCAGGTGTGCACGGCCGTCAGCGTCTCCAGGTAGGCCTGGAAGGCAGGCGACAGGCTGGCATAAGCGGCGGTGAGGCTGGCCCACAGCGTGTCTCCGCCGCTGGCGGGAATCACCTGCGCATACAGGCTGGTGCCCAGGGGCGGCTGCTCGCGCCAGGTGATGTCGGCGTGCCAGTTGCTCGACGCCTTGGGGCGCTCGGCAGTGCTTTCCACGATCTCGATCTCGGGGTGGTTCTCCAGCCGAGGGAAGAACGCCTTGACCTCGGCCACGTTGCCAAAGCTGCGGGTGAAGTCCACCTGCTGCTGCGGCGTGATGTGCTGGTCGCGGAAGAACAGCACCTCGTGCACGGCGAGAGCCTGGCGCAGCTCGGCCTGCGTGGTGGCATCCAGCGGCTGGCGCAGGTCCAGGTCGTGGATGACGGCGCCGATGGTGGGGGTGTAGGGCTCCACCGCAAAGCGGGTGAAGGTGGGGTGCAAATCGTTGATCTTGGACATGGTGCTGCTTTCTGAAACGAGTGGGTTGAAAGAGAACGGCCATGCCATTGGGACACTGCAAGCGTTGCACACCAACGAAGCTGTTCGCATATCGATAGTTGGAAAAACAAGCGCTGCAGTTTGGCGAGCGGGTAGGGCGCTTGCGCATTTGGATATCTGTTTTTGGTCGTTGGCCGCATTGCCGGGCGTGCCTAGAGTGGGGCTCGACAGGTGCAGGGCGTGGCCCGCGCACCGTCCCAACGCAACCCCTACGAAAGAGCGACACCATGACAAAAACACCCTGGAATACCACCCGCCGCAAGGCCTTGACCGCAGCAGGCGCTGCCTTGGCGCTGGGCCTGCGGGCGGGCAGCGCCGCTGCACAGACGGCAGAGCCGCTGAAGGTGGTCCGCATTGGCGTAGCCACCGGCGGCGTGGGCAGCGACCCCGTGCGCCACGGCGGCACGTCGGCCGCGCTGGCCTACACCGATGGCGCGCTGGAAGAAGAGTTCAAGAAAGACGGCGTGAAGGTGCAGTGGACTTTCTTCAAGGGCGCAGGCCCCGCCGTGAACGAGGCGCTGGTCAATAAACAACTGGACTTTGCATGGCAGGGCGATTTGCCGTCCATCGTGCACCGGGCCAGCGATGTAAAGACCAAGATCATCCTAGGCAGCGGCGTGCGTACCGGCCTGTACTTGGCAGTGCCGCCGGATTCCAACATCCGGCGCATCGAAGACCTCAAAGGCCGCAAGGTGGCGGTGTTCAAGGGCACCAACCTGCACCTGGCCGCCGTGCGTGCGCTGGTCGACAAGGGCCTGAGCGAACGTGACGTGAAGCTGGTCAACCTGGACCTGCCCAGTGCCGAGGCCGCTTTGGTGAGCAAAGACATTGACGCCGCTTTTGGCTACGTGGGTTTTTTCAAGCTGCGTGACCATGGCCTGGCCAAGGTGGTGTGGTCGGCTGCGGAAGATTCGTACAAGTACACCCGCCAGACAGCGCTGCTGGTGACCGACGAGTTCGCCGCCCGCCACCCCAAGGCCGTGGAGCGTGTGGTCAAGGCCGTGGTGCAGTACGCGCACAAATACTCCGACGAAAACCGCCGTGCCGAACTGTTTGCGCAGTGGGGCAAGGCCGAGTACCCCGAGAAGGTGTGGCGCGAAGACTTCATCGGCCAGCCGCTGCGTGTGCGCCTGTCGCCGCTGCTCGACCCATTTTTGGTAGCGCGCTACAAGGACGCGGCCGACGAGGCATTCAAGCTCAAGCTGATCCGCAAGAAGCCCGAGATCGACAGCTGGTTTGACCGCCGCTACCTGAACGCTGCGCTCAAGGAACTGAAGCTGGAGGCCTACTGGCCCGTGTATGGCGCCAACGGGGACTTGGCAACCGCGCCCTAGTAGTTGGCTCTGCGCCAGAAGGATTGAATCCTAGGTAGGGGGACCGGGCCGGTGAAAACCGCCCTTTGCAACCCGCCGGCACCCAGTGCCTGGCGGGTTTTTTTGTGCCTGCGTCTGGCCCCGCTCATAACGTCTGTACCGCTGCTCATGCCGCAAACATCTTTGTCATTGCATATGAGTATTAACCATTTATTTTTATAACAAACGTCTTTTACATTTCTTTTGGTTGTTATTGAAGTTGCCCGCCCAGCCCTGGGCAGTAGCACTTTTTCCACCCGAAAGGACATGCAAAAGATGGCGATACCCGCACTGAACGCGGCCGGGCCTTCCAGCCCCACGCACCCGTTGGAGCCGCTGCCGAAGGTGCCTGTGCGCCGCGTTGCGATCTTGAGAAACAAGGCCTCGTGGGCTTGGGCAGGTCGCTCGCTCTGGGCCTGGCCTTTTCCGCTGGCCATGCTGGCACTGTGGCAGTTGTCCGCCGTGTGGGGCTGGGTTCCCGAGCAGGTGCTGCCTCCGCCCGCTGCCGTGTTCAAGGTGTTTGGTGAGCTGCTGGCCAGCGGCGAGCTGTGGGACCACCTGCGCATCAGCATGGTCCGCGTGTTTGCGGGCTTTGGCATTGGTCTGTCGCTGGGCCTGCTGCTGGGCGGTGCCATGGGCCTCTCGCCCACCTTTCGCGACTACTTGTTTCCGCTGTTCAAGGCGTTCAGCCAGGTGCCGGTGATCGGTTGGCTGCCGTTGTTAATTTTGGTGGTGGGCATTGACGAGGCATTGAAGTTCTTGCTGATCGCCAAGGCCGCGCTGGTGCCCGTGGCCATCAACACCTGCCAGGGCATCCAGAACGTGCCCAACCGGCTGGTGGAGGTGGCGCGTGTGTATGGCTTTACCCGCTGGCAAATGCTGCGCAAGGTGGTGTTTCCGGCGGCCACAGCGCCCGTCTGGAATGGCGTGCGCTATGGGCTCACCCATGCCTGGCTGGCGCTGGTGGTGGTGGAGCTGCTGGCATCGTCCGAGGGCATCGGGTTTCTCATCGTCTATGGCCGCCAGCTCTTTCAGTTGGACGTGGTGCTGGCCGCCGTGCTGGCCGTGGGCATCGTGGGTTTTGTGATCGACAAGCTGCTGGCCGTGTCCGAGGCGTGGCTGCTGCGCTGGCGCAAGCCGGGTCTGTGAAAGGGGTACGCGAATGTCTTCTCTGAACGTGCAACGCAACCTGTTCCACAAAGTGCCCCCACGCCTGCGGGGCTGGGTGCTGCCTGTGCTGATCCTGGCCGTGTGGTGGGCGGTGGTGGCCTCAGGGGCGTCCGATTCGCCCTTGCTGGTATCGCCGCTGGCCGTGTGGCAGCGCGGCGTGGGCCAGGTGGTCAGCGGCGAGCTGTGGGTGGCCTTGTCGGCCAGCCTGTGGCGCATGGCCTGGGGCTTTGGCATTGGCGCCAGCGTCGGGCTGGCGGTGGGGGCGCTGCTGGGCTGGTCGCGCTGGGCCGAGCGGCTGGTGGGGCCCACCTTCCACACGCTCAAGCAGATCTCGCTGTTTGCGTGGATTCCGATGCTGTCGATGTGGTTTGGCCTGGGCGATGCCGCCAAGGTGGCCTTCATTGCCATGGCGGCGTTTTTCCCCGTGGTGCTCAACACGCTGGAGGGCCTGCGCAGCGTGCCGCGCGAATACCTGGAGGTGGCCCGCGTGTACGAGTTCAGCGTGTGGCAAACGCTGCGCCGCGTGGTGGCACCTGCGGCCGCGCCCTCTCTGTTCACCGGCATCCAGCTCTCGCTGATCTACAGCTGGCTGGCCACGCTGGGGGCCGAATACCTGTTGGCCTCGGGCAAGGGCATTGGCAACACGCTGATCGACGGGCGCGAACACTTCTGGATGGACCTGGTGCTGTTTGGCGTGGTGGTGGTGGGCCTGGTGGGCTTTGCACTGAACGCGCTGCTGGCCGCGCTGGAGAAGCGCCTGCTGGCTTGGCGCGACCGCACTGTCGCCAGGTACTGATGCCGCTAACGCATCGCATACGCATACGAACACAAGGAAATCAACATGGCACACGCCGGCACCCTGGCCATTCGCGGCCTGAACAAGCAGTACGAGGTCAAGGGCGAAGCCCTGCCTGTGCTGCAAGACATCAACCTCACCATCGAGCCCGGCGAGTTCGTGAGCATCGTGGGGTCGAGTGGCTGCGGCAAGTCCACGCTGCTACGGTTAGTCATCGGGCTGGAGGGCGACTACCAGGGCGAGATATTGCTCAACGGCCAGCGCATTGCGGGCACCAGCCTCAACCGGGGCATCGTGTTCCAGGAGCACCGCCTGTTCCCCTGGCTCACGGTCGAGAAAAACGTGGCGCTGGGCCTGCTCAACTCCAGCCTGACCGAAGGCCAGCAGCGCGCCACTGTGCGTGAGCACATTGCGCTGGTGGGGCTGCAGGGGTTTGAGACCGCCTACCCGCACCAGCTCTCGGGCGGCATGTCGCAGCGCGTGGCGATTGCGCGGGCGCTGGTCAACCGGCCCGACATCCTGCTGCTGGACGAGCCCTTTGGCGCGCTCGATGCTATGACCCGCGCCCACCTGCAGCAGGAGCTGCACCGCATATGGCAGCAAGAGGGCATCACCATGATTTTGGTGACGCACGACGTGGAAGAGGCCGTGTACCTGGGCGACCGCGTGGTGGTGATGGAGCCGCGCCCCGGCCGCATCCGCCGCACTGTGCCCGTGGGCTTGCCCCATCCGCGCGAGCGGACATCGCACGCGTTCACCGCCATCAAGGACAGCGTGCTGCGCGAGTTTGCGGGCCACCCTGCGGCCGACCTGGCCGAGCCGCCGCTCAAGCGCGGCGAGCAGCTGGCACCCGCTGCGCAGTGGCAGTTTGCCGTTTGATTTTTTGTTCTCCCTTTTCTGATTCCCGAGATTCCCATGACACCAAAAAACTCCTCTGTTTTCTCCACGCGCCGCTCGCTGCTGGTGGCTAGCGCTGTCACATTGGCCGCCCCTCTGGTGCTGCGCGCCCAGTCGCCTGCCAAGGTCATCCGCATCGGATCGCCCGACCTGGGCACCGCCGGCAAGCCTTCGCCCGGCGGCAGCGTGGTTGCGGTGCTGCAGGCCAACAAGTGGCTCGAAGATGAATTTGCCAAGGACGGCATCAAGATCGAGTGGAACTTCTTTCGCGGCGCGGGCCCGGCCGTGCACGAGGCGCTGTCGGCCAAGCAGCTGGATGTCGTCTCGCTGGGCGACCTGGCGGCCGTCATCGGCCGCGCGCGTGGCCTGCCCACCCGCTTCATCGCGGCCACGGGGCGGGGCAGTAACAGCTACCTGGCCACGGCGCCGGGCGTGAGCATCAAGACCGTGGCCGACCTCAAGGGCAAGAAGGTCACGGTGCTCAAGGGCACGGCCTACCAGCGCACGTTCGACAACCTGCTGGCCACGGCGGGCCTGACCGAAAAAGACGTGAAGCTCATCAACATGGACTGGCCCACGTCCAAGGCTGCCGTGGTGGCCGGGCAGATCGACGCTACCTTTGGCGGCTCGGACCTGTTCCTGCTCAAGGCGCAGGGCGCGCAGATTGCGCTGAGCACCAAGGGCCGGGGGGCGGACTACACCATCAACTCCGGCATTCTGGCCACCGAGGATTTCGCTGCGCAAAACCCGCAGCTCACCCAGCGCCTGGTGACGCAGCTGGTGCGCGCCGCCCACTGGTCATCGCAAGAGGGCAACCGCGAGGCTCTCATCAAACTGTATGCCGACAACAGCGGCAACCCGGAGCTGTCGTTCCGCGAAGAGCTCGCGGGCGACAACCTGAACGCCCGGTATTCGCCGCTGCTCGACGAGGGCTTCATCGCCGGTTACCAGGGCGTGCTGGATGACGGCGTCAAGCTGGGGCTGGTGCGCCAGACGTTTGACGTGAAGGCCTGGTTCCAGCCCGCGTTTGTGCAGCAGGCCGTCAAGGACCTCAAGCTCGACAAGCAGTGGCGTGAGACCGATGCCGCTGGCAAGGCCAAGGGGGCGGCATGAGCACCGCTGCCACCAACACCTCAGCGCAAGCGCCCAACATCGTCTTTATCCTGGCCGACGACCTGGGCTGGGCCGACCTGAGCGTGTACGGCCAGGCCGACTTCACCACGCCACACCTCGATGCGCTGGCGGGCGAGGGCGTGCGCTTCACGCAGGCCTATGCCAACTCGGCCGTGTGCTCGGCCACGCGCTTTGCGCTGATCACCGGGCGCTACCAGTACCGCCTGCGCGGCGGGCTGGAGGAACCCCTGGTGCGCAAGGCCCATGTGCACGGCCTGCCGCCCGAGCACCCCACGCTGCCGTCGCTGCTGCGCGATGCGGGCTACGACACGGCCCTCATCGGCAAATGGCACCTGGGCAGCCTGCCCACATTCGGGCCGCTCAAGAGCGGTTACGACCGCTTCTTTGGCAACTACGGCGGGGCCATCGACTACTTCACGCACAAGCCCGGCGTGGGCGATGCCGTGGCGCGCGATTTGTACGAAGGCGAAGTGCCCGTGGAGCGCGTGGGCTACTACACCCAGCTCCTGGCCGATGAGGCGACGCAATGGATCGGTGAGCGCAGCGTGGCCAAGCCGTTCTTCCTTTCGCTGCACTTCACCGCGCCGCACTGGCCTTGGGTGGGGCCGGAGGACGAAGAAATATCGCTGGGCCTGAAGGACCTGTTTCACTACGACGGCGGCAACCTGGCCACCTACGCGCGCATGGTGCGCTCGCTGGACAAGGCGGTGGGCCAGGTGCTGGACGCACTCAAGGCGCAAGGCTTGGCCGACAACACCATCGTCGTCTTCACCAGCGACAACGGCGGCGAGCGCTTTTCCAAGACCTGGCCCTTCACCGGCCAGAAGACCGAGCTGCTGGAGGGTGGCATCCGCGTGCCCACATTGCTGCGCTGGCCCGCGCGCATCGCGCCGCAGGTGAGCGACCAGGTCACCGCCACCATGGACTGGCTGCCCACGCTGCTGGCCGCCGCAGGCGTGGCACCTGCGGCTGACTACCCGCCGGACGGCGAGAACATCCTGCCCGTGCTGCTGGGCGATGCGCCCGCACACCCGCGCACGCTGTTCTGGCGTTACAAGTCGCAGCGCCAGCGGGCGGTGCGCGAGGGCCGCTTCAAGTACCTGCGCATCAACGACAACGAGTTTCTGTTCGACGTGGAAGCCGACACGCTGGAGCGCGCCAACCTGCGCGACAAACACCCCGAAGTGTTCGACCGATTGCGCACGGCGTGGGAGCAGTGGAACGCGCAGTTCCTGCCCATCACCGACGAGGTCATCACCCACGGCCTGTCGCCCGACATCCAGGCCGACCGCTATGTGCCCGACCTGAGCCAACGGGGCATGTGAGGCCTCTGTGTGACAGAAAACCAAAGAAAAGTGACTGATGCGATAGTGGAATATGTGCTTGATGCTATCAAAGATATAGTATCTACGAGCCCACTGCCCGATGGCCGCTATGGCTTCGTGCGAAAGGGATCGTCACCAGTACGGGCCTTGGCAGGAGGCAGTCACAGGGACATTGTGGGACCGGCTTTTCATTCATGAACTTTCAGCAACTGCGCTCCGTGCGCGAAACCGTGCGGCGGGGCTTCAACCTGACCGAAGTGGCCCACATCCTGCACACCTCTCAACCCGGGGTGAGTCGCCAGATCCGCGAGCTGGAGGAAGAGCTGGGCGTGGAGATTTTTGTACGGGCGGGCAAGCGCCTCACGGGCCTGACACCGCCTGGCGAAGTGCTGCTGCCCACGGTAGAGCGCCTGCTGCTGGAGGCCGACAACCTCAGGCGCGCTGGCCAGGACTTCAGCGATAGCGCGCAAGGGCGCCTGTCGGTGGCGGCCACACATTCGCAGGCGCGGTATGCACTGCCCCAGGTGGTGCGCGACTTTCGGGCCTTGTTCCCGCAGGTATCGCTGCACCTGCACCAGGGCTCGCCGCGCCAGGTGGCAGAGATGCTGCTGTCTGGCGAGGCCGACATCGGCGTGGCCACCGAGGCCCTGGCTGGCTATGACGCCCTGGTCACGCTGCCGTGCTACCGCTGGACGCATAGCATCGTGGTGCCTCCGGGCCACCGCCTGCTGGACCTGCCCGGCCCGGTGACGCTGGAGCAGCTGGCGCAATACCCCATCATCACCTACGAGCTGGGCTACACCGGCCGCGCGCACATCGACGAGGCCTTTGCGCGCGAAGGCATTGCGCCCGACATCGTGCTCACCGCCATGGACGCCGACGTGATCAAGACCTACGTGGAGCTGGACATGGGCGTGGGCATCGTCGCGTCCATCGCGGTCGATGAAGAGCGCGACCGCCACCTGCGGCTCATCGACGCGGGCCATCTGTTCGAGGTCAATCTCACCCGCCTGGGCCTGCGGCGTGGCGCCTGGCTGCGCGGGTATGCCTACCAGTTCATTGAAAGCTTTGTACCCACGCTCACCCGCGATGTGGTGCAAAAGGCCGTGGCACAGGGCGCTGAGCTCGGGAGCCTTCTGGGGGAGTGATGGCTGGGTGATGGGCACCGCACCTGCCGGTGAGCGGCAGGGCGACCCGCTTCCGCGTATTGCACAGGCCTTCCGCTCCATGGAGCGGCCGTGACCTTTCAGGTCGGTTGCTCTGTGGCGCCAGAGTGTTCAGCACCCGCCATGCGGTCGCGGCGGCGCGGCCGGCGGGGCGTGGCCTGGCGGCGCCAGGCACGCAGCAGATGGCGTGCCGCACTGGCCAGGGCTTCGTCCAGCGCACAGCGCCAGTCCCTGGCCACAGACGACACCACCACCGGGCCTGCGCCATCGGTGTGCAGGGCAATCTGACAGCGCTTGTCCGCACCGCCACGGGGGCCGTTGATGTCATCCAGCTTGATGTCTGCACGGGGCACCAGGGCATTCAGCCGCCGGAAGGCAAAGCGCACGCGGCGGTCCACCGTCTCACGCAGTTGCGCTGCTTCGGGGTGATGGGTTCTGACAAGAATCTGCATGGGCAATCTCCTGGGTTGAAGGTGACACCGTAGCCCGCAGGGGCGCGGCCAGCCAGCAGGCTTTATCTGCGTGATGCGCTTGAAAATCCTGTGCATTCGGTGCGCCCGACTCCTGGCGCGAAGCTTCGTATTTTTGGATGCCAGGCCAAGAGAAAACCTGCTTTTTGATGGCGATGCGGGGCTGCAGATTCAAGGCTCCTGTTCACTTGCTAACGACCGCTACAAGGAGCTATCCATGAATCTCTCGTCTGCCATCCCTTCGCTCATTGCTACTCTGCGCCAGCGTCTCGCGCGCTGGCTGTCTCGTGTTGCCGTTGGGCCAGCGCCCGCGCTGCGGCGCGTTCCGGTGCCGCTACGGGTCCAGACGCAGTACCGGGACGGCTTGCAGCCGCGTTCACGCTATCGCCGCTAGGCGGACGGGCAGGGCGGCCTCGGCTGCTCCTGCAGCTTGCTCCCACGCGATACAAGCAGGGCTGCTTTGGTACTGCCGCCTACCGCGCAGACGCCTCCACCATCTGCCGCACCAGCGGGTGGTGCTGACCTCTGCGCGACCAGATGGCGTGCACCTCCTCAAAAAGCGCAGGGCAATCGCCCAGCAGGCGCAGGCCTCGCACCAGCCCCACGTCTTGCGCCCCCAGGCGGCTGACCGGAAACACGCCCAGCCCCCGCGCTGCAAACACGGCCAGCAAGGCGCTGTCCTCAAACTCGCCCACCACGCGCGGTTGCAGACCCAGGTCTTGAAACCACGCATCCAGCGTGGCACGCAACGGCGCGTGGTGTGTGGGCAGCAGCACTGGCAAGTCTTGGAGTGACTGGGGAAAGTGGTCGCGCGCTGCCTTCTTGACCAGCGACGCCGGTCCGTACCACTGCAGCGGCGAGCGCGCGATGCGTTCGCTGGTCAGGCGTTGCTGTGGGATGCGCGGCGCTGCCTGCCCGGCCAGCACCACGTCCAGCTGGTGCAGGGCCAGCTCGGACAGCAGTTCGTCTGACTCTCCCTCGTGGCACACCAGCCGCAGATGGGGCGTTGCCAGCACCGGCTCCAGCAGCGCATGGGCCGCCAGTTTGGAGATGCCGTCCGACAGCCCCACAGACAACCGCGCCACACGGGCCGTGGCAGCCTCACGAACTTCTTCTTCAATGTATTGACCCAGTTGAAAAATCTCTTCGGCCCGGGTGAACGCGGCCTGCCCGGCTTCGGTCAGCGCCACACCGCGCCCCGAGGGCTTGAGAAGCTGGTGGCCCAGCGACTTCTCCAGGTCCCGCACCTGTGCGCTGATGGTCTGCACGGCCATCTCCAGCCGGTCTGCAGCCCGGGCAAAGCCGCCTTCCTTGGCAACCATCCAGAAGTAGTACAGGTGGCGGTAGTTCAGCATGCACGGCCTCAGGTTCGAAAAAACCGAATGCTAGGTGCGGCCCGGGCTGGTGTCTATGTCATGCCGGTTTGCCCATACTGACCGCTTGCCCATTGCGCAACTCAAGGAGGTTTTGCATGTTCTACGCAATCAACTGGTTTCTCTCATTGGCCTTGCTGGCCCTGTGGTCGCTGGCGTGCTGGGCCCTGCATGCAGTCACCGTGTGGGTAGTGTCCAGCGCGGGCGCCCTGGCAGGGGGCAGCGCGGTGGCGGACGTGATCTTGATGCCCGCCTGGCTCAAGGCCTGGATGCCCCCGGAACTGATGGGCCAGTGGGAGGCTCTGGTCTCCTCCGCAGGTCCCATCGTTCAGGCCGTGCTGGAGGCGGTGCCTGCTCTGGCTGGCGCGGTGACCTTCCTGGCCTGGGCGCTGTGGGGGCTGGGTGCCGTGGTGCTGGTGGCACTGGCGGCCGGCATTCACATCCTCATCGCACTGGCCCAACGCCGTGGCGGTGGCCCCGGCACCCCGCAGCCCGCGTTGGCCCGCTGAGTGGGGGCACCCGGGCGCCCGGCGAGAGCGTCAGGGCAGCGACTTCACGCCCTCAAACGCCGCGTTCAGCGCGGCCTCTGCGGTCAGCAGGCGCTGCCGGGCTTCGGCTGACCAGGCGCGGTCCTTGGCCAGCGTGTCCTTGGCGGCGGCCACCATGCGCGCGACCTCCTGGGGCTGGGGGCCGCCTGTGCCGGTGCGCGTCAGCACCATCTCGGCGGGGGACAGGGCGCGGCGGAATTCCTTCTCCGTCAGCGGCAGGCGCTGGTCCTTGATGTCGTACTTTTTGCCGGCCTCGCGGTAGATGCGGATGGCCTCGGCGTACGGAAAGTCCTTGGGCCGGATGTTGCGTTCCTTGGCGTACACCACCACGTCCGACGCAAAGTGGTGACCCACCCGGAACGGAATGGCATGGGTGCGCTGCAGGGTTTCGGCCAACTCCATCGATGTGGTCCATTCGGATTCCAGTTCGTCCAGTGCGCGGGCCGGGTCGATGCGCAGCGAGTCCAGGACATCAGCCAACTGCTGCAGCATTTCCACGCCCTGGACGAAGGTTTTGGCGCTGCCGGGGCTCCAGGTGTTCTTGTAGTCGATCATGCCGGGCGTGACGTTATGGGCGCGCCACAGCGATGCCTGGGCCGACGCCACCACGTCGCTCGCCTTGGCGCGGGTGTTCTGGATGATGCCGGGGTTGGCCTTTTGCGGCATGGCGCTGCTGGTGTAGGTCTTGCCGCTGGCCAGCAGCAGCCACGGCCGCGTCTGGTGGTACTGGGTGTGCACATCCTGCATCAACGCGCCCACGCGGATGGCCGTGGAGCTGGCGATGGATGTGGCTTCGATAGGGATGTCATACGTGCTGATCTGCCCCGCATCCAGCGAGTTGACGATGAGCCCGTCAAACCCCAGCAGCTGTGCCAGGCGCTCGCGGTTGATGCTCCAGCTGGAGTTGGCCAGCACGGCTGTGCCCATGGGGCTGAGGTTGATGCGCGCGTAGGCCTCGCGGATGCGTGCCGAGTCGCGCGCAAACGAATCGGCAAACGCCATCAGGTAGTGCCCATAGCTGATGGGCATGGCCTGCACGCCGTTGGTGTAGGCGGGCACATAGGTGGCGGTGTGTGCCTGGGCGATGGTGATGAGTCGTGCGCGCACCTGGTCCAGGGCATCGGCAAAGTCCAGTATCTCCAGGCGCAACTGCGCAGCGTTCAGGGTGGAGTGGATGTCCTGGCGGCTGCGCCCGGTGTGGATCAGCGTGGCCTCGGGGCCCACGGCGTCGGTGATGATTTTTTCGACCTGCAGCACATCGGTGGGGCGCTTGCCGCCCGGGGCCGTCGCCTGCGTGATCGACAGTTCCACGCCACGCGCAATGCGGCCTGCCTGGGCTTTGGGGATGATGCCTTGCTCCACGTTGACCACGGTCGATGCCATGTTGATGCGGCCAAACCAGTAGAAGGTGTCCTGCGACTTGGACAACGCGCTGGTGGCATCGCCCTTGACCGTGCCCTGGATCTTGGCGACCTGCGCCTGGCATTCGGCCGTGGTCTTGCAGGCGGTGTCCAGGGTGTCTGCAGCTTGTGCGTGGCCCATGGTCAGGATGGCACTCACGACCGGAGCGAGCAGGACGCGGGTGGGGCGCAAGGTGCTGGTGCGCAGGGGCTGGCGCTGAGGTGATGGCATGGTGGTTTGTCTCCTGGCATCCCGCGCAGCCGGCGGCGGGCTGGTGCGGGAATAAGATTCGTTAATTGAATGTGCTTGGCGCCGACTTTGTCCGTGCCAGCTTCTGAATATTTCCACAGCAGGCGCTGCAAGGCCAATGCTTGTTTTTCAAGTGAATTCAATTTCTGAATAGCCCATGCCAGATTTGACGCCTTCCGTCCTGTTCAACCGCATCCTCGGTCGAGTGCGCCTCAAGCACCTGCAGCTGGCCATTGCGATTGCCGACCTGCAAAGCCTGCACCGGGCGGCTTCCTCCATCGGCCTGAGCCAGCCCGCCGCGACCCATGCGCTGGTCGAACTGGAAAGCTCCCTGGGCGGGCCGCTGTTCGAGCGGCATTCCAAGGGCATGCGCTTGACTCGCCTGGGAGAGGCGGTGCTACCGCTGTTGCGCGCATCACTGGTCCCTCTGCAGGCGGCAGCAGGCAATGCCGCGCTGATGCAGCAGGGCGCTGCGTCCGCACTGATCCGCATCGGCAGCATCGCGGCGGGCATCAACGGCCTGCTCACGGCGGCCATCCCGACCTACGTCGCCGCGCATCCCGATGCCGCCATCGATGTGCACGAGGTCACGATCGACAATTTGCTGGAGAGCATTCAGGAAGGCACGCTGGACCTGGCCATCTGCCGGGAGCCGACCCCGCTGCCGCAAGGGTTTGGGTTTCGTGCGGCGCTGCAGGACGGGTTTGTGGTGGTGTGCCGCCCCCAGCACCCTCTGACCCGGCAGTCCACCGTCACGGCCGCAGAGCTGCTGGCGCAGCGCTGGCTGGCCCCACCCCTGACCGGGCTGGGCCCCCAGCAGGTGGAGAGCCTCTTCGATGAACTGGGTGGCGTGCCCGAGCTGTGCCGCGTGTCGAGCCGCTCCACGGAGATCATGTACGCCATGCTGGCCGACAGCGACATGCTGGCTTGCGCGCCCGCAAGTCTGGTGCGGCCGCTGGTTCAACGCGGGGAGCTGGCGGTGTTGCCGTGGAACTCGCAGGCGGTGGGGCCCCTGGGCGTCCTCGCCAAGGCGGAGGTGCTGGCGCACCAGACCCACCCGAGTCAAAGCTTCATCACGCATGTGCTGGCCGTTGGGGGCGGGCTGCGTCACTAACGACAGTCAGCCAAACGCTGCGGCGGCGCGACCAGCGCTGTGTCAGCCGCCCTGGTCGCCGGCATCGCTCTGGGCAGGGCTCAGCGCTTGCATCAGCATCTCCACCAGCGCGCGCAGTCGCGGCACCCTGCGCAGGTCCTGGTGGTAACCCAGCCACACGTCGCGCCCTGGTGGGGCCGGGGTACTTTCCAGCCTTTGCAGGCCAGGGTGTGAATCCCCCAAGGGGCAGGGCAGCACGGCCAGGCCCGCTCCGGATGCGCAGGCAACGGCCTGCACGTGCCGGTTGTTACTGCGGAAAGCGATGCGCGCCGATGGAAAGGCCTCGCGCAGCCAGGCCGCGTCCGGCATCTCGCTGAAGCCCAGGTCCATGGTGACGAGGCGAACGTCCGCACCGTCTGTGGGCATGTCCGCGCCGCGCTGCATGTACAGCGCGTAGGGCACATGCATCAGCCTGCGCTGTATGACATCGGGCTCGTCAAAAGGAACAATGCGTGCCACCAGATCCGCCTCGCGGCGCGCCAGGCTGAAGAGGCGTGCATCGGTCAGGAGTTCGATGCTGACGCGGGGGTGGTGGTGGGTGAACGCTGCGCACAGCGGCGCCAGCACATGCAGGCCAAACCAGTCAGAGGTCGATACCCGCAGCGCGCCTTCCAGCTGCTGGTCCGCGCCATCCAGCTGGCGGGAGAACGACAGCGCCTGCGCCTCCATGCCCTCGGCGTGGCGCAGCACGGCGGCGCCCTCGTCGGTCAAGACAAAGCCCTCGGAGGTCCGCTGGAACAGGGTGTGGTCCAAAGAATGCTCCAGCGCCTTCAGCCTGCGGCCCATGGTGGGCTGGCTTTGTTGGAGGGCGCGGCCTGCGGCACCCAGCGTGCCGTGCCGGGCAATGGCCAAGAACACCTGTACGTCATCCCAGTTCATCGGCTGCATCATACAAAAGTGAATGGAGAGGTTTCAATCTTGTGGCTTTTCATTCAAAAGAGAAAAGTGAAAACTGGCGGCACTGTTCAACCCCACGAAGGAAAACGCCATGTCCACCCCTACCGCCCCCACCATGCAGGCCCTGGTGCTCGCAGCCCCCAACGGCGCATTGACCTCTACCTGGCTGCCCCGGCCGCAGGCCGCTGCGGGCCAGGTGCTTGTCCGCATCCACGCCAGCGGCGTGAACCCGCTGGACACCAAGATCCGCGCCGGCGCCGCCGAGCACGCCCAGCAACCACTGCCCGCCGTTTTGGGCATGGACCTCGCCGGCGTGGTGGAGGAGGTGGGGCAGGGCGTTTCTGGCTTCAAGGTGGGGGATGCGGTGTATGGCTTTACCGGTGGCATCGGCGGGCTGCAAGGCAGCCTGGCGCAATACGCTGCGGTGGATGCCCGGCTGCTGGCGCACAAGCCAGGCCGGCTGACCATGCGCCAGGCAGCGGCCTTGCCGCTGGTCTTCATCACCGCCTGGGAGGGCCTGGTGGACCGCGCCAACGTGCGCAGCGGGCACAAGGTGCTGGTGCACGGCGGCGCCGGTGGCGTGGGCCATGTGGCCGTGCAGCTGGCCCGCGCCCGGGGTGCCGAGGTGTTCGCCACGGGCACGGCGGCGCAGGCCGGTTACATCCGGTCTCTGGGCGCGACGCCCATCGACTATGAAATGACCTCGGTCGAGGCGTATGTCAACGCTTTCACCGACGGCCAGGGCTTTGATATTGTTTACGACACCGTGGGTGGGCCGGTGCTGGATGCGTCGTTTGTGGCCGTCCGCCGCTACTCGGGCCATGTGGTGACGTCGCTGGGCTGGGGCACCCACAAGCTGGCGCCCCTGTCGTTCCGGGGCGCGACCTTCTCGGGCGTTTTCACACTGCTTCCCATCCTCACGGGAGAGTTTCGCGAACACCATGGCGAGATCATGGAGCAGGCCACCACCCTTGCGGAAGCGGGGCAGCTTGTGCCGTTGCTCGACCCGACCAGCTTCGCGCTGGATACGGCGGAAGCCGCCCACGCCCTGGTCGCCGAGGGCCGCGCCCGTGGCAAGGTGGTGGTGAGCGTGCTGCCATGAGCAAGCCGCGTCAGACTTTGGCAGAAAGCGACAGCGCGCCAGCCAGCAGGGGCGATGCAGCAGGCCTGCGGTTTGGCGCGATGGACCCCACGCACGAACACCTGCGGCGCGTGGCCGATGCGTTGATCGCCGCCACCAATGCGTTTGCGGTGGAGCAGGTGCTCGGCATTTTTGCGCATGACGCCGTGATCGACGACCCCTCCACGGGCCAACTTTTTGATGGTCATGCCGGAATACGCCGCTATGTAGAACAGTACTTCGTTGGCTACCAGACGGTGACCCGGTTCCTGTCGATGCAACGCATCAGGCCGCAGCGCGCGAGGGTGCGGGTGGACTTCACGGGGGAATTGGTCATGAGATCGGCAACCTGGACATCTCCGTGGATGCGCAGGGCTTGATCGCTCGGCTGAATGCCGACCTGGAATGAGCGGTGTGGTTGGCTTGGCTACGCGGCGACCCTCAGGGCTGGCGTACGACGCCAGGCTGCACCGGGCTGCACCGGGTTGCATGAGGCGGCTTTGGGCTGTGTTGAAGCGGAATATGAGCGAAAACAGCCTCAAGCGCTAGTGAATCATGCCCTGGCAGCTATCGAAAAGAGAGCATTTTGATGCGACTCAGCGCGGCAGGCACCCCGCAAACCCCCTGGGCCCTGCTGCTGAGACATCCGCCAGCGTCACGGCCTCCAGCCGGTCGTTCTGCCCCGGTATCTTCGTCAGCCGCTGGCCGTTTTGCCAGCGCCATTGGGTGCCGTCAAAGCTGTAGATGAAGGTGTGCGTGCGGTTGGACAGCAGGTGCGCGGGGGTGAGGGTGATGGCCTGGGCAGCGGCTTGCGTCGGTGCGTGGGCCTGCGCCTCGTTGTCCTTGATGACGAGCTTGCCCACATAAGGCGTCACGGTGGATTCGGTGCGTGTGACATCGGGCTGGACCAGCGCGGGGCTGTAACCGGTCAGGGTCCAGTCGCCCGCTGCGCCGGGCAGTACATGGGGTTGCCGTGCGGCCAGGAACTGGGTGCATGCGGTGGTGATGGCATCGAAGCTGGTGGTGGCGGGGCCGGTGGCTTCGGGCTTGCTGCAGCCTGCGAGGCCCGCCACCACTGCGGCAGCGGCTGCCAGCTGGAGGAGGGCGCGGGAGCGGATTGGGGGCTGGGTCATCGGGCGTAAGGCGGTGGTTCGTTGCGCAGTTTGGCCGCACGACCAGTCTGCTGCGGGCTGGCTGCATTGTGGGCGGCTGGCTGCGGCGGGTCTTGACGGAAATCAAGGCGCACAGGCTTTTACGGCGGCGTGCCGCGCAGGGCCAGCGCGCCGTCATCACCCCGGTACCAGCGCAGCAGGGCGCCAGCTGGGGGCGACGCTGTGCCATCCAGCGCTGCCAGCACGGCGGCGTTGAGTTCGTGGGCGCTGGCGGGCAGGGGCTGGTCGCGGTAGGCCAGGGCGGTGCCCGTCATCAGTGCTTCGGCGTCCACCAGCAGGCGCAGGTTCTGCGGGATGGTGGGCGACTGCTCTGCACAGTGCGCAGCCGACAAGGAATGCGCCTTGCGGCAGGAGGCGGGGCGCACGCTGTAAATGGCGCACCGGTCATGGACGAGAAAGCTGCAGGGCTGGCGCGTGGTGCCCACGCTTGCCGCCGCCACATGCTGCTGCAGACGCAGCAGGGTTGCGGCCTGGTCTGCGCTGGGCAGCGTCTGCAGGTGCTGGGCAATGTGCAGCACCTCGGGGTCGGTCGCTTCCACGCGCAGGTGGCAGCAGTGGGCGCAGCCTGCCTGGCACGCTGGCTTGGGGCCTTTGGCGCGGGCCTGTTTGGCCACGGTGTCCAGGCCCTGGTGCAGTTGTGCAATGAAATCGACGGCAGCCTGGGCGGCGGGTTCGGTGGCCTCGGCGACCTCGGGGGCCTGGCCGGTGGCACCCTGCACGGTATTGGCCTGCGCTGCCCGCAGGGCCCGCCCGGCCGCGCTGCGCACGCGGGCGATGGACTGCAGAAAGGCCGCTTGCTCGGCCTCGGTCAGCGCTGAGTCGGTCGGGCTCGTCATGGAGATGTGGGGGGCGCGCTGGAGGGGGCCGACGCGCTGGGCGCCAGCGGCAGCCACACGCTGGCCGCAAGGCCTGACCCGTCCCCCGTGTCGCTGGCGGCCGCCAGCTCCAGCCGTCCTTCCATCAACTGCACGTACCTCGCCACGATGGCCAGGCCCAGCCCCGCGCCCTGGCCCAGGCGCTGGCCCTGGTCACCCTGCGCCCAGCGCTGTTGCAGCTGCTGCGCCAGCGCTGCGTCCACGCCGGGGCCGTTGTCGGTCACGCGCAGTACGCCAAAGCCTGGCTCGGTGTGCAGCGCCACGGTGATGTGGGGCGGCGTGCCGCGCCCGTAGCGCAGCGCGTTGTCCAGCAGGTTGTTCAGGATGCCTTCCACCAGCGCGATATTGCCCCGCACCACCACGGCCTGGTCCAGGCCCTCGGCGCCCAGGTCCACCCCCAGCGCATCGGCGCGGGGCAGGTAGCGCAGCAGCACGTCGCGCACCAGGGCATGCAGGGCCAAGGGCTGCAAGGTCAGTGCAATGCCGCCCTCGGCCGCGCGGGCCAGGGCCAGCAACTGGTCCACGGTGCGGCTGGCGCGCTGTTCGGCCTGGGCGATGCCTTCGATTTCGCTGCGCCACACGGCAGGGTCGTTGTGCGCCAGCGCGTGGGCGGCCTGGGCGCGGATGCCAGCGAGCGGCGTGCGCAGCTCATGCGCCACATTGCCCGCAAACTCGCGCTGCGCATGCAGGCTTTGCTGCACGCGTGCCAGCAAGCCGTCCAGGGCCACACCCAGGCGTTGCACGTCGCTGGTGCTGGCCTGCTGCGTCAGCGCTGGCGGCAGGGGTTGCAGGTCGGCGGCGTCGCGCTGGTCCATGGCGTCTTGCAGCGCCCCCAGCGGGTGCAGGTCGCGCTCGATGCCACGCAGCAGCCACGACCCCAGCACCACCAGCAGCCACAGCTGGGCGAGGCCCGAGTACACCAGCAGCCTGCGCAGCAGCTGCGTACGCTCGGCCGTGGTCTGCGCGATGACGACGGCGAACGATGGTGGCCCTGCAATCTGCAAGGTGGCGCGCCGCATCTCGCGCCCGTCTTGCGAGAGGTGCGAAAACGCGTGGCTGCTGCCCGCCGCCACCACGCCCGGCGCCAGGTGCGAGTCGCCAGCGATGAAACTGCCGTCGGCGGCATACACCGCAAACCACACGGTTTCGCTCTGGTCAAAACGCAGCAGGCCCACCTCGCGCGGGGTCAGGTCGAGCTGCAGCGGGGTGCCTGGTGGGTCAGCCGCCTGGCCGCCGCGCACATGGGCCGCCAGTGCGTGGGCGTCGTCCAGCAAGGCGCGGTCAAACGCCTCGGCCACAAAGTGGTTGCCCACGCCCAGCACCACGGTGCTGCCCAGCCCCCAGATCAGCACCAGCGACAGCAGCACGCGCCGGCCTATGCGCTGGCGCAGGTCGGGCGGCTGCGGGTGCAGCGGTGCGGTGCCGGGTTCAGGGCTGGCCAACGTCATCCTCTAGCACGTAGCCCAGCCCGCGCAGCGTGCGGATGGCCGCGCCGCTGCCGGCAATCTTGCGCCGCAGGCGGGAGAACGACGCCTCCAGCGCGTTCTCGCCCACTACCTCGCCGCCGTCCGACAGGCGCGAGGACAGGTCGCCCTTGCTCAGTACGCGGCCGGGTGGGGTCATCAACTCCCACAGCAGGTCAAACTCGCGCGCGGGCAGCTCCAGCGGCTGCCCGGCCACGCTGACGCGGCGCGCCTGGCGGTCCAGCACCAGTTGGCCCACGGTGACGATGTCGGCGGTGCCACTCGCGCGTCGCAGCAGAGCGCGCAGGCGGGCTTCCACCTCTTTGAGTTCGTAGGGCTTGCCCAGGTAGTCGTCGGCGCCAGCGTCCAGCCCGGCGATGCGCTCCTCGGTGCTGTCGCGGGCGCTGAGCACCAGCACCGGGGTGCGGTCGCCGCGCGCACGGGCGGCGCGCAGGGCTGTCAGGCCGCTGCCCAGGCCGCTGCGTGCGTGGGCGGCATGCGGCAGGTTCAGGTCCAGCAGCACGGCGTCGAAAGCCTGTACGGCCCACCAGTGCTGGGCTTCTTCGACGGTATGGGCCAGCTCGACACGGTGGCCCGCGTTTTCGAGGCCTTGGGCCATGGTGCGGCTGAGCACCGGGTCGTCTTCCACCAGGAGGAGGCGCATGGAGGTCGGGGTTCTACGTGAAATTACGCATGGCCAAGATCAGCCTGCGATCAGGTTCGATGGGGATAGTCTGCCCGTCAGCATACCCCAGCCCTGCGCGCCATTTGCACCGCCGGATGGGGTCGTCAAGCCTATCAGGAGACAACCTTTTCATGATCAACCGCAATCTACTCAGAGGCTTCGCCCTCATGGCTCTGGCGCTGGGCTTCGGCCTGCCGTCCCTGAGCTATTCGCTGGGGACGCTCGGCCGCGCCGGGCCGGGCATGTTCCCGTTCATCGTCAGCTGCATGCTGTTTGTGATCGGGGTCATCACCGTGGTGCGCGCGCGCCTGGTGGCGCCTGTGCCCATGGACTTTCAGGTGCGCAACATCGTCATCATCCTGGGCAGCTTGTGCGGCTTTGCGGCACTGTCGCACTTTGTGAACATGATCGCCGGCATCGTGTTTCTGGTGTTCTGCTCGGGCTTTGCGGGTACGTCGTACTCGTGGAAGCGCAACCTGAAGATCGCTGCGGTGCTGGTCGGCATTGCGTTTGCATTCCAAAAGCTGCTGGGCGTGAGCCTGCCGCTGTACTGAGGTCACCGCCATGGAAGTTTTGAACAACCTTGCGTTTGGCTTCAGCCACGCACTGACGCTGCAGAACCTGATGTTCTGCGCCCTGGGCTGCACCGTGGGTACCCTGGTGGGCCTGCTGCCGGGCCTGGGCCCGCTGGCCACCATCAGCCTGCTGCTGCCGCTGACCTACTCCATCGACACCACCGGCGCGCTCATCATGCTGGCCGGTATCTACTACGGTGCGCAATACGGTGACAGCGTGAGCGCCATCACCATGAAGATCCCGCACGCCAGCAGTATCGTGGCGTGTATCGACGGGTATGCGATGACGTTGAAAGGGAAAACGGGGCTGGCCCTGTTCACCGCCGGCTTCTCCAGCTTCATCGGGGGCACGGTAGCCATCGTGGTGCTGGCGTTCCTGGCGCCCAGCCTGGGCGAGGTGGCCTTCTTGTTTGGCCCTGCCGACTACTGCGCGCTGATGCTGGTGGGCTTTGTATGCGTGAGCTTTGTGACCACGGGCAGCCTGCTCAATGGCCTGGCCATGTGCATGGTGGGTGTGCTGCTGGGCTCTATCGGCACCGACGTGAACAGTGGCCTGGCCCGCTTCACGTGGGACGCTCCCTTCCTGGCCGACGGCGTGGGCATTGTGAGCATTGCGCTGGGCTGCTTCGGCATTGCCGAAATCGCCAAGAACCTCGACTCGCGCGAAGAGCGCTCGCCCTTCAACGGCAAGATCAAGCTCATGCCCACCTGGCCCGAGTTCAAGCGCATCATCCCCAGCGCGCTGCGTGGCAGCGTGGTGGGCTCCATCCTGGGCATCCTGCCCGGTGGCGGCCCTGTGATTGCCCAGTTTGCTGCCTATGCGCTGGACAAGAAGGTCAGCAAATACCGCGATGAAATCGGCACCGGCTGCATCGAAGGCGTGGCCGGCCAGGCTGCGGCTGACGAAGCGGCTGCACGCACCAGCTTCATCCCGCTGATGAGCATCGGTATCCCCGAGAACGCCGTGATGGCGCTGATGATGGCCGCGTTCATCATCAAGGGCATCCAGCCTGGCCCCAACATGATTGCCGGCCACCCCGAACTGTTCTGGGGCCTGGTAGCCAGCATGTGGATCGGCAACTGCTTCCTGCTGGTGCTGAACGTGCCGCTGGTGCGCTACTGGCTGTCAGTGTTCAAGATTCCGTACAACGTGTTGTTCCCGGCCATCCTGTTCTTCTGCTGCATCGGCACCTACAGCATCAACAACAACCTGGACGACGTGTTCATCACGGTGGCGTTTGGTGCGCTGGGCTATCTGTTCATGCGGCTGGAGATGGACCCTTCACCGCTGATGCTGGGCTTCATCCTGGGCCCCATGCTCGAAGAGAACTTCCGCCGCTCCATGCTGCTGTCGCGCGGCAGCTTTGAAGTGTTCATCAACCGCCCCATCAGCGGCACGCTGATCAGCCTGATCGCTGCGTTCATCCTGTGGCAGACGGTGTCGTTCTTCCGCCAGCGTGGCAAGGCGAAGGAACTGGCGGTGGCGGAGCCCGTTGCCTCCTGACGATTGACTCTCTGTGTGCCGCCATGGCGGCCTTTGCAAGGCCGGTCCCCACTGGGTGACCGGCCTTTTTTTGGCTCAGAGGCTGAGAGTTTTTTGCCAGTGCCCGAAAGGTGCGCCATAACACCGCTGATCGAGGCGCAAAGCACAGCCATAGCTCGGGCTATGGCGCGCATTTGCAACGACGAGCAGCGGTGTTGTGGCGTGCAAGGCGGGCATAGGCAAAAGACTCTCAGCCTCTTAGCCTCTCAGTCCACCTGCCACCATGCAGGCAGCAGCGCACGCACCTGGGCCTGCGCAAACCGGTCGTCCATCAGGTGCACCACGCCCTCGTCGCTGGGCGTGCGGATCACGCGGCCTGCGGCCTGCACCACCTTTTGCAGGCCGGGGTAGAGGTAGGTGTAGTCGTAGCCCGCGCCAAACAGCGCCTGCATGCGCTCGCGGATCTGCTCGTTGACGGGGTTGACCTGCGGCAGGCCCAGCGTGGCCAGAAAGGCGCCAATCAACCGCTTGCCTGGCAGGTCGATGCCCTCGGCAAACGCGCCGCCCAGCACCGCAAAGGCAATGCCCTGGCTGCTGTCGGTAAAGCGCGCCAGAAAATCGCGCTGCTCGCCCTCCAGCATGCGGCGCGACTGGCACCAGTGCGGCACCTCGGGGTGCTGCTGCGCAAACAGTGCGGCAGCCTGCTGCAGGTAGTCATAGCTGCTGAAAAACGCCAGGTAGTTGCCGGGCCGCTCGCGAAACTGCTGCGCCATCAGCGCCGCGATGGGCGCGAGGGACGCCGCGCGGTGCGGGTAGCGCGTGGAAATGTGGCGCGCCACCTGCACCTGCAGCTGGTGCGCGGCAAAGGGCGATTCCACGTCCACCCACACATGATCGTCGGGCAGGCCCAGCAGGTCGGCGTAGTAGCGCGCAGGCTGCAGCGTGGCCGAGAACAAGGTGCTGGTGTGTGCCGCAGCGAGGCGCGGTTGCAGAAAGGGTGCGGGCACCACGTTGCGGATGCAGACCACGGAATCGCCGGGCTTGGGGGCGTGGCGGTGGGTGGCCTGGGTGATGTCCACCATCGAATGCGCATCCAGCAGGTCGGCCATGCGCTGCAGGTGCAGGGCGTCGAAATAGAAGGTTTGCAGCGCGCTATCCGGCTCCGTGGGGTGGTCTGTGAAGTGTTCGGTGAGGGTGGTGGTGCACTGCTGCAGCGCGGCCAGCAGCTTGTCGGGGAAGGTTTCGAGCACCGTGTACCGGGCTGGGTGCGCCTTGTTCAGCGCCACCCAGGCGCGGAGCACCTTGTTCAGCGCCTTCTTCACCGGCGCGTGCTGCGCAGCGGTGGGGCTGCTGCGGGCCTGGGCCAAGGCGGCGGGGTGCAGCTCGGCGGTGAACATCTTGCGGCCGCGCTCCACCAGGTTGTGGGCCTCGTCCACCAGCAGCGCCGTGCGCCACTGGTTGGCCTGGGCCAGGCCGTGCAGCAGCCCGCCCAGGTCAAAGTAATAGTTGTAGTCACCCACCACCACATCGGCCCAGCGGGCCAGTTCCTGGCTCAGGTAGTAGGGGCAGACGTCATGCTGCAGGGCTACGTCGCGCACACGGGCTCGTTGCAGGACGGGCGCGGGGTTGCCTGCACTGGCGGGGGCCACGGCGGCAGCGCGGGCGGCAGGCAGCCGGTCGTAAAAGCCCCGGGCCAGCGGGCAGGATTCGCCGTGGCAGGCCTTGTTGGGGTGTTCGCACGCCTTGTCGCGCGCCACCAGCTCTAGCACACGCAGGGGCAGCGCCTGTGCGCTGTCGGCCAGGCGCGCCAGCGCATCCAGTGCCATCTGCCGCCCCGACGTTTTGGCGGCCAGGAAGAACACCTTGTCGATGCGCTGCGCAGGTGCGGCCTTGAGCAGTGGGAACAGCGTGCCCATGGTCTTGCCAATACCCGTGGGCGCTTGGGCCAACAGGCAGCGGCCCGCCACTGCGGCCTTGTACACGGCCTCGGCCAGCGGGCGCTGGCCCGTGCGAAAGCCACCAAACGGAAACGCCAGCGCATTCAGAGCCGTATCGCGCGCGGCACGGTGGTCCACCTGCTGTTCGGCCCAGGCAATGAAGCGCTGGCACTGCGTCTCGAAGTGCTGGCGTAGGTCATCGGCGCTGCAGCGCTCGGTAAACACCGTCTCCTGCTGCGTGCCCACGTCCAGGTACACCAAGGCCACGTCGATCTGCTCCAGTTGCTCTTGCTCACACAGCAGCCAGCCATACACCTTGGCCTGCGCCCAGTGCAAGTGGCGGTGTGATGCAGGCTGGCGGTCCAGCCGTCCCTTGAAGGTCTTGACTTCGTCGATGCGCTGCTGCGCTGGGTCATAGCCATCGGCCCGGCCGCGCACACGCAGGCTCTGGTAGCTGCCACTCAGCGAAACTTCAGCGCGGTAGCCCGCGCCTCGGCGCGATGCAGCCACAGCATGGCCTGCGATGCCCTCCAGCGCGGTGGGCGCGGGCGTAAAGCGCAGGTCCAGGTCGCCCTGCTTGGCGGTGAACTCGCACAGCTCGCGCACCGCCACGGTGTAGGTCATGGCGCGGAGTGGGGGCTGTCGATGGCGGGAGCGGACGCTTCACCCAAATGCGCCTGGGCCGGGTCTTCCTCACTGCGCAGCGGTGTGGCCTTGCACAACGCCATCCACACCGAAAAGGGCAAGGTGCAGCGGTTGTGCCTGGCAGGGCGCAGTAGCTCAAAGCGTCCGTCTTCCACGCTGCCGTGCAGCACCCAGATGCCGAAGTGCTCGGGGATCTCATCAGGTTCGGCAATGCCGGCCGGAAAGACGTAGTAACACTCCTCGCACAGCCACTGGTAGGCCTGCCGCTTGGCGTCGTGCCGCAGGTCCGACAGCAGGTCGGCCCGGCTCGCCTTCACCTCATGCACCATGGGCTGCAGGTAGGCGGGCACGGAGGTGTTGCGCACAGAAAAAAGATCGGGCCGTGCCATGCGCCACACGTTGGCGGCGGCGCGGGCTGCGGGGGCGTGGTCATCCTCGGCCCACAGCGGAGCCATCGCGGGTGTGGTGTTGGCGGGCGCACCAGCTGTGGCCGCAGGCGGCACCCCATCCCCCACCGGCACGCTGTCGATCACCGCGCGCAATGAAAGCTCTGTCCACACAATGCGGCCCGAGGCCTGCAACTGCGTCGCAAATTTTTGCCCCAGCCTGTCGTGCAGGCTCAGCGCCCGCACGCTGCGCTGGCGGGCCTGCGCCAGGGTACGGATGCCTTCGTCGGTGAGGCGCAAGGTTTCACAACCATCCGGCGCAATGTGCAGACTGATGAGGCCCGCTGCCAGCAGGTCAATCTCCAACCCATCCTGGCATGGCCACCCCGCCGAGCGCCAGATCTGCATCAGGCGCGTACGGTGAAAGCGGGTGATCGGAGCGGAGCGTGGTAAGTCCGAAGTGGGGGAGGTCAGCTCCGTCATAGAGAGGTGGGGCTGGTTGAATACTGATTTTAATCACAGTATCTAACGGGCGCGACTTCTTGGAGAGAAGAAAAAACCAATGTGATGTAGGAGCGAAATTGGCTCTTGCCGCTTTTTCAATAAGCGCCATTAGCTACAAAATTGAGAGCAATTTTGTCGCCCCTCTGAGTTCATCCCAGTCTCTCCAAGCTCGGTGGCTGGCAGCCTCCTCAGCGATTTCAGCAAGGTGCTCTGGCCTGCCCTCGGGCAAACTGCTACGCGATGGAGGGAGCGCAGCCACTGACCGTCTGGTATTCATCATTCAAAACGTTGTGGCTGCAGACCGGTCAGAACCAGAACCCGTGAGGCATATCCGGCGCCATTCCCACTACCGACAGCGCCATGTGCCCCGGCGCCCCCGGGTCCGTGATGATCCCATCCATCTTCCCGTCCGCGTCAAACTGTCC